>NZ_JBIEIL010000003.1:0-824870 GCF_043496865.1 Pseudomonas retamae
GTGATTATTTTCAGAAGCTTTCGAAGATTTCTTCAACAACTTCAACCACTTGCGCTTCCGATCTCTCGTCAGCGGGAGGCGAATTCTACAGCGTTACACGCTGCTGTCAACACCTCTTTTTCAACTTCCTTTCGGGCTTCGATGAACTGAAGCCGCCTACTGCCGAAACTTACTTAACTCGTTGAATCTCAAGGAGTTTTCCGTTTCGACTGCGCCGGAAGTGGGGCGAATTATAGACATCTAAAATTCGCCGTCAACACCTATTTGAAAGATTACTCGGATTTAAGCGTGATGCGCGCAACTGCCTTTTTACCGGCCTGGCAAACGTGGGTCGTACCCAGTACATATATAAAGGAGCGATCGACCACTTCACCATCAACGCGAACACCGCCAGACGCCAGCAGGTCGCGCGCAGCCGCCGAGTTCTTCACCAGCCCTGCTTTATTAAGGACAGCGGCAATCGGCATATCCTCAGCGGAAGCCAATTCGATCTCCGGCAAGTCATCTGGCAGCTCGCCATCTTTCATGCGGTTACCTGCAGCACGGTGAGCATTGGCCGCGGCATCCTCACCATGGAAGCGCGCAACAATTTCTTCCGCCAGCTTGATTTTGACATCACGCGGATTGGCACCCGACTCGACATCAGCTCGCAATGCATTGATTTCGTCCATCGAGCGGAAGCTGAGCAGCTCGAAGTAGCGCCACATCAGCGCATCCGGAATCGAAACCAGCTTGCTGTACATGACACCCGGCGCTTCCTGGATACCGACATAGTTGCCCAACGATTTGGACATCTTCTTCACGCCATCCAGACCTTCGAGCAACGGCATGGTCAGAATGCACTGAGCTTCCTGACCGTAACCACGTTGCAGCTCGCGCCCCATCAGCAGATTGAACTTCTGATCGGTACCGCCCAACTCGACATCCGCACGCAAAGCCACCGAGTCGTAACCCTGGACCAGCGGATAAAGGAACTCATGAATAGCGATGGGCTGATTGGTGGTGTAGCGCTTGTCAAAATCGTCACGCTCAAGCATGCGCGCGACGGTGTACTGCGAAGTCAGACGAATGAAGTCCGCCGGCCCCATCTGATCCATCCAGGTGGAGTTGAACGCGACTTCGGTTTTCGCCGGATCGAGAATCTTGAACACCTGAGTCTTGTACGTCTCGGCGTTTTCCAGAACCTGCTCGCGAGTCAACGGCGGGCGTGTAGCGCTCTTGCCACTCGGATCACCGATCATCCCGGTGAAATCACCGATAAGGAAAATCACCTGATGCCCCAACTCCTGGAACTGGCGCAGCTTATTAATAAGCACGGTGTGACCCAAATGCAGATCCGGCGCGGTCGGATCGAAACCAGCCTTGATACGCAGCGGCTGGCCGCGCTTGAGCTTCTCGATCAGCTCGGACTCGACCAGTAGTTCTTCCGCACCACGTTTTATCAGCGCTAGCTGCTCTTCAACCGACTTCATAACAGACCCGCAAGGCTCAGATTCAAAGGGAACCAACCATACAAGATCGCGCACCAATTACAAGTTTTGCCCGGCGCACGGACACCAATCCACAGACTCACTGTCTGTAGACTTGCTTCAGAGATGATTTGGTTATATTTTATACAGTTATTTCATCTTCATCATGTCATTCATCTTTTCCAATTCATCATTTTTCAAAGTCAAAATTACCTATGACCACAGAACCGTCTAAAGCGCCCCCGCTTTACCCGAAGACCCACCTGCTTGCCGCAAGTGGAATCGCCGCCCTTCTCAGCCTGGCGCTCCTGGTATTCCCTTCCAGTGATGTTGAAGCCAAAAAGACGACCCTGAGCCTTGAACTGGAAAGTCCTGCTGAACAACTGACTCAGGATCAAGACGCTGCCGATGCGGCTCAAGCCACAAATGACCCCGTCGCATCACCGTTTGCGCAAATCGAAAGCACTGACGAAAGCGACGCACAAACCGCGGATGCGGCCCCTGCCCCAGTACCTCCAGTTGACGAGAAAGCAAAAGCCCCGGGCCATCGCGAAGTCGTTGTAGCCAAGGGCGATACGCTGTCCACCCTGTTTGAAAAGGTCGGTCTGCCAAGCGCTTCGGTGCATGAAGTGCTGGCCAGCGATAAACAAGCCAAACAGTTCAGCCAACTCAAGCGTGGCCAGAAACTCGAATTCGAATTGAGCCCCGAAGGCCAACTGACCAGCCTGCACAGCAAGGTCAGCGACGTCGAAACCATCACCCTGAACCGCAATGACAAGGGCTATGTATTCAATCGCGTCACCGCAAAACCGACCGTTCGCACCGCTTATGTTCACGGCGTGATCAACAGTTCGCTGTCGCAATCCGCAGCTCGCGCAGGCCTGTCGCACAGCCTGACCATGGATATGGCCAGCGTTTTCGGCTATGACGTCGACTTCGCCCAGGACATTCGTCAAGGCGACGAATTCGACGTGATCTACGAGCAGAAAGTGATCAATGGCAAAGCGGTCGGTAATGGACCGATCCTCTCAGCCCGTTTCACTAACCGCGGCAAGACCTACACCGCCGTGCGTTACACCAACAAGCAAGGCAACAGCAGCTATTACACTGCCGATGGCAACAGCATGCGCAAGGCGTTCATTCGCACTCCGGTGGATTTTGCCCGCATCAGCTCCAAGTTCTCGATGGGCCGCAAGCACCCGATCCTCAACAAGATCCGCGCCCACAAAGGCGTTGACTACGCTGCGCCACGTGGCACGCCAATCAAGGCTGCCGGTGACGGTAAAGTGCTGCTCGCCGGCCGTCGCGGCGGTTATGGCAACACCGTAATCATTCAGCACGGCAACACTTACCGCACCCTGTACGGCCACATGCAAGGCTTTGCCAAGGGCGTGAAAACCGGCGGTACCGTCAAGCAAGGCCAGGTGATTGGCTACATCGGCACCACAGGCCTGTCGACTGGTCCGCACTTGCACTATGAATTCCAGGTCAACGGCGTGCACGTCGATCCGCTGGGCCAGAAACTGCCAATGGCCGATCCGATCGCCAAGTCCGAACGCGCTCGTTTCCTCGCTCAAAGTCAGCCTTTGATGGCACGCATGGACCAAGAAAAGGCCACCATGCTGGCTTCGAGCAAGCGTTAACTCATGGCCTTGTATATCGGGGTAATGTCTGGAACCAGTCTCGATGGGCTGGACATTGCCCTGATCGAGCAGACCTCGGCGATCAGGCTGGTCGCCACCCATTACATTCCCATGCCCGATTCCCTGCGCGCCGAGCTGCTTGGCTTGTGCGCCAGCGGCGCTGACGAAATCGCCCGTTCGGCCATCGCCCAGCAACACTGGGTGAAGCTCGCCGCGCAGGGCATACAAGCATTACTGAACAGCCAACACCTCAAGCCTGAAGCCATTCGCGCGATCGGCAGTCACGGCCAGACCATTCGCCATGAACCGGCGCGCGGTTTTACGGTGCAGATCGGCAACCCGGCCCTGCTCACCGAACTGACCGGCATCACGGTCGTCAGTGACTTCCGTAGTCGCGACGTCGCGGCCGGCGGCCAGGGTGCGCCGCTGGTGCCGGCCTTTCATGAGGCGTTGTTCGAAGAGCGTAGCGGTAATCAGGCAGTCTTGAATGTCGGCGGTTTCAGCAATTTGAGTCTGATTGAGCCGACCAGACCTGTAGCCGGTTTCGACTGCGGCCCGGGAAATGTTCTGATGGACGCCTGGATTCAGCAACAACGTGGCGAAAACTACGACCGCGATGGCAATTGGGCCAAGACAGGCACCGTTGAACCCGAACTGCTCGAAGCCCTGCTCAGCGATCCGTTCTTCATCACCCAAGGACCGAAAAGCACCGGGCGCGAGGTATTCAACCTGCCCTGGCTTGAACAACACCTTTCACGTTTTCCCGCGGTTGCCGCGGAAGATGTGCAGGCCACACTGCTTGAGCTGACCGCACTGACCATCGTCACAGCGCTGCAAAGCGCTCAAACCGATACCCAGGAACTGCTGGTCTGCGGCGGCGGTGCACACAACTCAGCGCTGATGAGGCGACTGGCCGCGCTGCTGCCCGACACTACGGTCGCCAGCACCGCCAGCCACGGTGTCGACCCGGACTGGGTCGAAGCGATGGCCTTCGCCTGGCTGGCTCATTGCTGTCTCGAAGGCATCGCCGCCAACCGCCCGAGTGTCACCGGCGCCCGCGGTCTTCGCGTGCTCGGCGCCATCTATCCGGCCTGAGTGAATCGCAGACAACAAAACGCCGCAGAACCGTGAGGCTCTGCGGCGTTTTGATGTTTGGATCGAAAGTTCTGAAAGCAGCAATCAGATCGAGAACGACGACCCGCAACCACACGTCGTGGTGGCGTTCGGGTTCTTGATCACAAAGCGCGAACCTTCCAGACCTTCCTGATAATCCACTTCCGCACCGGCCAGGTACTGGAAGCTCATCGGATCGACCACCAGACTCACGCCTTCGCGCTCGACGATGGTGTCGTCATCGGCCACATCTTCATCGAAGGTGAAACCGTATTGAAACCCTGAACAACCGCCGCCCGTAACGAATACGCGCAGCTTCAAGCGATCATTCCCCTCTTCATCGACCAGGCTCTTCACCTTGTGCGCAGCACCGTGGGTGAATTGCAAAGCCGTGGGGGTGAAGGATTCGACGCTCATGCTGACTATCTCCCGGCGTTACGCCGCCATAATGCGTGATGACGCGCATTATCCGCTTGTCCTAGAAAATTGGTCAACTATTAGAGAGCGGCCGCAAGCTTCAAGCGATGAGCTTCAAGCTTGCGGCTTATAGTTCGCAGCTGCTTTTAAGGCAGCATGCCGGCGTGGGACAAACCGAAGCGTTCGTCCAGGCCGAACAGGATGTTCATGTTCTGCACTGCCTGCCCCGACGCGCCTTTGACCAGGTTGTCGATCACCGACAGCACTACCACCAGGTCGCCATCCTGAGGACGGTGCACCGCGATGCGGCAGACGTTGGCGCCACGCACGCTACGGGTTTCGGGATGGCTGCCGGCCGGCATCACGTCGACGAACGGTTCGTTGGCATAGCGTTTTTCGAACAGCGCTTGCAGATCCACCGAACGATCGACCACCGTCGCGTAAAGCGTGGAATGGATGCCGCGAATCATCGGAGTCAAGTGCGGGACGAACGTCAGACCGACATCCTTGCCCGCCGCACGACGCAGACCCTGGCGAATTTCCGGCAGGTGACGGTGACCTTTCACCGCGTACGCCTTCATACTTTCCGACGTTTCAGAGTACAGCGAGCCTACCGCCGCACCACGGCCGGCACCGCTGACCCCGGATTTGCAGTCGGCGATCAGGCGAGAAGCGTCAGCCAGTCCGGCTTCCAGCAATGGCAGGAAACCCAGTTGTGTCGCGGTCGGATAGCAACCCGGCACCGCAATCAGGCGTGCCTTTTTGATCTGCTCTCGATTGACTTCCGGCAGGCCGTAGACCGCTTCATCCAGCAGTTCGGGAGCGCCGTGAGGCTGGCCGTACCACTTGGCCCACTCTTCGGCGTCCTGCAGGCGGAAGTCTGCCGACAGGTCGATGACTTTGGTGCCTGCCGCCAGCAATTCACCCGCCAATGCGTGCGCAACACCGTGCGGGGTGGCGAAGAACACCACGTCGCAAGCACCGAGGGTTTTCACGTCCGGCACGCTGAATGCCAGGCCATCGTAGTGGCCGCGCAGGTTCGGGTACATGTCAGCCACGGCCAGACCGGCCTCGGATCGGGAAGTGATGACCACCACTTCTGCCTGCGGATGCTGTGCCAACAGACGCAGCAGTTCGACACCGGTGTAACCCGTGCCGCCGACGATACCGACCTTGACCATAAACCTGCCCTCAACGAAACCACTGGAAAGCCGTCGATAATAGGGGCCGCACGCCCCTGCGACAACCGTCAAGGTGACGTGCGGACGCTCAAGCCTCTACTATCTGACTTACCGTGAATGAGGGAATCACCAAAATGCTCTATCTGTGGATCAAAGCGTTGCATATCGTCAGTGTTGTCTGCTGGTTCGCCGGGCTGTTCTACCTGCCGCGCTTGTTCGTTTATCACGCGCAAAGCGAAGACACGACCAGCAAGGAGCGCTTCAGCGTCATGGAGCGCAAGCTGTATCGCGGCATCATGGGCCCGGCGATGATCGCCACCCTGATCTTTGGCGGCTGGCTGATCTACCTTAACCCGACGATTTTCAGTCAAGGCGGCTGGATCCACGCCAAACTGACCCTGGTCGTGCTGCTGATCGGTTACCACCACATGTGTGGCGCGCAGGTAAAACGCTTCGCCCGTGGCGAAAACACCCGCAGCCATGTCTTTTATCGCTGGTTCAATGAAGTGCCGGTTCTGCTATTGCTGGCTATCGTCATTCTGGTCGTGGTCCGGCCATTCTAGTTTCGATAACTACATCATTTCGGGGTACTCCAATGTCGCTGCCCGCTTTGCTCGAACAACGTCTGCGTCTGCCCGTAGTGGCTGCGCCGATGTTCCTGATATCCAACCCGCAACTGGTACTCGCCTGCTGCCGCAATGGCGTTGTGGGTAGCTTTCCCGCGTTGAACCAGCGCGAAAGCAGCGGCTTCAAGGCCTGGCTGGAAGAGATCGAGGCGGGACTCGCCGCATTGGAAAACCCGGCACCGTATGCGGTGAATCTGATCGTGCACAACAGCAACCCACGCTTGCAGGCCGACCTGGATATCTGCGTCGAGCATAAAGTGCCGATCGTGATCACCAGCCTCGGTGCGGTGAAGGAGCTGGTCGACGCGGTGCACAGCTATGGCGGCCTGGTGTTCCACGATGTGACGACGCGGCGACATGCCGAGAAAGCCGCCGAAGCCGGAGTCGATGGCTTGATTGCGGTTGCGGCCGGCGCCGGTGGGCATGCCGGCACCTGGAGTCCGTTTGCGCTGATCGCCGAGATCCGCCAGTTCTTCGACAAAACGCTGCTGCTTGCAGGATGTTTGAACCACGGCCATGAGATTCTCGCTGCACAACTGCTCGGCGCGGATTTGGCCTACTTCGGGACGCGATTTATCGGTACGACCGAAAGTCATGCGCCTGACGCTTACAAGCAGATGCTGCTGACAGCCAAGGCCGCGGACATCATCCATACTCCAGCGGTCTCGGGAGTACCCGCCAGTTTCATGCGCCAAAGCCTGGAAGCGGCCGGTTTCGACATGGCCGCCCTACAAGGTAAAGGCGAGGTGAATTTCGGCGACAAGCTCAAGCCGATCAGCGACGAAGCCAAAGCCTGGAAAACCGTATGGTCGGCCGGTCAAGGCGTCGGGCAGATCGACGACTTGCCGACAGTCGATCAATTGATTGCACGACTGGACGCCGAGTACCGCCAGGCGCAGAGTCGCGCAGCACAGCTACCGAGCCGCTGGCCACGCTGAGAAAAAACCGGGCCTGCTCCGGCGGACTGGCCTTACACTGCCAACCTTCCAAACAATTCGCGACAAGGATGCCTCGACCATGAGCGAACCCCGTTACAAGATCGTCTTCGACGGCGCTCTGCAGCCCGGTGTCGATCTCACCACCGCCAAACTCAATCTGGCGGACCTGTTCAAAAGCGATGTTGCCGCCATCGAGCGCCTGTTCAATGGCCGCACCGTCGCGCTCAAGCGGGACCTGTCGCACAGCGATGCACAGACCTATCTGCAGGCACTCAACAAGACCGGCATTGATGCACGGATCGAAAGCGAAACCGTCATCGACCTGAACCTGTCCGACGTCCATGAACAATCTGCGGCGATCGCGGAACCTGACTCCCCTTACGCACCACCGCGCGCCAGCGTCGGCGAAAATATGCCGGCGTTCGCCACGCTCAAGCCGTTTAGCGTCGAAGGGCGAATTGGCCGCCTGCGTTTTCTCGCCTGGACAATGGTCCTGAGCCTGGTGACGCTGCCGATTGTCGGCGTGTTCGCCCTGATGGCTCTGGGGCTGGTCGCGGGCGACTCCACCACCGGCCTGATCATTGGCGGGATTCTCGCTTTCTTCCTGTTCGTTGCGTTCCTGATCGTCAGCATCCTGTTCAGTGTCCAGCGCCTGCATGACATCGGCTGGTCGGGCTGGCTCTGGCTGCTGAACCTGGTGCCGTTCGTGGGCAGCTTCTTTCCGCTGGTGATCATGGTCGTGCCGGGCAACAACGGTGCCAACCGTTACGGGCCACCGCCGCCGCCCAACAGCACCGCCGTCAAAGTCCTGTGTTCGCTGTGGATCGTGTTCTTCGCACTGATTTTCGTCGGCGGGATGCTGGGTGGCATCTCGGCCGTTCAGCAGGAATACGAAAGCAACGTCGAAAGCAGTTATGACAGTGGTTCAGTGACCACCGATGAAATAGACGTGGAGGTCGAACCACCCGTGATTTCCAGTGATGATGCAGCCGAAGCGGCGCAGCCCCCTGTAGACTCTGCGCAAGAATGAACAGCGCTCCCCGCCGTGACACCCGCGTCGCTGGCGCGGAGCTGTTGCGATGGAGAATTGCATGACCCGTTACGCTCTGATCACTGGCGCTTCCAGCGGCATCGGCCTGGCCATGGCCGAAGCGCTGGCCCGCCGCGGCCGCAGCCTGATTCTGGTGGCTCGACAGCGTGATCAGCTGGAAAGTATCGCCCTGGAGTTGACCCAACGCTTCGGCGTTGAAGTGCTGTTTCGCGCCTGCGATCTCGGCGAGCCGCTGCGTCTGTCCGGCTTCCTGCTGGAACTCGAGGAAGGCGACCGCCAGATCGATTTGCTGGTGAATTGCGCCGGCATCGGCACCTGCGGTCCGTTTCTCGCGCAAGACTGGATGACCGAGCAGGATTTGATCGAGGTGAACATCCTCGCGCTCACCCGCCTCTGCCACGCCATCGGCAACAGCATGGCGCTGCAGGGTGGCGGGCAGATCCTCAATGTCGCCTCGGTGGCGGCTTTCAGCCCCGGACCGTGGATGAGCACTTATTACGCGAGCAAGGCGTATGTGCTGAATTTCTCCGAAGCCCTGCGGGTTGAACTCAAACAAAGTGCGGTAAAGGTTTCGGTGCTCTGCCCCGGCCCGACACGCACGGCCTTTTTCCGGACGGCACAGCTCAACAGCGAAAAACTCGATGACAGTGCCAGTCTGATGAGCCCCGAGGAAGTCGCGCTCTACACCGTGCGCGCCCTCGAAAGGAACCGCGCCATCATCATTCCGGGACGACGTAACCGCTGGCTGGCGTTTTTGCCGCGGTTCGGCTCGCGCTGGCTCAACCGAACTATCGTTGGCATGGTCAATAAAGCTTATTGCCCGCGCTGAAAATTCCGAATTCAACGCGGTACACTCGATCCAATTTCTACAACGGAGAAACAGCAGTGGATACTCTGTTCACCAAGATCATCAACCGGGAAATTCCGGCGAAGATCATTTACGAGGACGACCAGGTTCTGGCGTTCCACGACATCGCCCCGCAGGCACCGGTGCATTTCCTGGTGATCCCGAAGAAACCGGTGCGCACCCTCAACGACCTGACCGAAGACGACAAGGCACTGGCCGGACACATCCTGTTCACCGCGCAGCGCCTGGCACTGGAGCTTGGCTGCGAAGAAGGCTTCCGGGTGGTGATGAATTGCAATGAACTCGGTGGGCAGACGGTCTATCACATTCATATGCATGTACTGGGTCAGCGCCAGATGAACTGGCCGCCGGGCTAAGCTACACCAGCCCCTGTGGGAGCGAGCCTGCTCGCGAAGGCTTCGGTACATTCGACATTTGAATTCCAGACAGTCCGCTTTCGCGAGCAGGCTCGCTCCCACATAAAGCCTGCCCGCGCGCCCAATGACCCAACGCAAACCTTCGCCGGCCGATTCGGTTAAACTGGCCGTCGAGATTTTTACCGGAGGTCAGCATGACTACCCAACGTCACTACTCGCCGATTGACCGTCTTCTGCTGCAAGCCGATGCCGCAATGCGCACTCTGTTGCCCTTCAGTGGCCAGCCGTACCGCCCGTCACCGGCTATCCTGCAGCCGGACACGCCAATGAGCGACGAAGACACACGCCACGTCGCCGGACTGATGCGCATCAACCATACCGGCGAAGTCTGCGCTCAAGCGTTGTATCAGGGGCAGGCGCTGACCGCCAAACTGCCGCAGGTGCGCGAGGCGATGGAGCATGCGGCCGAAGAAGAGATTGATCATCTGGTCTGGTGCGAACAGCGCATTCATCAGTTGGGCAGTCATACCAGCGTGCTGAATCCGTTGTTCTACGGCATGTCGTTCGGGATCGGTGCAGTTGCCGGACTGATCAGCGACAAGGTCAGCCTGGGTTTTGTCGCGGCGACCGAGCATCAGGTGTGCAAACATCTGAACGAACACCTGGAGCAACTGCCAGCCGAGGACGAGAAGTCCCGGGCGATTCTGCAGCAAATGCGCATCGACGAAGAACATCATGCGGAGAGTGCGCTGGATGCGGGTGGTTTTCGCTTTCCGGCGCCGGTGAAGTTCGGGATGAGTATTCTGGCCAAGGTGATGACCAAGAGTACTTATCGGATCTGATCGTTACGGTGACCGGGAGGCCCTCATCGCTGGCAAGCCAGCTCCCACAGGGTTCTGCATCACAGCAATAAAAAAGGCGACTGCCGTGAGGGAGTCGCCTTTTTTGTGCCCGGGAGTCTTACGCAGGCATGTTGCGCGCGTAGAAGATCTCGAGCATTTCGTGTTTCACCCGGTCGGTCACTTGAGCACGTTGCTCAGGGGACAGGTTGCTGGTGGCGTCGCCGAACAGGTAGTTGTCCAGTTCGAAGTTCTTCAGCAGCATCTTGGTGTGGAACAGGTTTTCCTGATACACGTTCACGTCGGTCATCTGATACGCGTCGCGAGTGTCTTCGGACAGATAGTTCTGGATCGAGTTGATCTCGTGGTCGATGAAGTGCTTGTTGCCTTCAACGTCACGGGTGAAGCCGCGCACACGATAATCCACGGTCACGATGTCCGAATCGAACTGGTGAATGAGGAAGTTGAGTGCCTTAAGCGGTGAAATGACACCACAGGTCGACACGTCGATGTCCACACGGAAAGTTGCAATACCGTCGTCCGGATGTATTTCCGGGTAGGTGTGCACCGTGATGTGACTCTTGTCGAGGTGGGCCAGGATAATTTCGGGCAACGGGCCCGGCGATTCTTCGATCTGACTGTCAGTCGGGGTCACCGGCTCTTCAGAGATCAGAATCGTGACGCTGGCGCCCTGAGGTTCGTAGTCCTGACTGGCAATGTTCAGGATGTTGGCACCAATGATCTCGACAACTTCCGTGAGAATCTGCGTCAGGCGTTTCGCGTTGTACTCTTGATTGATGTACTCGACGTAAGCCTGCTGGTCTTGCGGGGTTTCCGCGTAGCAGATGTCATAGATGTTGAAGCTCAAGGTCTTTGTCAGGTTATTGAACCCGTGGAGCTTGAGTTTGCTTTTCACCGTTAAAAACTCTCTATGTATGCGGCCCGGCCGCGTGATCAAGCATGCCCGTCAAGTGCGAACGACGCACCTGCGTAGGACGGTTAACACCTCTTCGCGATGGCGATTTTGGTTGTCTGTTCAGGCGGATGACCCGTCGGCTGACCGATCACTGCCCTGAAAAAAGTGGCGCATTATGCAGACGTCAGCGGGGGATCGCCAGAGTCTGCACTGCTTTTATGATAGTTGAATGTCGGTTCAACCGAGTTCGACGATTTCGTAATCGTGGGTAATCGCCACGCCAGCCGCACCGAGCATGATCGACGCCGAGCAATACTTCTCGGCGGACAGCTCGATGGCACGCTTGACCTGGGCTTCTTTCAGGCCACGCCCCTTGACGACGAAATGCATGTGGATCCTGGTGAAAACCTTCGGATCTTCGGTGGCGCGCTCGGCTTCCAGAAACGCTTCGCAGCTCTCAACAGCCTGACGCGACTTCTTGAGGATGCTGACCACGTCGAAGTTGCTGCAACCGCCGACACCCAGCAGGAGCATTTCCATCGGCCGAACACCCAGATTGCGACCACCGGCGTCCGGCGGACCGTCCATCACCACGACATGACCGCTGCCGGATTCACCGAGGAACATGGCTTCGCCAGCCCATTGGATGCGTGCCTTCATCGCCCAGACTCCACTGTAAAAAAAGGGTCGCCAGCTTAGCACAGCGATTTGCCCCGACAGGAGCGGTGTCTTAGGACGCACGCCTCTGGCCTGTAGGTAATTTCTCGAATTTGCGACGAAGTGTCTGTTAAGCTGGCGCCAATTCGCTGGCGCCCATGTCAGCACGTTCGTCAGCTGTTGCAGCGACCCTCTTCAGCGCCTCATAAAAAAACCAAACATCACCGTGCAGTCTTTTCGGGATACAACCATGGTTGCTATTACCCCCACATCCAGAATCAAGAATCTCGACAAGTTGTTGATGCATTGTCAGCGCCGTCGCCATGCAGCCAAGAGCAACATCATCTGTGCCGGCGATCGCTCGGACACGCTGTATTTCATCATCAAAGGCTCGGTGACGATTCTGATCGAGGACGATGACGGCCGCGAAATGATCATCGCCTACCTCAACGCCGGGGATTTCTTCGGCGAACTGGGTCTGTTCGAGCAAGCAGGTCAGGAGCAGGAACGCAGCGCCTGGGTGCGGGCCAAGGTCGAATGCGAAACCGCGGAAATCAGTTACGCCAAGTTCCGCGAGTTATCGCAGCAGGATCCAGACATTCTTTACGCCCTCAGCGGACAAATCGCACAACGCTTGCGCAACACCACGCGCAAAGTCGGCGACCTCGCGTTTTTCGACGTCACCGGCCGAGTCGCCCGCTGCCTGCTGGAGCTGTGCAAGCAGCCGGACGCGATGACCCACCCGGACGGCATGCAGATCAAGGTGACACGTCAGGAAATCGGGCGGATTGTCGGCTGCTCGCGGGAGATGGTCGGTCGGGTGCTCAAGGATCTGGAAGAACGCAACCTGGTCGATGTGAAAGGCAAGACCATGGTGGTTTTCGGTACGCGTTGACTGCGCAGATTCAGGCGCTGTAGATCTGCGCCAGCATCAGACGAAACAACTCATCCAGACGCGCCAAGGCCTGTGGCGCGTTGAATTTCTCATGCAGGGCGATGTGGCTTTGCGCTCGCACCCGTTGCTCCAGGCCGCAGGCCTTATTGAAGCGATTCACCGCTGCAACCATCGACTCACGCTCGTCATCCATCAGCATCGCACCGTGCACCAGCCCGACCGGACGCTGGCCGCCCTGGCTCTGACGCCAGCGCTGCGCGGTACCGACCATTTTGCGTCCGTCCAGATTGACGTTGAAGCGCCCGTCGCAGAACGCACCGTCGATTTCCCCGACCGATGAGGTGCCACCTAGCTCATCCAGCAACTGACAGATCGGATCGCACAGACGGCGGTAGCCGGTTTCGATGCGGTTCAAGTCGCCTTCGCTGCGAGGCGGGGCGTAGACCAAGGCAATGTTGAGGGTCGAAGCGGATTGCGGCACCGGTTCGCCGCCGGTCTCGCGCAGCAGCACCGGCCAGCCAGCCGCAGCGGAGACTTCGCAGGCGTGGTCGAATTGCGGGAGACGGTTGAGGCGGCGCGGCATGACCAGCGCGCGGTCCGTCGGTTGCCAGAACAGCAGGCCAAATTCGGCGTCACCAGCGCAGACCGAGGCCAGCAAGTCCTGTTCGGCTTGCAGGCCGGATTCGATGGTCAGCGGGGTTGGCAGCGACATGGTGTGCTCCGGCAAGTTGAGTCTCTTTAGCGGATTCGAAGGCCCCGTCGCGAGCAGGCTCACTCCTACAGGGGGAACGCGTTCCAAATGTAGGAGTGAGCCTGCTCGCGATGGGGTCGACTCAGTCGAGGGTCGAACCGCTTACTACCGGACCACCTCGTTCCGGGAAGAACAGACGTTGCAATTCAATGCCCGGATTTTCCGCGCGCATGAACGCTTCACCGACCAGAAACGAGTACACGTCGCTGATTTCCATCAGCTCGACGTCGGCCCGATTGAGAATGCCGCTTTCGGTGATCACCAGGCGATCGCGCGGGATGCGCGGCAGCAGGTCGAGGGTGGTTTCCAGGCTGACGTCAAAGGTGTGCAGGTTGCGGTTGTTGACGCCAACCAGTGGCGTGTCGAGGGTTTTCAACGCGCGCTCAAGTTCGTCACCGTCGTGCACTTCCACCAAGACGTCGAGACCGACGCCTTTGGCCACGGCGGCCAGCTCGGCCATCTTCACGTCATCCAGCGCGGAGACGATCAGCAGCACGCAGTCCGCGCCCAATGCGCGGGCCTCGACGATCTGGTACGGGTCGATCATGAAATCCTTGCGGATCACCGGCAGTTTGCACGCTGCGCGAGCCTGCTGCAGATACGCGTCGGCACCCTGGAAGTAATCGATATCGGTCAGCACGGACAAGCAGGTTGCCCCGCCCTTTTCGTAACTCTTGGCGATCTCGGCGGGCACGAAGTCTTCGCGGATCACGCCCTTGCTCGGCGAGGCCTTTTTGATTTCGGCAATCACCGCCGGCTGCTTTTTCTTCGCTTGCGCCAGCAGCGCATCGGCGAAACCACGGGGCGCATCCGCCGCCTTGGCCAGATTCTCCAGCTCGCCGAGGCTGACCCGGGCGCTACGCTCGGCCACCTCCTCAGCCTTGCGGGCCAGAATCTTTTCCAGAACCGTCGGTACACTCATCCTTCATTCTCCACTTTGAATACCGCGGTAAAGGCACCCAGTTCCTCGAGTTTCTCCCGAGCGAGGCCGGTGTGCAAAGCGTCGTGCGCAAGCTCCACGCCCTGTTTCAAACTACTTGCCAGATCGGCGGCGTACAACGCAGCACCGGCATTGAGCACGATCATCTCGGCGGCTTTCTGGCCGTTTTCGGTTTTGCGCTTGCCGAGGGCATCACGGATCAGCGCCAGCGACGCTTCCGGGCCTTCGACCGACAGGCCGTGCAGGCTTTGGCTCTTCATGCCGAGATCTTCCGGCTCGACCCAATATTCAGTGATTTCGTTGTTCTTCAATTCGGCGACAAACGTCGGCGCGGCGAGACTGAACTCGTCCAGCCCATCCTTCGAATGCACCACCAGCACGTGCTTGCTGCCCAGACGCTGCAAGACCTCAGCCAATGGCCGGCACAGTGCCTGCGTGAACACGCCCACCACCTGATGTTTCACACCGGCCGGATTCGTAAGCGGGCCGAGCATGTTGAACAGCGTGCGCAGGCCGAGATCGCGGCGCGGGCCGGCGGCGTATTTCATGGCTTTGTGGTGGGTCTGGGCAAACATGAAACCGATGCCGACGTTGTCGATGCAGCGTGCCACTTGTACCGGCGTCAGGTTCAGATAGATGCCGGCGGCTTCGAGCAGGTCGGCGCTGCCGCTTTTACCCGAGACGGCGCGGTTGCCGTGCTTGGCGACGGTGCAACCGGCTGCCGCGACAACAAAAGAAGAAGCGGTCGACACGTTGAAGATATTCGCACCGTCACCGCCGGTGCCGACCACATCGACCACGCCGTCAAGGGTCTTGAGTTCGACCTGGTCGGCCAGCTCACGCATGACCGACACGGCGCCGACGATCTCGTCGATGCTCTCGCTTTTCATGCGCATGGCCATCATGAACGCGCCAATCTGCGCGTCGCTGCATTGGCCGGTCATGATTTCGCGCATCACATCGCGCATTTCATCGGTGCTGAGGTCGAGGTGATCGACGATACGGCTCAGGGCTGTCTTGATGTTCATGCAAAGTCCTTAGCGCGTGCCGCCGGTTTGTTTGAGGAAGTTGGCAAACAGTTCATGGCCCTGTTCGGTGAGGATCGACTCGGGGTGAAACTGTACGCCTTCGATGTTCAGGGTCTTGTGACGCAGGCCCATGATTTCGTCGACCGAACCGTCATCGTGCTGTGTCCATGCGGTCAGTTCCAGGCAATCGGGCAAGCTTTCGTGCTTGACGATCAGCGAATGGTAGCGGGTGACGGTCAGCGGATGGTTCAGGCCAGCAAAGACGCCCTTGTCCTCGTGGAATACCGGGCTAGTCTTACCGTGCATCACTTGCCGTGCCCGCACCACATCGCCGCCGAACGCTTGACCGATGGACTGGTGGCCAAGGCAGACACCGAGAATCGGCAGCTTGCCGGCGAAGTGCTTGATCGCATCGATGGAAATGCCCGCTTCGGTCGGCGTGCACGGGCCGGGAGACACCACGATGCGCTCGGGGTTGAGCGCTTCGATTTCGGCGATGGTCAATTCGTCGTTGCGCACCACTTTGACCTCGGCACCCAGCTCGCCGAGGTATTGCACAACGTTGTAGGTAAAGGAGTCGTAGTTGTCGATCATCAGCAACATGGCGTGTCGAACCTCTTGAATTCTGATTTGAAAACAGCCTTCAGAACACTTGCCCGCAGGGCGCTGCACGATGTCGGACGCAGTCAGGTGCGTCGGCACAGCGGCATTTCAGACAGGCAAGGAAGGCAAAGCGATACAGATCCGGCGGGGCCGGCAGAAAAGATTCAGGCGCGCCAACGCCAGCGGGCGTGTGCCTTGATGACTTGATCCAGGAGTTTGCTGGTGATCAACACGGGAAAGGTCTCGTTCATGCGTTCCGGCACAGTAACTTAGCTGGACGGAGCGTGCAATATGGCCGGGGCACGGGGGGATAAATCCTACGCAGAGATTCGCGACCGATGGCAAAACGCCGGGAGTTTTTGGTACTGTCGTTTCGTTCACCTACAACAATAAATAAACGGACTTGCTCATGATCAGACAGACGCTGTTTGTACCGCTGGCCGGATGCCTGCTTGCACTGGCTTGTGCTCAGGCGAATGCAGCACCTAATCCTTATTCGAATTTCGTGGTTTTCGGCGATAGCCTCAACGATGCTGGCACGTTCGCCGACACTGGCGGCCCGGCAGGCTCGACCGAGCGTTATACCAACCGCACCGGGCCGGTCTATCGGGATGGCAGCGGTGAAGCGTATTCGTTGAACTCCACACAGCTGCTTGGCGGACGTCTGGGCTTCAGCGCAGATCAGACAGCGTCTTCCAGCTCCGCCGTGCGCGCCGAGAACGGCCAGCCCGACGGCAACAACTGGGCGGTCGGCGGTTATCGCACCGACCAGATACTCGATTCGATCACCAGCCAGTCGGCCACCGGCGAACGCACGCGCCCAGGTTACCTGCCGTCGAACGGCTTTCGCGCCGACCCGAATGCGCTCTACTACATCTCCGGGGGCGGTAATGATTTCCTGCAGGGGCGCATTCTCAGCCTGCCCCAGGCCAATGCCGCCGCTGATCGGCTGGCCGACAGTGTGCAAACCCTGCAGACCGCCGGTGCCAAGTACGTAATGGTCTGGCTCCTGCCCGACGTAGGCCTGACTCCGGCGCTTAACGGTACGCCGCTGCAAGCATTCAGCAGCACCCTCGCCAACCAGTTCAACAGCCAGTTGGTGACACGCCTGCAGGGCATCAATGCCGAAGTGATTCCGTTGAACATTCCGGTGCTGCTCTCGGAAGTGTTCGCCGATCCGGGGCGCTTCGGTCTGGCAACTGACCAGAACCTGACCGCAACGTGCTTCAGCGGCAGCGGTTGCCCGGAAAACGCCCGCTACGGGATCAACAGCGCTACGCCAGATCCGACCAAACTGATTTACAACGACGGCGTACACCCGACTGAATCCGGGCAAAAACTGATTGCCGACTACGCCTATTCGCTGCTCGCGGCGCCGTGGGAGCTGACCCTGCTGCCGGAAATGGCCCACTCCACCGTGCGCGCGCATCAGGACGAACTGCGCAGCCAATGGCAGGCCGATTGGGAAAACTGGCAAGCGGTCGGCCAATGGCGCGCGATCGTCTCGGCGGGCGGTCAGCATCTGGATGTCGACAGCCAAAGCAGCGGCGCCAGCGCCGACGGCAGCGGTTACAACCTCAACGTCGGCGGCAGCTATCGCCTGAACGACGCCTGGCGCGTGGGCGTGGCGGCAGGTTTGTACCGGCAGAACCTGGAGGCTGGGCATAACGACTCGGATTACAAACTCAATAGCTACATGGCCACGGCATTTGCCCAGTTCCAGCAGAATCGCTGGTGGGCCGACGCGGCATTGACCGGCGGCAAGCTCGACTACGACAACCTCAAGCGCAAGTTCGACCTGGGCGCCAGCGAAGGTGCCGAGAAAGGCGATACCGACGGCAGCCTTTGGGCGTTCACTACCCGCGTCGGTTACGACATTGCCCAGCCGGGCAGCGAGTGGCACTTGTCGCCGTTCGTCAGCGCCGACTACGCCAGCGTCGACGTCGACGGCTATTCAGAGAAGAGCAACCGCGCCACCGCGCTGACCTTCGACGATCAGAGCCGCGATTCGAAACGTCTCGGGCTTGGTTTGCAGGGCAAGTACAACTTCACCCCGCAAACCCAGGTGTACGGCGAGTACGCCCACGAGCGCGAGTACGAAGATGACGCGCAGAAGGTCAATATCGCGCTCAACACCCTGCCGGCGAATGACTTCACCCTGGAAGGCTACACACCGGCCAGCCACTTGAACCGTCTGAGCCTGGGCATCAGCCACAAGCTCACCGCGGATCTGGCGCTGCGCGGCGGGTACACGTTGCGCAAGGATGACGACTTCAAGCAGCAGGGGTTGAATGTCGGGGTGGTGCTCGACTTCTGATTTGCAGATGTAAAAAAAAGCGGCGCCTTCACAAGCGCCGCTTTTTTATGCTTCGACACAAAACCCCATGTGGGAGCGAGCCTGCTCGCGAAAGCGCTGAGTCAGCCAACATCAATGGTGACTGACACACCCTCTTCGCGAGCAGGCTCGCTCCCACAGGGGAAATTGCGTGTCTCAGGCGTCCGGGGTCTGTTCGGCCAGCGCCACGGCGCGGAACATCGCCCGGCGTTTGTTCAGGGTTTCTTCCCATTCCAGCGCCGGCACCGAGTCGGCGACGATGCCGCCGCCGGCCTGTACGTGCAGTTCGCCGTCCTTGATCACCGCGGTGCGGATGGCGATCGCGGTGTCCATGTTGCCGTTCCAGGCGAAGTAGCCGACCGCGCCGCCGTACACGCCCCGCTTGACCGGCTCGAGTTCGTCGATGATTTCCATCGCGCGGATTTTCGGCGCGCCCGACAAGGTGCCCGCCGGCAGAATCGCCCGCAGCGCGTCCATCGCGGTCAGCCCGGCTTTCAACTGGCCGGTGACGTTGGAAACGATGTGCATCACGTTGGAATAACGCTCGATGACCATTTTTTCGGTGAGCTTCACCGAGCCGATTTCTGAAACACGTCCGGTGTCGTTACGGCCCAGATCGATCAGCATCAGGTGCTCGGCAATCTCCTTGTCGTCGGAGAGCAGATCCTGCTCCAGCGCCACATCGGCTTCTTCCGTGGCGCCGCGTGGGCGCGTACCGGCGATCGGACGCACGGTGATCAAATTGTCTTCAACGCGCACCAGCACTTCCGGCGAACTGCCGACGACATGGAAGTCGCCGAAGTTAAAGAAGTACATGTACGGCGTCGGGTTGAAGCAACGCAGGGCGCGGTACAGATCGATCGGCGCAGCCTTGAAATCGATCGACATGCGCTGCGACGGCACCACCTGCATGCAGTCGCCGGCAAGGATATATTCCTTGATGGTGTCGACGGCTTTTTCGTAATCGTTCTGGGTGAAGCTTGAGCGGAATACCGGGTCAGCTGACTGCTGCTTGCTGAAGTCCAGACCACGACGCGGCGTGATCGGCTGGCGCAGTTGCTCGAGCAACTCCTGCAAACGTGCCTGACCTTGTTCAAAGGCATCGGCCTGCGCCGGGTCGGCCAGCACGATCGCATGCATCTTGCCGGCGAGGTTGTCGAACACCACCACGGCGTCGGAGACCATCAACAGAATGTCCGGCACGCCCAGCGGATCGGGATTCGGGCATTTGCCCAGGCGCTTTTCGACATAACGCACGCAGTCGTAACCGAAGTAACCGACCAGGCCGCCGTTGAAGCGCGGCAGGCCGGCGATGGTCGGCACGTTGTAGCGTGCCTTGAAGGTTTCGACGAAGGCCAGTGGGTCTTCAACGTCATGGCTTTCGGTTTCGATGCCATCCACCGTGATGCTGACGTGATGGTCATGCACGCGCAGTACAGTGCGGCACGGCAGACCGATGATCGAGTAACGGCCCCATTTCTCGCCGCCCTGCACCGATTCGAGCAGGTAGGAGTTGGGCTGATCGGCCAGTTTCAGATAGATCGACAGCGGTGTGTCGAAGTCGGCCAGGGTTTCGCAGGCCAGCGGAATGCGGTTGTAGCCGTCAGCGGCCAAGCGCAGGAATTCTTCGCGGATCATGAGGTGCCTCGTGGTGTGAGGGGCAATCGGTCAGGTATGCAAACGCGCCGGCGGGCCGGCCAGGAACAAGTCAGGCGCGCCAACGCCAGCGGGCCAGGGCCTTGATGACTTTCATCCAGAGTTTGCGAGTGACCACCACGATGGCGTTTCCAGAACGGGATTGAGCAGCGTCGGGCAACGTTATCTCAGCGGCTGAACCGAGGCAACCGGGAATTAACTCGCGCAGATTGTCGATCACCAGCGCCGGCGATTCCTCGGCGATCGGCCGGCCATGGTTGTAGCCGTAACTGAGCGCCACACACTTGACCCCCGCCGCTTTCGCCGCCAGCACGTCGCTGCGCGAGTCGCCGACGAACAACGATTGCGAGGCCGGGATATTGGCCATTTTCATCACGAAGAACAGCGCCGCCGGATCGGGCTTCTGCTGCGGCAAGGTATCGCCGCCAATGATCCATTTGAAGTAGCGACCGATCTTCATCTGATCCAGCAGCGGCGCGACGAAGCGCTCCGGCTTGTTGGTGATCAGCGCCATGGCCACGCCTTGTTTGTGCAGCCATTTCAAGGTGTCGCGCACACCGGGGTAGACCACGGTCAGCTCATGGCTGGCGCCGTAGGCCTGCATGAAAATTTCCAGCGCGCGTTCGGCCTCGGCATTATCCACCGCCGAATGTTCGATACCCCCGGCCAGCGCCCGACGCACCAGCACCGGCGCGCCGTTGCCGACCCACTGGCGCACCGCTTCGATGCCCGCAGGCTCGCGACCGAGGGTGAGCAGCATGTTGTCCACCGCCGCTGCCAGGTCGGGAACCGAATCGATCAGCGTGCCATCCAGATCGAACATCACCAGCCGTGGCAGTTTTCCCGGGAACAGCTGCTCGAACCCGCTCATGGGCGGGCCAGCGCCAGTTCGGAGCGCATCTTGTCGATGACTTCCTGATAGTTCGGTGCGTTGAAGATCGCCGAGCCGGCAACGAAGGTGTCGGCGCCAGCGGCGGCGATTTCACGGATGTTGTTGACGTTGACGCCGCCGTCGATTTCCAGACGGATGTCACGCCCCGAGGCATCGATGATCGCCCGCGCTTCGCGCAGTTTGTCGAGGGTGCCGGGAATGAACTTCTGCCCGCCGAACCCTGGGTTGACGCTCATCAGCAGAACCATGTCGACCTTGTCGATCACGTACTTGAGCACGTCCAGCGGGGTCGCCGGGTTGAACACCAGACCGGACTTGCAGCCGCCTTCGCGGATCAGCTGCAGCGAGCGATCGACGTGCAGCGTGGCTTCCGGGTGGAAGGTGATGTAGGTGGCGCCGGCCTCGATGAAGTCGCCAACGATGCGATCCACCGGGCTGACCATCAGGTGTGCGTCGATCGGCGCGGTCACGCCGTACTTGCGCAACGCCGCGCAGACCATCGGGCCGATGGTCAGGTTCGGCACGTAGTGGTTGTCCATGACGTCGAAGTGGACGAAGTCAGCGCCAGCGGCGAGAACGTTGTCCACTTCTTCGCCGAGGCGGGCGAAGTCGGCGGAGAGGATCGACGGAGCAATTACGAAGGGCTGCATGACGCACCTGTGCTGAGCTAAATCACGATGGCGCGCATTGTATACCTCAAGTTTGTGCGCACGCACCGTGACCGCGATGATTGGGTTGTGCCATGACGCCGGTTCGGCAGTGACTCAGTAGGCCGCGCGGTAGATCTTCTCGATGTCCGCGGCGCTGAGCTTGCGCGGGTTGTTGCGCATCAGCCGTTCGATCCCGGCGGCCTCCACGGCCATCGCCGGGATCGCCGCTTCCGGCACGCCGAAACTGCGCAACCCGGCCGGAATTTCCACCGCCGTGCACAAATCGGCCATCGCCTGCACGGCTTTGTCCGCCGCTTCGGCCGCACTCAGATGCGCAGTCTTCAGCCCCATGGCTTCGGCGATATCCTGCATCCGTTCGACGCAGGCCATCTTGTTCCAGGTCATCACATGGGGCAGCAGCAAAGCGTTGCTCACGCCGTGCGCGATGTTGAAGCGCCCGCCCAACGGATACGCCAGCGCATGCACCGCGCCGACCCCGGCATTGCCGAACGCCATGCCCGCCATGAGGCTGGCGGTGGCCATGTCTTCGCGGGCTTGCAGGTTGGCACCGTTGGCATAGGCCTTGGGCAGAGCCTTGGCGATCAGCTTGATGGCGCCGATGGCCAGGGCGTCGGTGATCGGCGAGGCATTCACCGATAAATAGGATTCGATGGCGTGCACCAGCGCATCGACACCGCTGGCGGCGGTAACGCTGCGCGGGCAGGTCAGGGTCATCTGCGGGCTGACCAGCGCCACGTCCGGTAACAGATAGTCGCTGACGATGCCTTTCTTCAGTTGCGCGACCTTGTCGGAAAGAATCGCCACGTTGGTCACCTCGGAACCGGTGCCGGCGGTGGTCGGGATGGCGATCAGCGGCGGGCCTTTGCGCGGCACCTGGTCGACGCCGAACAGATCTTCCAGCGCGCCGTGGTAACCGGCATAGGCGGCAACACTCTTGGCAATGTCGATGGCACTGCCGCCGCCGAGCCCGATCAAGCCGTCATGCCCGCCCTCGCGATAGGCGCGCATGCAGTCTTCGACAATGGCGATTTCCGGGTCGGGCAGTACGCGGTCGAAGAGCTCGTAGTCACGCCCGCCGAGTTGCGCCAGCGCCAGCTCGACGGTGCCGGACTGGACCAGCGCGGCGTCGGTCACGATCAATGGGTTATCGACATCAAGGCGGGTGAGCTCGGCGGCCAGTTGTTCGATGGCTGCGGCACCGGTGATCAGTTTGTGAGCGATTTTGAACTGGGACAGATTCATGGGCGCAGCCTCTTATAAATAGGGGAGCTGGGCACAAGATTAGCTGGGGTTTTGAGGTTGTCTGTTATTCAGGTAGTGAATAATCAAAAGCAAAAGCCCCTCACCCTAGCCCTCCCGAAACGTCGGACCGCCCAAAGGGAGAGGGGACTGACCGAGTTGTTTGGGAGAAGTACACCGACGTGCGATACCGAGTCGAACACAGATTTTGAAGCACACCGAGATCGGCTCCCTTTCCCCCTCGCCCCCTTGGGGAGAGGGCTGGGGTGAGGGGGTAGCTTTTGATCTGGCCGTTAAACCTGGGCGGTACGCAATTTTTCACTACGCCCGCGTAGCCATTCCAGCGTCAGCAGCAAGATCACCGAGAACGCAATCAGCAACGTCGCCGCCGCCGCAATCGTCGGACTGAGGTTCTCGCGAATCCCGCTGAACATCTGCCGCGGCAAGGTCGCCTGCTCGGGACCGGCGAGAAACAGCGTCACCACCACCTCATCAAACGACGTCGCAAAGGCAAACAGCGCCCCGGAAATCACCCCCGGCGCAATCAGCGGCAAGGTCACGCGGCGAAATGCGGTCAGTGGCGAAGCACCGAGGCTCGCGGCGGCGCGCACCAGATTATGATTGAAACCCTGCAAGGTCGCCGACACCGTAATGATCACGAACGGCACACCGAGCACCGCGTGTACAACGATCAGCGAGAAGAAGCTGTTACCCAGCCCGAGCGGTGCGAAGAACAGGTAACTCGCCACGCCGATGATCACCACCGGCACCACCATCGGCGAAATCACCAAGGCCATCACCAGCGACTTGCCAGGGAAATCGCCACGGGTAAGGCCAATCGCCGCCAGCGTACCGAAAATCATCGCCAGCACCGTAGCGGCCGGGGCGACGATGATGCTGTTCTTCAGTGCGCGCATCCATTCCGCCGAGGCGAAGAAGTCGTGGTACCACTGCAATGAAAAGCCTTGCAGCGGATAGACCAGGAAACTGCCGGAGTTGAACGACAGCGGCACGATCACCAGCACCGGCAGGATCAGGAACAGCAGGATCAGGCCGCAGAGAATCCGCAGGCTGTAGAACCACACCCGTTCGATGGGCGACATGTAAGGACTGAGCATTTCAAATTCCCCTTAGCTCAAGCGCAGGCGACTGGCGCCGACCAGCCAGCTGTAGATCAGATAAAGCACCACGGTCGCCAGCAAGAGCAGCCCGCCGAGTGCGGTGGCCATGCCCCAGTTGATGCTGGTGTTGGTGTAGAACGCGACGAAGTAGCTGACCATTTGATCGTTCGGGCTGCCGAGCAGCGCCGGGGTGATGTAGTAGCCGATAGCGAGAATGAACACCAACAGGCAGCCGGCGCCGACACCGGCGTAGGTCTGCGGGAAGTACACCCGCCAGAAACTGGCGAACGGGTGGCAGCCAAGGGAGATCGCTGCGCGCATGTAGGTCGGCGAGATGCCTTTCATCACGCTGTAGATAGGCAGGATCATGAACGGTAGCAGAATGTGCACCATCGAGATGTACACGCCGGTGCGGTTGAACACCAGTTCCAGCGGCTTGTCTATGATGCCCATCGCCAGCAGTGCACTGTTGATCAGGCCGCCCGATTGCAGGAGCACGATCCACGCCGCGACCCGCACCAAAATCGAGGTCCAGAACGGCAGCAGCACCAGAATCATCAGCAGGTTGCTCTGCCGTGAAGGCAGGTTCGCCAGCAGGTAGGCCAATGGATAAGCAAGCAGCAGGCAGATCACCGTGATGACCAGGCCCATCCAGAAAGTGCGGGCGAAGATGTCGAGATAAATCGCCTGGTCCGGGGTTGCCGGGGCCAGTTCGCCGAGGTCGTCGATACGATGGTCGACCGCCGCCAGCAGGTAATAAGGCGTGATGCTGCTGGTGTTGCGTTTGACCGCTTGCCAGTAGGCCGGGTCGCCCCAACGCTCATCGAGGCCTTCGAGGGCTTCTTTGTACGAGGCCGGTTCGCTGGCGAACGGCAGCGCCCGGGCGGTTTTGGTCAGCAGGCTGCGATAGCCGGCCAACTCCATGTTCAAGCGCTTGGACAGATCGCCCAGCGTCTGGTTTTTGCGTGCTTCGGCGAGGTCTTCGCTGGCGGCTTTGTACACCGGTTCGGCGGGCAGGCCGCGGCCGTCCCAGGCAGCGATGGCGGTCACGGTGCGCGGCATGCCGCCGACCACCTCAGGGTTGCCGACGCTTTTGTAGAGCAGCGCCACGATCGGCACCAGAAACACCAGCAACAGAAACAGCACCAGCGGCGCAATCAGCGCTTGCGCCTTCCAGCGGTTGACCCGCTCGGCGCGCTTGAGCTTCTGCTTCAAGGTGGGGCTGGCGCCCTCGTTCAGGGGAACGGCGATGGCCATGACGTACTCCGCAAATCTTTGATCGTTACAGAGGTGGCGAGCCACCTCTGTTGTGTTGGAACACCGCTAACTGTGGGAGCGAGCCTGCTCGCGAAGAGGCCAGCCGATTCAACATGGATGCTGGCTGTACTGGCGCTTTCGCGAGCAGGCTCGCTCCCACATGGGCAGGCAAGCCCACCCCACTGGACCTTGCTTATTTGGCAGCCCAGGAATTGAAGCGCTGCTCCAGTTGCTCGCCGTTGTCCGCCCAGAAGCTGACGTCGATCTGCACCTGGTTGGCGATGTTTTCCGGGGTAGTCGGCATGTCTTTCAGGACGTCCTTGGCCAACAGCGGTACGGCTTGGGTGTTGGCCGGGCCGTAGGCGATGTTTTCCGAGTAGGTCTTCTGCTGCTGCGGCTGCACCGAGTAGGCGATGAATTTCTTCGCCGCTTCGGCACGCTTGGCGTCCAGACCTTTCGGGATGGCCCAGGCGTCGAAGTCGTAGATGCCGCCGTTCCACACCACTTTCAGGTTGGATTCTTTCTGCACCGCAGCGATACGACCGTTGTAGGCCGAGCTCATCACCACGTCACCGGACGCGAGGTACTGCGGCGGTTGTGCACCGGCCTCCCACCACTGAATGCTTGGTTTCAGCTCATCAAGCTTTTTGAAGGCGCGATCCTGACCGCCCTTGCTCGCCAGCTCTTTGTAGACGTCTTTCGGCGCCACACCATCGGCCATCAGAGCGAACTCGAGGGTGTACTTGGCGCCTTTGCGCAGGCCACGCTTGCCCGGGAATTTCTTGGTGTCCCAGAAATCGGCCCAGCTGGTCGGTGCGGTTTTCAGCTTGTCGGCGTTGTACGCCAGTACGGTCGACCAAACGAAGAAGCCCACGCCGCATGGCTGAATCGCGCCTTTGACGTAGTCTTCCGTCTTGCCGAACAACGCCGGGTCGAGTTGCTCGAACATGTCTTCATCGCAACCACGGGAAAGCTCTGGCGATTCCACTTCGACCAAGTCCCACGACACGCTCTTGGTGTCGACCATGGCTTTGACCTTGGCCATTTCGCCGTTGTATTCGCCGGCGATAATCTTGCCATTACCCGCCGCTTCCCACGGTGCATAGAAGGCTTTGACTTGCGCAGCCTTGTTCGCCCCGCCAAACGACACCACGGTCAAATCCGGGCCGGCGGCCATTGCGCCGGTCGCACCCATCAGGCCCAGGGTCAGGGCGGTGAACTTCAGGGATCTCAACATTTATTGTTCTCTCCACGTGCAGGGTTGGTGTTGGTATTGCCGGGGCGCTTAATGCGCCTCTGAAAGAGGATCGAGCGCGCGTACGTGCTCGACCTGCCAGCCAAGCGGCACCACGTCGCCGACGCTGAGCGCTGGATCGAGCTCGGCAATCGGTTGTTTCACGAAGAAGTCGGTCTTGCCGCAGACTTCCAGGCGCACCCGGACGTGGTCGCCCAGATAGATGAATTCCGCCACCCTCCCTGAGAAGCGGTTGACGCATTGATCACTGGAACCGTTGAGACTGACCCGCTCCGGACGGATCGACAGGGTCACCGGCTCGCCGGTCTGGCCGACGTTCACCGCCAACGCCTCGACTTTCTCGCCACGGCCCAGCTCGACTACGCAGCGCTCGCCGCTCTGGCTGAGCAGGCGACCGTTGAGGCGGTTGTTCTCGCCGATGAAGTTGGCGACGAAGGTGTTTTTCGGCTCTTCATAAAGCGTACGTGGCGGGGCGATCTGCTGGATTTCACCCTGATGGAACACGGCGACACGGTCAGACATGGTCAACGCTTCGCCCTGATCATGGGTTACATAGACCACGGTCACGCCGAGGCGCTGGTGCAGGTGTTTGATTTCCATCTGCATGTGTTCGCGCAGTTGTTTGTCGAGCGCGCCCAACGGTTCGTCCATCAGCACCAGTTGCGGCTCGAACACCAACGCGCGAGCCAAGGCCACTCGCTGCTGCTGACCACCGGACAACTGTGCCGGATAGCGCGAAGCGAAGGCATCGAGCTGGACCATGCTGAGGACTTTCTTCACCCGCTCACTGACGTCGCTTTTGTTCAGGCCACGCACGGTCAGCGGGAAGGCGAGGTTTTCCGCGACGGTCATGTGCGGGAACAACGCGTAGTTCTGGAACACCATGCCGATGTCGCGCTTGTGCGGCGGCACGTTATTGATCGAGCGCCCGGCCAGCAGGATTTCGCCGGCGGTTGGCGTTTCAAAACCGGCGAGCATCATCAGGCTGGTGGTCTTGCCGGAACCGGACGGCCCGAGCAGGGTGAGAAATTCGCCTTTGCGAATGTCGAGGTTGAGGTCTTTGACGATCAGGTTCTCGCCGTCGTAGCTCTTCTGCACACCACGAAAGCTGACCAGCACATCACTGGCCCCTGCGTTTGAATCGACCTGGCTCATACCCGCACCTTTGTTGTTGATGACTGCTTGTGGGGTAAGCCTAGTGGCTGCTGACAGCCGCGCAAATCGGGGCGCAGGAGAGAATGGCTTAAGCCGGATGGAAGGTTCGGGGTAGGGATTGCCCTACAAGAATGGCGCTAATGGACAAGGCAGTTGCGAGGGTTGAGCTGCAAGCCGCAAGCAACGGCAAAAGCACTTGTCGCTAATGGATATGCCTACATTCTCAGGCTAAACAGAGAACCCTGTGGGAGCTGGCTTGCCAGCGATAGCGGTGGGTCAGCCGACATAGATGTGACTGACATTACCTCATCGCTGGCAAGCCAGCTCCCACAGGATTTTGTGGTGGGCTCAGAGGAGTTTGTGCTCCATCGCATACTTCACCAGTTCGGCCAGCGAGGTGATGTTGAGCTTCTGCATCAGGCGCGCCTTGTGCGTGCTGATGGTCTTGCTGCTCAGCGCCAGTTGCTGGGCGATATCGTTGACATTGGCGCCCTGAGCCAAGCGCTCGAATACCGAGAACTCGCGCTCGGACAGCAGCGAATGCAGCGGCCGCGCATCGGTCAGGCCGACTTCGAACACCATGCGGTCGGCCAGCTCCGGGTCGATGTAACGTCCGCCCGCGGCAACCTTGCGAATCGCCGTGAGCAGCAGGGCCGGATCACTGTCCTTGGTCGCATAACCGGCCGCGCCGACTTTCAATGCACGGGCGGCCATCTGCGCTTCGTCATGCATCGACAACACCAGAATCGCTGGCGGATTGTTCAACGCGCGGATGCGCGGAATCGCCTCCAGGCCATTGACCCCGGGCATGGAGATGTCCAGCAGCACCACTTCGCACGGCACATGGCGCAGGGTTTCCAGCAATTGCTCACCATTGCTCGCCTCACCGACCACTTGCAGGTCCTTGGCCAGGCCAATCAACTGCTTGATGCCCTCGCGGACGATGGTGTGGTCTTCGGCTACCAGTACACGGATCACATTCTTCCCCTCAGATAACCTGTTTCGCGAGCAGGCTCGCTCCCACCCTGAAATGCATTCCCCTGTGGGAGCGAGCCTGCTCGCGAAGGCGCCGCCACCCACAGAATAAAATCTCAGACTTCACCCACCGGCACCCGCACCACCAGACTGGTGCCCTCCCCCGGCACACTCTCAAGCAGCAGCTGCCCGCCCATGATCAGCACCCGCTCGCGCATGCCGACCAGGCCAAACGAAGTCGGCCGACCGGTAGCTGCGACAAATCCTGCGCCATCATCGCTGACCGTCAGACACAACTCCTCGCCTTCCAGCGCCAGCGTCAGTTCCACCGTGTGCGCCTGGGCATGGCGCATCACGTTGGTCAGTGCTTCCTGCAAAATCCGGAACAGCCCCACCGCTTTGGCATCGCTGAGCGCCGGCAGATTGTCCGGCACCTGCACCAGACACGGAATCTGCGTACGCGCCTCGAACCGCCGCGCCTGCCATTCGATCGCCGAGGCAATCCCGGCATCGAGAATCGGTGGCCGCAGCGCCGTCGCCACATCCCGCACCAGTTGAAACAACTGGGCGATCAGGCGCTTCATGCTGTTGAGTCGCTCATGCAGACCGGGATCGAGTTGCGCATAAGCCAGCTCGCACATCGAGGTTTCCAGTTTCAGCACCGTGAGCATCTGCCCCAGCTCATCATGAACTTCGCGGGCGATTCGCGCCTTCTCTTCTTCGCGCACGCTTTCAAGGTGCGCCGACAATTCACGCAGCTGTTCACGCGAGGCAGCCAGTTCCAGCTCGATGCGCTTGCTCTCGCTGATGTCCCAGACGATGCCGTCCCAGACATACGCGCCGTCCTCCAGTTGCCGGGTGATCGCCTTGATCTCGGCCCAGCGCTGCTCGCCCTGACGCGTGAGGATTCGTCCCTGCCAGGACCAGTCGCTGTCACTGTCGAGCGCCTGATCCTGGGTGCGGTGATAGCTGGCCTTGTCGTCCGGGTGCACCAGACCGCGCAGGCCCATGTCGCGATGGGCGATGACGGCCGGGGCGTAACCGACCAGACTTTCGCTGCCTTCGCTGATGTAGGCGAAATCGATCTGCCCGGTGACTGGCGCCCGCTCCAGACGAAACACCAGCCCTGGCACGTTGGCGGCGATGCCCTGCAGCCGCGCTTCACTTTCCTGCAAGGCCGCCAGGGCGCGACGCCGTTCAGTCACGTCGGTGAGGTAGACCACCAGGTATTCACTGTCGCGAAAACGCAGAAAACTCAGCGACACGTCCGCCGGCAGAACACTGCCGTCAGCGCGCACGCAACTGGTTTCGAAACTCAGCGGCCCCTCTTCACTGGTCCGCGCGCGCTTCCACAGATTGAGCCAGCGATCCATGTGCAGGCCCGGCTCAAAGTCGATCAGCGGGCGTTCGATCAAACCACCGGCGGGATAGCCAAGCATGCTTTCGGCCGCGCGATTGGCGTAGCGCACATGGCTGTCCCAGTTGACCCAGAGGATGCCGACGGTGCTTTGATCGATGGAAAACTGCGTCAGACGCAAGGCCTCTTCACTGGCGGTACGCAGGGCGATGTCTTCACGCGCGGCGAGCAGGCGCTGTTCCAGGCTGTGCTGCTGGCGCCGCTGCCAGAACACGATGGCGGCACAACTGAGCAGCATCACCGCAAACAACAGGCTGAGGTTCTGCCAGAACCCCGGCGATTCCGACAACCGGGGGTATTTAGGTTGCAGCCACTGGTTGTGCAGCTGTTCCAGATCCTTGGCCGGAATCGCGCGTAAAGCACTCTGGACGATGCCGGCCAGTTCCGGCCAATCACGGCGTGAGGCCACTCGCAGCAGTTGCGGCAGACCGATATCGCCGACCACCACCAGCTCGGCGAACTCTGGCTCGACCGACAGGCGCCCCAGTTGGGCTTCATCGACCACGGCGTAGGCGGCTTGCTGGCTCAACAGCAACTGCAACGCCTGACGCTCGAGCGGCACGCCTTGCAGGTTCAGGTGCGGATAGTTGCTGCGCAGGTAATCGGCGGTGGTACTCGGCATGCGAACGGCAACGCGGGTCTGGCTGTCGAGTTTTTCCAGATCGACCACGCCGGCGCCTTTCTGGTCACTGACCACCAGTTGCGGTACGCGCATATAGGGATCTGAAAATTGCCACAGGCGCAACGCGCTCGGCGTTTGGCTCAGGCCGGGGGCAATGTCGATTTCGCCGTCGCGCAAGGCGTTTTCCAATTGTCCGAGGTCTTGAAAGTTGCGCCAGCTCAGCTCGATATTCAACGCCTTGGCCAACAGTTTCATCAGCTCGACATTGGCGCCTGACAATCGCTGCAAACGCCGATCGTACGTCGCGTACGGCGCCTGCAAGACCAGACCGACGCGCAGCTCATTGTGCAGCGCCAGCCATTGCTGTTGGCTCGCCGACAATTGCGCAAGGTGTGCAGGCGCGGCCCAGCCCATCAAGGGAAACCACAAACAGCCGATAACCCACAGGCAGCAAAATCGCTTCATTGAAGTCTCATACACTGACAAATTCTGACCAACCCATTAGGCTGCCGGGAAACTTTCTGGCCTGGAATAACCGATGCCCTTTGTTAATCGCCTGGCAATGCCAGCATTGTGCCTGTCGCTGATCCTGCCTTGTGCGTTTTCCGTCGAAGCCGCCGATCCGGCGCCTGCCGCCACGGCAGAAAAACCCGCCGAAGAGAAACCGGTCGAACGCCAGCCCTTGCTTGAGCGTAGTCAGGAAGAAGCCGCTGCACTGGAACGTCTCTTGCCGGCGCAGGAGCAACAACAACTGCAGGCCGGCAGCGAAACCTTCCTGGCACTGTGGAAACCGGCCAACACGGCCGAACCCAAGGGCGCGGTGATCATCATTCCCGGTGCCGGCGAAACCGCAGACTGGCCCCAGGCAATCGGCCCGTTGCGGCGCAAACTGCCGAACGCGCAATGGAGCAGCCTGAGTATCACCCTGCCCGACCTGCAAAGCGATGCCATCGCACCGCGGGTCATCGAGCCCGCCGCGGCGCCGAAAGCGCCTGAGTCCGGCAGCAAGGATTCAACCACCGCGCAGCCGATCGAACAGGCCGCGGGTGGCGAAGCCGAAGTCGCCGATCAGGTCGTCGCCGAAACCACCGAGGAACAATCCCGGGCTGACGCCGAACGGATCTTCGCGCGCATCGACGCGGCGATTGCCTACGCCGAACAGCAGAGCGCGCGCAGCATCGTCGTGCTCGGCCATGGCACCGGCGCTTACTGGGCGGGGCGCTATCTGAGCGAGAAGCAAACGGCGCAAGTCGAGAAGTTCGTCATGGTTGATGCGCAGGCACCGGCCAAGGCCCTGCCGCCATTGGCCGAGCTAACGCCGACCTTGAAGCTGCCGACCGTAGATATTTTCTACATGGACAAGCCGCTGGATCGCAACGCCGCACTGGAGCGCATGCAGGCGAGCAAACGCCTGAAGACTTCGGCGTTCAGCCAGGTGGCGCTCAAGGCATTGCCGGACAAAAAGGCCGAGGAGGAGCAGCTGCTGCGTCGGGTACGGGGATGGTTGAACCCGCAGAGCGCGGACTGACTGTTAAACCGAGTTGCCCTCATTCGCGAGCAGGCTCGCTCCCACATTGGATCTGCGTTCACAATCCACTGTGGGAGCGAGCCTGCTCGCGAAGGGGCCAGATCAGACCACACACATCTGACGACTAGCGAAAATCTCGCCGCTCGCGAATCAATGTATAGGCGTTATGCAGTTCGCGAGTACGCTCGGTCGCCTCGCGCACCTGCGCCGCTGACGCCCCGCTGCCGGCGATCTTGTCCGGATGATGGCGACTGAGCAGGCGCCGATAAGCGCGCTTGATCTGCGCCGGTTCGCTGCTCGCCGAGACGCCGAGCAACTTCATCGCTTCCTGATAACTCACCGCCGCGCTGACGATCGGCCGCTTGCCCGGCTCGTAATCACTGGCCAGCGCCTGTACCTGCTGCGGCGTCCAGCCCAACCACTTGCCCCACTGCGCCAGCAGCTCACGTTCACTGACACCAGCGCGACCATCAGCCCAGACCATCCGCCAGCAGGCGCGTAACACACCTTCGGTGGCATGCGGCTGCGCGCTCAGACGGCGCAGATAACCGCGCAGATTGTCGCTGCCCGACTTGCCACGGTTGAACGCAGCAATGGCTCGACGCGTGGCCGGCTCGCTCATTTCCAGGGCGCGCATTTCATTGCGCGCCTGCTGGATATGCCCGTCGGTCACTCGACCGTCGCTTTTGGCCAGCCGCCCGAGCAACACGAACAACAGCTCGTCGTTGCGCAACATCGGCCGACCGCCGAGTCTTTCCCGCAAATGCCCCCAGCTCTGCAGATTCAGGCGCCGGTCCAGCGCCTGCCCCAACAACGCTCCAAGCATGGCCCCCGGAATGCTGGCAATTGCAAAACCCGCTCCGGCTCCAATCAGAGTCCCTGGCCACAACATGTCAGCGACTCGCTTTTATCAAGGTTTCAGCTTCGGCCAGACGCTCGTGTGTGCCGACATCCACCCAGTGCCCTTTCAAACGCTCGCCGCTGACCTCGCCGGCCGCCATGGCTTTGCGCAGCAGCGGCGCGAGTTTGAAGGCGCCATCGCTGCAGCCGTCGAACAATTGCGGATGGAGCACGGCGATGCCGCTGTAAGTCAGGGTCTGTGCATTCGGCTGGCCGTCCAGCACCTTGCCGTCGTCCAGAGAGAAATCGCCGTTGGGGTGATGCGCCGGATTGTCGGCCAGTACCAGATGCGCCAGTCCGGTGATCGGTTGATGCAGGACGCTGAAGTCGTAATCGGTCCAGATATCACCGTTGACCACCAGAAACGCATCGTCACCGAGCAGCGGCAGCGCACGAAAAATCCCGCCGCCGGTTTCCAGTGGCTCACCTTCCGGTGAGTACTGGATGCTCAGGCCGAACTGCGAGCCATCCCCCAAATGGTCTTCGATCTGCTGACCGAGCCAAGCGTGGTTGATCACGATCTCGTTGAAGCCAGCCGCCGCGAGGGCGCGCAGGTGATATTCGATCAACGGCACGCCGCCGGCACGCACCAGTGGTTTAGGGGTGGTCAGGGTCAGCGGGCGCATGCGCTCGCCTTTGCCTGCCGCCAGAATCATTGCCTTCATGCCGTCGCTCCAGCACGCAAGCTGCTGAACAGCGCTTGCAGTTCCGCCAGTTCGGGACGACGGGCAATCACCGCTTCTATATAAGAGAAGAAGCGCGGTACGTCTGCCAGATAACGTGGCTTGCCATCGCGGTGGCAGATGCGCGCGAAAATACCGATGACTTTCAGATGACGCTGCACGCCCATAAGGTCGCTGGCGCGCAGGAAATCGTCAAAATCGGCCTGCACCGGAATATTCAGCGCCAGCGCTTGCTGCCAGTATTTTTTCAACCATCCGTGCACGCGTTCTTCAGGCCAACTGAGGAAGGCGTCCTTGAACAGGCAAGTGACGTCATAGGTCACCGGGCCGTAGACCGCATCCTGGAAATCCAGCACGCCAGGGTTGGGCTCGCTGAGCATAAGGTTGCGCGGCATGTAGTCGCGGTGTACCAGCACTTTCGGCTGGGCCAGGGCACTGTCGATCAGCAGATCGCTGATGTGCTGCCATTGCTGTTGTTGAGCCGCATCGAACTCGACACCGAGTTCGCGCTTCACATACCACTCGGGGAACAGTTCCAGCTCACGGCGCAGCAAGGCAACGTCGTAGCTCGGCAGTGGCGCAACCATCGGCAATTGCTGAAAAGCCAGCAAGGCTTGCAACGCATCATCGAACAAGGCGTCGGCATTTTCGCCATCGATCACGTCGAGATAGGTCTGGTTGCCCAGGTCATTGAGCAAAAGAAAACCGCGTTCGAGGTCTTCGGCATAAATTTTCGGCACGTTGATTGCGGATTTCGCCAGCAAAAAGGCGATATCCACGAACGGTTTGCAGTTTTCCTGCGGCGGCGGCGCGTCCATCACGACGAAGCTGCGACCCTCACCTTCCCAGCGGAAGTAACGGCGAAAACTCGCGTCGCTGCTGGCCGCGGTCAACGTGGCCGGGGGCACGGAGCCCCAGCCCTGTTGTGCAAACAGATTCGCCAACTGCTCATCGAGCCAAACTTTCAGGTGTTGCAAGCGTACATCTTGGTCAGGCATTGCAAGGGTCTCCGACGGCGCTAGCCGTCAAGCGGGTCATGCTTTATTATCCAGCATCTTTTTCAGACCATCGAGAGGCGTGCGGCCCACACCGCGGGCAGATGGCACGCAGGAAGCCCGGACTAATAAGATGGCATTGAAATCCCCCGCGTTTCGTAAAAAATTTCCGTTGTTGGTAACCGGCAGTCTGCTGGCTATGCAACCTCTGGCCAGTCAATTCGTTGTTGCCGCCGAGCAGTATGACTGCTCCGTCTCGGCTACGGGTGGTTGGGACTGTGCGCCCAAATCACCGGCCGCTGCGTTGCCGCCGCGCCCGGTGCATGACGGCAGTGCCGTCAGCGCCACCGGCGAGGCGCCGAGCGAGAACGGTTCGACGGCCGACACCGGCCCGAAAACCGCACTCGTCACCGAAGCCAAGGGCCGCGGTCTGAAATCCCGTAGCGAAGACTACAGTCACCTCGACTGGGTCCCGCGCGAGAAGCTCACCGCCGCCCAACTGGCCGAGACGGGGCCTTATTGCTCCGGCGCCTACATCGAGCCGACTCGTCCTGGCATGAACGACAAGACGAACAAAAGCGATGCTCCGACCTTTATCGGCGCAAAAGCCTCGCGCTATAACACCGATGATCAAGTCGGTACGCTGGCCGGTGATGTCGTCCTGCGTCAGGGCAGCATGCAGGTCGAGTCCGACGAGGCCAGCCTGTATCAGGCCGAGAGCCGCGCCGAACTCAATGGCGACGTACGCATTCGCGACAACGGCGCGCTGATCGTCGGCGACCACGCCGATGTGCAGCTCGACACCGGCGAAGCCAAGGTCGACAACGCCGAATACGTGATGCACAAATCACGCATCCGCGGTAACGCGCTGTACGCCAAGCGTGCCGAGAACGCGATCATCCGCTTGAAGGACGGCACGTACACCACGTGCGAACCGAACAGCAACGCGTGGCAGCTCAAGGGCAACAACATCACCCTGAACCCGGCCACCGGTTTCGGTACTGCGACCAACGTGACATTGCGCGTCAAGGACATACCGATCCTGTACACGCCGTACATCTACTTCCCGATCGATGACCGTCGTCAGTCGGGCTTCCTGCCGCCGACCATCGGCAGCGGCAGCGATACCGGCTTCATGCTGGTCACGCCGTACTACTTCAACCTGGCGCCGAACTACGACGCCACGTTGTACCCGCGCTACATGAGCAAGCGCGGCATGCTGGTCGAAGGCGAATTCCGCTATCTGACCAAGTCGAGCGAAGGTCAGTTCGGTGCGGCTTACCTCAATGACGAGGATGACGATCGCAAAGCTCAGACTGACTACGATAAGACTCGCTACATGTACAACTGGCAGCACAAGGGCGGTCTCGACTCCCGCGTGCTCACCGAAGTTGACTACACCAAGATCAGCGATCCGTATTACTTCCAGGATCTGCAGACCGACCAGATCGGTGTGAAAAGCTCTGACTACGTGAATCAGCAGGGCGCAGTCACCTACCGTGGTGACAGCTATACCGCACGCCTGAATGCTCAGCAGTACCAGCTGGCGACCGTTTCCAACATTACGCCTTATGGTCGTTTGCCGCAGATCACCTTCAACGGTCAACTGCCCTACCACCCTGAAGGCTTGAACTTCGATTACGAGACCGAGCTGGTTCGTTTCGATCGTGATCTTTTGACGGGTAACTACGTGGATAAAGATGGCGGGCCGATCAACGCTAACGGCACTGTAGGCACTCCGCGTCTGGACAACAACATTACCGGCCTCGCCCGCGCCAACGGCGACCGTCTGAATCTGAAGCCGGGTGTCAGCCTGCCGATGAACTGGACGTATGGCTTCCTCAAGCCATCGCTGAAGTATCAGTACACTCAGTACCAGCTTGATCTGGACAACACCGGCAAATCGCAGATCGATGCGCTGACCGCCGAGCAGAAAAAGCTCAACGGCGAATTCGACAGCAACCAGAACCGCGGCGTACCAATCGCCAGCATCGATGGTGGCCTGTACTTCGACCGCAACACTTCGTACTTTGGCAAGAACTACCGTCAGACCCTGGAACCGCGATTGTTCTACCTCTATGTACCTGAGGTGGACCAGGAAGACATTCCGGTCTTCGACACCAGCGAAACCACGTTCAGCTATTCCTCACTGTTCCGCGACAACCGCTTTACCGGTGCTGATCGTGTGGGCGACGAGAACAAATTGTCGCTGGGCGTGACCAGCCGCTGGATCGAAGACAACGGTTTCGAGCGCCAGCGCATCAGTGTTGGTCAGGCGTTGTACTTCAAGGATCGTGAAGTCCAATTGCCGGGTATCGATGCGAAAACCCGTGACGATGCCAAGTCAAACGTTTCGCCATACGCTCTGGAATATGAATACCGCTGGAACCGCGATTGGCGCGCCACGGCTGATTACAACTGGGACCCGGACAGCCGCAGCCCTCGCTCCGGCAGTGCGATGTTCCACTACCAGCCAGCCGACAATCCGAACAAGGTCATCAACGCCGGCTATCGCTATCGCAATGACCAGGTTCGTTACGATCAGAACACCGGCAAATGGTCGGTGGGCGGCGGTGATTACGGCACGCCGGGCACCCCTGGCTACGTGAAGGACTACTACAAGATCCAGCAGCATGATTTCTCGGTCATCTGGCCGATCGTTCCGCAGTGGAACGCGATCAGCCGCTGGCAGTACGACTACAACCGCAACCGCACGCTGGAAGCCTTCGGCGGTTTCGAGTACGACAACTGCTGCTGGAAACTGCGCCTGATCAACCGTTACTGGGTTTCCTATGACGAGTTCAGCCAGGAAGCTCCGCAAAACGAAAAAGGCGACCATGGCGTCTTCCTCCAAATTGTTCTGAAGGGACTCGGCGGCCTCACCGGCGCCAAGGTAGAGAGCTTCCTCGACAAAGGCATTCAAGGTTATCGTGAACGTGAAGACCAAGCTTTCTGATTGTCTGCGCCCGCTGATGCTGGGCGCGCTGTTCCTGGGTACGGCGGCCAACGCCGCCGTGCAGTCCATCGACAAAGTGGTAGCGATCGTCGACAACGACGTGGTCATGCAGAGCCAACTGGACCAGCGTGTTCACGAAGTGCAGCAGACCATTGCCAAGCGTGGCGGCGGCTTGCCGCCTCCGGGCGTGCTGGACCAACAGGTGCTCGAGCGCCTGATCGTCGAAAACCTGCAGTTGCAGATCGGTGAACGTTCCGGCATCCGCATCACCGATGAAGAACTGAACCAGGCGGTCGGTACCATTGCCCAGCGCAATAACATGAGCATTGACCAGTTCCGTGCGGCTCTGGCGCGCGACGGCCTGTCCTATGACGACGCCCGCGACCAGATCCGCCGCGAGATGATCATCAGCCGCGTGCGTCAGCGTCGTGTGGCAGAACGCATTCAGGTCTCCGAGCAGGAAGTGAAGAACTTCCTCGCCTCCGACCTGGGCAAGATGCAACTGTCTGAAGAACTGCACTTGGCCAACATCCTGATTCCGACCCCGGAAAGCGCCAACTCCGAAGCCATTCAGAGCGCCGCGCGTCAGGCCATGGAGGTTTACCAGCAGCTCAAGCAAGGCGCCGACTTCGGTCAGATGGCCGTGGCCAAATCCGGTAGCGACAACGCACTGGAAGGCGGCGACATGGGCTGGCGTAAAGCCGCACAACTGCCACCGCCGTTCGACCGTGAGCTGAGCAGCATGGCCGTTGGCGACATCACTCAACCTGCACGCACGCCGGGCGGTTTCATCATCCTGAAACTGTTGGGCAAACGTGGCGGCGAAGCGCAGATGCGCGACGAAGTGCATGTTCGTCACATTCTGGTCAAACCGAGCCCGATTCGCGACGAAGCCAAGACCGAGGCGCTGGTGAAGTCGCTGTATGAGCGCATCACCGCCGGGGAAGATTTCGCCACCCTGGCGAAAAATTACTCCGAAGACCCGGGTTCGGCGCTCAACGGCGGCGATCTCAACTGGATCGATCCGAACGTACTGGTTCCGGAATTCCGCGAAGTGATGGCCAAGACCCCGCAAGGTCAACTGTCCAAGCCATTCCAGACCCAATACGGCTGGCATGTTCTGGAAGTCCTCGGCCGTCGCGCCACCGACAGCACTGAACAGGCCCGTGAGCAGCAAGCCATGACCGTCCTGCGTAACCGCAAATACGACGAAGAGCTGCAAACCTGGCTGCGTCAGATCCGTGACGAAGCGTACGTAGAGATCAAACTTCCTGGTGCAGACCAGGCAGCGCAGTGAAACCCCAGCGTTTCGCGCTGACACCCGGCGAACCAGCCGGCATCGGTCCCGACCTGTGCCTGCTGCTCGCCTCGCAAGCCCAGCCACACCCCCTGATCGCCATCACCAGCCGCGACCTGCTCTTTGAGCGGGCCGCGCAGTTGGGGCTGGCTGTCGATCTGCTGGATGTTGGCCCTGATAACTGGCCGGACGCTCCGGCGCCCGCCGACAGCCTGTATGTCTGGGATACGCCACTGAGCGCCCCCGTGGTCGCCGGGCAACTGGACAAGGCCAACGCGGCGTTCGTCCTCGAAACCCTGACCCGCGCCGGCAACGGCTGCCTGAACGGCGACTTCGCCGGGATGATTACCGCACCCGTGCACAAGGGCGTGATCAACGAGTCAGGCATTGCGTTCTCCGGGCACACCGAATTTCTCGCTGACCTGACTCACACCGCGCAAGTGGTGATGATGCTCGCCACACGCGGTTTGCGCGTGGCACTGGTCACCACTCACCTGCCCCTGCGCGAGATTGCCGACGCGATCACACCGGAGCGGCTGGAGCAGGTTACGCGCATCCTGCATGCCGACCTGCAAAACAAATTCGGCATCGCCCAGCCACGGATTCTGGTGTGCGGACTCAACCCGCACGCCGGCGAAGGTGGTCATCTGGGCCGTGAAGAAATCGACATCATCGAACCGACATTGGAACGCCTGCGCGGCGAGGGCATGGACCTCCGTGGCCCGCTGCCTGCCGACACTCTGTTTACCCCCAAATATCTGGAGCACTGCGACGCAGTGCTGGCGATGTACCACGACCAGGGCCTGCCCGTGCTGAAGTACAAAGGCTTCGGCGCAGCCGTCAACGTGACGCTGGGCCTACCCATCATCCGCACATCGGTCGACCACGGCACCGCGCTTGATCTGGCCGGCAGCGGCAAGATCGACACCGGCAGCCTGCAAGTCGCCCTGGAAACCGCCTACCAGATGGCCGAGACCCGTTTATGAACGAGCAATACCAACACAAGGCGCGCAAACGCTTTGGCCAGAATTTCCTGCACGATGCCGGCGTTATCGACCGCATCCTGCGCTCCATCCATGCCAAGACTGACGACCGTCTGCTGGAAATCGGCCCGGGCCAGGGCGCACTGACCGCCGGTCTGCTGTCCTCCGGCGCGCAGCTCGATGTCGTGGAACTGGACAAGGATCTGATCCCGATCCTCAACCAGCAGTTTGCCGGCAAGAGCAACTTCAACCTGCATCAGGGCGATGCGCTGAAGTTCGATTTCAACACGCTCAACGCCGCTCCGAACAGCCTGCGCGTAGTCGGCAACCTGCCGTACAACATCTCGACGCCGCTGATTTTTCACCTGCTGAACAACGCCGGCATCATTCGCGACATGCACTTCATGCTGCAGAAAGAAGTAGTCGAGCGTCTGGCCGCAGGCCCTGGCGGTGGTGACTGGGGTCGTCTGTCGATCATGGTTCAGTACCACTGCCGCGTCGAACACCTGTTCAATGTCGGCCCGGGCGCGTTCAACCCGCCGCCGAAAGTCGATTCGGCGATCGTTCGTCTGGTGCCGCACGCCGTGCTGCCGCACCCGGCCAAGGACCACAAGTTGCTGGAGCGTGTTGTACGCGAAGCGTTCAATCAGCGCCGCAAAACCTTGCGCAATACCCTCAAGCAACTGCTCAGCAATGCCGAAATCGAAGCCGCCGGCGTCGACGGCAGCCTGCGCCCCGAGCAACTGGACCTGGCCGCATTCGTGCGCCTGGCCGACCAGCTCGCCATACAAGTCCCGGCCGCCCCTGCCGCCGACTGACCGGCGATGAACGCTATCGGGTAGCACACCACTCTGGTTTACTGCCCGATACTTGCCTAGACTGAATCCCCATCAGCTACGCCCCGCGTTCCGCTTCGTTAAGGCCTTTTTGCATGTCCGATTCCCGTTATAAGGTTGATGTCAGCGTTGTCACCCGCTACCTGATACAACAATCGCAACCCGAAAATGACCGCTTCGCTTTCGCCTACACCATCACTGTGCAGAACAACGGTCAGATTCCCGCCAGGCTTATGTCCCGGCACTGGGTGATCACTGACGGTGACGGCCATGTCGAAGAAGTCCGCGGTGAAGGCGTTGTCGGCGAGCAGCCACTGATCGCCGCTGGCGAGAGCCACAAATATACGAGCGGCACGGTAATGACCACCAAAGTCGGCACCATGCAGGGCTCCTATGAAATGGTCGCCGACGACGGCAAGCATTTCGACGCGATCATCAAACCGTTCCGCCTTGCCGTGCCCGGAGCCCTGCACTGATGACGACGTACGCCGTCGGCGACCTGCAGGGCTGCCTCGAACCGCTCAAATGCCTGCTCAAGCAAGTGGCGTTCGATCCACAGCTTGACCGTCTATGGCTGGTAGGTGATCTGGTCAATCGTGGCCCGCAATCGCTGGAAACCCTGCGCTTTCTCTATGGCATGCGCGAGTCACTGGTCTGCGTACTGGGCAATCACGATCTGCACCTGCTCGCTGCCGCGAAAAACATCGAGCGTCTGAAAAAGTCCGACACCTTGCGTGAAATCATCGAAGCGCCGGACTGTGCCGAACTGCTCGAATGGGTACGCCAGCAAAAACTCATGCACTATGACGAGCAACGCGATGTCGCCATGGTTCACGCCGGTATTCCACCGCAATGGTCGCTGCGCCGCGCCCTGAAGTGCGCCGCCGAAGTCGAGACGGCATTGCGTGATGACAACATGTTGCCGGCGTTTCTCGACGGCATGTACGGCAACGATCCGGCGAAATGGGACAGCGATCTCAAAGGCGTCGAGCGTTTGCGCGTCATCACCAACTATTTCACGCGCATGCGTTTCTGCACCGCCGAAGGCAAGCTCGATCTCAAGAGCAAGGAAGGTCTCGATGCCGCGCCGCCAGGCTATAAACCGTGGTTTCAGCACAAGGAACGCAAGACCCGCGGCCTGCGCATCATCTTCGGCCATTGGGCGGCGCTGGAGGGCAACATCCACGAACCGGGTATCTCGGCGCTGGACACCGGTTGTGTCTGGGGTGGCAGCCTGACCCTGATGAACGTCGACAGCGGTGAACGCCTGTCGTGCAAATGCGATGAACGCGGCGGACTCGCTCCGTCAGTCGCACCGCTTGATCCCGAAACTTCGCCAGTCAACGCGCCGCGTTAGACTGCGTTATCAGTTGAGCAACAGGAACACTGTCATGACCGAGTTCAAACGCATCCCCCCGGAACAGGCCCAGGCCCTTCGTGAACAAGGCGCCGTCGTGGTCGACGTGCGTGACCCGGCGACTTTTGCCGCCCTGCACATCAGCGGTTCGAAGCATCTGGACAATCATTCGCTGCACGCTTTCATTCAGGGCGCCGACCTCGATGCACCGACCGTTGTGGTCTGCTACCACGGCAATTCCAGTCAGGGCGCTGCGGCCTACCTGATCAGCCAAGGCTTTTCCGAGGTCTACAGCATGGACGGTGGCTTTGAGCTGTGGCGTACGACCTATCCTTCGGAAACTGCGCAAGGCAGCGCCGAATAATTTTTTTGTCACGCGCAGCCCCCGGCTTCCGCGGGCCTGCGCGAGGCAGACGAACGGTCTGCCACAACTAATTACGTATCTCGCCTTTACCTCTCGAATTCCCAACTATCCTTAAGCGCAGGCCATCCAAAACAGGGGAGAGCCGGTACACCGGCGCACGGGTCATCGGGAGTAGCTTCCGTGGTTGTCCACTGCGGGAGAGTTCTGGGGGGTAAACAACGGCTGCCACTGTGGCTGTTGCCAGCATCGACTGAGTGATCCGGCGTCGGCTCCACGTATCGAGCGAGGTGACGTCATGAGTATCTTTAGCCACTTCCAACAACGCTTCGAATCCACACGCCAGGAAGAATTCTCTCTGCAGGAATACCTGGAACTGTGCAAAAAGGATCGCAGCGCCTATGTATCCGCTGCCGAACGTCTGCTGCTGGCGATTGGCGAACCGGAACTGCTCGACACCTCGACCAACTCGAGGCTGTCGCGCATCTTTTCCAACAAGGTGATCCGCCGCTATCCGGCCTTTGAAGACTTCCATGGGATGGAAGAATGCATCGACCAGATCGTCTCGTATTTCCGCCACGCCGCTCAGGGCCTGGAAGAGAAGAAACAGATCCTTTATCTGCTCGGCCCCGTCGGCGGCGGTAAATCGTCCCTGGCCGAGAAGCTGAAACAGCTGATTGAAAAAGTGCCCTTCTATGCGATCAAGGGTTCGCCGGTATTCGAATCGCCACTGGGTCTGTTCAACGCCACCGAAGATGGCGCGATCCTCGAAGAAGATTTCGGTATCCCGCGGCGCTACCTCAATACCATCATGTCGCCGTGGGCGACCAAGCGCCTGGCCGAATTCGGCGGCGATATCAGCCAGTTCCGCGTGGTCAAACTGTATCCGTCGATCCTTAATCAGATTGCCGTGGCCAAGACCGAACCGGGTGACGAAAACAACCAGGACATTTCCGCACTGGTCGGCAAGGTCGACATCCGTAAACTCGAGGAATACCCACAGAACGACGCCGACGCCTACAGCTATTCCGGTGCGCTGTGCCGGGCCAACCAGGGCCTGATGGAATTCGTCGAAATGTTCAAGGCACCGATCAAGGTGCTGCACCCGCTCCTGACGGCTACACAGGAAGGTAACTACAACAGCACCGAAGGCCTCGGCGCGATCCCGTTCACCGGGATCCTGCTCGCTCACTCCAACGAGTCGGAGTGGCACACCTTCCGCAACAACAAGAACAACGAAGCCTTTATCGACCGGATCTACATCGTCAAAGTGCCGTATTGCCTGCGTGTCAGCGACGAAGTGAAGATCTACGACAAACTGCTGTTCAACAGTTCTCTGGCCAAGGCGCACTGCGCGCCGGACACCCTGAAGATGCTGGCGCAGTTCACCGTGCTGTCGCGTCTCAAGGAGCCGGAAAACTCCAATATCTATTCGAAGATGCGCGTCTACGACGGCGAAAACCTCAAGGACACCGATCCGAAGGCCAAGTCGATTCAGGAATACCGCGACTCTGCCGGTGTCGACGAGGGCATGAACGGCCTGTCGACCCGCTTCGCCTTCAAGATTCTGTCCAAGGTATTCAACTTCGATCCGCATGAAATCGCCGCCAACCCGGTGCACCTGCTTTATGTGCTGGAACAGCAGATCGAACAGGAACAGTTCCAGGCCGAGACCCGCGAGCGCTATCTGCGTTATCTGAAGGAATACCTCGCGCCGCGCTACATCGAATTCATCGGCAAGGAAATCCAGACTGCCTACCTCGAGTCCTACAGCGAATACGGTCAGAACATCTTCGACCGCTACGTGCTCTACGCGGACTTCTGGATTCAGGATCAGGAATACCGCGATCCGGAAACCGGCGAAATCCTCAATCGCGTCGCGCTGAACGAAGAACTGGAGAAAATCGAAAAACCGGCCGGCATCAGCAATCCGAAGGATTTCCGCAACGAGATCGTCAACTTCGTCCTGCGCGCCCGGGCCAACAACAACGGAAAGAACCCGACGTGGCTCAGCTACGAAAAATTGCGGGTGGTCATCGAGAAGAAAATGTTCTCCAACACCGAAGACCTGCTGCCCGTCATCAGCTTCAACGCCAAGGCCAGCAAAGAGGATCAGCAAAAACACAACGACTTCGTTACACGCATGGTTGAACGTGGCTACACCGATAAACAGGTACGACTGCTGTCCGAATGGTACCTGCGGGTCCGCAAGTCGCAGTGAGGCAGCTGCAAGCTACAGGCCACAAGCTGCAAGAAAGAGCGCTCAACCCCTGAATCAGGGCCACTCGCTTCTACTTGCAGCTTGCAGCTCAAAACTTGAAGCTCCCCGGAGGGGCCTATGAGCTATGTGATCGACCGACGCCTCAATGGCAAGAACAAGAGCACGGTGAACCGTCAGCGTTTCCTGCGGCGTTACCGTGACCACATCAAGAAGGCCGTCGAAGAGGCGGTCAGCCGGCGTTCCATCACTGATATGGAACACGGCGAACAGATCAGCATTCCCGGTCGCGACATCGACGAACCGGTGCTTCACCACGGCCGCGGCGGCAAACAGACCGTGGTTCATCCGGGCAACAAGGAATTCACCGCCGGCGAACACATCGCCCGTCCGCCGGGCGGCGGTGGCGGACGCGGTCCGGGCAAGGCCGGCAACTCCGGCGAGGGCATGGACGAGTTTGTCTTCCAGATCACCCAGGAAGAATTCCTCGAATTCATGTTCGAAGACCTCGAACTGCCGAACCTGGTCAAGCGCAACCTCAGCGGCACCGACACCTTCAAGACCGTGCGCGCCGGGATCAGCAACGAAGGCAACCCGTCACGCATCAACATCATCCGTACCCTGCGCTCGGCCCATGCGCGGCGTATCGCCCTGTCCGGTAGCAGCCGGGCCAAGCTGCGCGAAGTCAAAGCGGAACTTGAACGTCTGAGACGCGAAGAGCCGGACAACTTCGGCGATATTCAGGAACTGGAAGCGGAAATCGAAAAACTCAGCGCGCGCATCCATCGCGTGCCATTCCTCGATACCTTCGACTTGAAGTACAACCTGCTGATCAAGCAACCGAACCCCAGCTCGAAAGCCGTGATGTTCTGCCTGATGGACGTTTCCGGCTCGATGACCCAGGCGACCAAGGACATCGCCAAGCGCTTCTTCATCCTTTTGTACCTGTTCCTCAAGCGCAACTACGACAAGATCGACGTGGTGTTCATCCGCCATCACACCAGCGCCCGGGAAGTCGATGAGGAAGAGTTCTTCTACTCGCGGGAAACCGGCGGCACCATCGTTTCCAGCGCGTTGAAACTGATGCAGGAGATCATGGCCGAGCGTTATCCGAGCAACGAGTGGAACATCTATGCCGCTCAGGCCTCCGACGGCGATAACTGGAACGATGACTCGCCGATCTGCCGCGACATCCTGATCAACCAGATCATGCCGTTCGTGCAGTACTACACTTACGTGGAGATTACCCCGCGCGAACATCAGGCCTTGTGGTACGAATATGAACGCATCGCCGAAGCCTTTTCTGACACGTTTGCCCAGCAGCAACTGGTCTCGGCCGGAGATATCTATCCGGTCTTCCGTGAACTCTTCCAGCGCAGGTTAGTGACATGACCGCCAAAGAGCAGAAGCGCCAACCCATTTCCACCGGCTCGGAATGGACGTTCGAGCTGATCCAGACCTACGACCGCGAGATCGCTCGGATTGCGGCCCGCTATGCGCTGGATACCTATCCCAACCAGATCGAAGTGATCACCGCCGAACAGATGATGGACGCCTATGCTTCGGTGGGCATGCCGCTGGGTTACCACCACTGGTCCTACGGCAAGCACTTCCTCAGCACCGAGAAATCCTACAGCCGCGGGCAGATGGGCCTGGCCTACGAGATTGTGATCAACTCCGATCCGTGCATTGCCTACCTGATGGAAGAGAACACCATTTGCATGCAGGCGCTGGTGGTGGCGCACGCTTGTTATGGTCACAACAGTTTCTTCAAGGGCAACTACCTGTTCCGCACCTGGACCGATGCCAGCTCGATCATCGACTATCTGGTGTTCGCCAAGCAGTACATCATGCAATGCGAGGAGCGCCACGGCATCGATGCGGTAGAAGACCTGCTCGATTCCTGCCATGCACTGATGAACTACGGGGTCGACCGTTACAAGCGTCCCTATCCGATCTCGGCCGAAGAAGAGCGGCGCCGGCAGAAGGATCGCGAAGAGCACATGCAGAAGCAGATCAACGATCTGTGGCGCACCATCCCCAAAGGCGCGGACAAGTACAGCGACAAGGACAGCGCTCGCTTCCCCGCCGAACCGCAGGAAAACATTCTTTACTTCATCGAGAAGCACGCGCCGCTGCTGGAACCTTGGCAGCGCGAGATCGTGCGGATCGTGCGCAAGATCGCCCAGTACTTTTATCCACAACGCCAGACTCAGGTGATGAACGAAGGCTGGGCGACGTTCTGGCACTACACCCTCATGAACGATCTGTACGACGAGGGGCTGGTCACCGACGGTTTCATGATGGAGTTCCTCACTTCGCACACCAGTGTGGTGTTCCAGCCGGGTTTTGACAGCCCCTATTACAGCGGCATCAACCCTTACGCACTGGGCTTTGCCATGTATCGTGACATTCGGCGCATGTGTGAGGAGCCTACCGAAGAGGACCGTCGCTGGTTCCCGGAAATCGCCGGGACCGATTGGCTGTCGACCATCAAGTTCGCCATGAGCAGCTTCAAGGATGAGAGTTTTATCCTGCAGTACCTTTCGCCGAAAGTGATTCGCGACCTGAAACTGTTCAGCATTCTCGACGATGATCAGAAAGACGATCTGCTCGTGCCTGCCATTCATGATGAAAGCGGCTATCGGATCATCCGCGAAACCCTGGCGGCGCAGTACAACCTCGGCAATCGTGAGCCGAACGTGCAGATCTATAGCATTGATCGCCGCGGCGACCGTTCGCTGACCCTGCGCCATCAGCAGCACGACCGCAAACCGCTGGGCGACTCCACTGATGAGGTGCTCAAACACCTGCACCGACTCTGGGGTTTCGACATTCACCTGGAAACCCTGCAGGGCGATCAGATCATGAAAACCCATCACGTTCCGCCTCGCAGCGAACACAGCGAAGGCGATTACGGTCGACTCGATCTGGCCGTGATTCACCTTTGAGCCGGTTCTGACCTCCGAAAGTCCGACACAAGGGTTATCCTGTCAGGCAAACGGAGGTTTTTTTATGCAGGTTTACAAGGTTGGCGGCGCGGTACGCGATCGCCTGTTGGGGTTGCCGGTCACCGATATCGACCGGGTCGTCGTCGGCGCAACGACCGAAGAAATGCTCGCTCAGGGCTTTCGCCCGGTTGGCGCGGATTTTCCGGTATTCCTGCACCCCAAAACCGGCGAGGAATACGCCCTGGCCCGTACGGAACGCAAGAGTGGCCGCGGTTATGGCGGTTTCACGTTTTACGCCAGCCCTGAAGTTACCCTCGAAGAAGACCTGGTCCGCCGCGACCTGACCATCAATGCCATGGCCGAAGACGATCAGCAGAATCTGACCGATCCATACCATGGCCAGCGCGATCTCGAAGCGCGAATCCTGCGCCATGTTTCCCCGGCATTCGCCGAAGATCCCTTGCGTGTGCTGCGCGTTGCCCGCTTCGCCGCGCGTTATGCCGGTCTTGGCTTTACCGTTGCGCCAGAAACCGTGGAGTTGATGCGCCAGCTCAGCGCCTCCGGTGAACTGCAGGCATTGACCGCTGAGCGCAGCTGGAAGGAAATTTCCCGAGCCTTGATGGAAGATCAGCCGCAGGTGTTCATTCAGGTGCTGCGTGACTGCGGCGCGTTGAACGTGCTGATGCCGGAGGTCGACGCACTGTTCGGCGTGCCGCAGCCGGAAACACACCACCCGGAGATCGACACCGGGCTGCACACCCTCAGCGTGCTGCAACAGGCCGCGCTGCACAAACAACCGCTGACGGTACGCTGGGCCTGTCTGCTGCACGATCTCGGTAAAGGACTGACGCCGCAAGAAGAGTGGCCTCGACACATTGCCCACGAGCACAGCGGATTGAAGCTGATCAAAGCAGTCAATGAGCGCTTCAAGGCACCAAAGGATTGCCAGGAATTGGCACTGCTGGTCGGCCATTACCACACCCATGGTCACCGGGCGCTGGAATTGAAGGCTTCGACACTGCTGGAGTTGCTGCAGAGTTTCGATGTGTATCGCCGCCCGCAGCGTTTTGAAGAGTTTATTGCAGCCTGCGAAATGGACGCTCGTGGACGCAAAGGTCTGGAACAGCGAAGTTATCCACAGGCAGATTATCTGCGCGGCGCCGCAACCGCAGCGCGCGGCGTAGCGGTGCAGCCGTTGCTGGAAAAGGGATTCACGGGACCGGCGCTGGGCGAAGCGCTGAAGCGCGAAAGACTAAAGGTGTTGAAAGCCTATAAAGACGCGGCGACTGCATAAAGCTTCGTCGGACCACAGCCCGGAGGCGACTCACTCTCACATTTTGGAACGCGTTCCTCTGTAGGAGTGAGCCTGCTCGCGATGGCGCCCTTGAACTCAGCGCAAATCCGGAGGCGTAAGCTGTTGCCCTCGCCACTCAAACCCCACCGGCGCCAGCACCTGATCAATCTGCGCCTCGGCCCATAGCGTTGCAAAAGTTTTGCCTACACCCGGATGAACCCGATCCGGAGCAATCAGTGACAACGGCCACAGCACGAACGCATTTTTCAAAATTTCCGCCCGTGGCAGCACCAGCCCATCGAAATTACCGGTCAGATCGCCATACAAAAGCACGTCGATATCCAGCGGCAAGCCTTTGCGATCCGGGGCATAGCGGCCGTTGTCCGCCTCGATGAATTTCAGTCGCCGATCCAGTTCCATCAGCGGCAGGTCGGTCTGCGCCGACACCACGAAATTGAAAAACGGACCGCTCTTGATACCGACCGGCTGACTTTCGAACACCGCCGAACAGCGGATATCCACCAGAAACGTCGCCAAAGCGTCGAGCCCGGCGCGCAAATGGGTTTCGCGGTCGATATTGCTACCGAGCCCGAGATAGACCTGAGTCAGCGACATCCGCGCTCGATCTCCACACCCACGCCGCCCTTGGCCGCAGGTACCGCGCCAGGCTTGGTCAATTTCAGCCGCACCCAGGTGATATTGAATTCGCCCATCAGCACTTCAACCAGACGCTCGGCGAATGTCTCGACCAGCTGAAACTGTGCCTGCTCGGCAAACGCCTGAATGCGCGCGGAAACACTGGCATAGTCGAGGGCCAGGGTCAGGTCGTCACCGGCGGCGGCCGGGCGATTGTCCCAGGCGAAGCTCAGATCAAGTCGCAGGCACTGGCGGATGCCGCGCTCCCAGTCATAGGCACCAATGACGGTGTCGACTTCCAGGCCCTCGATAAACACTCTGTCCAAGCACTTCTCTCCGCTGCACGACAAGGGCGCAATGCGCCGTTAGAATCAGGGCGTCCTCGCCCGGAATAGTTAGCATGTTTTGGTTACTGGCGACTCTCGCCTACCTGCTCGGCTCGCTGTCCTTCGCCATTTTGCTCAGCCGCCTGACCGGAAATCCGGATCCGCGAATGAGTGGCTCGGGCAATGCCGGCGCCACCAACATGCTGCGCCTGGCCGGTCGCAAACTGGCGATCCTGACCCTGCTGGGTGATCTATGCAAAGGCCTGCTGCCGGTACTGATCGCAGCGGCTGCGGGCCTCTCGGTGCAGGACCAGGCGTGGGTCGGCGTGTGCGCCGTGATCGGTCACCTGTTCCCGCTGTATTTCCGCTTCCGTGGCGGCAAAGGCGTCGCCACTGCTGCCGGCATGCTACTGGGGCTGTATCCGCCCGCCGCGCTGCTGGCCGTTTGCGCCTGGCTGCTGACGTTCTACCTGACCCGCACCAGCTCGCTGGCGGCACTGATTGCCACGCCGCTGACCCTGCCATTGCTGGCCTGGCAGGAACCGGCAGCGCTGCTGCCGATGAGCGCACTGACGCTGCTGATCGTCTGGCGCCACCGCGGCAATCTACGCGACCTGTTTGCCGGGCGCGAACGGCATTTCTAAATAACGCCGCCGAGCATCGTTCATCACAACGCCGACAACTGCTCCATCGGCCAGCGCGCCTGCACGCTGATCGCCAGGGTTTCCTGCTGACCGGCCTTCAGCCGCTGGCATCCGGCAAAGGCGATCATTGCGCCATTGTCGGTACAGAATTCCGGGCGCGCATAAAACACATCGCCCTTCATATCACCGAGCATTTTTTCCAGGGAAACCCGCAAAGCCTTGTTGGCACTGACGCCGCCGGCGATCACCAGACGCTTCATGCCCGCCTGTTTCAGTGCGCGCTTGCACTTGATGGTCAAAGTCTCCACCACGGCCTGCTGGAACGCCAGCGCGATGTCGCAACGGGCTTGCTCGTTGTCGTCCCCGGCGCCCACGCATTGCTGCCAGGCGTTGAGAGCAGAGGTTTTCAGACCGCTGAAGCTGAATTGCAGACCCGGGCGATCGCACATCGGACGCGGAAAGGTGAAACGTCCTGCGACTCCTTTCTCCGCCAATTTGGCGATTTCGGGTCCGCCCGGATAATTGAGGCCCATCATTTTTGCGGTTTTGTCGAACGCTTCGCCGGCGGCATCGTCAAGTGTCTCGCCGAGCAGGCTGTATTGGCCGATGCCGTCGACCTGAACCAGCTGCGTATGACCACCGGAAACCAACAAAGCGACGAACGGGAATTGCGGCGGTTTCGGCTCCAGCATCGGCGCCAGCAAGTGGCCTTCCATGTGGTGCACGCCGAGCGCCGGAATGCCCCAAGCGAACGCCAGCGCCTGGGCGCAGGAAGCACCGACCAGCAACGCCCCGACCAGGCCAGGACCTGCGGTATAGGCGATCGCATCGATCTCGGTGGGCACGCAGTCGGCCTCGGCCAACACCTGACGGATCAAGGGCAGCATGCGTTTGACGTGGTCACGCGAGGCCAGCTCGGGCACTACGCCGCCGTAAGCGCGGTGCAGGTCGATCTGGCTGAACAGCGCGTCGGCCAGCAGACCGCGTTCACTGTCATATAATGCGACGCCGGTTTCGTCGCAGGAGGTTTCTAATCCCAGTACTAGCATGGGTTTGCGCCTTGTTTAGGCTGAATTCGAAGGCGCGCATAATAGTCGCCGCGGGATGCCCCGACCAGCGGTTTTCGATCAGAGGCTTTGCATTCCGAGCGATGAGGGGTTAACATCCGCAACCCTTAAAAACCGACGTCTTCAAGTGCTCTTTTGCCGCGAGGATGTTGACCCCGGTAATGAATGAAGGTAGCTCTGGATGCCAGCCGTCAAAGTAAAAGAGAACGAACCCTTCGACGTAGCTCTGCGTCGTTTCAAGCGCTCCTGCGAAAAAGCCGGTGTACTGGCTGAAGTTCGTAGCCGCGAATTTTACGAGAAGCCAACTTCTGAGCGTAAGCGCAAGGCAGCAGCTGCTGTCAAGCGTCACGCCAAGAAAGTTCAGCGCGAACAGCGCCGCGCCGTTCGTCTGTACTAATACACAGACGTTCGTAGCAAGCTTCTTGCCTAAGCCCGGCTCACTGCCGGGCTAATGGCATTTGCGTAAAACGCTTGATGCTTCATCGTCGACGCCGCAGATGCGACCGAGACAAATCCGCTTCACCGCGTCAGGCCTGGCTTTTTTGCCAGCGGTGCACGTCTTTTCTGACGAGCCTTTCAAGGCTACTGACGAGCACACCCACTGATTCCTCTTACGACGATCAGCCCAAGGCACCTCATGCGTGCCCGCTTTATTGAGCTATCCGAGGCCTTTCACCGGCCGTCAGCGGACTCAGCGCAACACTTTCATATGGTCGAAGACTGATAGGTACTAACGTCAGTGGATTTTCGGCAGATACACTTCCCGACAGCGATCATGCAGACGACACCGGTCGAGCCGCACATTTTGCGCGCTTCCAACAAAGACCCGCGTCCGACAGCCTGTCGCAACGGACTTTTTGCAGCGCAGACGACGAGAACGCCATGGCCGGGCTGATACCCCAGAGCTTCATTGACGACCTGCTGAACCGCACCGACATCGTCGACGTGGTCAGCTCGCGCGTGCAATTGAAGAAGGCCGGCAAGAACTACACCGCCTGCTGCCCGTTTCACAAAGAGAAAACCCCGTCTTTCAGCGTCAGCCCCGACAAGCAGTTCTACTACTGCTTCGGCTGCGGCGCCGGCGGCAATGCCCTCGGCTTTCTCATGGATCACGACAATCTGGATTTCCCCCAGGCCGTCGAAGATCTGGCCAAAGCCGCCGGCATGGAAATTCCCCGCGAAGAAAGCGGCCGCGAGCGCAAGCCCCGCCAGCCGACCGACTCGCCGCTATACCCACTGTTGACCGCCGCCGCCGATTTTTACCGACAGGCGCTCAAGAGCCATCCCGCGCGTAAAGCCGCGGTCGATTACCTCAAGGGCCGCGGACTGACCGGCGAGATCGCCCGGGACTTCGGCCTCGGCTTTGCGCCGCCGGGCTGGGACAACCTGTTCAAGCATTTGAGCAGCGACACCCTGCAACAAAAGGCCATGATCGATGCCGGCCTGCTGATCGAGAACGCCGAAACCGGCAAACGCTACGACCGCTTCCGCGATCGCGTGATGTTCCCGATCCGCGACACCCGCGGCCGGATCATCGCCTTCGGCGGCCGCGTGCTGGGTGACGACAAACCCAAGTACCTGAACTCCCCGGAAACCCCGGTATTTCATAAAGGCCAGGAACTCTACGGCCTTTATGAAGCCCGCAAGAATAATCGCAACCTTGACGAGATCATCGTCGTCGAAGGTTACATGGACGTCATCGCCCTCGCCCAGCAAGGCCTGCGCAATGCCGTCGCGACGCTCGGCACCGCCACCAGCGAAGAACATCTGAAGCGGCTTTTCCGCGTCGTACCGAACGTGCTGTTCTGCTTCGACGGCGACCAGGCTGGCCGTAACGCTGCCTGGCGAGCACTGGAAGCCACCCTGCCCTGCCTGCAGGACGGCCGTCGTGCGCGGTTCCTGTTTCTGCCCGAAGGTGAAGACCCGGACACTCTGGTTCGCGCCGAGGGCACCGATGCCTTCAAGGCACGAATCAATCAGCATGCGCAGCCGCTGGCCGATTATTTTTTCCAGCAACTCACCGAAGAAGCTGATCCGCGCTCGCTCGAAGGCAAGGCCCACATGGCCACCCTCGCCGCCCCGCTGATCGATAAAGTTCCGGGTGCCAACCTGCGTATTCTGATGCGTCAGCGCCTGAGCGAAATCACTGGACTGAGCAGCGAAACCGTCAGCCAGCTCGCGCAAAGCGCCCCCCAGGAAGCGCCACCCGCCTACGATCCCGGCATCGATTACGACGCCATGCCGGACTACAGCGACTACCATCAGCCGCAGGCACAGGACATGTATGTGCCCCAGCAGGAGTGGACGCCAAAGAAACCCGGCGCCGGCGGCAAGAAGTGGGACAAGAAACCCTGGGACAAGAACGGCAAGCGTGGCGGCGATCGTGATCAGCAGCGTCCGCGCACGCCAATCGGTGTCGAGTCGCCGACTCTGACAGCCCTGCGCACACTGCTTCATCACCCGCAATTGGCCAAGCGCGTCGAAGATGCCGGTCATATCGCCGACGAAAATCAGACCAATGCCCAGTTACTTGTGGCACTGCTCGAAGCCGTACAGAAGAATCCCCAGCTAAACTCATTTCAGTTGATCGCGCGATGGCACGGCACTGAACAGGGACGCTTGCTCAAGGCACTGGCAGAAAAGGAGTGGCTGATTGACGGAGAGAACCTTGAACAACAGTTTTTCGACACCATTACTAGCTTGTCAGCCCGCCAACGCGAGCGAAATCTCGAACAGTTACTCAGGAAAGCGCGGCAAAGCGAACTGAGCGTCGAAGAGAAAAATCAACTGCGCGACCTTTTAAGTCGCAATGTTTCCGCATCAAACCCGACCTCAACTGGCGCGTGAGGTCATAGCTCAGGTATAATCCTCGGCTTGTTTTTTGCCCGCCAAGACCTTCAGTGGATAGGGTGTTATGTCCGGAAAAGCGCAACAGCAGTCTCGTATTATTGAGTTGATCAAACTGGGTCGTGAGCAGAAGTATCTGACTTACGCCGAGGTCAACGACCACCTGCCCGAGGATATTTCAGATCCTGAGCAGGTGGAAGACATCATCCGCATGATCAACGACATGGGGATCCCCGTACACGAGAGTGCTCCGGATGCGGACGCCCTTATGTTGGCCGACGCCGATACCGACGAGGCCGCTGCGGAAGAAGCAGCCGCTGCGTTGGCAGCGGTGGAGACCGATATCGGTCGCACCACTGACCCTGTGCGCATGTATATGCGTGAAATGGGTACGGTAGAGCTTCTGACTCGTGAAGGCGAAATCGAAATCGCCAAGCGGATCGAAGAAGGCATTCGTGAAGTGATGAGCGCGATCGCGCACTTCCCTGGCACGGTTGACCACATTCTCTCCGAGTACACGCGTGTCACCACCGAAGGTGGTCGCCTGTCCGACGTGCTGAGCGGTTACATCGACCCGGACGACGGCATTGCGCCGCCGGCGGCAGAAGTGCCGCCGCCGGTTGACCCGAAGGCCGTCAAGGCCGACGACGATACCGACGACGATGATGCCGAAGCTTCCGATGACGAAGAAGAAGCCGAAAGTGGTCCGGATCCGGTCGTCGCTGCGCAGCGTTTTGGCGCCGTCGCCGACCAGATGGAAATCACCCGCAAGGCCCTGAAAAAGCACGGTCGCAACAACAAGGCAGCGATTGCCGAGTTGCTCGCACTGGCCGAGCTGTTCATGCCGATCAAACTGGTGCCGAAGCAATTCGAAGGCCTGGTCGAGCGTGTTCGCAGCGCCCTGGATCGCCTGCGTCAGCAAGAGCGCGCGATCATGCAATTGTGCGTACGTGATGCACGTATGCCGCGCGCCGATTTCCTGCGTCAGTTCCCGGGCAACGAAGTCGACGAAAGCTGGTCCGACGCCCTGGCCAAAGGCAAGAGCAAGTACGCCGAAGCCATCGGTCGCGTACAGCCGGACATCATTCGTTGCCAGCAGAAACTGATCGCGCTGGAAACCGAAACCGGTCTGACCATCGCAGAAATCAAGGACATCAACCGTCGCATGTCGATCGGTGAGGCCAAGGCCCGCCGCGCGAAGAAAGAGATGGTTGAAGCCAACCTGCGTCTGGTGATCTCGATCGCCAAGAAGTACACCAACCGCGGCCTGCAATTCCTCGATCTGATTCAGGAAGGCAACATCGGCCTGATGAAAGCGGTGGACAAGTTCGAATACCGTCGTGGTTACAAGTTCTCGACTTATGCCACCTGGTGGATCCGTCAGGCGATCACTCGCTCGATCGCCGACCAGGCCCGCACCATCCGTATTCCGGTGCACATGATCGAGACGATCAACAAGCTCAACCGCATTTCCCGGCAGATGTTGCAGGAAATGGGTCGCGAACCGACCCCGGAAGAGCTGGGCGAACGCATGGAAATGCCTGAGGACAAGATCCGCAAGGTATTGAAGATCGCTAAAGAGCCGATCTCCATGGAAACCCCGATCGGTGATGACGAAGACTCCCATCTGGGCGACTTCATCGAAGACTCGACCATGCAGTCGCCAATCGATGTCGCCACCGTTGAGAGCCTCAAAGAAGCGACTCGCGAAGTACTGTCCGGCCTCACTGCTCGTGAAGCCAAGGTTCTGCGCATGCGTTTCGGTATCGACATGAACACCGACCACACGCTCGAAGAGGTGGGCAAACAGTTTGACGTAACGCGTGAGCGGATCCGTCAGATCGAAGCCAAGGCGCTGCGCAAGCTGCGCCACCCGACGCGAAGCGAGCATCTGCGCTCCTTCCTCGACGAGTGATACCAGAACCCCCGGCCCAGGCCGGGGGTTTTGTTTATATGGCAGATTAAATTCTCCGCACCGCCCCTCCCCCGCCTACCGCGTCTACACTCGAACCAATCATCCCCGAGCCATAACGAGAGCGTTATGCACAGATTGGCGCCCGTGCTTTTTTTGCTGTCACTGATGATCTGGACCGCAACGGCTGACGCGCTGACTCTGACCGATGAAGAACGCAGCTGGCTGGCGGCGCACCCGGACTTGCGACTGGGTGTCGACGCGTCGTGGCCACCTTTCGAGTTTCGTGACGATCAGAACCGCTATCAGGGCTTGGCGGCCGACTATATCGAGGTAATCCGCCAACGCCTGGCGGTCAAATTGACGCCCATCGAGCCGGTCAGTTGGACAGTGGTGCTGGAGCAGGTGAAAGGCGGCAAGATCGATCTGCTGCCCGGCATCATGTCGACACCCGAACGCCAAACCTTTCTATCGTTCACTCGCCCTTACCTGGACTTTCCGATCGTCATCCTCGCCCATGTTGGTGGCGCACAGCCGCGCAAAATCGGCGACTTGTACGGTTTGAAAATCGCTGTGGTTGAAAATTATGCTCCGCACGAACTCCTGCGCACTCATCATCCGGATCTGAATCTGGTAGCCATGCCCAACGTCAGCTCGGCGCTGCAGGCACTGGCCACCGATGAGGTCGACGCGGTCGTCGGCGATCTCGCATCCAGTGTCTGGAGCCTGCGCCAGCTCAAGCTCGACGGCCTCTATGTCAGCGGTGAAACCCCTTATCGCTATCAATTGGCAATGGCCGTGCCACGTGACAACAAGGTGTTGGTGGGAATTCTCGATAAAGTCCTCGCCGACATGAGTCCGGATGAAATCAACAGCATTCAGGAGCAATGGGTCGGCAACGTACTCGATCACCGGACATTCTGGTCGGATCTGTTGATCTACGGTTTGCCAGGACTACTGCTGCTCGTGACTATTCTTGCCGTGGTCATACGCATCAATCGCCGTTTGAGCTCGGAGATTGCCCGGCGCATCGACCTCGAACAGGAATTGCGCAGCAGCGAGTATCACTATCGCGGCCTGGTGGAGAGCCTGTCGGCCATTGCCTGGGAAGCGCGGATGAGCGACTTCACCTACAGCTATGTCTCGCCCCATGCCGAAGACTTGCTTGGCTATCCGCAATCTCACTGGTTGATACCAGGCTTCTGGCACAACATCATTCACCCGGCCGATTTGACGCGCACACAGAATTACTGCAAAGAAGCCTTGAGAGAGGGCCGCGATCACATCGTCGATTATCGAGTGATCACCGCCGACGGCCGCTGCCTCTGGGTGCGCGACATCGTCAGCCTGATTGAACATGGCCATGAACCGGTGATGCGCGGCTTGATGATCGACATCAGCGAAATCAAGCGTACCGAAGAAGCGCTGCGTCTTTCAGAACAAAAATTCGCCTCGGTCTTCGAACAGTGCCCGGATATTCTGGTGATCGCGCGCCTGTCCGATGGCTGCCTGCTGGAAGTCAACGAAGCGTTTGAAGAGCAGATCGGACTGAAAGCCAGGGACGTCCTCGGGCAGACCGCGACCGATCTTAATATCTGGGGAATTCCTGGCGTCGGCCCGGGGCTGCTCCAGCGGTTGCAGGCGGGCAGCATCCGCAATCTGGAGATGCCATTTCGTCGAAACAACGGCCAAGTGTTCACCGGTCTGATTTCCGCCGAGCCATTCGATCTCGACGCCACTGCCGCGCTGGTTGTCGTTGTACGCGACATCACTCAGCTCAAGGAAACCCAGCAGCAGTTGCAAACCTCTGAAGAAAAATTCGCCAAGGCTTTCCACGCTTCACCGGACGGCTTGCTGCTGTCGCGTCAGAGCGATGGTCTGCTGCTGGAGGTCAACGAGGGCTTCAGCCGCATTACCGGCTTTAACAGCGCCATGTCGGTAGACCGCTCGACGCTTGATCTGGGCATCTGGGTCAATCTCAATGAGCGCAAACAGATGCTCGACTTGCTGCAGCGCGACGGCTTCGTCCGCGACTTCACCTGTCATATACGCCGCAGTGACGGGCAGATTCGCCTTTGCGAAGTGTCCAGTCGTCCGCTGCCGATCGGCGAAGAAGACTGCATGCTGACCATCGCCCGCGACATCACCGAACGCCATCTGATGCAGGAAAAACTGCAGCAGGCCGCCACCGTATTCGAAAGCACCGCCGAGGGCGTGCTGATCACCGATACCCAGCAGCACATCAGCGCGGTCAACCGCGCCTTCACTGAGATCACCGGTTACAGCGAAAGCGAAGCGCTTGGTCATACCCCGCGCCTGCTCGCTTCCGGCCTGCATGACAGCGCCTTTTACGCGGCGATGTGGCACCAGTTGACGGCCGAAGGTCACTGGCAAGGCGAGATCTCCAACCGGCGCAAAAATGGCGAGTTGTACCCGAGCTGGCTGACCATCAGTGCGGTGCGCAATCGCGACAAGTTCATTACTCACTTCGTCGCGGTGTTCGCTGATATTTCCAGCCTCAAGCACGCCCAGGCCAAGCTCGATTACCAGGCGCATCACGACCCGCTGACTGGCCTGCCAAACCGCACATTGTTTGAAAGTCGTTTGCAGATGGCGCTCAATGGTCAACAGGAAAACGGCGGTCAGGGCGCCGTGCTGTTTCTCGATCTCGACCGTTTCAAACACATCAACGACAGCCTCGGCCATCCGGTCGGCGACCTGCTGCTCAAGGGCATCGCCATTCGCTTGAAAGAGCAACTGCGCGATATCGATACCGTTGCGCGCCTGGGCGGCGATGAATTCATCATCCTGCTGCCCGGCCTGCAACAGGCCAGTGATGCCGACAACATCGCCAGCAAGCTGCTCAACTGCTTTGGCGCACCGTTCCAGGCGGGTGAACACGAGTTCTTTATCAGCGCCAGCATCGGCACCAGCCTGTATCCGCGTGACGGCTGCGATGTTGCCACACTGGTGAAGAACGCCGACGCGGCGATGTATCGCTCCAAGGCCAAGGGCCGCAACCGTGTTGAAAGCTACACCCGCGACCTCACCGCCCAGGCCAGCGAACGCGTTGCGCTTGAACACGAACTGCGCCGCGCCATCGAGCGCGACGAACTGTTCCTGTATTACCAACCAAAGATCAGCCTCGCCGACCATCGCCTGGTCGGCGCCGAAGCGCTGATCCGCTGGCGTCACCCGACGTTCGGCGACGTACCGCCCGAACACTTCATTCCGCTGGCCGAAGAAAACGGCATGATCCTGCAGATCGGTGACTGGGTGCTCGAGACGGCGTGCCGGCAGATGTTCGAATGGAATCAGGTCTACGACAGCCTCGGCCCGTTGTCGGTAAACCTCGCTGGCGCACAGTTGCGCCAGCCGAACCTGCTCGGACGTATCGAACAACTGCTCAAGGACAACCGCCTCCAGCCGGATTTACTGCAACTGGAAATTACCGAGAATTTCATCATGAGTCAGGCCGAAGAGGCGCTGGCCGTGCTGCACCAGCTCAAACACCTTGGCGTGCAACTGGCAATCGACGACTTCGGCACCGGTTATTCCTCGCTCAGCTACCTCAAGCGTCTGCCGCTGGACATTCTCAAGATCGACCAGTCATTCGTCCGCGGCCTGCCCGACGATCCCCATGATGCGGCCATTGTGCGGGCCATCATCGCACTGGGCCGAAGCATGCAATTCACCGTCATCGCCGAGGGCGTCGAAACCCAGGCACAACAACAATTCCTCGCCGCCGAAGGCTGCGAACAGATCCAGGGCTACATCGTCAGCCTGCCCCTGCCACCGGAAGAATTCGCTGCAACGTTTCTGCGTGTAACCGTATCGGATTTTTCGGATAGCACAGCCGAGAAACCGTCGCTATAATCCGCGACCTACTGAGGGCCTATAGCTCAGTTGGTTAGAGCAGAGGACTCATAATCCTTTGGTCCACGGTTCAAGTCCGTGTGGGCCCACCAAATTGAAAGCCGCGCTATATGCGCGGCTTTTTTGTGGGCGGGTGATCAGGCTGCTACCTCACAAACGCAAAGCTCGGAAGACTTCCCCAAGACTGTAGGCAAATTCTGAAGATATGTTTTGTCTCCTCCCACTCTCTTGTTGACCATTTCATCAGACGAGTAATGTCCAGACGCCTCCGCCCGCACAGGATTTTTCATGCTCGTGAATATTGCGCCTCCGATAAAGGAAGCGGCCAACCAACAAACATGGATCAATCTTGCGCTACCCGACCTTAGAACGTTATCTCGAGAACTCCGGTCGGCCGCAATAGAAGAAGTAAAAAGGGCTGACGACGCAGAAAGCGCCCTCAAAATATTGTTGGATCATTTCGGGTTCGTAGATGAGTCCCTACTGGCCGTGACTATCATCACGCCGATCGGAAACATCGCGGTCATGAGAGACAAATTGGCTCATATCGTCGAAAAACGTTCCGACTCTAGAGAGCGCTATGTTCGACATGCCATCGATACGTTGAAGGGACGTTTCGAAGTATGGAAAGTCCTTTACGATAACGGTCGATACCGAATGGCGTTCATCAACACCTACGAAGCAAAGAACGACATGCTTGTAGTTGTCGACGTGCGAGAAGGACAAATTCTCTGGAATTTTATGCATGCTCCGGCCAGAGCCATGAACAAGCACCGCCAGGGTGACCTTTTGTTCAAGCGATACATTATTGAAGACAAAGAAAAGGGCAGCCATTTGGCTGCCCTTGATATTTGAATCCTGATATTGGCATCCTCAGGAAATGGGATGAAGAGGTCTCACCTTACACCGATGTTGCAGCATCGCTGAGGTACCTACGTCCGCTAACACCCTGCAAGGCAGCAGATTTCGCGCTCTTGAAGGCATTCTTGACAAACAGGCGGGGCAAGTCAAATCAAATATGCGATGTTTTGTTTCAGCGCAGGGATAACGCCCACCTCTCGGCTGACTGTTCAACCACAGCCCGCAGCATGTCGCTGACAGCGTCTGTAACATGTGCAATTCCTACCTGCTTACGATGGAGCCCCCTTTGCCAGACACCCGCCCCACTCTCGACGAAATCGACCGCCAGCTGATCGCCGCTCTGCAGATCAACGCCCGCGAGAGCGTGGCCATGCTCGCTCGGCAGCTGGGCATCGCGCGCACCACGGTGACTTCACGATTGGCACGTCTGGAAAAAGCCAAAGTCATCACCGGTTATGGCGTGCGCTTGGGTCAGCGTGTGGTTGATGGCGGGTTGCAGGCGTATGTCGGGATCAAGGTGCAGCCGCGGTCCGGCAAGGAGGTGTTGCGTCGCTTGAGTGCGATGGCGCAGGTGCAGCAGTTGTGTGCGGTGAGTGGCGAGTTTGATTATGTGGCGTGGTTGCGGACCGATTCCCCGGAGCAGCTGGATCAGTTGCTGGACCAGATCGGCAGTGTCGACGGGGTGGAGAAGACTACGACTTCGATCATTTTGAGTAGCAAGATTGATCGAGGGCAGCCGGTTTGATTTCGCGGCCTGCCAAGGCCTCATCGCCAGCAGGCTGGCTCCCACAATGATCTATGTGTAGCCGAGTATCGTCATTATGCTCAGCTTGTTGGCAAAACGACGACACATTGCGCCTTATTAACGTGTTCCATGCTCCCTAGAATGGCTGGCATCTTTTCCTATACTCAGACGCGGATTCCGCGTCGGGTCGCCAGCAAGGTCAGCCATGAACAAGAACAATCGCCATCCTGCAGACGGTAAGAAACCAGTCACCATTTTCGGTCCGGATTTTCCGTTCGCCTTTGATGACTGGATCGAACATCCGGCCGGCCTTGGCAGCATCCCTGAACAAAGCCACGGTGCCGAAGTGGCGATTGTCGGCGCGGGCATTGCCGGTCTGGTGGCTGCGTACGAGCTGATGAAACTCGGTTTGAAGCCCGTGGTGTACGAGGCGTCGAAACTGGGCGGTCGCCTGCGCTCGCAAGCCTTCAACGGTACCGACGCCATTGTTGCGGAACTTGGCGGTATGCGCTTTCCGGTGTCGTCCACGGCGTTCTATCACTATGTCGACAAGCTCGGCCTTGAAACCAAGCCTTTCCCCAACCCGTTGACCGGCGCCTCCGGCAGCACCGTGATCGACCTGGAAGGCGAAACCTATTACGCAGAAAGCCTGAAAGATCTTCCTCCACTGTTTCAGGAAGTGGCTGACGCCTGGGCGGATGCGCTGGAGGCCGGTTCGCAGTTCTCCGATATCCAGCAAGCCATCCGCGACCGCGATGTGCCGCGCCTTAAAGAGCTGTGGAACAAGCTGGTGCCACTGTGGGACGACCGAACCTTTTACGACTTCGTCGCCACCTCGAAAGCCTTCGCCAAATTGTCGTTCCAGCACCGCGAGGTATTCGGTCAGGTCGGTTTCGGTACCGGCGGCTGGGACTCCGATTTCCCCAACTCGATGCTGGAAATCTTCCGTGTGGTGATGACCAACTGCGACGATCACCAGCACCTGGTGGTTGGCGGTGTCGAGCAAGTGCCGCAAGGCATCTGGCGGCATGTGCCGGAGCGCTGCGCTCACTGGCCTGCGGGCACCAGCCTGAAATCCCTGCACCGTGGCGCGCCGCGTTCCGGTGTGAAGAAAATTGCTCACGCACCGCAGGGCCGTTTCGCGGTCACTGACAACAACGGCGACACCCGCGAATACGCCGCCGTGCTGACCACCTGCCAGAGCTGGCTGCTGACCACGCAGATCGAGTGCGATGAAACCCTGTTTTCGCAGAAGATGTGGATGGCGCTGGACCGCACGCGCTACATGCAGTCGTCGAAAACCTTCGTGATGGTCGATCGGCCGTTCTGGAAGGACAAGGACCCGGAAACCGGTCGCGACTTGATGAGCATGACGCTCACCGATCGCCTGACCCGTGGCACCTACCTGTTCGACAACGGCGACGACAAGCCAGGGGTGATTTGCCTGTCGTATTCGTGGATGAGCGACGCATTGAAAATGCTCCCGCACCCGGTGGAAAAGCGCGTTGAGCTGGCGTTGAATGCGTTGAAAAAGATCTACCCGAAAGTCGACATCGCCGCGCGTATCATCGGCGACCCGATCACTGTGTCGTGGGAAGCCGACCCATATTTCCTTGGTGCCTTCAAAGGCGCCCTGCCCGGCCACTATCGATACAACCAGCGCATGTACGCGCACTTCATGCAGGACGACATGCCGGCCGAACAGCGCGGCATCTTCATCGCCGGTGACGACGTCTCGTGGACGCCGGCCTGGGTCGAAGGCGCGGTGCAGACTTCGCTCAATGCGGTGTGGGGGATCATGAAGCATTTCGGCGGTTCGACACATAAAGCGAACCCGGGCCCGGGTGATGTGTTCAAAGACATCGGCCCTATCGCCCTGCCCGAGTAAGAGGATTCTTCGATGCGTGTAGCCCTTTACCAATGCCCGCCGCTGCCACTGGAGCCCGCCGCCAACCTGCACCGTTTGCACCGGGTGGCGATGGAAGCCAACGGTTCGGACTTGCTGGTGCTGCCGGAAATGTTCATGACCGGCTACAACATTGGCGCCGAAGCGGTCAGCACCCTGGCTGAGGTCTACAACGGAGAATGGGCGCAGCAGATCGGCCGCATTGCCAAAGCTGCGGGACTGGCGATCGTTTACGGTTATCCCGAGCGCACCGCGGACGGGCAGATTTACAACGCCGTACAGTTGATCGACTCTACGGGCGAGCGCTTGGCCAATTACCGCAAGTCGCATCTGTTCGGCGACCTCGACCGGTCGATGTTCAGTCCGGGAGAGGCGGATTTGCCGGTGGTCGAGCTGAACGGCTGGAAGCTCGGCTTTCTCATCTGCTACGACCTGGAGTTTCCGGAAAACGCCCGCCGTCTGGCGCTGGCTGGCGCCGAGCTGATCGTGGCACCGACAGCCAACATGATCCCGTTCGATTTCGTTGCCGATGTCACCGTGCGGTCGCGCGCCTTCGAAAACCAATGCTACGTGGCCTACGCCAATTACTGTGGTCACGAAGGCGACATCCAGTATTGCGGACAAAGCAGCATTGCTGCACCGGACGGCAGCCAAATTGCCTTGGCCGGTCTCGACGAAGCGCTGATCGTCGGCGAGCTGGATCGTCAGTTGATGAACGACTCACGAGCCGCCAATCGCTACCTCAGCGATCGCCGTCCTGAGCTTTACGCCGCGCTCAACCAGCGCTAATCCGCTAGCATTGGCACTTCACTGTTCTGGAAGTGCCCATGCCCGCGCCGACTCACCCCCGCCCCCACACAGTAACTCTGGCCAACGGCTTGCGCGTGACCTTGCGTCATGTGCCCGGCCTCAAACGCAGCGCTGCCGCGTTGCGCGTGGCGGCCGGTAGCCACGACGTGCCGCTGGCGTGGCCAGGGCTGGCGCATTTTCTCGAACATTTGCTGTTTCTCGGGACCGAGCGTTTCCCGGCGGCGGAAGGGCTGATGGCCTACGTGCAGAGCCACGGCGGCCAAGTGAACGCCAGCACTCGCGAACGCACCACCGACTTTTTCTTCGAGCTGCCTGTGCGCGCCTTTAGCGGTGGGTTGGAGCGTCTGTCAGACATGCTCGCGCAACCGCGTCTGAATCTGGACGATCAATTGCGTGAACGTGACGTATTGCAGGCGGAATATGTCGCCTGGTCGCAAGATCCGTCAGCGCAACAGCAGCTTGCCCTGTACGAAGGTTTACCGGCAGAACACCCGCTGCGGGGTTTTCATGCCGGCAATCGCGACAGCCTGAAAGTCGAACTGCCGGCGTTTCAACAGGCGTTGAGAGAGTTCCATCAGCGCTTTTATCGCACCGGGCAGATGACATTGAGCCTGACCGGGCCGCAAAGCCTGGAACAGTTGCGCGTGCTGGCCGAACAGTTCGCCGCTGCGCTACCGGCTGGGGATAAAGTTGCGCAGGCAGCGCTTGTGCCGCTGGCGGTGAAAAGTTATCAACAGGTCGACGGGCCGCACGGGAATCTGCTCTTTGCGTTTGATGCATTGCCGCAATCGTCTGCCGAAGCGCTGGCGTTTCTCTGTCATTGGGTCAATAGCGCCAAGCCCGGTGGGTTGCTGGCGCATTTGCGGCAGCACAATCTCGCTGAGGGATTGAAGGCGTCACCGCTTTATCACTTCGACGGGCAGGCGCTGCTGCATCTGCACTTCAACGCAGGCGCCGAATCGCTGAAGGTGATTCACCAGCAGTTGCTGGACTGGTTGAGCTTCTTCGCGCAGCAGGACTGGGCGGCGTTACGGGAGGAATATGCAGCCGTGCAGCAACGGCGGCAGCAAATCAGCGGTGCGCTGCAACTGGCGCGGCTGGACAGTGAACAATTGCAAAACGGCCTGCCTGATTGTGCCGCTGAAGCACTGAAAAACATTCTGCGCGAACTCGGCGCTGTGGATAACTTCGCCGCGCACTGGCACTTGCCAGCCGCCAATCCCATCCTGCGCGCTAACGAGCCGCTGGCCAACGCCGGACTGATTCGCGGCCAGACCAGCGCGCACCGCGGCCTGCGCACGTTCGCTCAGGACCGCTCGCGCGGCCGCCGCGAACGCTCGCCGATGCAATTCAGCCAGACAGTGCCGGGTAACGGTGATGAAGGCGCGATCTATCTGCGTTGGCAGCTCGACGCCGCAGCCAGCGTTGACTTGCAAGCGCGACTGCAACGCAGCCTTCAGCAGATCCGGCAAGATGCCAGCGAGGCCGGCGTCGAGGTGTCGTTCAGCGCAACGGGCAACCAATGGCTGCTGAAACTCACCGGCCTGCAAGAGCCCATGCCCAGCGTTCTGGAGCATGCGCTGAAATGTCTGACATCGGTCTCAGCCGATTCCCCGCGTGTCGAGCCGGAAGCGCCGTTGATACCGATCCGCCAATTGCTCAAGGCATTGCCGGATCGTTGCCTGGAGCCTGTCGGCGCATCCGATGACGCTGCGCATCTGTGGGCAACCGCGCGCTGGGACGGCCTCGCGCTGGGTTTCAACCAGCAAAGCCAATCTGCCATGGGCCTGGCCTTGAGCCGCATCCCCGGCCAACCGGATCATCAGCTGTCTGCGCCTTGCGCCATCAAGGGTCCATACCTCTGGCAGCACATCGATACGACGTCCAGCGAACACGCCGTGTTGCTGTACTGCCCAAGCGCCAGCCAGGACCTCTCAGATGAAGCCGCCTGGCGCTTGCTCGCTCAATTGCTTCAGACGCCGTTCTATCAGCGTCTGCGCGTCGAGTTGCAACTGGGCTACGCGGTGTTCAGCGCCTTGCGTCAGATCCAGGGTCGCATCGCGCTGGTGTTTGGCGTGCAATCGCCCAACGCGCAGCCCGACGAACTGCTCGAGCATATCCGGCAGTTCCTCAATAGCCTCCCAGCGCTGATTGAGCAGATGGATGAGGCCAGCCTCAGCCAACAACGGCAGAGCCTTGCCGATCAATTCGACGCGGCTGAGATCGGCTTCAGAGAAGCGGCCGAGTTGCTGTGGCAGGCCCGGCTCGCCAGCCATTCGTCGGATTATCTTGAACGGTTGGTCGCTGCCATCGGCGCGCTGGACCGCTCGACACTGCTCGGTGCTGCCCGACGTCTGCTCGACGCCGAAGGCGGTTGGCTCTGCCTCGCCAGCGCTCCTGCTCCAGGCGCCCCATGGCAAGTGGTGAAATGATCATTACCGAGGCTGCAAGGAGCTTTCTCAAAGATTCACGGGTCATGGCGTTGAAATTTTGAGTAACATAGCCGCCTAACTAATTGGAACATCACCGCGCTGCCGTGGACTATACCTATGGATAGCGCTATCCCAACCCACAGAAGGAGACATCTCATGGCCTGGACCAAACCTGCTTACACCGACCTGCGTATCGGCTTCGAAGTCACCATGTACTTCGCCAGCCGCTGAGTTCTGCTTACACAGAATCGCAGTGCAACGCCTCGGCTCGCCGGGGCGTTTTATTTTCCGCGTTGAAATGATGGAGCGTTCATGTTCGTCCAGATTCTGGGTTCGGCCGCCGGCGGCGGTTTTCCGCAGTGGAACTGCAACTGCGTCAATTGCGCAGGCTTTCGCGACGGCAGCCTCAACGCCAAGTCCCGCACCCAATCGTCCATCGCGATTTCCGATGACGGCGTGAACTGGGTGCTGTGCAACGCCTCGCCGGACATCCGCGCGCAATTGCAAAGCTTCGCCCCGATGCAACCGGGCCGCGCCCTGCGTGACACCGGCATCAGCGCGATCATTCTGATGGACAGCCAGATCGACCACACCACCGGCCTGCTCAGCCTGCGCGAGGGCTGCCCGCATCAGGTCTGGTGCACGGATATGGTTCACGAAGACCTGAGCACCGGTTTTCCGCTGTTCAAGATGCTCACCCACTGGAATGGCGGGCTGGACTGGAACCGCATCGAACTCGATCGGAGCTTCACCGTCGCCGCATGTCCGAACCTGCGTTTCACGCCGCTGCCGCTGCGCAGTGCAGCGCCACCGTATTCGCCGCACCGCTTCGACCCGCACCCGGGCGACAACATCGGTTTGATCGTTGAAGATTTGAACACCGGCGGCAAGCTGTTCTACGCGCCGGGCCTGGGCAAAGTAGACGCGCCGCTGCTGGAAATCATGGCCGGCAGCGACTGCCTGCTGGTCGACGGCACGCTGTGGAACGACGATGAAATGCAACGTCGTGGCGTCGGCACCCGCACCGGTCGCGAAATGGGCCATTTGGCACAGAACGGCCCCGGCGGCATGCTCGAAGTGTTGGAACAGCTTCCCGAGCAACGCAAGGTGCTTATCCACATCAACAACACCAACCCGATTCTCGACGAGGATTCGGCCGAGCGCGCAGAACTCGCTCGGCGCAATGTTGAAGTGGCGTTTGATGGCATGAGCATTGTGCTGTAGCTGATGGCCCCATCGCTGGCAAGCCAGCTTCCACAGGTCTTGTGAACACCGCAAACCTTGTGGGAGCTGGCTTGCCAGCGATGGCGTCCTGCCAGACAACACTGAATCCAACGGTTGTTCCCCGGAGAACCGCAATGACCGACACCCCGCTGTCCCCCGCCGAATTCGAAGCGGCCCTGCGCGCCAAAGGTGCCTATTACCACATCTACCACCCCTATCATGTGGCGATGTACGAAGGCCGCGCCACCCGCGAGCAGATTCAGGGCTGGGTCGCCAACCGCTTCTATTATCAGGTGAACATCCCCCTGAAAGACGCGGCGATTCTCGCCAATTGCCCGGATCGGGAAATCCGCCGCGAGTGGATTCAGCGCCTGCTCGACCACGACGGCGCTCCCGGTGAAGACGGCGGCATCGAAGCCTGGCTGCGTCTCGGCCAGGCGGTCGGCCTCGACCCGGATCAACTGCGCTCGCAGGAGCTGGTATTGCCCGGCGTGCGTTTCGCCGTCGACGCTTACGTCAACTTCGCCCGCCGCGCCAGTTGGCAGGAAGCCGCCAGCAGTTCGCTGACCGAACTGTTCGCACCGCAGATCCACCAGTCGCGCCTCGACAGCTGGCCGCAACATTACCCGTGGATCGACCCGGCCGGTTATGAATACTTCCGCACCCGCCTCGGTCAGGCGCGTCGGGATGTCGAACACGGTCTGGCGATCACGCTCGAACACTACAAGACCCGTGAAGGCCAGGAGCGCATGCTGGAAATTCTCCAGTTCAAACTGGACATTCTTTGGAGCATGCTCGATGCCATGAGCATGGCCTACGAACTGAACCGTCCGCCGTATCACAGCGTTACTGATCAACGGGTCTGGCATAAAGGAATCAGCTTATGAGTTTCGACCGCAGCAAAGTCCCGAGCTGGCGTCCCGGCTACCGCTTCCAGTTCGAACCGGCACAAAAAGGCCATGTGTTGCTGTATCCGGAAGGCATGATCAAGCTCAACGAGAGCGCAAGCGAGATTGGCAAATTGATTGACGGTGAACGTGATGTCGCAGCAATCATCGCCAAACTCGACACGCAGTTCCCCGGCGTGCCGGAACTCGGTGACGACGTCGAGCAATTCATGGAGGTTGCCCGTGAGCAACACTGGCTCACCCTTGGCTGATCTGCCGGCCAAACCTGAAGTCGGCCTGCCGCTGTGGCTGCTCGCCGAGCTGACCTACCGCTGCCCGCTGCAATGCCCGTATTGCTCCAATCCGCTGGATTTCGCCGAGCAGGGCAAAGAGCTGACGACCGAACAGTGGATCAAGGTCTTTCGCGAAGCGCGGGAAATGGGTGCGGCGCAACTGGGTTTTTCCGGTGGTGAACCGCTGGTGCGCCAGGATCTTGCCGAGCTGATTCACGAAGCACGGCAGCTGGGTTTCTACACCAACCTGATCACCTCCGGCATCGGCCTGACCGAGCAGAAAATCAGCGACTTCAAGAAGGCCGGGCTCGACCACATCCAGATCAGTTTCCAGGCCAGCGACGAGCAAGTGAACAACCTGCTCGCCGGCTCTAAAAAAGCCTTCGCACAGAAGCTGGAAATGGCCCGCGCGGTGAAGGCCCATGGTTACCCGATGGTGCTGAACTTCGTCACCCATCGGCACAACGTCGACAAGATCGACCGCATCATTGAGCTGTGCATTGCGCTGGAAGCCGACTTTGTCGAGCTTGCCACTTGTCAGTTCTACGGTTGGGCGCAGCTCAATCGCGTTGGCCTGTTGCCGACCAAGGAACAACTGGTGCGCGCCGAGCGCATCACCAACGAATACCGGGCGAAGCTGGAAGCCGAAGGGCATCCATGCAAGCTGATTTTCGTCACCCCGGATTACTACGAAGAGCGCCCGAAAGCCTGCATGAACGGCTGGGGCAGTATCTTTTTGACGGTGACACCGGACGGCACCGCCCTGCCCTGCCACGGCGCGCGTCAGATGCCGGTGCAGTTTCCCAATGTGCGCGATCACAGCATGCAGCACATCTGGTACGACTCGTTCGGCTTCAACCGCTTCCGCGGTTACGACTGGATGCCCGAGCCGTGCCGCTCGTGCGACGAGAAGGAAAAGGACTTTGGCGGCTGCCGCTGCCAGGCGTTCATGCTCACTGGCAATGCGAGCAACGCCGACCCGGTGTGCAGCAAATCCGAACATCACGGCGTGATCCTCAAGGCCCGCGAAGAAGCCGAGAGCGCCACGCAGACCATCGAACAACTGGCCTTTCGCAATGAACGAAACTCACGCCTCATCGCCAAGGGCTGAGCCCTTCAGCGCCGCGCAAGCTGTCGCCGCCGGCGTGGATTTCGCCGAGTTGCAGCTCGGCGCCAACGGCCTGTTCTGGAATGAATATCGCCCGCAGGATGCCGCGTGCCGGATCTGGCAGTGGCGCGATGGTGTGGCGCAATGTCTGACGCCGGATGGCTTCAGCGTGCGCAGCCGCGTGTACGAATATGGCGGTGGTGCGTTTTGCCTGACGCCTGACTGTGTGGTTTTCGTCAACGAGGCGGATCAGCAGTTGTATCGGCAGACCCTCGATGGTGCGCCTGAACCACTGACCTCCGGCGATTGCCGCTTTGGTGATTTGCAGTATGCGGGCGGGCAGATTCTGGCGGTTGAGGAGCAGTACGATCGACACCGATTGGTGGCGGTTGATCTGGCTGACGGTGTTCGGCACGTATTGGCTGAGGGCGCAGATTTTTATGCATCGCCCCTTCTGAGCCCGGATGGGCAGCGCCTGGCGTGGATCGAGTGGAGCCGGCCGCATCAGCCGTGGACCTCAACCCGGTTGATGACAGCCCAGCGCTTGCCCGATGGCGGATTCGCTTCGCCGCGCTGCGTGGCCGGCGATGACATTGAAGAGTCGGTTCAACAACCGCGCTTCGATGACGAGGGTCGCCTGTATTGCCTGACCGATCGCGGTGGATTCTGGCAACCGTGGGCGGAAACTATCGACGGTCTGGAACCATTGGTTGCCGCCCAGGCCGACCATGCGCCGGCGCCGTGGCAGCTCGGTGGCTGCACCTGGCTGCCGCTCGGTGATGCTTTCCTGGCCAGCTGGAGCGAAGGCGGTTTCGGTCGCCTTACTCTTGGCGATGTAGATTTCACTGGTAAGTACAGCCGCTTCCGTCATCTGGCCGCAGATCAGCAAAACATCTACTGCATTGCTGCCTCGCCGATCAGCCCCTCGGCGATCATTGCCATTGATCGAATGACGAACGAAGTTACCGTGTTGGCCGGCGGTATAGCGCCGTTGCCCGCCGAACGCATCAGCCGTCCGCAAACCCTGCGTTACCCAAGCGGTTCGGGTGAGGCGCACGGTTTCTTTTACCCGGCCATGGCCGCCGAGAAGACGCCGCCACTGGTGGTGTTCATCCACGGCGGCCCGACTTCGGCCTGCTATCCGATGCTCGACCCGCGCATTCAATACTGGACGCAACGCGGCTTTGCCGTCGCCGATCTCAACTATCGCGGCAGCAGCGGTTACGGCCGGCAATATCGCCAAGCGTTGCATTTGCGCTGGGGTGAAGTGGATGTCGAGGATGCGTGCAACGTCGTCGCGTATCTCGCCGACCAAGGCTTGATCGACGGGCAGCGCGCGTTCATCCGGGGCGGGAGCGCGGGTGGCTACACCACGTTGTGTGCGCTGGCGTTCAAGCAAGTCTTCCGCGCTGGCGCGAGTTTGTACGGAGTCAGCGACCCGGTGGCATTGGGCCGGGCGACGCACAAGTTCGAAGGCGACTATCTCGACTGGCTGATCGGCGATCCCGAGCAGGACGCCGAACGCTATGCCGCCCGCACGCCATTGCTACACGCAGACCATATCCGCGTGCCGGTGATTTTCTTTCAGGGTGAACTGGATGCGGTGGTGGTGCCGAAGCAGACCCGCGACATGGTCGCTGCACTTGAACGTAACGGCATCCCGGTCGAAGCACACTACTATGCCGATGAACGCCACGGTTTCCGTCGTGCCGTTAATCAGGCGCATGCGCTGGAAAAGGAGTGGCAGTTTTATCGGCGGGTGATGGGATTGGCGGACTGATCACCGCGCCCCGTTCAAAACCGAGTAGCCCCATCGCGAGCAAGCTCGCTCCCACAGGTTTTGTGTTGATAACACGATCAAATGTGGGAGCGAGCCTGCTCGCGAAGGCGATCTATCTGGCGCCGCAGTACTCAGCGCTTGGCGATGATATACACCGCATGCACAATCCCCGGAATGTACCCGCACAGCGTCAGCAGAATGTTCAACCAGAACGCCCCGCCGAACCCGACCTGCAGAAAGACACCCAGTGGCGGCAACAGAATAGCGATGATGATGCGAATAAAGTCCATGGGGCAGCTCCTGAATGGGGGTTGGCTCACTTGAGCCATACAAGCTAATCGACCTGCGCCGTTCGTCAGGGTTCAGTGCTTCTGCGGCTGATTGCTCAAGCCAGGATTTTAAGGCCATGCTTCTGCACGATGCTCAGCAGCTTCAAGGCCATCCCACTGGGGTGTTTATCTCCGGACTCCCACTGCTTAACCGTCGACGCGCTGGTGTTCAGATAACGTGCGAATACCGGCTGACTGACGTTGTTGCGCTCGCGTAACGCCTTGATTTCCTCAGCCGGTATAGCGTCCGGGATCGTCGCCAGACACGAATCATCAAACTCGCGCATTGTCGCCTTACTAATCGCACCGACAGCGAACAGAGCATTGGCCGACTCGTGTATCGATTGAAAAACTTCACTTTTGAATTTCTTACTCATGACCTATCTCCACAAACTCTTGCATCGCCAACAACCCCCGAATTTGTTCTTCAGTCAGTCGTGCATACGCTTTGGCTAATTTGCGTAAATCCTTTAATTCAGCAGGGGTGATATTGCTTCGATCTTTTTTGGCGAACAGCACCTGATAAACCCAGCAGCGCCCGCCTTTCGCCAGCACAATCGAACGATGGCGAATGGCGTTCAGGCGTTTCTTCCACACGCCACCACCGATATTGTCAGCCTGCCCCGCAAGCATTTGGCAAAAGGCTTCTTGAAGCTCCTCGTCGGTGATCCAGGCCTTGCTCGCCTGCGAAGCGAAACCCTTGGTTTTGAACAGCCGAAATGACATCGGTATCCCTTCCGAAGGCATAACACCTAGTGGTACAGATTACAAAAACCGGCTTTACGGTTTTCTCTGCGTGAGCGCGCATTCCCTGCGGTGGTCTCTAAAAGACCACTAGTACGGCGATCCCTCAAGCACGAAAAGCCATCGGCAATACGCGGCCACAAAAAAAAACGCCCCACGCCAAAAGCAATCAGGCGTGGGGCGTGCGTTATACCGCGAGACGGTTCTGAAAATCGGGTGGGAAATGTCAGCTCAAACGGCAATTCCTTTGCGGCATTGCAGCTGTGCCGTGCGCACTCGCGAGAACGCGCGGCCCAGGCGCAGAAGCATTTCGTCGATATTGGTTTTGCTCACGGTGAGCGCCGGGGTGAAGCGCAGGCAGTTGGCTTGCGGCGAATTGAGCAGCAGGCCTTCGTGCAGGGCGGCGTGGACCACGGCGTTGGCGCAGTGGTCTGACAGGGTCAGTCCGTAGAACAAGCCTTGGCCGCGCAGGTCGCCGTGATCGTAGCGGTGCGCCAATCGCGCCAGGCCTTCGCGCAGGTGCTGGCCATTCTCTTTGACCTGGGCGAGAAAGCTGCGGTCCTGCACGCTGTCGAGTACGACCAGGCCCGCCGCCGTCATCAAGGCGTTGCCGTGATGGGTGCCGCCCAACTCACCGGCGTCGAAACAACAAGCCTTGCCCCGGGCCAGCAGCGCCGCCAAAGGCACACCGCCGCCGAGGCCTTTGCCGAGCACGACGATATCGGCGCGCACGCCGTAGCACTGTTCGGCGAGCAAGCTGCCGCAGCGGCCGATGCCGGTTTGCACTTCGTCGAGGATCAGCAGAATACCCAAGTCACGGCACAGCCGTTCGACACCTTTGAGGTAATGCTCGCTGGCCGCAATTACTCCGGCATCGCTCTGGATCGGTTCAAGCATGATCGCCACGGTCTGCGCATCGACCGCCGCATGCAGCGCCGGCAGGTCGTTGAACGGTACCTGATCGAACCCTGGCAGCAATGGCGCAAAACGGTTTGCCAGATTGCAACTGTCCGAGGCGGAGATCGTCGCCAGACTCCGGCCATGACAGCCCTGCCTGGCAACGATGATCCGCGAAGCACCGCCGCGATGCAGTTGACCCCATTTGCGCGCCAGTTTGATCGCCGCTTCACAGGCTTCGCTGCCGCTGTTTAGCAGATAGGCCTGATCGCTGCCGGTGCTGGCACACAGACGCTCGGCGAGGCTGAGCATGCCGCGGTTGTGCAGATTGAAACCGGGGTTGATCAGCGCCTGCGCCTGGTTGGCGATGGCTTTGACCAGCGCCGACGGACTGTGCCCAAGACTATTGGCCCCGCCGGCTTGGGAAAAGTCGAGGTAGGCACGGTCCTGGCTGTCCCACAGCCATGAACCCTGCCCGCGCACGAACACTTGCTGTGGACGCTGAACGCTGGGCATCAGACGCTCAGCGCCGAGATCACTGCCAGCCTCGGGTGCGTCGTTAGCCATAAGGAGATCATCGAGATTCGGCGCCTGGCGCCGCAGACTGAACAGATTCATTGAAAAACACCCCATTCGAGGTGTTTTGAACTGCCTATGCAAACTCTGTCGAAGCGAACGCTGATCATGGCGCTTTCTGACCTGTAAGCCCTGTGAATGCGGTTAGACTAGGCTCACCGAAGGCTTCGGGCCATTTCGATTTACCAGCCATTTCGATAAGCATTACTTATGGATTTCAAACAACTGCGTTATTTCGTCGCGGTCTACGAAGAGGGTCATGTCGGCCGTGCTGCCGAACGTCTGTCGATCTCGCAACCGGCGCTGTCGCAACAGATCCGTCAGCTCGAACAGAACCTCGACGTCGCCTTGTTCGAGCGCAGCAGCAAGCGCCTGCTGCCGACGCTTGCCGCGCACACTTTGTACAACCACGCGTTGCCGCTGCTTGACGGTTTGCAACGGGCACGCGAGGCGCTGGGCAACTTCAAGGGCCAGGCTCTGCGCACGCTGGCGATCGGCGTGCTGCAAACGGTACACACCAGCCTGGTGCCGCAAATGCTTGAACGGGTACGCAAGGCGCAACCACATCTGGTGGTGCAGATCTACGAGCTGACGGGACTGGAAATCGAGCGGCGTTTGCTCAACGGTTCGCTGGACATCGGCATCAGTTATCTGCCCCCGCGCCAACCGGGTCTGCACGGCGTTATGCTCTATGAGGATGAACTGACACTGGTGATTCCGGCGGACCATCCGTTGCGCGAATTCAAGAAAGTCTCGATGCGCCAGGCCGCTGAACTGCCGATGTTGCTGCTGGGTGAGGAATTTCAGATCCGCCAGATCTGGCAGGCGCAACTGGCCAGCCTCGGTCGGCGCCCTCAGGTGCAAGCCGAGTTGAACAATATGGTGGGGATTCTCGACAGCCTGCCGCATACCCGACTGGCGACGGTGCTGCCGGGGCAATCACAGCGGCAGTACGACGATGAGGATCTGCTGTGGAAACCGCTGAGCGAACCGCGAGTGCCGCTGAAGGTCGGCCTGGTGTGTCGCGATGTGCAACGCCAGCAGGCGTCGCTGGCGCTGCTGCGCGGTTTACTCGAGGAAGTGCTGGCGCGCGAGGCGCAACCGGCGCTGGATCCGCTGGCCTGAAACTTTTCTTCAGGCAAAAGAAAACCCCGCCGAAGCGGGGCTTTGCAGACTGTTTCCCTGACATCCATTTCACTCCGCCACCCTGGCAGAATCCTACGTGTCCGTGTTGTTGCTTTGCGCTTCCTGCGCGACGTCCATGAAATGTAGATTAGCCGTGGATCCAATTGACGACTATGGGAGAACAGCAGCACGTCATGTAAGCGAATGCTTACATGACGCTATCGCATCAGAATTGCGCGGCATCCAGCAGGAACAGCGACTCGCTGCCGGCCTTCACCGATGCGCTCAACGAGTGGATACGCGGCAGCAAGCGGGCGAAGTAAAAGCGTGCGGTGCCCAGCTTGCTGGCGTAGAAATCATCCTGCGCTTCTTTGCCCAGCGCGGCTTTGGCCATCAATGCCCACATGTAGGCATACGCCGTGTAACCGAATGCTTGCAAATATTCGACAGAGGCTGCGCCGATTTCGTTCGGATTATTTTTCGCCCGGTCCAGCAGCCATGAAGTCAGCTCGTCCAGCGTGTCGACTGCGTCGTTCAGTGGCTTGGTGAATTCGCCCAGATCGGCGCTCGCGGTGGCGGTGAAATGGCGGATCTCATCGGCGAACAACTGATAGAACGCGCCGCCGCTGCCGACGATCTTGCGCCCGACCAGGTCCAGCGCCTGAATGCCGTTGGTGCCTTCGTAGATCTGCGTGATGCGCACGTCACGCACCAGTTGCTCCTGGCCCCACTCGCGGATGTAGCCGTGGCCGCCGAAGATCTGCTGGCCATGCACGGTGGTTTCCAGACCCAGATCGGTGAGGAACGCCTTGGCCACCGGTGTCAGCAGTGCGACCAGATCTTCCGCACGCTTGCGCGTCGCCGGGTCTTCGCTGAACTTGGCGGTGTCGAGTTGCATCGCCACATATGTGGAGAACGCCCGGCCACCTTCGTTCGAGGCTTTCATGGTCAGCAGCATGCGCCGCACGTCCGGGTGAACGATGATCGGATCAGCGACCTTGTCCTTGTTCTGCGCACCGGTCGGCGAACGGCTTTGCAGACGGTCACGGGCATACTCAACCGCGTTCTGATACGAACGCTCGCCGGTCGCCAGACCCTGAATACCCACGCCCAGACGCTCGTAATTCATCATGGTGAACATCGCGGCGAGGCCTTTGTTCGGCTCGCCGACCAGATAACCCACGGCTTCGTCGAAGTTCATCACACAGGTCGCGGACGCCTGGATGCCCATCTTGTGTTCGATCGAACCGCAGTTGGCCGGGTTGCGCGCGCCGAGGCTGCCATCAGCATTGACCGTGAACTTCGGCACCAGGAACAGCGAAATGCCCTTCGGCCCCGCCGGGGCGTCCGGCAGTTTGGCCAGCACCAGGTGGATGATGTTCTCGGTGAGGTCGTGTTCGCCGCCGGTGATAAAGATCTTGGTGCCGCTGACCTTGTAGGAACCGTCGGCCTGTGGCTCGGCCTTGGTGCGAATAATCCCCAGGTCGGTACCGGCGTGCGGCTCGGTCAGGCACATGGAGCCGGCCCAAATCCCCGCGTACATGTTCGGCAGGTACGCCGCTTTCAGCTCTTCGCTGGCGTGGGCGTTGATCGACAGGCAGGCGCCGGCGGTCAGCATCGGATACAGACCAAACGCCAGGCTGGCGGAGTTGACCATTTCTTCGACCTGAGCCGATACGGCCTTGGGCATGCCCATGCCGCCATAGGCCGGATCACCGCCGACGCCGACCCAACCGCCTTCGGCGTAGGTCTGATAAGCCTCCGGGAAGCCGGCCGGCGTGGTCACGGCACCGTTGGCCCAGTGGCAGCCTTCTTCGTCAGCGGCGCGGCTCAGTGGCGCGATGCTCTTGCTGGTGACCTTGCCAGCTTCTTCGAGAATCGCTTCAACGGTTTCGGCGTCGACGGTCTCGGCCAGCGCCGGCAGTTCGGCCCAGAGTTTGGCGACTTCGAACACTTCATTGAGGACGAAGCGCATATCGCGCAGTGGCGCTTTGTAGTCGGCCATGGCAAACCTCGCAGGATCTGGAATAGGTGATTCGTGGAATGATGTTTTCTGTGAGCCCGAGTGTACCCCAACAACTTTTGCGACACATAGGGTCAGGCCATGACTGATTTGTTATTTTTAGTCATCGCCAGATACTCAAAAAAGAAGCCCGCAATCAGCGGGCTCTTTTTGGCCGCAAACCCTTAGAGTGCAAACAGCTCCGCCGGCAATTTCATCAGACAATCACTGCCCGCCTCGATCGCCGCGCGATGTGCAGCGGTGCGTGGCAGCAAGCGCTTGAAGTAAAACTCGGCCGTCGCCAGTTTGCCGCACAGAAAATCCGCCTCGCCTGTGCCCGCGTCCAGTTGCGCCTGCGCCACCAGGGCCATGCGCAGCCACAGATAGCCGAGGATGATGTAGCCGCTGTACATCAGATAATCGACCGAGGCCGCGCCGACTTCGTCGGGATTTTTCATCGCGGCCATGCCGACCTTCATGGTCAGATCGCCCCACTGCTGATTCAGCTCGTTGAGCTGCACTACGAAAGCGCCCAACTGCGCATGCTCAGCGTTGGCGGCACAGAATTTATGGACGATTTTGGTGAAGCCACGCAGCAATTTGCCCTGGCTGCCGAGCACCTTGCGCCCGAGCAGATCCAGCGCCTGAATACCGTTGGTGCCCTCATAGATCGGCGCGATGCGGCAGTCACGCACCAGTTGCTCCATACCCCACTCACGAATGAAACCATGGCCACCGAACACCTGCATACCGTGGTTGGTCACTTCCAGCCCGGTGTCGGTCATGAACGCTTTGCAGATCGGCGTGAGGAACGCCAAGAGGTCTTCGGCTTCCTGACGCGCCTCGGCATCGCTGCTCAAATGCGCAGCATCGAGGAGCTGGGCGGTGAAATAGGTCAGTGCCCGATTGCCTTCGTTAAAGGCTTTCATGGTCAGCAGCATGCGCCGCACGTCCGGGTGGACGATGATGGGGTCGGCGGCTTTGTCCGGCGCTTTGGCGCCGGTCAGCGAGCGCATCTGCAAGCGGTCGTTGGCGTACTTGATCGCGCCTTGAAAACTCGCCTCGCCCAGACACAACCCCTGCATGCCGGTGCCGAGGCGCGCGTGGTTCATCATGGTGAACATGCAGTTCAGGCCCTTGTTCGGCTCGCCGATCAGAAAACCTTTGGCGTCATCAAAATTCAGCACGCAGGTGGCCGAGGCCTTGATGCCCATCTTGTGTTCGATCGAACCGCAGGAAACACCGTTGCGCTCGCCCGCGTCCCCCGCCGCATCGGGCAAAAACTTGGGCACGATGAACAGCGAGATGCCCTTGGTCCCCGCCGGTGCGTCCGGCAGTTTGGCCAACACCAGATGAATGATGTTGTCGCTCATGTCGTGCTCACCGGCGGAGATGAAAATCTTGCTGCCGGTGATCGCGTAGCTGCCGTTGGCCTGCGGCACGGCGCGAGTCTTGATGATGCCCAGATCGGTACCGCAATGCGCTTCGGTCAGGCACATGGTGCCGGTCCATTGCCCGGCGGTGAGTTTGCTCAGGTAAGTGTCTTTCTGCTCGCTGCTGCCGTGGGCGTGGATCGCCGACATCGCGCCGTGGGTCAGGCCCGGGTACATGCCCCAGGACGTGTTGCTGGAGCCGACCATCTCGCTGATGACCAATCCCAGCGAACTTGGCAAGCCCTGGCCGCCGTAGGTCGGATCTGCGGCCAGGCCGTGCCAGCCACCCTCAACGTATTGTGCGAAGGCTTGCTTGAAGCCTGTAGGCGTTGTCACCACACCGTTGTCGAAATTGCAGCCTTCTTCGTCACCGCTGCGATTGAGCGGCGCGAGCACGTTCTCACAGAATTTCGCACCCTCCTCAAGGATCGCGTTGATCATGTCCGGGCTGGCGTCATGGGCGCCAAGGGCGGCGTAATTGCTGTGGAAGTCGAAGACGTGGTCGATCAGAAAGCGCATGTCGCGCAGGGGAGCTTTGTACTCAGGCATGGTGGCTTCTCCGTCAGCAGATCGATTCAACCTACTGCCGGCCACCCCACCCGACAATCATTGTGCAGGCGCTGAATGCGCCGTCATCACTCAACCCGCAGCGGCGTCCATGCGCACCGCGCCACGGCGGTTCTGCCCGAACGCCATCACGCAGTTACGCCCGGCGCCCTTGGCGCTGTACAACGCCTGGTCGGCGGACTTGAGCACTTCTTCCGGCGTGCGCTGCTCGAGCCGCTCGGCGACACCGATACTGACCGTGACCGACACCGCAGACGCTCCTGAACCTGCGCGGCGCTGGCGACCTTGCTGATCGTCCTGCGGGCGGTTTTCCTGGTTGCGCAATTGGATACTGTAGGTCGCAATCGACTCGCGAATCACCTCCAGATGCGGCATGCATTCCTCGAGGGTCTTGCCTGCGAACACCAGGGCAAATTCCTCACCGCCATAGCGATACGCCCTGCCGCCGCCGCTGATTTTCGACAGTTTGCTGGCGACCAGACGCAATACCTGGTCACCGACGTCATGGCCGTGGGTGTCGTTGAATTTCTTGAAGTGATCGACGTCGCTCATCGCCAACACATAATTGCGCCCCAAGCGCTGCATGCGTTCGTTGAGCGCGCGACGACCCGGCAGACCGGTGAGCTCATCGCGAAAGGCCATTTGATAAGCCTCATGCGCAACGGCGGCGGCGATCATCAACATCACCTGACTGCACATGATGTTCAGGGTGAACGGCAGGATGAAGGTTTTCGGCAGCATCCAGAACACGCCGAGCAAGCCGACCAGTTGCGCCGCGTGCAGCGGGCGCGGATGGCGCCAGTACTGCCAGGCCAGCAGCAGGAACGACGAGATGAACACCGGATAGGACAGCTGGATCAGACTCATCCACGCGCCGTGCAGCGCCGGCCAGCGGATTTCCGACAGCCACAACAGCAGCGCCTGTGGGTAACTTTGTTCGAGCCCCAGCGCCACGCTGCCGAAGGCCAGCAAAACGGCGAATCGCGCCACCATGTCCTGAAACAGATGCGTGCGTTCCTGCCACGCCGCAAACAGTCCGAACAACAGCGGCAAAAGCAGACACACCAAATGAAAGACCACCGCCGCGTCTTCACGGACCTTGCCGTTGTCGCGGTAATAATCGGTCTGGGTATCGAGCAAGAAGTAGGCGATGTACACCGTGAGCATCAGAAACAGTTCACGCTGACGTCGGTAAACAGCGCAATAGGCGCCGCCCAACAGCAGTACCAGGGTCGGCAACACGTTGAACAAGGAGGTAAAGAACACACTCAGGTCTTTGACGTACGCAGCCGCCAACCCCGCCAGCAACAATAGCAGTGAGGGGAGGAAATGACTGAAACGTACAGCGGAAGAACGCGGCAAGGGTAAGCTCCGACCCGTCATGGCAAAGAGATAGCATTGTGCCTGCAATGATGCCTGCGAAGCACTCACAATGTGATCCAGATCACATGCCCCTCTGTAACGGCAGAACCCCTGACTATCTGAGCGAATCGGCAATAAAAAAACCGCTACCCCTCACAGGGCAGCGGTTTCAGCGGACAGCGGCAGGACTTAGTAGCCGAGTGCGAAGTCTTCTTCTTTCATGTCCATCAGGTTGTTCGCGCCCGACAGCATAGTGGCCACGTGAGTGCGGGTACGCGGCAGGATGCGCTGGAAGTAGAAACGTGCGGTTTGCAGCTTGGCGGTGTAGAACGCCGAGTCGCCAGTGCCTTCTGCCAGCTTCTCGGCAGCCAGGCGTGCCATGTCGGCCCAGAAGTACGCCAGGCAGGCATAACCGGAGTACATCAGGTAATCCACGGAGGCCGCGCCGACTTCTTCGCGGTCTTTCATGGCGGCCATACCGACCTTCATGGTCAGCTCGCCCCATTCCTTGTTCAGTGCCGCCAATGGTGCGACGAACTCTTTGACGGCTTCGTTGCCTTCGTTGTTCTGGCAGAACTTGTGAACGATCTTGGTGAAACCCTTGAGCGCTTCGCCTTGGGTCATCAGCACTTTACGGCCCAGCAGGTCGAGCGCCTGGATACCGGTGGTGCCTTCGTACAGCATCGAAATGCGGCTGTCGCGAACGTTCTGCTCCATGCCCCACTCGGCGATGAAACCGTGACCGCCGTAGATCTGCACACCGTGGTTGGCGGCTTCGAAACCAACTTCCGTCATGAAGGCTTTGGCGATCGGCGTCATGAACGCGAGCAGTGCGTCGGCTTTCTTCTTCTCTTCTTCGTCGACGCCGTATTTGACGATGTCGACCTGTTTCGCGGTGAAGTACACCATTGCACGGTTACCTTCGGCGAAGGCTTTCATGGTCAGCAGCATGCGACGTACGTCCGGGTGGACGATGATCGGGTCTGCGGCTTTGTCCGGCGCTTTCGGGCCAGTCAGGGAACGCATTTGCAGGCGATCGCGAGCGTATTTCAGGCCGCCCTGGAAACCGATTTCGGCGTGGGCCAGACCTTGCAGCGCGGTACCCAGACGTGCAGTGTTCATAAAGGTGAACATGCAGTTCAGGCCTTTGTTCGCCGGGCCGATCAGGTAACCCGTGGCGCCGTCGAAGTTCATTACGCAGGTGGCGTTACCGTGGATGCCCATCTTGTGTTCCAGCGAACCGCAAGTCACTGCGTTGCGTGCACCGACGGTGCCGTCAGCATTCGGCATGAACTTGGGAACGATGAACAGCGAGATACCTTTGGTGCCGGCCGGTGCATCCGGCAGGCGGGCCAGTACGATGTGGACGATGTTGTCGGCCATGTCGTGTTCACCGGCCGAGATGAAGATCTTGGTGCCGGAGACTTTGTAGGAACCGTCGGCCTGTGGTTCGGCCTTGGTGCGCAGCATGCCCAGGTCGGTGCCGCAGTGCGGTTCGGTCAGGCACATGGTGCCGGTCCATTCGCCGGACACCAGTTTGGTCAGATAGGCGTCCTGCTGCTCAGGCGTGCCGTGCTCGGAGATGGTGTTCATCGCGCCGTGCGACAGGCCCGGGTACATGCCCCACGACCAGTTGGCCTCGCCAACCATTTCGCTCACTGCCAGACCCAGCGACTCCGGCAGGCCTTGACCGCCATGCGCCACGTCGTGCGCCAGGCTTGGCCAGCCACCTTCGACGAATTGCTTGTAGGCCTCTTTGAAGCCAGTCGGGGTTTTCACGCCGGACTCGCTCCAGGTGCAACCTTCCAGGTCGCCCACACGGTTCAGCGGTGCCAGTACCTGCTCACAAAACTTGGCGCCTTCTTCGAGAATGGCGTCAACCATGTCCGGAGTTGCGTCTGCGCAAGCCGGAAGGCTCTGATAGTGCGCTTCGTAACCGAGCAGTTCGTCACGAACGAAGCGAATATCACGCAAGGGGGCCTTGTAGTCAGGCATAGCGATAAACCTCTGCTGATGTAACCGGGAATGAACGACCGCGTTGATTTGTTTTGACGGTCAAACAGTTGTTTGAAACATACGTTTACGCCGAAATCTTGTCAAGCGGCGATCTTTTGCCGTTCGTCATTCATTACAAAGTCGCACTGCAGCTAACGAAGCTGGCTCGCAAAGCTACTGATTTGGCCTGCAAAGGGCCCAGGACTGTCAGTTATGACAGGTGTTTATTCTCTCGACGGAGGGTTAACTGACCTTGCCCGTTTTCACTTTAGCCGGGGTGGCTGAAGCCGGGCCGCTAAGGGAGAGAAAACATGCCGTTAAAAAATGGGCCGCGCCTTGACGCTTCACCCGGTGAACTGGATAAAACGTTCGCCACCGCAGGGCAGATAGAGATCAAGCAGAGAGGTACTGCCAATGCGATCGCATCTGACTCCGAAGCCCGGCTCCTTATAGCCTTACAGGTAAACAACGGTTTTGTGCTTTCACGCTACGGTGTTGATGGCAAAAAAGATGCCGACTTCGAGGAAACGCACTGGAGTTTCGAGGACGGAGATGTTTCCACGCCTACTCGCGTGCTATTGCAGGAAGACAACAAAATCGTCTTGATCGGCAGGTCTCTAAAAAACGGGATCGAAAGAGCCGCTGTAGCGCGGTTCAATTCAAACGGCAGTCCTGATCTGGTGTTCGGTCGAAGAGTCCTCCCTGTTCCCGATAACACCGTAACTCCACGGTTCAATTACAAATTTGTAGATGGTTGTCTGCAGCACGGAAACAAGATTCTTGTTTGCGCGTGCCATAAATCCGGGCCCCTGGAAGTGCCGCTGAGCAGGGTGTATTGCCTGATGGGCAACGGTGAGCCTGACGAAACGTTCGGCCCCGATGGCGGGTTCATCAATATCATGCTTAACGATCAGCCGAGCTATGTAACCGATGTGCAAATCCAGCACAACGGAAAGATCATTGTCGCGGGAAGCTGGACATACTCCGGTAAATCAAAAAGAACCCGCACGGTGGCACGCTACACGCCAAAGGGCATTCTCGATAATACGTTCGGGCGTGCGGGGTATGCCGACATCGTTGTTTCTGACGAGTCGAGCCGCAAAGCGAAGGCGCTGGATTTTGCAGACATTGTCAATCGACTGGTCATACAGAGCGATGACAAGATTCTCATTGCAGGTTACTCGCCAGGAGCAGACGGACGCAAAAGCGGATTGCTCGCAAGACTGAATGTTGATGGCACTGTTGATGCTGATTTCCATGCAGGCACGCCGTTACTCGTCTCGCGGCCGTTGAACGATTTGACGTTGAATGCGCTTGCCTTGCAGCCCGACGGAAAAATCGTAGCCGTAGGCAGAAGCCTGATGGCTGGGACCGTCATGCAGTGTTACGAGCGAATCAGCGAGACGGGTGAGCTCGAGAATTTCTGGAAGGGGAACAGTATCGGCGACTGCAGCGATGTAACAATCCAGCCGTCAGGGCGTGTGGTCATTGCGGGTAGCAGTGGAGCGTCCTTCACGGGTGCTCGTTACCCTAGGGTCTGGGGACGGGTGGGTAACTGATCTCAACGACTTTGCCAGTTCGTGCGCTCGGTTAACTGAAGTTAAGAGCGAAGGCAAGTGGCGATCGTAACCGAGTGCTTTTATCGATCAGGCGAAGGTGTCGATGATCGTCCCGAGCACTTCGTCGGAAGCCTTGGCCACCTTCACGCCCAGCTCTGCCTGGATCTTGCCCTGGGCCATCTCGACCATATTGCTGGCCAGATCCGATTGCTGGGCACGATCCACCCCGCGCAGACGATCGACCTGAACTTCGGACGACTGGCTGGTCACCGAACGTTCGATGGTGTTGTTGGCGATCTGGCTAGCGGCCTGATCGATGCGGTTCTGCCCGCTCTGAATCGAGCTCAGGCCTGCATAAAAAGCGGTACTGCCGGAGATTTCCATAACGGTTCTCATCCCTGGAAAGGATCAATAGGCGCCATTGAAGCAGAGCCGTCAGAAAAACACCCGTCAAAAACACTAATGGCACAGTGCCTGCCCATAGACAAAAGCTTAGTCGAGCAGATCCAGTTGCAAGTGCTCGGCGACCGCTTCGGCGCTCGGTGCCTTGAGTTTCGGCACGCGGCCCAGGCACGGCGCGGGGATCCGCTCAGCCAGTGTCGCCAGATTTTCTTCCAGCCGCGAGGTCTTCGGATCAATGATGTTCGCCACCCACCCGGCCAGTTGCAGACCATCGCGGGCTATCGCCTCGGCCGTGAGCAAGGCATGGCTGATGCAACCCAACCGCACACCCACCACCAGAATCACCGGCAGCTTCAGCGCGATCGCCAGATCCGACAGATTATCCTGATCGGCCAACGGCACCCGCCAGCCGCCGGCACCTTCGATCAAGGTGAAATCGGCGTTCATCGCGAGGATCGCGCGCATCGGCGCCAGCAACGCTTGCACGGTCAACGCCACCCCCGCTTCGCGCGCCGCCAGATGCGGAGCGATAGCCGGTTCGAACGCCAGCGGATTGACCTGTTGATACGTCAGCGGCAGCGAACACTCGGCCAGCAGCGCCAGCGCATCGGCGTTGCGCAAACCCTTGGGCGTAACTTCGCACCCGGATGCCACCGGTTTGCCCGCCGCCGTACTCAAGCCCGCCAAGCGCGCCGCGTGCAGCAAACCGGCGGCTACAGTAGTTTTGCCAACATCGGTGTCGGTGCCGGTGATGAAATAGGCTGCGCTCATACGGGTTTCTCCAACACGGCGTAGACCACCTGATAAGTCGCCGGCAATCCCGACGCCTTGCGGAACCGCTCGTAAGCCTCGACCAGCGCAAGAATCCGCACGCGCCCGGTCAAGCCACCCGGCCGTCCCGGATTGAGATTGTGCGCGCCCAGCGCTTTCAACTCATGGGTCAGACTGCGCACATCCGGGTAATGCAGCACGTGCGGCAGATTCGCCAGACTCAGCGTGCGCAGGCCACTGGCCGCACACGCCTGCTCATAGCGAGCAAATTCGCGGAAGCGGTTGACATGCACCAGCCCGTCGACCTGTCGCCAACTCTCGCGCAGCTCGAACAGCGTCCCTGTGCAAAGACTAGCAAATGCAAAAATTCCGCCTGGTTTCAGTACGCGAAACGCCTCGCTGAGCACCGCCTCGAAATCCGCACACCACTGCACCGCGAGGCTGGAGAAGATCAGCTCACAGGTCGAGTCCTGCAACGGCAGGCGCTCCGCATCGCCGGCAATGAAATGCTCGGCGCCGCCCAGCGGCCGCGCGTGGTTGAGCATGCCTTGGGCAATATCCAGCGCCAGCCCTTGGCCTTCGGTAAAGCGTGAGCCCAGCGCGCGAGTGAAATAGCCGGTGCCACAGCCCAGATCCAGCCAACGAGCGGGGACGAAATCCAGCGGCAAGCGCGCCAGCAACTGTGTACCGACATCACGTTGCAGCTCGGCGACGCTGTCATAACTGGCCGCCGCGCGGGAAAAAGACGCGGCAACCTGACGCTTGTCGGGCAAGCCGCCCGGCAGCACAAGAGACAAATCAGTCATCAGCGCACTCGTGTAGAAAAGCCTGGATTGCGCCCGCCAGTCCGTGGGGGTCCTCCAGAAGAAACGCATGGCTGGCCTGTTCGATCAGGCCAATTTCGATATCCGGCAACAACGCAAACAACGCCCCGGCAGCTTCCGCGGGCACCAGACCGTCCTGGCCGGCGAACAGGTGCAACTGCGGACCGCGAAACGCCTGCAGCGCCGCGCGGATATCCAGCTGCGCGAGCAATTCCAGACCGGCCATCAATACTGCGGGCGAGGTGTTCGGTGCCGCGCCGAGCAGCAATCGGGACAAGCCACGCGCATCTTGTGCGCCTTGGGCACACAGCAGCGAAAAACGCTTGAGAGTCGCGCGCGGGTCGGCCTGGCAACCGGCCAGAAACGCATCGAACGTCTCGGCCGGCATCGCACTTGGCCACTGCTCATGGGCAACGAAACAGGGATTGCTCGCCAGCGTCAGCACACCGCAGCAATGCTCGCCACGGCGCGCCGCCAGTTCGGCGGCGAGCATGCCGCCCAGCGACCAGCCGCCGAGCCACACATCTTGAGGGATACGTTCATCGAGTTCATCGAGCCAGTCCTGCGGGTCACTGGAATCCAGCTCCGGCAACGGCTCGATGCTGACCGTCAGATGCTCGTCCAGCCCTTGCAATGCGGCCGCCAAAGGTTCCATTGGCGAGATGCCAAGGCCCCAGCCAGGCAACAGAATCAGACGATCACGCATGGTTTGGCTCCGACGAAAGCCGAGCAAAGCAATCGGCCAGTCCCTCTAACAATAGCTGCACCTGCGCCTCGCTGTGGGCGGCGGTCAGGGTCACGCGCAGCCGTGCGCTGCCGGCGGGCACGGTCGGCGGGCGGATCGCCGTGACCATCAACCCGCGCTCGCGCAGCATCTGCGACAGGCGCACTGCGCGTCCGGCATCGCCAATCAGGATCGGCTGGATCGGGGTAAAGCTGTCCATCAATTGCAGGCCGATCTGCTCGGCGCCGTGGCGGAACTGGCGGATCAACGCCTGCAGATGCTCGCGACGCCAGTGTTCGCTGCGCAGCAGTTCAAGGCTTTTCAGCGTCGCGCAGGCCAACGCCGGTGGCTGGCTGGTGGTGTAAATGTACGGGCGGGCGAACTGGATCAGGGTTTCGATCAGCTCTTCGCTGCCGGCGACAAATGCGCCAGCCGTGCCGAACGCCTTGCCGAGGGTGCCGACCAGCACCGGCACATCGTCCGGGCTCAGGCCGAAATGCTCGACGATGCCCGCGCCCGTGGCGCCGAGCGGGCCAAAACCATGGGCATCATCGACCATCAGCCAGGCACCTTTGGCCTTGGCTTCACGGGCCAGTGCCGGCAGATCGGCAATATCGCCGTCCATGCTGAACACGCCATCGGTGACCACCAGCGTATTGCCGGTGGCTTTCTCGAGACGCTTGGCCAAGCTCTGCGCGTCGTTATGCAGATAGCGATTGAACCGCGCACCGGACAACAGACCGGCATCCAGCAGCGAAGCATGATTGAGCCGGTCCTCGAGCACTGTATCGCCCTGCCCGACCAGCGCTGTGACAGCGCCGAGATTGGCCATGTAACCGGTGGTAAACAACAGCGCACGCGGCCGACCGGTCAGGTCCGCCAGCGCTTCTTCGAGCGCGTGATGCGGACCGCTATGGCCGATCACCAGATGCGAGGCACCACCGCCAACGCCCCAACGCTCGGCCCCGGCGCGCCAGGCTTCGATCACCTGCGGGTGATTGGCAAGGCCCAGGTAATCGTTGTTGCAGAAGGCCAGCAACGGATTGCCGTCGACCACCACTTGCGGCCCCTGCGGGGATTCAAGCAGCGGGCGCTGGCGGTAGAGGTTGTCGGCACGACGGGCGGCAAGGCGTGCGGCGAGATCGAAAGACATGCAGGCCTCGATTTTTCATATGACACAGATTCCCTGTGGGAGCGAGCCTGCTCGCGAAGGGGCCGTCAACTTCAGTATCAAAGGTGACTGACACGCCGCCTTCGCGAGCAGGCTCGCTCCCACAGGGTGTTGCATTGCTTCAAAGCGACTCCGCCGTTTTAGACGGCAGCGTTATAAAACTGCTCGCTGCTCTTCTGCTCCACCAACGCCTGTTCGATCGCCGCCTGATGCACTTCATCGGCATGCTCTTCGCGCGCTTCCGGCTGGATGCCCAAACGTGCGAACAACTGCATGTCCTTGTCCGCCTGCGGGTTGGCGGTGGTGAGCAACTTGTCGCCGTAGAAAATCGAGTTGGCACCCGCGAAAAACGCCAGCGCCTGCATCTGCTCGTTCATCGCTTCGCGGCCAGCGGACAGGCGTACGTGAGATTGCGGCATGAGGATGCGCGCCACGGCGAGCATGCGGATGAAGTCGAACGGATCGATATCTTCAGCATTTTCCAGCGGTGTGCCGGCGACCTTGACCAGCATGTTGATCGGCACCGATTCCGGATGCTCTGGCAGGTTGGCCAGTTGGATCAGCAGATTGGCGCGGTCATCCAGCGACTCGCCCATGCCGAGAATGCCGCCGGAGCAGATCTTCATGCCCGACTCACGCACGTAAGCCAGCGTCTGCAGACGCTCGCTGTAAGTGCGCGTGGTGATGATGCTGCCGTAGAACTCCGGCGAGGTGTCGAGGTTGTGGTTGTAGTAGTCGAGACCGGCCTTGGCCAGCGCTTCGGTCTGCTCCTGGTCCAGTCGGCCGAGGGTCATGCAGGTTTCCAGGCCCATGGCTTTGACGCCTTCAACCATTTTCAGCACGTAGGGCATGTCCTTGGCCGAAGGATGCTTCCACGCGGCCCCCATGCAGAAGCGCGTCGAGCCGATGGCTTTGGCGCGCGCCGCCTCTTCGAGGACTTTCTGCACTTCCATCAGCTTTTCTTTTTCAAGACCGGTGTTGTAGTGACCGGACTGCGGACAGTACTTGCAGTCTTCCGGGCAGGCGCCAGTCTTGATCGACAGCAGCGTCGAGACCTGAACGCGGTTGGCGTTGAAGTGCGCGCGGTGCACCGTTTGTGCCTGGAACAGCAAGTCGTTGAATGGCTGTACGAAGAGTGCTTTGACTTCGGCCAGAGACCAATCGTGACGCAGGGTGGCGGTGGTGCTCGCGCTCATGGGCAATTCCTTGGTTATGCTTGGCTGGCGCCGGGGAACGGAATACCCACAGGCGCTACACGGATGTTCGGCATATTTAAGGAAGTGTCATGCGCTGTCAACCACGATACGAAGGAGCGGTTTACATCTGTTTAAAAAACGTACAGACCTGCTTGTTGTGTGATGAGCCCGCAGAAGCAGAAATGCCCATCTGCGTGGCCTGCGAAACCGAGTTGCCCTGGCTCGGCAGCCATTGCCAGCGCTGCGCTTTACCCTTGATTGCCGACGGTCTGACGTGCGGAGCATGCCTGCTAGAGCCTCCGGCCTTTGCGCAGGTCGTTGCGCCTTGGGTGTATGGCTTCCCGGTGGACGCTCTGGTAACGCGCTTTAAACACAACTCGAAATGGCCGTTTGGCCACCTGCTCGCCGACGTACTCGGACAATACCTGCAACATCGCTTCGATGAAGATTTGCCAAGGCCCGACGCGTTGGTGCCGGTGCCACTGGCGCGTAAACGCTTGCGTCAACGCGGGTTCAACCAGGCGACCATGCTCGCGCGGTGGCTGGGCAAGTCGCTGAATCTGCCTTGCGATGAACAGATCTTGCGTCGCGTCAAAGAGACCGATGCGCAGCAGGCTCTCGACGCCAATGCGCGCAAACACAATTTGCGCAACGCCTTCGATCTGGCGCCAAACGCAGCGGTAAACGGCCGGCATTTCGCGCTGATCGATGACGTGCTGACTACTGGCGCCACCGCCCAGGCGCTGGCCCGGTTATTGATAAACGCCGGGGCCACGCGGGTCGATGTGTATTGTCTCGCGCGCACGCCAAAACCGGGCTCTTGAGCCCCCCACCAGTGGGAGCGAGCCTGCTCGCGAAAGCGTCGGCACATCCAACACAGCTGTCGGCTGACACACCGCCTTCGCGAGCAGGCTCGCTCCCACAGGGTTCTATGTGTGGCTTGACTCAAACGTTCCAAGCCGCCAATTTCTGTCTACATCACCCGACCAAGCATTCTCAAATGTCCCTACCCACCCTCCTCTCCCAACACATCGTGCGCCGTCCGCAGCGCATCGCCCTGTTGCAACACATCGCCGAGCAGGGCTCGATCACCCGCGCGGCGAAAAGCGCGGGCCTGAGTTACAAGGCGGCGTGGGACGCCATCGATGAGCTGAACAACCTGGCGCACAAACCACTGGTCGAACGGGTTATCGGCGGCAAGGGCGGTGGCGGTGCCAAACTGTCCAGCGAAGGCGAACGGGTGTTGCGCCTCTATCAAAAGCTGCAGGCCCTGCAGGCGCAAGTGCTCGAAGCCGCCGAAGACGCCAGTGATCTGGACCTGCTCGGGCGCCTGATGCTCAGAACCAGCGCGCGCAATCAGTTGCACGGCAAGGTGGTAGCGATCGGCAGTCAGGGCCGCAACGACCTGATCCGCCTCGAACTGGCCGAAGGCCTGTGCCTGGATGCGCAAATCACTCACGACAGCACCCTGCACCTGGAGCTGCAGATCGGCACGCCAGTGGTCGCGCTGATCAAGGCTGGCTGGCTGGAATTGCTCGGGCGCGAGCAAGGCGCAACGCCGGGACACAATTTGCTCGACGGCATCATCGAGGCGATTCTCGATGCCGAAGACGGCCCCAGCGAAGTGCGCATTTCTTTGCCCAACGGCCACACCCTTTGCGCGCTGGCCGATTCGCTGGAGTTGCGCGAGCGCGGCTTGGGCGTCGGCCAGCCGGTGCGCGTGCAGTTTTCGCCGACCAACGTGCTGATCGGCACGCCGCTCTGATCGGGCGTTGCCACGAAAGCGTCATCGTTGCTCATTAAGGTGGCTGCCAAAACCATGCAGGGAGCCTGAGATGAGCCTGTTAGAAGAAAACCAATCCACCGATCTGGAAAAAATGGTCGGCCTCAGCCGTCGCGGTTTCATCAGCGCCGGTGCGTTGTGCGGTGCCGCGATGTTTCTGGGCGGCAACCTGCTGAGCCGCAGCGTGATGGCGGCCAGTGTCAGCGCCGGCAACAGCCGTCTGCTCGGTTTTGAAAGCATTCCCGCCGCAACCAGCGACGCGATCAGCCTGCCCAAAGGCTACAAGTCTTCGGTGCTGATCAGTTGGGGCCAGCCACTGCACAAGAACGGCCCGGCCTTCGACCCGAGCGGCAACGGCACCGCAGCCGCACAGGAAGTGCAGTTTGGCGACAACAACGACGGCATGAGCCTGTTCGCCTTCCCGGATGACCGCAACCGCGCGTTGATGGCGATCAACAACGAATACACCAACTACCGCTACCTCTACCCGCACGGCGGCATGCCGCAGTCGGCTGAAGACGTGCGCAAGGCGCTGGCCTGTGAAGGCGTCTCGGTGATCGAGGTGCAGCGCAAGAACGGCCAATGGCAGTTCGTCCAGGGCTCACGCTACAACCGGCGCATCCACGGCAATTCGCCGCTGCGCATCAGCGGTCCGGCGGCCGGTCATGACTTGATGAAAACCGCCGCCGACAAGCACGGCAAGAAAGTCCTCGGCACGTTCCAGAACTGCGCCAACGGCAAAACGCCGTGGGGCACCTACCTGACCTGCGAAGAAAACTTCACCGACTGTTTTGGCAGCAGCAATGCCCAGCAGCAATTCGACGCCGCGCAAAAACGCTACGGCGTAACGGCCGCCAGCCGCGAGATCAACTGGCACCCGTACGATCCGCGTTTCGACATGGCCAAGAACCCGAATGAGCTGAACCGTCACGGCTGGGTGGTCGAGATCGATCCGTTCGATCCGCAATCGACCCCGGTCAAGCGCACCGCACTGGGTCGTTTCAAACACGAAAACGCCGCGCTGGCCGAGACCGACGACGGCCGCGCCGTGGTGTACATGGGCGACGACGAGCGTGGCGAGTTCATCTACAAATTCGTCAGCCGTGACCGCATCAACCACCGCAATGCCAAAGCCAACCGTGACATCCTCGATCACGGCACCCTGTACGTGGCCAAATTCGATGCCGGTGACGGCAACCCTGATCATCCGAAAGGCCAGGGCCAGTGGATCGAACTGACCCACGGCAAGAACGGCATCGACGCCAGCAGCGGTTTCGCCGATCAGGCCGAAGTGCTGATTCATGCACGCCTGGCGGCCAGCGTCGTCGGCGCGACACGCATGGATCGCCCGGAGTGGATTGTCGTCAGCCCCAAGGATGGCCAGGTCTATTGCACCCTGACCAACAACGCCAAACGTGGCGAGGACGGCCAACCAGTGGGCGGCCCGAACCCGCGCGAGAAGAACGTCTACGGGCAGATTCTGCGCTGGCGCACCGACCGCGACGATCACGCCTCGAAGACCTTTGCCTGGGATCTGTTCGTGGTCGCTGGCAACCCCGGCGTGCATGCCGGGACGCCGAAGGGCGGCTCGTCGAACATTACCCCGCAGAACATGTTCAACAGCCCGGATGGCCTGGGTTTCGACAAGGCCGGCCGCCTGTGGATTCTCACCGACGGCGATTCGAGCAATGCCGGCGACTTCGCCGGGATGGGCAACAACCAGATGCTCTGCGCCGATCCGAAAACCGGTGAGATTCGCCGGTTCATGGTCGGGCCGGTAGGTTGCGAGGTGACCGGGATCAGCTTCTCGCCAGATCAGAAAACCCTGTTTGTCGGGATCCAGCATCCGGGCGAAAACGGCGGTTCGACCTTCCCCGAGCATCTGCCCAATGGCAAGCCACGGTCGTCGGTGATGGCGATTACCTGTGAGGATGGCGGGATCGTCGGCGCCTGAAAAACCCTCATCGCTGGCAAGCCAGCTCCCACAAGGTCTTGCGCAAAACCTGTGGGAGCTGGCTTGCCAGCGATGGCATTAGCAAGGACACCAACCAACTTCCCCGCCGCCATCTGCGCTACCATGCCGGGCCGGACGCGGCAGCCTGCTGCGCGCAGGAGTCAGCATGGCCCACCCGTTTGAAACCCTCACACCTGATCTCGTCCTCGATGCTGTCGAAAGCATCGGTTTTCTCAGCGATGCACGCATTCTGGCGCTCAACAGCTATGAAAACCGTGTCTATCAGGTCGGCATCGAAGACTCCGAGCCGCTGATCGCCAAGTTCTACCGTCCGCAGCGCTGGACCAACGAAGCCATCCTCGAAGAACACCAGTTCACCTTTGAATTGGCCAACGTAGACATCCCTGTAGTCGCGCCGCTGGTTCACAACGGCGCAACCCTGCACGAGCACGCCGGTTTCCGCTTCACTCTGTTTCCGCGTCGCGGCGGCCGCGCGCCGGAGCCGGGCAACCTTGATCAGCTGTATCGCCTCGGCCAGTTGCTTGGGCGGATACACGCGGTCGGCGCGACCAAACCGTTCGAACACCGCGAAGCCCTCGCCGTGCAGAACTTTGGTCACGCCTCGCTGAACACCCTGCTCGAAGGCAACTTCATTCCGAAAAGCCTGCTGCCGGCTTATGAGTCCGTCGCTCGCGACCTGCTCAAGCGCGTCGAAGATGCCTATGCCAATACCCCGCACCAGAACATCCGCATGCACGGCGACTGCCACCCCGGCAACATGATGTGCCGCGACGAGATGTTTCACATCGTCGACCTCGACGACTGCCGCATGGGCCCGGCGGTGCAGGACATCTGGATGATGCTCGCCGGTGATCGTCAGGACTGTCTGGGACAGTTGTCGGAACTGATGGACGGCTACAACGAGTTCCACGATTTCGACCCGCGTGAACTGGCGTTGATCGAACCGCTGCGTGCCCTGCGGTTGATGCATTACAGCGCCTGGTTGGCGCGACGCTGGGACGATCCGGCGTTTCCGCACAGCTTCCCGTGGTTCGGCACCGAGCGTTATTGGGGCGATCAGGTACTGGCGCTGCGCGAGCAACTGGCGGCGCTGAATGAAGAACCGCTGAAGCTCTTCTGATTCACCAATATTCTTGTGGGAGCGAGCCTGCTCGCGAGTACGGACTGACATTCAACACTGATGTCGATTGAAATGACGCCTTCGCGAGCAGGCTCCCACAATTGTCCGCCGTTCACAATTTCCCGACCATTGCGGTACGGCATTCGTAGACAAATCTCCTTACAATCCCTCCTTTGTCAGCTGCCAAAGCAAGGATCCTGCATGCAAGCCGCCAACCCGCGTCGCGGGTACATTCTGGGCCTGAGTGCCTACATCATCTGGGGCCTGTTCCCGATCTATTTCAAAGCCATCGCCGAAGTGCCAGCGGTCGAGATCATCATCCATCGAGTGTTGTGGTCGGCGCTGTTCGGCGCGCAGCTGCTGATGGTGTGGAAACACCCGGGCTGGCTGCGCGAATTGCTCGACAACCCCAAGCGTCTGGCGATTCTGGCCTTGAGCGGCACGCTGATCGCAGCCAACTGGCTGACTTATGTGTGGTCGGTGAATAACGGGCGCATGCTCGAGGCGAGCCTGGGTTATTACATCAACCCGTTGATCAACGTATTGCTTGGTATGGTGATCCTCGGTGAGCGGCTGCGGCGCATGCAGTGGCTGGCGGTGGGGCTCGCCGCGGTTGGCGTGGCGCAGCAGGTCTGGCAGGTCGGCAGTCTGCCGTGGGTGTCGCTGGCGCTGGCGTTGACCTTCGGTTTCTACGGCCTGATTCGCAAACAGGCACCTGTGAAAGCCTTGCCGGGGCTGGTGGTGGAAACCTGGATGCTGGTGCCGATTGCGATTGCGTGGTTGCTGTTCAACCAGACCGCGACTAGCGTACAACCGGAATTCTGGACTACTTCCCAAGCCTGGTGGCTGGTGGCCGCCGGCCCGGTGACGCTGGTGCCGCTGGTGTGTTTCAACGCCGCAACCCGGCATCTGCCCTACACCACCATCGGCTTCCTGCAATACATCGCGCCGACCCTGGTGTTGTTGCAAGCCGTGCTGTTGTTTGGAGAGCACTTGTCATCGAGCACGCTGGTCGCGTTCATCTTCATTTGGGCGGGCCTGGCGGTGTACAGCGTCGATGCGTGGATAAGTTTGCGCCGGCGCAGCTGATCAAAAAACGCAAAAACCTCTACAGGCCATGGTTCTCGTGGCCTGTATCGTTCCTTCCCAAGGTTATCCACAGCGTGATCCCCGCCGTTTGTGCGCAAGTTACTGAATACTGGCGGTTTTTTGATCAATCACCGCGAAGCCACGGCGGACGTGGCGTGGCGCTCGGTCTCTACAGGTTATCCACAGGCAGGTGCACGTTTAAACTGGATAACCCGCACGGCTCAAACGTCGGTGCGTAACACCAGTTCGACCATCAAATCATCGGCCAGGGTTTCCAGGCGCGCCTGCAATACATCCAGCGACAGCGTCAACGGCACGGCCAGAATCGCTTCGGCGTGAAACAGCGGCTCGCTGCTCATCGGCGCCGGACGCACTTCGGTGACCAGCCTTTCGAGATTGACGCCCTGCTCGCTCAACAGCCGGGTGATGTCGCGGACGATGCCGGGGCGGTCATTGCCGACCAGCTCCATGGCGATCGGCTTCCAGGTACAGGATTGCTCGATGCCGCTTTCGGCAACCAGTACACGAATACCGTGCGCCGTCAGTGCTTGTAAGGCATCAACCAATTCATCGTAAGCCTCTGCCGGTACGCCCACGCGCAGGATCCCGGCGAACTGCCCGGCCATCCGTGACATGCGGCTTTCCAGCCAGTTGCCGCCGTGCTCGGCGATGCATTGGGCGATGCGCTCGACCTGTCCGGGCTTGTCCGGGGCGAAAACGGTGAGTACGAGATGGTCCATGGCGCAGCCCTCTGTGCATGACTTTTGTTATCGAAGGGCAAGTATAGGCAAGGGCTTGTCTTGCGTTGGATGGACTGGCGCTTTCGCGAGCAGGCTCGCTCCCACAGGGGATCGCATTGCCAATGTGGGAGCGAGCCTGCTCGCGAACAGCCGCACCAGCGACATATCCGAGCAAAGAAATCGTGTACAACTTTTGATATTTAACTGGAACAATCCAATGCTTTTTTGAGAACATCCCGTTCCGCGACGTGACCGCAATGCGTCATGAGGTCGCAGAACGACGTAATTAGTCTGATTTTCACAAGCGCAAGTCATCATGTAGTATGCCGCAGCGCGCACTACATAACGCCGGATCGATGTCCGCCCAGGCCTGTTCGCAACCCTGAAAGCCCCGTCAGCAAGGCCCTCAAGCCGTTGATTGGTCCTAGCCCAGCCGCCAGCAATGGCATGTACTGGTCGGCAGGTTTGTGGTTTAAATGGCCAGAGGCTTCATTGTTTAAATTGAAGAGCTGAAAAGCGAAATAGCTGAGCAGAGTGAGGCAAGCAATGACTGAACACGTTCAAGTCGGTGGCCTGCAGGTCGCCAAAGTCCTGTTCGACTTCGTGAACAACGAAGCCATTCCCGGTACCGGCCTCACCGCCGAACAATTCTGGGAAGGTGCTGACAAGGTCATTCACGACCTGGCACCGAAGAACAAAGCCCTACTCGCCAAACGCGATGACTTCCAGGCACGCATCGATGCCTGGCATCAGCAGCACGCAGGTCAGGCGCACGACGCCGTGGCCTACAAAGCTTTCCTGCAAGAGATCGGTTATCTGCTGCCAGAAGCGGCTGATTTCCAGGCCACGACGCAAAACGTCGATGACGAAATCGCCCGCACCGCCGGCCCGCAACTTGTTGTACCGGTGATGAACGCGCGCTTCGCGCTCAATGCCTCGAATGCCCGCTGGGGTTCGCTGTACGACGCCCTCTACGGCACCGACGCAATCAGCGAAGAAGGTGGCGCGGAAAAAGGCAAAGGCTACAACAAGGTGCGTGGCGACAAAGTCATCGCCTTCGCCCGCGCGTTCCTCGACGAAGCCGCGCCACTGGCCGCCGGCTCCCACGTTGATTCGACCGGCTACACAATCGCTGACGGCAAACTGCTCGTTACCTTGAAGGGCGGCAGCACCAGCGGCCTGCGCGACGACGCTCAGTTGATCGGTTTCCAGGGCGACGCCAATGCGCCAATCGCGATTCTGCTGAAACACAATGGCCTGCACTTCGAAATCCAGATCGACGCCAGCACCCCGGTCGGCCAGACCGATGCCGCCGGCGTCAAAGACATCCTGATGGAAGCGGCGCTGACCACCATCATGGACTGCGAAGACTCCGTGGCCGCCGTCGATGCCGACGACAAAGTGGTTATCTACCGCAACTGGCTCGGCCTGATGAAGGGCGACCTGGCGGAATCGGTGTCCAAGGGTGGCCAGACGTTCACCCGCACCATGAACCCGGATCGCACCTACACCGCACCGAACGGCGGGGAAGTGACTCTGCACGGGCGTTCGCTGTTGTTCGTGCGCAACGTTGGTCACCTGATGACCATCGACGCGATCCTCGACAAAGACGGTAACGAAGTGCCGGAAGGCATTCTCGACGGTCTGGTCACTTGCCTGGCGGCGATGCACAACCTCAACGGCAATACGTCGCGGCGCAATACGCGCACCGGGTCGGTGTACATCGTCAAACCGAAGATGCACGGCCCGGAAGAAGCGGCGTTCACCAACGAGCTGTTCGGTCGCATCGAAGACGTGCTGGGCCTGCAACGCAACACGCTGAAAGTCGGGATCATGGACGAGGAGCGCCGCACCACGGTCAACCTCAAGGCTTGCATCAAGGCCGCCAGCGAGCGCGTGGTATTCATCAACACCGGTTTCCTCGACCGCACCGGCGACGAAATCCACACCTCCATGGAAGCTGGCCCGGTAGTACGCAAGGCCGACATGAAGGCCGAGAAGTGGATCGGCGCCTACGAAAACTGGAACGTCGATATCGGTCTGAGCACCGGCCTGCAAGGTCGTGCGCAGATCGGCAAAGGCATGTGGGCCATGCCCGACCTGATGGCGGCGATGCTCGAACAGAAAATCGCCCACCCGCTGGCCGGTGCCAACACCGCTTGGGTGCCATCGCCGACTGCTGCTGCGCTGCACGCGTTGCATTACCACAAGGTCGACGTGTTCGCCCGCCAGGCCGAACTGGCCAAACGTGCCCGCGCTTCGGTGGACGACATCCTGACCATTCCGCTGGCGGTCAAGCCGAACTGGACGCCGGAGCAGATCAAGAACGAACTGGACAACAACGCCCAGGGCATTCTCGGTTACGTGGTGCGCTGGATCGACCAGGGTGTCGGCTGCTCGAAAGTGCCGGACATCAATGACGTCGGCCTGATGGAAGACCGTGCGACGCTGCGCATCTCCAGCCAGCACATCGCCAACTGGCTGCGCCACGGTATCGTCAGCCAAGAGCAAGTGATGGAAAGCCTCAAGCGCATGGCGCCCGTGGTCGACCGGCAGAACGCCAACGACCCGCTGTACCGTCCGCTGGCCCCGGATTTCGACAGCAACATCGCCTTCCAGGCGGCGGTCGAACTGGTGATCGAAGGCACCAAGCAGCCGAACGGTTATACCGAGCCGGTGCTGCACCGTCGTCGTCGTGAGTTCAAGGCTGCGAATGGTTTGTAAGTTGCGCTGATGCTGGAAATTAAAAAGGCCCTGATCGAGAGATCAGGGCCTTTTTGTTTATTTGATCGGCGAAGGTTTAGCGTCAACGGCAAGATCGCTACCCTCACCCCAGCCCTCTCCCGGAGGGAGAGGGAGCCGACCGAGGTGTGTATTGGATTCTGATCGTTCCCACGCTCCCGCGTGGGAATGCAGCCCGGGACGCTCCGCGTCCCATAACAGCGGACGCGGAGCGTCCATTGACGCATTCCTTTGCTGCGCTTGCGAACGATCTCTGATCCTCAAATATTCAGGGCTCAATGCCCAATTCATGCTTCACCAACCCCAACAACTTCTCCGTATCAATCGGCTTGAGCAGAAAATCCACCACGCTCAAATGCATCGCTTCGATCGCGTCCTTCACATCGGCATCGCCGGAAACAATGATGATCGGCATCGCCGCCCGCACCGACTCACGCACCTGGCGAATCAGCTCCAGGCCATCGACATTGCCCATGCGCAGATCGGTAATCACCAACCCGATCGAAGGCCTCTCTTCAAGCATCTTCAGCGCGGTTTCACCACTGGCCGCCGTCAGGCAGCGGATGCCATCGAGCGCAAGAATCTCCGACAGCAGCTCGCGAGCGTCCTTGTCGTCATCGACGATCAATACGCGCTGCGGTGGCAGATCAGGTTCGAGCATCACTGCGCTGAGCGCTTCACGCTCGGCATCGCTCAAAATATCGTGGTCGGACATGGCGCTCTCTAAGTATTCGAATCAATCACCTGGCACAGTCGTCTGACATCGCCCGGCAGCGCTTCAATGTGCACTTCGTCGGATTTTTTTCCAAGAGGCTGAACAGGGTAATTTCCGACTGTTTGCGTAGGGCATCTCCGAAACCATGCCGATGATGGCAAAACCTAGACTTACGTCCAATGGGCACCCCGCGCGCAGGGGTCGACCATGGCCGCAACGATCCGACAACAACAATTCGAAAAAGACTGCGGTAATGGTTATGAGTAAAGCGGACGCCTTCACCCAGGCAGGGAAAACCGCGGTTTTGCAGAACATTCAGGGCACCCTGCAATTCCTCCAGCGCTTCCCGCCCTTCAATCAGATGGAACACGCCCACCTCGCCTATCTGGTCGAGCAATGTCAGCTGCGGTTTTACGCCCAGGGCGAGAGCATCATCAAGCCCGCCGACGGCCCGGTCGAACATTTCCATATCGTCAAACAGGGCCGGGTCGTCGGCGAACGCCCGCACACCGCCAAGGGCGGCACCGAAACCACTTTCGAGATCACCACCGGCGAATGCTTTCCGCTGGCGGCGCTGTTGGGCGAGCGGGCCACGCGCACCGAGCACCTGGCCGGCGAAGACACCTTCTGCCTGCAATTGAACAAACTGGCATTCATCAAACTGTTCGCTCTCTCCAACCCGTTTCGCGATTTCGCCTTGCGCGGTGTCAGCAGCCTGCTCGATCAGGTCAATCAGCAAGTGCAACAGAAAGCCGTGGAAACCCTCGGCACCCAATATTCGCTGAACACGCGTCTGGGCGAACTGGCGATGCGGCATCCAGTGACGTGCGCGCCCGACGCGCCGCTGCGCGAAGCGGTGAAGCTGATGCACGAGCAGCAGGTCGGCAGCATCGTCGTGGTCGATCAACACAAGGCGCCGCTGGGAATTTTTACCTTGCGCGATCTGCGCTATGTGGTGGCCGAAGGCATCGGTGATTTCAACGAGGCCATCGAGCGCCACATGACCCGCGCACCGTTTTATCTGTCGCCGGATCACAGTGCATTCGACGCGGCAATTGCCATGACCGAACGGCACATCGCGCACGTCTGCCTGGTCAAGGATCAGCGCTTGTGCGGCGTGGTCTCCGAGCGCGATCTGTTCTCGCTGCAACGGGTCGATCTGGTGCATCTGGCGCGGACCATCCGCAGCGCCCAGCGCGTCGAACAACTGGTCAGCCTGCGCGGCGAGATCGGCCAACTGGTCGAGCGCATGCTTGCTCACGGCGCCTCCTCGACGCAGATCACCCACATCATCACCCTGCTCAACGATCACACCGTGTGCCGGGTGATCGAACTGACGCTCGCGGAAAAAGGCGACCCCGGCGTGCCGTTCAGCTGGTTGTGTTTCGGCAGTGAAGGCCGCCGCGAACAGACCCTGCACACCGATCAGGACAACGGCATTCTGTTCGACGCCCGCGATGCTGCACATGCGGCGGAGATTCGCGGCAGGCTGCTGCCGATCGCTCAACAGATCAACCACAGCCTGGCGCAATGCGGTTTCACCCTGTGCAAAGGCAATGTCATGGCCGGCAATCCCGAGCTGTGTCTGTCGCGGGCGGAGTGGGCGCGGCGTTTCGCGGCGTTCATTCGTGAAGCAACGCCGGAGAACCTGCTCGGCTCGAGCATCTATTTTGATCTGCGCGTGGTCTGGGGCGATGAGAAAAGCTGCGAGCAATTGCGCCGCGGGATTCTCGAACAGGTCGGCGACAACCGCTTGTTCCAGCGCATGATGGCCGAGAACGCCCTGCGCAATCGGCCGCCGGTCGGACGCTTCCGCGAGTTTGTGCTGGCGCGCAAGAACGGCGAAAAAGCCACGCTGGATCTGAAGATTCAGGGTCTCACGCCGTTCGTCGATGGCGCGCGCCTGCTGGCGCTGGCCAACGGCATCGACGCCAACAACACTCTCGAACGCTTCCGCCAATTGGTGGTGAAAGAAGTCATCGACCCCCTCGACGGCGCGGCGTATGAAGAGGCGTATCACTTCATTCAGCAAACGCGCATGCAACAGCATCAACTGCAGACTCGGGAAAATCTGCCGTACTCCAACCGCGTCGACCCGGACAGCCTCAACCATCTCGACCGGCGTATCCTGCGTGAATCCCTGCGTCAGGCCCAGCGCCTGCAAAGCAGCCTGACCTTGCGGTATCAGCTATGAGCCTGTTCTCGTGGCTGCGTCCGGCCGGGCCGTCGGTGTCGGCGCAGGTGCAACAACGCCTCGCGCAACTGCCAGTGATCACCGAGCTGAGCGAAGGCACGCTGCGTGAACAGCGCTGGGTGGTGCTGGATCTGGAAACCACCGGGCTCAATCTGAACAAGGATCGCGTGTTATCCATTGGTGCCGTGGTCATCGAAGACGGCGCGATCGATTTCGCCCAGCAGTTCGAACGCACGCTGCAATGTCGCGAACTAAAGCTCAGCCCCAGCGTGTTGATCCACGGTCTGGCGCCGAGCGCGATTGCCGCCGGCAGCGATCCGGCCGAGGCGTTGCTGGAACTGATGGAGTTTATCGGCGACAGCCCGGTGCTGGCGTTTCATGCGCCGTTCGATCAGCACATGCTCGGGCGTGCCTTGAAGGAGCATCTGGGGCACAAACTCCAGCATGTGTTTCTCGACGTGGCCGATATTGCCCCGCTGGTTTGCCCGCAGGCACAGATTCGCGAGGCCGGGCTGGATGACTGGATCGAGTGGTTCAAGCTTGAGGTGTTCGAACGACACAACGCCAGTGCCGATGCGTTGGCGACAGCGGAACTGGCGTTGATCCTGTTCAGCCGCGCGCGGACGCAGCAGATTCACAGCCCGCGCAATTTGCAGCAGCGCTTGAGTCAGTGGAAGCGGCGGCAGCAGGTGCCCTCCTTTTAACCTTTCGGCGCCTGCCCAGTCCCCTTCGCGAGCAGGCTCGCTCCCACAGGGAAGCGCATTCCAATGTGGGAGCGAGCCTGCTCGCGAAGAACGATAACGCGATTTTCCAGACCTCACCTGACCAGTGGCCAATTGCTAACCATTCCCACCTCTGCCAGAATCGCGAACAATTCGCGTTAGTTAATCTTTCCCAATCGGTGATGTCCGGTGTCGTCAGTCCCAAGCCCTCACAGTCAGCTTGTCGGTGCGCTGTATCGCGACCATCGCGGTTGGCTGCTGGCGTGGCTGCGGCGCAATGTGGCTTGTCCGCAGCGTGCCGAAGACCTGAGCCAGGACACCTTCGTGCGCCTGCTCGGTCGCGATGAATTGCTGACACCGCGCGAGCCGCGCGCCTTTCTGGTGGCGATCGCCAAGGGCCTGCTGTTCGACTATTTCCGTCGCGCCGCGCTGGAACAGGCCTACCTCACCGAATTGATGCTGATTCCCGAAGCCGAACAACCGTCGGTGGAAGAACAGCAAATGATCCTCGACGATCTCAAGGCCATCGACCGCTTGCTCGGCAAGCTCTCGACCAAGGCCCGCGTCGCGTTTCTGTATAACCGCCTCGATGGCCTCAGCCATGCCGAGATTGCCACCCGCCTCGGCGTCTCGGTGCCGCGGGTGCGTCAGTATCTGGCGCAAGGCATTCGTCAGTGCTACATCGCCCTGTACGGTGAGCCAACATGAGCCCGGCCAGTTCTCGGCCGGTGCCGGCGCATGTGCTGGATGCAGCGATTGCCTGGCAATTGACCCTCGATTCGAGCAGCCCGCTGGAGCGCGAGGAGTTCGCCAAATGGCACGCGGCGAATGAAGAACACGCTCGCGCCTGGCGCCAGTTGGGCATGCTCGACCAGCGTTTCAGCGTGGCCAAAGGTCCGGCGCGCAGTGCCCTGCTGCAATCGCGCGAGGGCATTCGTCGGCGCGTGCGCAAACTCGGCAGCGGTCTGGCCAGTGTGGCGTTGATTGTCGGTCTGGGGCTGTTCGCCAGTGAACGCTTTCTGCCGCTCGATTACTGGCTGGCCGACCAGCGCACCGCGACTGGCGAGCAGCGCACCGTGCGCCTGGCGGACGGCACCGTGCTCAATCTCAATACCCACAGCGCGGTGGATGTGCGATTCGATGACCAGCGCCGGTTGATCGTCTTGCAGGAAGGCGAAATTCTCGTCGAAACCGGTCATGGCGATGCGCGGCCGTTCATTGTCGAAACCCGCGAAGGCAGCATGCGTGCTTTGGGCACGCGGTTTCTGGTCAAGCGAGAAGAAGACGGCACGCGGTTGAGCGTGTTGCAGTCGGCGGTGGCCGCCCATGGGCAAGCCAATCCGCAGGAACAGATTCTGCGCGAAGGCCAGCAAGTGCTGCTGCGCCGCGATGGCCTTGGCCAGGTCGCCGCGCTCAATCCCGGCGCCGATGCCTGGACACGCGGCATGCTGGTGGTCGATAACGCGCGCCTCGGCGATCTGCTGCATGAACTCGGGCGCTATCGTCGCGGGCATCTGGGCGTGGCGCCGGAGGTGGCGGACTTGCGCATTACCGGCAGTTTCCCGCTGCACGATACCGACAAGGCCCTGAGCGCATTGCTGCCGACCCTGCCAGTGCAGATCGAACGGCATACGCCATATTGGGTCACCGTGGCGAAGGCTGATATCAAGCCTGAGTAATGCGCCGGCAGGCAAGCCGCCTTCGCGAGCAGGCTCGCTCCCACTTTGGCATGCGATCACCTGTGGGAGCGAGCCTGCTCGCGAAGGCGCCATCAGCCGCACAACCATATCCAGCAAAAAAAGAATTTCCACCCAGCCCTATCACTTTTCCAATCTCGTCCGGCACACAGGCAATTGAGAAATATTTCCATTCAGGAGCCGCCGTATGTCCCGTTCGCTAGACACCTTGTTGCGCCCCAGTCTGCTGGCCGTCGCCATCGCGCTCGGCGCCCCGCTGATCAGCAGCCCGTTGCTCGCCGCCGAGCAAGCGTCCAGCGTGCGCGCCTACAACCTGCCGGCGGCGTCGCTGTCGACTACGTTGAACCAGATCGCCAGTCAGGGCGGCCTGGCGTTGTCGCTGAATCCGGCACTGGCGGCGGGCAAGACCTCGGCACCGGTCAACGGCCAATACGATGCCGCCGGCGCTCTGCGCGCCGCCCTGCGTGGCACCGGTCTGCAACTGGAACAAAGCAGCGCCGGCACCTACACCCTGGTCGCTGTGCCTGAAGGCACGCTGGCCCTGCCGGAAACTTCGGTCATCGGCGTAGACAATCTGGAAACCGCCTGGGGCCCGGTCGAGGGCTACACCGCCACGCGCACCGCCGCCGGGACCAAGACCGACACCGCACTGGTCGAAGCACCGCGCTCGATCTCGGTGGCGACCCGTCAGCAAATGGACGACCGCAGCGTGCACAGCCTCGACGATGCCGTGCGCTACATGCCGGGCATCACCGCCAGCAGCTATGGCAGCGACACCCGCGCCGACTGGCTGCGCGTGCGCGGTTTCGAACCGACCCAATTCCTCGACGGCCTGCCGCTGCCCAAAGGCGTGTACGCCAACCCGAAACAGGAAACCTGGAACCTCGACCGCCTCGCCCTGCTGCGCGGCCCGGCCTCCTCGGTGTACGGCCAGACCCCGCCGGGCGGCCTGCTCGACATGGTCAGCCGCCGCCCGAGTGCTGAAGCGAGCAACGAAATCCAACTGCAATATGGCAGCGACAATCACCGTCAGATCAACTTCGCCAGCACCGGCAAGATCGATGATGCCGGGCAGTTTCTTTACGGCATCAGCGGCGTGGTACGCGACAGCGATACGCAGATCGACCACATCGACAACAAGCGTTACAACATCGCGCCGAGCCTGACCTGGAACATGGACGACGATACGCGGCTCACTCTGCTGACCCAGTTCACGCGTGACGATACCGGTGTCACCAGCCAGTTCTATCCAATCCAGGGCACGAAAATCAACATGCCGTTCGGCGAGATTTCCCACCATAAAAACCTGGGTGACCCCGACTACGACTATTACGACCGCACCTATTACGCGCTCGGTTATGCTTTCGAACATCGCCTTAACGACGTCTGGCAGTTCAAGCAGAACCTGCGTTATACCAAGTCCGACCTGTCGTTCCAGACCGTAACGGTCAACAGCTACAACCCATCGTTTGTCGGGTTCACCGTGGACGAGCAAGGTAACGTCGGTCGCAGTACCACCAATGCCGATGAAGACATCAGCCAGTTCGCCGTGGACAACAGTTTCCAGGCCGACTTCGCCACCGGTTATATCCGCCACACCCTGCTGCTGGGTCTGGATCACCAGCGCAGCAACACCAACTACACGTCGATTTTCGGCACCGCGCCGGACATCAACGTCAACAACCCGATCTACGGCCAGCCGATCGTCCGCCCGGCGCGCTCCACGGCGTTTTACGACTACGACCAGAAAACCTACCAGACCGGCCTGTACGTGCAGGATCAAATGGCCCTCGATCAATGGCGCCTGACCCTCGGTGGCCGTGAAGACTGGGTGCACACCAGCACGCAATTCATCAACAAGGGCGATGCCACCAATACCCAGCGCGACAAGAAATTCAGCGGCAACGCGGCCCTCAGCTACGTGTTCGACAACGGTTTCGTGCCGTACCTGTCGTACGCCGAGTCGTTCCAGCCAACCACCGGTGCCGACGCCACGTCCACCGGTTCGCTGAAACCCACCGAAGGCAAGCAATGGGAACTGGGCATCAAGTACCAGCCGCCGGGCAGCAAGACCCTGCTGACCGCCGCCGTGTATGACCTCACCCAGAAGAACGTCTCGGTCAACACCTTCGTCAACAACGTCTCGATCACCAGCCAGACCGGCGAAGTCAAAGTCAAAGGTCTGGAGCTGGAAGCGGTGTCCGACGTGACCGACAACCTGAAAGTCATCGCCGCCTACACCCTGGCCAAGTCGGAAGTGCAAAATGGCGTCGACAAGGGCAATCGCCTGCAACTGATGCCTAACCAGCAAGCTTCGCTGTGGACCGATTACACCTGGCACAGCGGCGTGCTCGACGGCTTCGGCATTGGCGGCGGCGTGCGTTACACCGGCAACACCTACGGCGACAAGGCCAACACCTGGCTGGGCAAGGCCGACGCCTACACGGTGTTCGACGCTTCGGTGCATTACGACCTCGGTCGCCTCGACAACAGCCTCAAAGGCGCGTCGCTGGCGGTCAACGCGACCAACCTGTTCGACAAGGACTACATTTCCACCTGCGACAGCTTCTATTGCTACTACGGCGACCAACGCAGCGTCGTCGCCAGCGCCACCTACAAGTGGTAAGCGCGTGAGCTGAAACGGGCCCCATTACCAGGCCGTCCGCGGTGGACGGCTTCGGTGTTTTTGAAGGTCATGCAATGAAAAGTAAAACCATCCGCCGCTGGTCGTTCATTCACACCTGGACCAGCCTGATCTGCACGGTGTTTCTGCTGATGCTGGCACTGACCGGTCTGCCGCTGATTTTCAGCCACGAGATCGATCATCTGCTCGGCAACGCTCCCGAGTTGCGCGAAATGCCGGCCGACACGCCGCAGCTCAACCTGCAGCAACTGGTCGACGCCGCGCAGCAGCATCGGCCCGGCGAAGTCATGCAGTACTTCGGTTATGACGACGAAGAGCCGAATGCGGCGTTCGCGATCATGGCGAAAACCGCGGACACCGAACCGAACTCGTCGCACACCTTCATGCTCGATGCGCGCACCGGCGAGGCGCTGGAAACACCCTCGGCCAACGGCGGCCTGATGCTGTTCATCCTGCGCCTGCACGTCGACATGTTCGCCGGGTTACCGGGCAAACTGCTGCTGGCGTTCATGGGGTTGTTGTTTGTCGTGGCGATCGTGTCCGGGACGGTGCTGTACCTGCCGTTCATGCGTCGCTTGAAATTCGGCACCGTGCGCCAGGACAAATCCACGCGGCTGCGCTGGCTCGACCTGCATAACCTGATCGGCATCGTGACGCTGACGTGGTGCCTGGTGGTGGGCGTGACCGGAGTGATCAGCGCCTGCGCCGACCTGCTGATCGCGGCGTGGCGCAACGACGCGCTGACCACGCTGATTGCGCCGTACCGCGACGCGCCGCCGCTGACGCAATTGGCGCCAGCCACGCGCCTACTCGACATTGCCGCTGAAGTCGCGCCAGGCATGAAGCCGGATTTCATCGCCTTCCCCGGCACACGCTTTTCCAGCGAACACCATTACGCGGTATTCATGAAGGGCGGCACGCACCTGACTTCGCATCTGCTGACGCCAGTGCTGATCGACGCCACCACTCTGCAGGTTACCGCCGTGGCCGAACGCCCGTGGTACATGGACGCCATGGGCATGTCGCAGCCTTTGCATTTCGGTGACTACGGCGGCATGCCGATGAAGATCCTGTGGGCCACGCTCGATGTGTTGACCATCATCGTGCTGGCCAGCGGTGTATACCTGTGGGTAGTGCGGCGCAAAGCGGCGAACCGGGTGACGGAAACCGCGGAGGCCTCGGCATGAAGCCGCGTCAGTCGAGTTTCTGGAAGGTCTTCAGCACACCGATCGTGATCGCCCTGCTCAGTGCGGCGGGGTTGTTTGCGGCATTGCTGGGGGACGGCATCTGGGATGCGTTGAGCTGGGTCGGGCTGGGTGTGCCGGCATTTCTGGCGCTCAAGGGATTGCTGCAGCGCGGGTGATTTTATATCGCCTGCCAAGGCCTCTTCGCGAGCAGGCTCGCTCCCACAGGGGAACGTATTTCAAATGTGGGAGCGAGCCTGCTCGCGAAAGCGCCCTGACATTCAACATCAAAGTCGACTGTCCCGACGCCTTCGCGAGCAGGCTCGCTCCCACATGGGTTCTGCGCTGGACTCGAGCAGGCTATGCTGCGCCATCATTGTCCTGATCGAGACCTTGCCCATGTCCGCTCCCAGCATGACCCTTTACCACAACACCCTTTCCCCGTTCGTGCGCAAAGTGATGGTGTTGCTCCACGAAACCGGGCAGCAGGATCGCGTGGCGCTGCAAGACTGTGTGCTCAGCCCGGTCAGTCCGGACCCGGCGCTGATCGCCGACAACCCGTTGAGCAAGATTCCCGCCCTGCGTCTGGCCGATGGCAATGTCATCCATGACAGCCGCGTGATCCTTGAATACCTCGACCAGCAGCACGTCGGCAATCCGCTGATCCCGCGTGAAGGTGCGGCGCGCTGGCGGCGGCTGACGCTGGCGTCGATGGCCGACGGGATCATGGACGCCTCGGTGATGGTGCGTTACGAAACCGTCCTGCGCCCGGTGGAAAAACACTGGGAGCAGTGGCTCGATGCGCAGCGCGACAAGATCCGCCGCGCCCTCGCCGTGCTGGAAAACGAGGCGATTGCCGAACTGACCAGCCACTTCGACGTGGCCGCGATCAGCGTCGCCTGTGCGCTGGGTTATCTGGATCTGCGTTTCCCGGACATGGATTGGCGCGCGGCCAATCCACAACTGGGCGATTGGTATTTTGAGGTGAGTCAGCGGCCTTCCATGGTCGCGACAATGCCCAAGCCCTAAATTGGCGGCGCCTGTTCCGCCCTCTTCGCGAGCAGGCTCGCTCCCACAGTTGAATTGCGTTGTTCATGCCATGGTGGTAGCAACATAAAACCAATGTGGGAGCGAGCCTGCTCGCGAATGCACCAGCTCGGTTTCGGTGGCAGCGCTGCAAAAATCAGTGTCAGCAGAACCGCCACTTCCCTGCGCTCAGCTCTCAACCCGCTCATTCCACCACCCCCAGATCAAACTCCAGCGGCTTCGCCGGTTTCTGCGCGATCGCATACCAGTCCAGCCGGCGCGTCAGCACCATGAACACCCCAAGCAATCCGAACAGCAGCAGCGAGCCCATCAGCAGCGCGTAATCCTCAGCGCTCAGCAATCCATAGAGCAGGCCATACAACGCTGCCAGCCCGGTGGAGAAGCTCAAACCGTGACGCACGCTGCGCAGCACATGGCAGACGTAAAAGCCGATCAGCAACACGCAACCACTGGCCGACAGCAGATACGCCAGGGCGAAGCCGATGTGTTCCGACAGCGACAGCAGCAACAGGTAAAAGAACGCCAGCGCCACACCGACCAACGCGTACTGCACCGGGTGCACCGCGAGGCTCTTGAGCACTTCGAAGAGGAAGAAACCGGCGAAGGTCAGGACGATGAACAGCAAGGCGTATTTGATCGCTCGGTCGCTTTTCAGGTACTGGTCGACCGGGTCGATGAAGCTGACGCCAAAGCTGCGGCCGTTCAGCCCATCGCAGTCGCCGACGATGCAGCGGTCCATCGCTTCTTGCAGGTTGGTGGAGAAAAACGAGGTCTGCCAATCGGCGCTGAAACCCTGATCGTTGATTTCACGCTTGGCCGGCAGGAAGTTGCCGACAAAGCTTGGGTGCGGCCAGTTGGCCTTGAGGCTGACGCTGCTGGTTTTGCCCACAGGCAACACTTTTAGCGAGCCGGTGCCTTGCAGGCGCAGGTCGAAGGCAAAGCTCAGTTGGGTGGTTTTGCCGGTGTCCAGCGCTGGCAGCGTTACATGCACGCCTTCACCGATCCAGCCCACTTCCGACCCTGGGACAAAGTCCAGGCGCTGGCCATCGACTTCCAGTTTCAGGGCATTTTCGATGCCCCGGATATCGCTGATGCCCACCGCCAGGAACGGCGCGTCGAACTGGTAATCAGCGAAGTTCTCCTTGATGCCCAATTGCGCTGGCAGGGCGAAATGACCGTTGATGCGGTTGTCCGCGTGAAACAGCCGCGCTTCATAAATGCCGCGCTTGCGCAGCTCGGTTTCCACCTGGCCGTCGAGTTCGAAACGCTCCGGCAGGAAGTACAAGCGCCCACGTTGTTCGCCGACTTCCTCAAAACGCTGATTGGTTTTTTCGTTGGTTTTCCAGGTGCGCACCACCTTGCGATACGGCACCACCATCACCGGCCCGCTCAGCTGCTGGCTGTAGCTGGAGCTGCGGGCGATGTCATCGAGTACACCGTCGCGTAATTGTTGGCGCTCGTCGATGACGCCGTCGATCATCAGCAGCGGTATCAGCAACAGCAGGATCAGCAGGGCGATGGCGCCGAGCTTGATGGTCAGATTTCGGTTCATGGGACTCTCCCTGTTTGGATGGGCAGAGTCTGTTGTGCCGGTGTGGGTGGTTTATGGGGAAAGTATGGAGATTGTGTGGAGAATGTACCGGCCCTATCGCGAGCAGGCTCACTCCCACTTTGGAATGCACTTCTCTGTGGGAGCGAGCCTGCTCGCGAAGGCCGCGACTCGGTCTCAAGGCAGGCGCAACACTACCTCCACCCCGCTCTCGACATTGCCGATACGCAGCGCACCACCATGCAACTTGACCACTTCTTCAACGAAATTAAGCCCCAACCCGGTGCTCTTGCGCCCACTGTCCGGGCGCGGCAATGAGTAGAAGCGCTCGGTCAGACGCGGCAAGGCGTAATCGGGAATCGGCGTGGTTTCGTTGAACAGTCGCACCTCGATCTGCTCGCCAACCCGCTCGGCATTCAAGCGCAACAACCCTTGCGCGGGAGTGAAATCCAAAGCGTTTTCCAGCAGATTGCCCAACGCCTGGCGCAGCAGAAACGGCTCGCCAATCAGCAACAGATCCTCGCCAATCGCTTGCTCGACACGCATCTGCTTGCCCTCGATCCGCGCAGCCTGCGCCTGCAGCAACTCTGCGACCAACAGCGCCAGCGGCACTGCCACACGCTCTTCCAGGCCTTGGCGTTGTTCGACCTGCGCCAGATTGAGCAAGCGTTCGATCAGCTGCTGCATCCGCGCGCTTTCGCTGTCGATGTTGCTGACAAAGCGCAGGCGCTGGACGGGAGGCATATCGCTTTGCAGCAACTCCGCCGCACCACGAATTGCCGCCAACGGACTTTTCAGCTCGTGGGTCAGCGTATGCACATAGCGCTCGACGTAGGCTTTGCCTTCCAACTGCGTGCGCATCTGCTCCACTGCAGTGGCAAGCTGTTGCAGTTCGCCGCCGCGATAATGCGGCACTTCCACACGCCGGCCTTCGCTCACCGCTTGGGCGTAACCGGTCAGCCGGTGCAGCGCGCGGCTCAGCCACCACGACAGCAACGCGCCGAACAACAGGCCGAGGCCGATCAGCGCGGCGCCGTAAACCAGCAAGCGCCGCTCGGTGCGATCGACGTAAGGCTGCAACGAGCTGTTCGGTTTGGCCACAGTAACCACGCCGATGATCTTGCCGTTGTCGCGGATCGGCGCGCCGACGTGCATCACCGAGGAGTTCGGATCGTCAGGGTCGCTGCGGCTCGAACGCGCGCCGTACTCGCCGCGCAAGGTCAGGTAGACGTCATTCCAGCGCGAGTAATCCTGGCCGACCGCGACGCCGCTGGAGTCGAGCACGACGATGCCTTTGGCGTCGGTCACGTAGATCCGGTGGTTGACCTGATTCTTCGGCAAGCCCCAGATCGTCGCCTGCGGCTGGCGCTCGCCATAGGCGCGCAGCAGTTGCGGCCAGCGGTTTTCACTGAGGGTGCCGGCCTTGAAGTCGTCGCGCAGGATTTCCGCCATCAGGTTGGCGGTGTCGACCAGGGTTTCCTCGGTGGACTGGCGCACGCCGGGGCGGATTTCTTCCATCACCGTGTTGAGCACGAAATACCCGGTCAGGCCGACGAACAGCACATACACCAGAAAAATCCGCAGCCCCAACGACATCAGCTGTGCCCCGGGCTGTAGCTGTAGCCGAGGCCGCGATGGGTCTGGATCGGCTCGGCGTCGGCGCGCACCAGGCGCAGTTTGGCACGCACGCTTTTGATGTGGCTGTCGATGCTGCGCTCGTAACCGGCATCCGCTGCCACGCCCAAGGCGTCGAGCAGTTGCTCACGACTGAACACCCGCTCGGGTTGTTCGAGCAGGCATTGCAACAGTCGGAATTCGTGACGGGTCAGGCTCAGGGTCTGGCCGCGATAGATGATCTGCACCCGATCTGCATCGATGCGAAACAGCGCCGAAGCACCTTCGATCGCCGGGCGCGGCGCCACGCGTTTGAGGATTGCCTTCACCCGAGCGGCGATTTCACGCGGGCTGAACGGCTTGACCACATAATCGTCGGCGCCGATTTCCAGGCCAACCACACGATCGATCTCGGCATCCCGTGCGCTGAGGAACAGCACCGGCACTTCGCTGAAGCGCCGCAGCTGTTTGCAGGTCTCGAAGCCGCTGATGTCCGGCAGGCCGATGTCGAGAATGATCAGATCGGCCGGCGTCTGCCGCTGATGCTCAAGCGCTGCCGCGCCGAGGCTCAGCCACGTGGTGCTGAAGCCTTCGCCCTGCAGGGCGAAAATCAGCGTATCGGCAATCGCCGCTTCGTCTTCGACAATCAGGATATGGGGCATGGCATCCGAGCCTGTGGGTTAAGTGCGCGAACGGTGCCCCAAGCCTGACGTTACGTCAATGAGACCACTTAGCAGTCCGGCTTGTCGGCGGTGAAGCGCCGCGCCGGATTCACTGCGGCGCCAAACTCGCGCAACGCCTTGGCACCGATCAGCAGCGGATAGTTGAAGTGGCTGCGGTCGGTCAGGTTGACTTCGACAGTGCGCTTGACGTTGCCCAGGCACAGTTCCAGATCGACTACCGGGCGCTTGGCGACGTCGGTGCTTTCGCCCTCGTCCTCTTCGTCCGAGCGGCTCTTGATCTTGCTGATGCGCGCGACCTTGTGCTCGTAGACCTTGTTGCTGGCGTCCTTGGTGGCGAGGCGGAAACGCACCCAGTCGTCGCCATCGCGGGTGAAGGTTTCAATATCCTTGGCCGACAGCGAGGCGGTCAGCGCACCGGTGTCCATCTTGGCCTTGAGCACTTCACCGCCGATTTCCGGCAGCGCGATGTATTCGTAACGCCCGTACAGGGTCGGCTCAGCGGCCATGACCGGCAGGGCGACGAGGGCAAACAGTGCAAGGAGGGATTTCACTTAGGGGGCTTCCTTGGAAATTGAAGGGCGGCAGGCTTGGATTTTAGACACCCGTTGAGTCATTCGTTCGCTTCTCGGACCGCTTCGCGAGCAGGCTCGCTCCCACATTGAAATGCATTCCCCTGTGGGAGCGAGCCTGCTCGCGAAGAGGCCGGCAGCTTCAACACGACTCTTGAGCCAAGCATACCGACCAAAAAGTGAAACATTCGTCACCACCGATTTGGCCTGTCGCGCGAAGCTGCTTATCATGGCCCGCCCCTGACACTTCCAAGAGTTGCCTATGCGCCGCCTGCTCACCGGCTGTTTCGTCACCCTGCTGCTGTTGCTCAACACCCTGATCCTGATCGGGCCGTTGATGGTGTTTGCCTTGCTCAAACTGGTCGCACCGGGGCGCTGGCGCGATTATGCGTCCGCGGCGGTGATGTGGATTGCCGAGACCTGGGCCGAGATCGACAAGCTGATCTTCCAGCTGTGCATCCCCACGCAATGGGACATTCGCGGCGGCGACGATTTGCGTCGCGACACCTCTTATCTGGTGGTCAGCAATCATCAATCGTGGGTCGACATTCCCGCGCTGATCCAGACCCTCAACCGGCGCACGCCGTTCTTCAAGTTCTTTCTCAAGAAAGAGCTGATCTGGGTGCCGTTCCTTGGGCTGGCGTGGTGGGCGCTGGATTACCCGTTCATGAAGCGCTACACCAAGGCCTTTCTGGCGAAGAACCCGGAACTGGCAGGCAAGGATCTGGAGATCACCAAAGCCGCCTGCGAGCTGTTCAAACGTCAGCCGGTGACCGTGGTGAATTATCTGGAAGGCACGCGCTACACCTTGGCGAAAAGCACACAGCAGACATCACCGTTCAATCACCTGCTCAAACCCAAGGCCGGTGGCGTGGCGTTTGTATTGGCGGCGATGGGCGAACAACTCGATGCCATGCTCGATGTGACGGTGGTCTACCCGCAAGAGAAGATTCCTGGGTTTTGGGATCTGATCTGTGGCAGCGTTCCGCGGGTCATCATCGACATCAAGACCCGCGAACTCGACCCGGCGCTGTGGCAGGGCGATTACGAAAAGGACCCGGTGTTTCGCGAGCGTGTCCAGAACTGGGTCAACCAGCTCTGGACCGAGAAGGATCAGCGCATCGCCGAATTGCGCAACGAGCGCCGCTGACTCAGCTACCGCTGCCGGTGCCCCAGATATTGCCCAGGCTGCTCAGCAGCGAACCGCCCACACCCTGCTGACCGAGGTATTGCAGGAGCACCGGGGCAAACTGGCCGATCATGCCGCTGTCCATGCCCAGCGCGCTGAACGCGTTGTTCAGGTCGTTGGTGTCCTTGACGTTGCCCAGCGCATTTTCCAGCCCGGCAGATTTGCCCGACGAACCAAGCAACGCGCCCAGCGCCGCCAGATTGCCGCTGCCACCGGACAACTTGTCGATTCCCGGCACTTCCTTGGCCAATTGCGAATAGTCGGTGCTGCTCAACTGGTTCTTCGCCAGGCCCAGCATTGCGCTGGTGCCGCCCACCGCTTGCTCCGGCGTCACGTCCAGCGCACTCAGGGCGCTGAGCAAACCAGCGGTTTCCGAGGTCGGCGCCGCCGCAGCGGCCTTGTCGCCACCCTGCATGCCCGAGACCGCACCGGCCACGTCATTCAGGCTGAAACCAGCAAACACCGGCCCGGCGGCCAGGGTCAGGAGCGATGCCAGGGCAAAACCGCGTGAAATCTTCATTCAGACATCCTCTCGAGCTGTGAAAACCACCCGGTCGACGGGCAGTAAAACTGCCGGTTTGACCGGGTATCCAGGCGCATGTTCCGGCGCGGCGCATCCATTTTCATCTGGCCTGCGTATATAAAACGTGAAATCCGGACGCCGACATGATGAATGGCACAAGCCCTGTCGCTGAACTAGCCTGTGAACAGTTCGAGCCTCGCCGTCGTGCGCTCACGCTTGTCTGGAGAATGGTCATATCCATCGCCGACACCGATCAGTTGCGCCAGCTCCTCGCCCAGTGCTCGCTAGGGGATCGGCGCGCTTTTGAAACGCTGTACCGCAGCGTCAGCCCGCGCCTGCACGGCGTAGCGCTGCGCTTCATGGGCCGCGCCGATCTGGCCGAAGAGGTGCTGCAGGAAAGCTTCGTGCGCATCTGGCACAACGCCTCGCGCTACGAGGCGCACTTGTCGGCGCCGCTGACCTGGATGATCAACATCACCCGCAATCAAGCCATCGATCAATTGCGCAAGCGGCGCGAGCGGCCGCTGAGCGAGGTTGAGCAAGACGCGCTGTCGGATGAAAGCCCCTCGGCGCACGAACAACTGAACAGCGCCCGCGAAGCCCACGCGCTCAAGCGCTGCCTGGAAACCCTCGACGGCATGCAGCGCCAATCGATCAGTGTGGCGTACTTTCAGGGGTTGTCCTGTAGCGAACTTGCCGAACATCTGGCCACGCCCCTGGGAACCGTCAAATCGTGGATTCGCCGAGGCCTGGAACGCCTGCGCCGGTGCCTTGAAGCATGAACTACCAGACCCCTGCCCTGCGCCGCGCCCTCGCTGCCGATTATGCAATCGGCTTGATGCCAGCGCCGGCGCGGCGGCGCTTTGAACAGTTGCTTGTGGATGACGCGGCACTGCGCCGCGAGCTGGCGCACTGGCAGGAAACCCTCGCCTCTCTCACCGAAGCACTGCCGGAACGCCCCGTGCCGGACCGCGTCTGGCACAGCATTACCGCGCGCATCGAACCGCAAGTGCTGCACGTACCCGAGAAACGGCCGTTCTGGAATTGGCTGCGGCTCACGGTGGCAGCGTGCTCCATCGTCGCGCTGGTGTTCGTCGGCTCGCTGTACAACCGTGACGACGCCCGCTACAGCGCCACGCTGTTAAGCACGGATGCAAAACCGGCGTTGAAGGTCGAAGCGCATGCGGATTATCTGCAGGTCGAACCGCTGATACTTGCAGCGGTGGAGGCGGATCGACGCCTCGAATTGTGGGCGATTCCCGACGATGGCACGCCGATCTCGCTGGGTGTGGTTCCGGTCGGGGGCAAGGGCAAGGTCGAGTTGAGCGAGGCGCAGAAAGGGTTGATCGGCAAGCCGATTACGTTGGCGGTAACGCTTGAGCCTAAAGGTGGGTCGCCGACTGGTAAACCAACCGGACCTGTTCTTTATCAAGGGGCATTGGTTGCTCTCTGATTATTTAGACCGTTGATTTCTTAGCTTTCACACCGCTATTCCCAAACATACTAAACACCTGTCAGATCTGACAGGTGTGCCGATATGTGGCATCGAATACGCTAAAGTTAGAAGAAAGCGAGGTGCTACTTACGGTCACTAATCGGGAGATAAAGAGATGGAAAAGCCATGCCGGTCGCGCGATGAGCTGCTCGAATCAGATGTCCCGCCGATCATCTTTTGCATCAGCCCGGACGATCCAATCATCAAACTTATCAAAGCGGGACAGAAGGTTACTTATGACCTTGTGCGCGGGGATAGCGGTCAGTACTACGCTGTGGACATCAAATTCGCTCTGGACGAGCGCAAACCAAAAACGTCCTAAAGTCTTTGCAGTTTTGTAACCGGTTAACCAACGAAGCAGGAAATACGGAAATGTCAGATAGAGAGACTGGTACGGTCAAATGGTTTAACGATGAAAAGGGCTATGGATTCATTACAGCTCAAAAAGGCAGCGGGGATCTTTTCGTTCACTTTAAAGCAATAGAGTCCGATGGTTTTAAAAGCTTAAAAGAAGGACAGACAGTTTCCTTTGTAAGGGAGAAAGGACAGAAAGGGGACCAAGCAGCGGAAGTTCGCCCTGAGTAATGAGTAACCCAAAAAAAGCGGCGACTCTGCAGTCGCCGCCTCTGTTCCCTTAATAAAACTACGCCGCACTAAACAACTTATGCGGATCAATCACAAACTTCTTCGGTACACCCGCATCGAATTCGCCATACCCTTCCGGCGCCTGGTCGAGGCTGATGACCTGCACGCCCACCACTTCGGCAATGTTGATGCGATCCCACATGATTGCCTGCATCAACTGGCGGTTGTACTTCATCACCGGAGTCTGGCCGGTGTGGAAGCTGTGGGACTTGGCCCAGCCCAGACCGAAGCGAATGCTCAGGCTGCCCATTTTCGCGGCGGCGTCCACGGCACCCGGATCTTCGGTGACGTACAGGCCCGGGATACCGATCTTGCCGGCTACGCGCACCACGCCCATCAGTGAGTTGAGTACGGTGGCCGGGGCTTCGGCCTTGACGCCGTCGTGGCCGTGGCCGCGGGCTTCGAAGCCGACGCAGTCGACTGCGCAGTCGACTTCCGGCTCGCCGAGCAGTGCAGCGATCTGCTCGTGCAGTGGGGTGTCTTTGGACAGGTCGACGATCTCAAAACCCTGAGCCTTGGCGTGGGCCAGGCGGATGGTGTTGACGTCGCCGATGATCACCACCGCCGCACCAAGCAGACGCGCAGAGGCGGCAGCGGCCAGACCGACCGGGCCGGCGCCGGCAATGTACACGGTGCTGCCCGGCCCCACGCCGGCAGTGACGGCGCCGTGGTAACCGGTCGGGAGGATGTCGGAGAGGCAGGTCAGGTCGCGGATCTTCTCCATGGCCTTGTCGCGGTCCGGCAGTTTCAGCAGGTTGAAGTCGGCGTACGGCACCAGTACGTATTCGGCCTGGCCGCCGGTCCAGTCGCCCATGTCGACGTAACCGTAAGCGCCACCGGCACGGGCCGGGTTGACGGTCAGGCAGACGCCGGTGTGCTGCTCTTTGCAGGAACGGCAGCGCCCGCAAGCCACGTTGAACGGTACGGAGACGAGGTCGCCGATCTTCAGGTTTTCGACGTCGGAGCCTTTTTCGATGACCTCGCCAGTGATTTCGTGACCCAGCACCAGACCGGTCTGCGCCGTGGTCCGGCCGCGCACCATGTGCTGGTCGGAGCCGCAGATGTTGGTGGAAACCACACGCAGGATCACACCGTGTTCGATCTTCCTGCCGCGCGGGTCCTGCATTTTCGGATAGTCGATTTTCTGTACTTCGACCTTGCCAGCGCCGAGATACACCACACCACGATTGCCAGACATGCCATCACCTCTATATTTGTTGTTGGGTAGAGAGTGGATTGAGCTTCAAGCGGCAAGCTACAAGCCGCAAGAAGTGTGCTGACCGCTTTGTCTTGCGGCTTGAAGCTTGCAACTTGAAGCTGTTGTTAAAGAACGACGGTTCTATTGGCATTGAGAAACACTCTGCGCTCAATGTGATACCCAACCGCCCGCGCCAGCGTCAGGCCTTCGATATCGCGCCCCTTGGCAATCAGATCCTCCGGGTAATGACTGTGATCCACCGCCTCGACGCCCTGGGCAATGATCGGCCCTTCATCCAGATCGTTGTTGATGTAATGCGCCGTCGCGCCAACCAGCTTCACGCCCTTGTTGTAGGCCTGGTGATACGGCTTGGCGCCCTTGAAGCCCGGCAGCAGCGAGTGGTGAATGTTGATCGCTTTGCCATCGAGCTTGCGGCACAGCTCCGGCGACAGCACCTGCATGTAGCGGGCGAGGATCACCAGTTCGGCGCCGGACTCTTCGATCACCTGCCAGACCTGCCGCTCCTGCGCCGGTTTGTCGTTGGGATCGAGCGGGAAATGGTAGTAGGGAATCTGGTGCCAGTCGGCCAACGGCTTGAGATCCGGATGGTTGGACACCACCGCCGCCACGTCCATCGACAGCTGGCCGATGCGCTGGCGGTAGAGCAAATCGTTGAGGCAGTGATCGGCCTTGGACACCATGATCACCACTTTCGGCCGGTAGTTCGGCGCGGTCAGCTCGAACAGCATGCCAAAAGCCTGCCCGCGCTCGGCCAGGCCGGCGCGGAAGGATTGTTCGTCGAAGCCGTCGGGCTGGCGGAATTCCACGCGAATGAAAAAGCGCCCGGAGAGACGGTCGTCGAACGAATGGTGCTCAGTGACGTAGCAGCCCTGCTCGAACAGAAAACGCGTGACCGCGTCCACGGTGCCGAGGACGCTGGGGCAGTCGGCGGTCAGAATCCATGTGTCTGGGGCGCGGCTCATATTTTTTCCTCTGATCGTTCCCACGCTCTGCGTGGGAATGCCGCCATGGACGCTCTGCGTCCGCTCTTGGGACGCGGAGCGTCCCGGGATGCATTCCCACGCGGAGCGTGGGAACGATCATCATCAGGCCTGAACGCTAAGGCCGTACTCGGCCGAAGCATCCTGCAACCACAACCACCAGTAATCCGAGAAGCTGCGACGGATCAGCAGTTCCCAGGTGTCTTCAGCCGTGTGGCGAATCATCAATTGCGACTTGGCGAACACCGTGCCCACCGCTTTGCCGACCGGGAAGTTGTTCGGGTGCACGTCGTAGCTGGTCGACTTCATCAGCACCTGACGCACGTTCGGCCCGCTCAGTTCGAGCAGTTGCTGGCCGCCGCTGACGTTGACGATTGCGATGTGCAAATCGCCCAGCGCTTCGCGCAGTTTCTGCTCGGCGGCGAATTCTTCACCGCTGGGCACGATCAGCAACCATTCGTCCGGGCCCATCCATTGCAGGCTGGTTTCACCTTTGACGATGACGCTGAGGGCGCCGGGCAGTTCAATGCCCAGCGCCTTGTGCACACCGGCGGCGAAGGCCGCATCGTGGCCATCTCCGCGGATGGTCAGGTGGCCGAGGAGTTTTTTCTCACGCACGATCACGCCGGCGTTCTTGCGGCCCTTGCCGACCAGGCTGGCGAGGTCGGCATGGTGCAGCGACGACTCGGCGCGGGCGCCGGTGGTCGGGCGTTGCTGGTAAACATTGGCTGTGGTCATAAAGCACCTTCTGAATTCTGTTGGTTCCTGTGGTGGCTGTGCCGCCGCCTTCGCGAGCAGGCTCGCTCCCACAGGGAAACGCGATCGAATGTGGGAGCGAGCCTGCTCGCGAATAGCCGCCCGCCCACCGCTCCCGAGGTTGTCAGATGTTCTGCCGCTCACCCTTCGGATCGAAGAACACCGAAGAAACGATTTCCGCCTCGATCACGCTGCCATCGGCCAGCGGTGCGAACACCCGCTCGCCCATGCGCTTGAGACCACCCTTGACCACACCCATGGCAAATGAATAACCGAGGGAGTTGTGCGCGTAGCTGGAAGTCACGTGGCCGACCATGCTCATCGGGATCGCCTGCTTGGTGTTGAACACCAGCTGCGCACCTTCCGGCAGCCATTTGGTCGGGTCGATCGGCTTCAGGCCGACCAACTGTTTGCGCTGATCACGCACGCAATCTTCACGGTTCATGCCGCGCTGGCCGATCCACGAGAACGGTTTGGTGCGACCGACGCACCAGCCCATGTTCAGGTCGTCCGGGGTCATCGAGCCGTCCGTGTCCTGGCCGACGATGATGAAACCCTTTTCCGCACGCAGCACGTGCATGGTTTCAGTGCCGTACGGCGTCAGGTTGTACTGCTTGCCGGCCTCGACGATTTTCTCCAGCACGCCCATCGCATAGTCGGCCTGGACGTTGACTTCGTACGACAGCTCACCAGTGAACGAGATGCGGAACACCCGCGCCGGCACGTCACCCACCAGACCTTCTTTCCAGGTCATGAACGGGAACGCTTCGTTGCTCAGATCGATGTCGGTCACGGCGCTGAGCAGCTTGCGGCTGTTCGGCCCGGACAGGGTCATGGTCGCCCAGTGGTCGGTGACCGAGGTGAAGTACACCTTCATCTCTGGCCATTCGGTCTGGTGGTACAGCTCCAGCCACTGCAGCACGCGGGCAGCGCCACCGGTGGTGGTGGTCATGACGAAATGGTTGTCGGCCAGACACGCCGTGACACCGTCGTCGAAGACCATGCCGTCTTCCTTGCACATCAAACCGTAACGCGCCTTGCCCACGTCGAGCTTGGTCCAAGCGTTGGTGTACACGCGGTTGAGGAATTCGCGGGCATCCGGGCCTTGAATGTCGATCTTGCCGAGGGTCGAGGCATCGAGCAGGCCGACGCTGTCGCGCACAGCCTTGCATTCGCGCTTGACCGCGGCGTGCAGGTCTTCGCCGTTTTTCGGGAAGTACCATGGACGCTTCCACTGCCCGACGTCTTCGAACTCGGCGCCGCTCTTCACATGCCAGGCATGCAGCGCGGTGTAGCGCACCGGTTCAAAAATGTGCCCACAGTGACGACCGGCCACGGCGCCGAAGGTCACTGGCGTGTAGTTCGGGCGGAACATGGTGGTGCCCATCTGCGGGATGGTCACGTTCAGTGAACGCGCGGCAATCGCCAGCCCGTTGACGTTGCCGAGCTTGCCCTGATCGGTGCCGAAGCCCAGCGCGGTGTAGCGCTTGACGTGCTCGACCGACTCGAAGCCTTCACGGGTCGCCAGTTCGATGCCACCGGCGGTGACGTCGTTCTGCAGGTCGACGAATTGCTTCGGCGCACGTGCCGAGTTCTTCTCGTGGGGCACCTGGAACAGCGCCAGCGTCGGTTCTTCGACGCGGCTCAAGGCTTTCGGCAGTACGCCTTCGACAGTCTGGAAACCGGCTTCAGCCGCAGCGCGCACGCCACCTTCGAAACCGTCAGCCAGAGAATCGCCCAGCGCATAAACGCCGTTGACGCCACCCACGCACACGCGTTTCTGCGGTGCTTCGCCCGGCACGAAACCGAGGATGTCTTCACGCCAGATCGGCTTGCCGCCCAGGTGCGAAGCCAGGTGCACCACCGGGCTGTAACCACCGGAGCTGGCGACCAGATCGCAGTCGAGCCATTCGCCCGGGCTGGTCACGGCGTGTGCTTTTACATCAATCGCCGCAACGCGGGCAGCGGTGACGCGTTTGCTGCCACGCACTTCGATCACCGCACTGCCAGTCAGGATACGAATGCCTTTGGCACGCGCCTCTTCGACCAGTGCCCCGCGCGGGTTGCTGCGTGCATCGGCGATCGCCACCACTTGCAGACTCGCATCAAGCCAGTCCAGCGCGACGCGATAGGCGTGATCGTTGTTGGTGCTGAGGACAAGCTTTTTGCCCGGTGCGACGCCGTAACGACGCACGTAAGTCGACACCGCACCGGCAAGCATGTTGCCTGGCACGTCGTTGTTGCCGTAGACCAGCGGACGCTCGTGCGCGCCGGTCGCCAGCACCACACGCTTGGCGCGCACACGGTGAATGCGCTGACGCACCTGGCCGATCGGCGCGCGGTCACCGAGGTGATCGGTGAGGCGTTCGTGAATGGTCAGGAAGTTGTGGTCGTGGTAACCGTTGACCGTGGCGCGCGGCAACAGCAGCACGTCCGGGGTGTTCTTCAGCTCGGCGAGGACGCTGGCGACCCACTCCATCGCCGGTTTGCCGTCGAGGCTTTCACGCGAGTCGAGCAGGCTGCCGCCGAACTCTTCCTGCTCATCGGCCAGAATCACCCGGGCACCGCTGCGCGCAGCGGCCAGCGCTGCAGCGAGACCGGCCGGGCCAGCGCCGACGATCAGCACGTCGCAGTGCTGGTTCATGTAGTCATAGGTGTCCGGATCGTTCTCGGTCGGCGAACGGCCGAGCCCGGCAGCCTTACGAATGTACTTCTCGTAAGTCATCCAGAACGATTGCGGGTACATGAAAGTTTTGTAGTAGAAACCCGGCGGCATCAGCTTGCCGCCGACCTTGCCGAGAATGCCCATCATGTCGTTGTTGACGCTCGGCCAGCCGTTGGTGCTGGTCGCGACCAGACCTTGGTACAACGCCTGTTGCGTGGCGCGCACGTTGGGAATCTGCGTGGCTTCGGTGGCGCCGATCTGCAGAATCGCGTTCGGCTCTTCGGCACCGGCGGCGAAGATGCCGCGCGGACGCGAATACTTGAAGCTACGGCCGATGATGTCGACGCCGTTGGCAATCAGCGCAGCGGCCAGGGTGTCACCCTCGAAACCTTTGTAGGTCTGGCCGTTGAAGGTGAAGCTCAGGACTTTGTTGCGGTCGATCCGTCCACCGTTGGACAGGCGATTGGTCTGGCTCATACCTTCTCTCCCAGCGCCGTCGTGGCGGTTTTCGCAGTGCCAGCCTTGTCGGTGAATTGTGGTTTCTCGCCGATCTTGTAGCTTTCGAGAATCTCGTAGGTCACGGTGTCGCGGGTGACGTTGAAGTACTGCCGGCAACCGGCGACGTGGTCCCACAGTTCGTGGTGCAGACCGCGCGGGTTATCGCGGAAGAACATGTAGTCGCCCCACTCCTCGTCGGTGCAGGCGTTCGGGTCCAGTGGGCGCGGGATGTGCGCCTGGCCGGATGCGTGGAATTCCTCTTCGGAGCGCAGTTCGCCGCAGTGAGGACAGAAGATATGCAACATGGGGATTTCTCCTGTTAGTGGGCGACGGCAGCAGCGCCGTGTTCGTCGATGAGGGCGCCGTTGTGGAAACGGTCGATGGAAAACGGTGCAGCCAATGGGTGCATTTCACCCTTGGCCAGGCTCGCGGCAAACACGTTGCCCGAGCCAGGTGTGGCCTTGAAGCCACCGGTGCCCCAACCGCAGTTGAAGAACATGTTCGGTACCGGGGTTTTCGAAATGATCGGGCAGGCGTCCGGAGTGGTGTCGACGATGCCGCCCCACTGGCGGTTCATGCGCACGCGGGAGAGCACCGGGAACATCTCGACGATCGCTTGCACGGTGTGCTCGATCACCGGGTACGAACCGCGCTGGCCGTAACCGTTGTAGCCGTCGATACCGGCGCCGATCACCAGGTCGCCCTTGTCGGACTGGCTGATGTAACCGTGCACGGCGTTGGACATGATCACGCTGTCGATAATCGGTTTGATCGGCTCGGACACCAGCGCTTGCAGCGGGTGGGATTCGATCGGCAGACGGAAACCGGCCAGCTTGGCCATGTGCCCGGAGTTACCGGCAGTGACCACGCCGACGCGCTTGGCGCCGATGAAACCCTTGTTGGTTTCGACGCCGATGCACACGCCGTTTTCCTTGCGGAAGCCGATTACTTCGGTCTGCTGGATCAGGTCCACGCCCAAGGCATCGGCGGCACGGGCAAAGCCCCAGGCCACGGCATCGTGACGGGCGACGCCGCCGCGACGCTGCACGGTAGCGCCCATCACTGGGTAACGGGTGTTCTTCGAGCAGTCGAGGTACGGAATCTCGTCTGCCACTTGCTTGGCGTTGAGCAGTTCGCCGTCGACGCCGTTGAGGCGGTTGGCGCTGACCCGACGCTCGGAATCACGGATGTCCTGCAGGGTGTGGCACAGGTTGTAGACGCCACGCTGGGAGAACATCACGTTGTAGTTGAGGTCCTGCGACAGGCCTTCCCACAATTTCATCGCATGCTCGTAGAGGTGCGCCGACTCGTCCCACAGGTAGTTGGAGCGCACGATGGTGGTGTTGCGCGCGGTGTTACCGCCGCCCAGCCAGCCCTTCTCGACCACCGCGACGTTGGTGATGCCGTGTTCTTTCGCCAGGTAATAGGCAGTCGCCAGACCGTGCCCGCCGCCGCCGACGATGACCACGTCGTAAACTTTTTTCGGCGTGGGCGTGCGCCACATGCGCTGCCAGTTTTCGTGGTGGCTGAGCGAGTGTTTGAAGAGGCCGAAGCCCGAATAGCGTTGCATAGTCATTTACTCCAGAACGCTCAGCGATAAACCGGGAAGTCTGCGCACAGGGCCGACACCTGTTGGGCGACATTGGCCTCGACATCGGCGTCACCGAGGTTGTCGAGGATGTCGCAGATCCAGCCGGCGAGGGTTTCGCACTGGCTGACCTTGAAGCCACGAGTGGTGACGGCCGGGGTGCCGATGCGCAGGCCCGAGGTCACGAACGGCGACTGCGGGTCGTTCGGCACAGCGTTCTTGTTCACGGTGATGTGGGCACGGCCGAGGGCGGCATCGGCGTCCTTGCCGGTCAGGCCCTGACGGATCAGGCTGACCAGGAACAAATGGTTATCGGTGCCGCCGGACACTACATCGTAGCCACGTTTGATGAACACGCTGGCCATCGCCTGAGCGTTGTCGATCACTTGTTGCTGATAGGCCTTGAAGCCTGGCTCCAGCGCTTCCTTGAAGCACACCGCCTTACCAGCAATGACGTGCATCAGCGGACCGCCCTGGGCGCCGGGAAATACGGCGGCGTTGAGCTTCTTTTCGATCTCTTCGTTGGACTTGGCCAGAATCAGCCCGCCACGCGGACCGCGCAGGGTTTTGTGGGTGGTGGTGGTGACGACGTCAGCGTACGGCAGCGGGTTCGGATACAGGCCAGCAGCGACCAGACCGGCGACGTGGGCCATGTCGACGAACAGCAGCGCACCAACCTTGTCGGCGATCTGGCGGAAGCGCGGGAAGTCCAGAGTCTTTGAGTAAGCGGAGAAACCGGCGACGATCATTTTTGGCTTGCACTCGACGGCCAGACGCTCGACTTCGTCGTAGTCGATCAGCCCGGTGTCGGTGTTGATGCCGTACTGTACGGCGTTGTAGAGCTTGCCCGAGGACGACACTTTCGCGCCGTGGGTCAGGTGGCCGCCGTGGGCCAGGCTCATGCCGAGAATGGTGTCGCCCGGCTGGATAAGCGCCAGGTACACCGCGCTGTTGGCCGAAGAACCGGAGTGCGGCTGGACGTTGGCGTAATCGGCGCCGAACAGTTGCTTGGCGCGTTCGATCGCCAGCGCTTCGACTTTATCGACGTGCTCGCAGCCGCCGTAGTAGCGCTTGCCCGGATAGCCTTCGGCGTATTTGTTGGTCAGGCCACTGCCTTGCGCCTGCATGACGCGCTTGCTGGTGTAGTTCTCCGACGCGATCAGCTCGATGTGATCTTCCTGACGTTGCTCCTCGGCATTCATCGCCGCCAGCAGTGCATCGTCGTAACCCTGGATCTGGTCTTGCTTGCTGAACATCGCGTCTCTCCCAGCGGCATCTGTGCGCCATTCGTCTCGGTAAGGCACCAGCAATCGCAGCGGTGCCCTTTGATGCGATGGTATGACCGGCACAGACAGCTCAAATGCCTGCGCGCGCCACGCAAAGGTGCGTTTACGACATGGCTGGAAATGACTGGTCGAACGTATCTCTCTAACCCGCGGAGATCCCCTGTGGGAGCGAGCCTGCTCGCGAAGAGGCAGGCACATCCGACATGGAAGTTGGCTGACAGACCGCTTTCGCGAGCAGGCTCGCTCCCACAGGGGTCAGGTGTATGCCGCGCGGACGGCGAGCAGCAGCAGGAAATGCGCCGGATACAGCGCATACGCCCACCGGCGCATCGGTGCAGGCCGGACATGTCGCAGATGTCGCAACAGGAACATTCCCAGCATTGGCGCAAACAGACACATCGCCAGACCGACAATCGCCACGCTGTTGCCGAACCGCGCCGATTCGAGCAACACCTGCCATTGATTGGCAGCGAGACAGATCAGGCCCGGCAGCAGACCGAAATACCAAGGGCGACGGAAGACCAGCAGCATCGCCAAGGGCAGCAGAACGCCGAAAAAACCGAACATCAGTCGTTCTGAAAAAACCGCCGCAACCACCAGCGCGATCAGCGCGAGCAATCGCGGCACCGATGCTGAACCCTGCCAACCGCGCGCCACCAACAACCCCAGCGCCAGCGTCGGCATCACGTTCAACGTGTCAGGATCAGGAATGTACAAGCGATACGGAATCTCACTGACGGCGCTGAACAGCAACAGCCAGCCCAGATAGCGCCACTCCATTCTCCGCGAACCGTCGCGAGCCAGATTAGCCGCCATCGCCAGGCAAAACCACGGAAACGCCAGTCGCCCCGGCACGTATAGCCAATCGGCGGAATAGCCGACATATCGCAGGTGATCGAGGACCATGCTCAATAACGCCAGCCATTTGAGCAGATCCAGCGCGCCGTCGCGTCGGCTCAGGTGCATAATCGGCCCATAAACTGGTAATTTCCTGCACCCGACATCGCATGTGCTCCCCGGAAGATCTTCGGTAAAGTGCGCATCTTCATTGACCACGAGCCTTCACAAGAGTCTCGATTACGGAAGCCGGCCATGACCGACAAGAGCCAACAATTCGCCAGCGACAACTATTCCGGTATCTGCCCGGAAGCCTGGGCTGCCATGGAACAGGCCAACCACGGCCACCAGCGCGCCTATGGCGACGATGAATGGACCGCCCGCGCGGCCGATCATTTCCGCAACCTGTTCGAAACCGACTGCGAAGTGTTCTTCGCCTTCAACGGCACCGCCGCCAACTCGCTGGCCCTGTCGTCGCTGTGCCAGAGTTACCACAGCGTGATCTGCTCGGAAACCGCCCACGTCGAAACCGATGAGTGCGGCGCCCCGGAATTTTTCTCCAACGGTTCGAAACTGCTGATCGCCGGCACCGAAAACGGCAAGATAACCCCGCAGTCAATCCGCGAGGTCGCGCTCAAGCGCCAGGACATTCACTACCCGAAACCGCGCGTGGTGACCCTGACCCAGGCCACTGAAGTCGGCAGCGTCTACACCCCGGAAGAAGTCCGCGCGATCAGCGCAACCTGCAAGGAACTGGGCCTGCACCTGCACATGGACGGCGCGCGGTTTTCCAACGCCTGCGCATTCCTCGGCTGCTCGCCCGCTGACCTGACCTGGAAGGCCGGCGTCGATGTGCTGTGCTTCGGCGGCACGAAAAACGGCATGGCGGTGGGCGAGGCGATCCTGTTCTTCAACCACAAACTGGCCGAAGACTTCGATTATCGCTGCAAACAGGCCGGGCAGCTGGCGTCGAAAATGCGCTTCCTGTCGGCGCCCTGGGTCGGCATTCTGGAAAACGGCGCCTGGCTCAAATACGCCCGCCACGCCAACCACTGCGCGCAACTGCTGGCCGAACTGGTCAGCGACATTCCCGGCGTCGAGCTGATGTTCCCGGTCCAGGCCAACGGCGTGTTCCTGCAACTGTCGGAACCGGCCATCGCCGCGCTGACTGCGAAGAACTGGCGTTTCTACACCTTCATCGGCAAGGGCGGCGCGCGCTTCATGTGCTCGTGGGACACCGAAGAAGAGCGCGTGCGCGAATTGGCGCGTGACATCCGCGAAGTGATGTCGGCCTGATCCCCCTCGCCACACTGATCGTTCCCACGCTCCGCGTGGGAATGCCTCCCGGGACGCTCCGCGTTCCAGCCCCACCACCTTCGCCACATTGAACACCGCTATGACGCAGAGCGTCAGTGGCTGCATTCCCACGCAGAGCGTGGGAACGATCTTGGGTCGGGACTGACTTTTCCCACCGTAAGACCAGACTTCTCTTCTAGCGTCATCATCCCGCCCGCTTCACCCTGATCGTTCCCACGCTCCGCGTGTTAATGCATCCAGGGACGCTCCGCGTTCCACCCTCCACGCACCGCAAGATTCAAGGATCGAATCCCATGGGCCGCAGCCGCTATTTGGTTACCGAAACCGACAAACCGCATTTCCTCACCTGCACGGTGATGGAATGGCTACCGTTGTTCATCCGCCCATACATTGTCGACCACGTGCTTGATTGCTGGCGCTATCAACAAACTCATCACGACTTGAAGCTGTATGGCTACGTGATCCTGGAAAACCACCTGCACTTCGTCGCTCAAGCACCCGATCTGAGCAAATGCCTCAGCCAGTTCAAATCATTCACCGCGCGACAGATCATCAATGACTTGCAAACCAAAGGCGCCGACAAAGCCCTGCAGCGTCTGCGCTTCAGCAAACGCGCGCATAAGCAGGATCGGGTTTATCAACTGTGGCAAGAAGGCGCGCACGCAGAGATGGTCTACAGCGAATCAGTGATGCGCCAGAAACTTGAATATATCCACAACAACCCGGTGAAACGCGGTTACGTGGATTTACCGGAGCATTGGCGGTATTCGAGTGCCAGAGACTACGCGGGCATTGCGGGGCTTATCGGGGTTCAGCGCTGGTATTGAAATGGGACGCGGAGCGTCCCGGGCTGCGTTCCCACGCAGAGCGTGGGAACGATCATATTCAGAACTCAATCCGCACATCACCTTTAGGCACACTGCAGCAAGACAGGATGAAACCCTCGGCCTCGTCATCCTCGGTAATCCCGCCGTTGTGCTCCATCTCCACTTCGCCGCCGAGCTTCATCACCTTGCACGTTCCGCAAATGCCCATGCCGCAGGCTTTCGGGATCATCAGGCCCAGTTTGGCCGCCGCCGCGTGCACGGTTTCGCCCGGTGCCACACGGATGCTCTTGCCGGAGGCGGTGAATTCGACCTGATGCAGATCCGCTGCGTCGATTTCCGGCGCATCGGCTGCCTGCTCGGCTTGCTCCACCGCGTCGGCACGCGCTTCCGGTGGCGTGGCGCCGAACGATTCCTCGTGATAACGCGACATGTCGTAGCCGGCGTTTTCCAGCAGGCGCTTGACCGCGGTCATGTAGGGCGTCGGGCCGCAGCAGAACACTTCGCGCTCGAGGAAGTCCGGCACCATCAGTTCAAGCATCTTGTGGTTGAGGTAGCCGCGATAACCGGCCCAGGGCTCACCGAGGCCATGTTTCTCGCAGATCAAGTGCAGGCTGAAGTTGTCGATCCGCGACGCCATGTGTTCCAGCTCGCGGTGATAAATGATGTCTTTTGGCGAGCGCGCACTGTGGATAAAGGTCATGTCGACGTTGGCGTTGGTGTCGTAGAACCAGCGCGCCATCGACATGCACGGGGTGATACCGACGCCGCCGCTCAGATACAGAACTTTCGGGCTCGGGAAATCGATGGCATTGAACAACCCGACCGGCCCGTGCACTGCCAACTCTTGCCCTTCATGCAGCGTGTCGTGCAGCCAGTTGGACACCTTGCCGCCCGGCACGCGCTTGATCGTTACCGAAAAGCTGTACGGCACCGACGGCGAGCTGGAAATGGTGTACGAGCGCATGACCGGCTGGCCTTCGATTTCCAGCTCCAGGGTGACGAACTGCCCCGGCTTGAAAAAGAACATGATCGGTTGATCGGCCATGAAGCAGAAGGTGCGCACATCCCAGGTTTCCTGGATGACTTTGACGCAACGGACAATGTGTCGGCCATTGGCCCAGGTCTGGGTGGTGACCGGATTCAGGAAGCTGTTGGACATGCTGTTCTCCACGGCCGACTGTCGGCCTCATGTCGGCGATTCTGCGTATAGCGCGGACCGCGCGTTTACCTATCCGCGACATTGACATACTTATCGCGACCAGCCCTTGAACACCGGGGCTTGCGCGTCGGGAACAGATTGCACCATGTCGCCCATGGATAAGGTTCGGGGCAGCGCCGGCCCCACACTCGCCCCAACACAAGACGACTTCTTTACACCTTGCGTAGCAACCGTTTTGCAGCACACCTGATCAGCCACTTTCGCCGGCCACGCAGAGGGCCATGAGGATTACATCGATGGACGTCACCGCAAAAATCAGCCTGGGCGATCCGCTGGAACCCGCACGCAAGGCCACCGCACAAATGCTCCAGGAACGCGAGCGGACCTTTTCCCTGCCGCAGCCGTTCTACAGCGACGAGCGCCTGTTCGATATCGACATGCAGGAGATCTTTCAGAAAGAGTGGTTGATCGCTGGCATGACCTGCGAAATCCCCGCCAAGGGCAACTACCTGACCCTGCAGGTCGGCAAAAACCCGATCATCGTCATTCGCGGCGCCGAAGGTGTGGTGCACGCATTCCATAACGTCTGCCGCCACCGTGGCTCGCGCCTGTGCACCAGTGAAAAAGGCAAGGTCGCCAAACTGGTCTGCCATTACCACCAGTGGACTTACGAGCTGGACGGTCGTTTATTGTTCGCCGGCACCGAGATGGGCGCTGACTTCGACATGAAGCAGTACGGTCTCAAACCGGTGAATGTGAAAACTGCCGGCGGCTACATCTTCATCAGCCTGGCGGAAAACCCGCCGGCCATCGATGACTTTTTGTCGACGCTCAACCATTACATGGAACCGTACGACATGGAGAACACCAAGGTGGCGATCACCACCACCTTAATGGAAAAGGCCAACTGGAAACTGGTGTTGGAAAACAACCGCGAGTGCTACCACTGCAACGCGTCGCACCCGGAACTGTTGAAAACCCTGCTGGAATGGGACGACGTCACCGACCCGCGCGCCGATCAGGCATTCAAGGACCACGTTGCCGCCTCCGCCGCTGCCTGGGAAGCCGAGAAGATTCCGTACGCTCACGCCAGTTTTGGCCTGCGCAACCGCATCGTGCGCATGCCGCTGCTCAAGGGCACTGTGTCGATGACGCTCGACGGTAAACAGGGCTGCGCGAAACTGATGGGCCGGATCAAGAACCCGGACCTCGGCTCGATGCGCATCCTGCACCTGCCGCATTCGTGGAACCACTGCATGGGCGACCACATCATCGTCTTCACCGTTTGGCCAATCAGCGCCCAGGAAACCATGGTCACCACCAAATGGCTGGTGCACAAAGATGCCGTTGAAGGCGTCGATTACGACGTCGAGCGCATGCGTCAGGTGTGGGATGCGACCAACGATCAGGACCGACGTCTGGCGGAGGAGAACCAGCGCGGAATCAACTCCACCGCGTACCAGCCGGGGCCTTACTCGAAGACCTATGAGTTTGGCGTGGTCAACTTTGTTGACTGGTACAGCGAGCGGATGTTGAACAACCTCGGGGCTGAGCCAGCGCCGTACCTCAAAGGTGTACCGGTTCAGGGCTAATAAGCAAAAGCATCGCGAGCAGGCTCACGCCTAGTTTGGAATGCGCTCCCCTGGAGTGAGCCTGCTCGCGATAGCTATTGCACAGTCACCCCATCCTCAAACTCTGATTGCACAATTTCTGATCAACCACCCCGCCAGCCATATCCAGCAAGCCCCCCAGCCTTCCGCAAACAAGTTATCCACATACCCACCCACAGCAATTGGGGGTAACTGTGGATGAAACGGAAAATATCCTGCTGATTTGCAAAGAAAAATCGTGACTTATTCAAAACCACGGTTTCTGGAAATGATTGATCGCTTTTTGATCAACCCTCTACAGGTCGCGAATTTAAAGGCCTGTAGCGGGTAGCAAACACGTTATCCACAGAAGCGCCAACAGAGATCGGGGGTAACTTTGCTTGTTCTGTGGAAAAGCGCGCCGGCTTGGGGAAAAGACCTCGTCCATGCGGCTTTGATTGGAAAAAGACCTCGTTTGATCAAAATATGATCACACCCTTGCAAGCCTTGTTCCATAAGGCGTGTAGAGGAAAGCGAACATCTTGTCCACAGAAGCGCCAACAGAGATTGGGGGCAAGTTTTTGCAGAGTCTTGTAGAAAAACTTCTTAAAATCCGTAAGTTACGCTGATTACTTTCTGATCATCGGGCTGGAAGGCTTGATTGGCGTGGCGTGCAGGGAGGGGCGAACACGTTATCCACAGATCCGCCAACAGGGATTGTGGGTAAACAACACGAAACTGGCTGCGAATGAATGCAATTGTGGGAGCGAGCCTGCTCGCGAATGCGGTAGATCAGTCGACACATGTATCAACTGACCGTCCGCTTTCGCGAGCAGGCTCGCTCCCACAGGGGTTGTTCAGTGCCTGGAAAAGCCTTGCTAGCGCACGACACCCTCTTCGATCAGCAACTTGAGGATGGCTTCGGCGCCAGCCTGCGCGGTTACACCTTTCAAAACCTGCCCACCGCCACCACTGGCCTTCGCCGTGGCTGCCTTCATCCGGTCAGCCCCGCTCTTGGCCTTGATCACTTTCAAGCGCTTGGGCCGTGGCTTGGCCGGTTGCAGCGTGGCGACGGCCAGAAGCTGGTCGTCCACCACCTCGACTTCATCAGCCTGCAACACGCCCCGTCGCGCCGGCCCATAAGCACTCTGCCGAGGCTTCGGCGCAGCGTTATCCACAGTCGCCAGAAACGGCAGCTTCACCTTCAAGCGTCGCCGCTGCCCGCGCGGCAACGCTTGCAGCACCAGCGCCGAACCGTCGTTGATCGACTCGACCTGCGCCAGCCCGACCACCAGCGGCCAGCCCAGCCCTTCGGCCAGCAGAAACGGCAACATCCCCGAACCTTCGCCGGTTTCCGCCTGGCTGCCGGTCAATACCACTTGCGCACCCGCGTCACGCAGGTACGCCGTCAGCGCCGGCAACGCGTCGGCGCCAGCCGGTTGTTCCAGCACGTGCATCTGCTCAAGACCCATGCCCAGATAGGCGCGCAGTGCCGGTTCGGCGATGTCGCCAGCGTGCAGCACTTGCAGGTTATCCCCAGCCAGTTGCAGGCCCAGTTCGACCGCGCGGGCATCCTGTTCGGCGCGCCGTGGCCGGCCGGAGGTCGGGTGGGCGCCAATCGAGACCAGACTGATAACGTTCGTGTTCATAGGGTTTCCTTAAGCCGCATCGCGCTTGGCTTCGTTGCGGTAAGCGGCGACCGCTTCGATCAATGCTTGCAGAATCCCTGCGCTTTCGCCGATCACCGAGAGGTCGGCACGCTTGATCATGTCGCAGCCTGGATCGAGGTTGATCGCCACCACCTTGTCGCAGGCGCCGATACCTTGCAGATGCTGGATCGCGCCAGAGATACCCACAGCCACATAGACCCGCGCGGTGACCCAGGTGCCGGACGCGCCGACCTGGCGATCACGGGCCATGAAACCATCGTCCACCGCCACGCGCGAAGCACCCTCGGTGGCGCCAAGTGCTGCGGCGGTTTCGTGGAACAGCGCCCAGTCCTTCACGCCGTTGCCACCGGAGAAAATGAATTCGGCTTCGGCCATCGGAATCGCGCCCGGGTCCACCGCCACCGCACCGAGGTCTTCGATTCGCGACAGGCTGCGCGCGACGCTTGTGGATAACTCTACCGGCAGTGCTTCGTGACGGGTTTCGCTGACTGGTTCGGCGCATTCGGCCGCCGCCAGAATCAACCGCGCAACCGGACGGGCCAGATCCTGCAACCCGGCACCGGCACGGCCGATGCATTCCTGGTCCTTCACTTGCCAAACGCGTGTTGCCGGGCGTTCGCCCAGCGCTGCAGCAAAGCGTCGGCCGAGTTCGCCGCCACCGCTACGACTGTCCGGCAGCAACCAGTGGCGCGGGTTGAACTGGTTATCCACAGCCCGCAGCCCTTGCACCCGTTGTTCCGGTGCATAACCGCTGAACTCGTCGCCTTCAAGTATCAGCAAGCGATCGACGCCGGCGGTTTCGAAAGTGCTTTCCTTGTGCTCGCCAAACACCACCGCCAACACCGCGCCGTCCGTACCGGCCAGTTGATGGGCAAGACCGAGCAGGTCGCGGTCGTGGCTGCTCAGGCGGCCGCCGACCATGTCCGGCACCACGCTGATGTAAAACGCCGGGGCCGGCACCTGATGCAACGGCAATTGCACCTCAACCGCGGCCGAACGCTTGACCGCCCCGCCCTGTTGCGCGCCGCTGCGGTCAATGCGCTTGATGCCGTTGGGGCCGATGAAACCGATACCGTGCAGATTCTTGCGGATAACGCCATTCGGGCCCATCCAGCTGTGTTGAGCCGGCTGCATCGCCGCGTGCAACGGATGCAGGCGGTTGCGCGCGATCCATTCGGCGCGCGGGTCGCGGCGGATAATGTCGCTCATCAATGCACCTCCGCAGGTTCACGTTTGGCCGGTATCGCCGGTTTGCTCGGCGCGGCGTCTTCGAGCAACGCATCGGCCACCAGTTCGGCAATGTCCTTGATCAGCGGACGCGGTTCGACCACGCCTTCGAGCATCGCCGTGCACTGTGGACAACCCACGGCCACCAGTTCGGCGCCGGTCTCGCGGATGTCGTCCATGCGCATGTCGGGAATACGCTGCTTGCCCGGAATGTCAGTGATCGGCGCGCCGCCACCACCGCCGCAGCAGCGCGATCGGAAGCCGGAACGTTGCATCTCTTTGACTTCGATGCCGAGGGCACGCAGCACTTCGCGCGGCGCTTCGTACTCGCCGTTGTAGCGGCCCAGGTAGCACGGATCGTGATAGGTCACGCTGTTGCCTTTGTGCTGACCGAGGTTCAGCGCGCCAGCCTGGATGATTTCAGCCATGTAGGTGCTGTGGTGCTGCACCAGATAGTTGCCATCGAACGCGCCGTACTCGTTTTTCAGCACATGGAAACTGTGCGGATCGCAGGTGACGATGCGGTTGAAGCTGTATTTGGCCAGGGTCTGGATATTGCGCTTGGCGAGCAACTGGAACGTCGCTTCGTCGCCAAGACGCCGTGCCACATCACCGCTGTCGCGTTCCTCAAGGCCGAGCACCGCGAAGTCGATTTTCGCCGCTTTCAGCACTTTGACGAAGGCACGCAAGGTGCGCTGATTGCGCATGTCGAAAGCGCCGTCGCCGACCCAGAACAGCACGTCGGTGGTTTTCTTCTCGCTGAGCAGATTGAGGCTCAGATCCGCTGCCCAGTTCATCCGCCCGCCCGGTGCGAACCCGCCTGGGTTGTCGGTGGCGATGAGGTTTTCGAGGACTTCGGCGCCCTTGTTCGGCGTCGCACCTTTTTCCAGGGTCAGATGACGGCGCATGTCGACGATGGCATCGACGTGCTCGATCATCATCGGGCATTCCTCGACGCAGGCACGGCAAGTGGTGCATGACCACAGGGTTTCGGCATCGACCAGACCGTTGACGATCGGCTGATGCGGATTGCCGCCGTGTTCGCCCACGGGCTTGCCCGGATACGGACTACCCGCGAATTTGGCATCGGTGCCACCGGCGAGACCGACGACCATGTCCTGAATCAGTTTTTTCGGGTTCAGCGGCTGGCCGGCGGCGAACGCCGGGCACGCGGCTTCACATTTGCCGCACTGCACGCAGGCATCGAAACCGAGCAACTGGTTCCAGGTGAAATCCTTGGGTTTTTCCACGCCCAGCGGCGCATCGGGGTTGTTCAGGTCCAGCGGCTTCAAACCGGTCGAGCGACCGCCGCCGAAACGTTCCGGGCGACGGTGCCAGGCCAGGTGCAGGGCACCGGCGAAGGCGTGCTTCATCGGCCCGCCCCAGGTCATGCCGAAGAACAGTTCCGACACGCCCCACAGCACGCCAACACCGAGAATGGCCGCCAGCACCCAACCACCGAAGTTCTCCGGCAGGATCCCGGCCACCGGCAAGGTCACCAGAAAGAACGACGCGGAAAACGCCAGCAGGCTTTTCGGCAGGCGCATCCACGGGCCTTTCGACAGGCGAGCTGGCGGGTTGCGCCGACGCAGGTACATGAAGATCGCGCCGACGAACATCACCGCCGACATCAGCAGCAAGGCGTAGCCGAGGATGCGGTTGTGCAGGCCAAAACCGTGCACCAGAATCGCCAGCACGATCGACGCCACTGCACCGCCCGCCGTGGCGACGTGGGTGTTGGCGATGTATTTGTCCCGCGCCACGACGTGGTGCAGATCGACCATGTAGCGCTTGGGCATGGCCAGCAGACCGCCGAGCAGATCGACCTTCGCCGCCCGCCCCCGGCGCCACATGTTCATCCGCCGCAGCGCGCCGAGGACCGCAAGGCCCAGGGCTGCGAACAACAGGATTGGAAGAAGGGTGTTCAACATAGGTGCAGCTCCCACCAGACAGCCTGGAGAAACACGATCCGCTTTACTGTGGGAGCGAGCCTGCTCGCGAAAGCGGTGAATCAGTCAGCTCATCTTTCACTGACAGATTGCATTCGCGAGCAGGCTCGCTCCCACAGGGTTTGGTGCAAGTCCTTAGAAATCCTTGCACAGCCGCAGGGCGTCATAGATCGCGGCGTGTGTATTACGCTGCGCCACGCAGTCGCCGATGCGGAACAGCAAGTAGCCGTCGCCCGCTTCGCTCAGCGAAGGTTGCGGCTGGATCGCGAACAGCGCTTCGACGTCGATCTGGCCCTTGTTGCGCGAGCCGTCCTTGAGGGCGTAGTAGATTTCTTCGTCCGGGCGCACGCCGTTTTCGACGACCACCTGATCGACCACCCGCTCCTCTTTCGCGCCGGTGTACTCGTTCTCCAGCACCGCCACCAGCTTGTCGCCTTCGCGGTAGACCTTCTCCAGCATCATGTCGCCGGTCATGATCACTTCTTTCGGGTACATGCTGCGGTAGTAGGTCGGGAACGACGTACCGCCAATGGCCACGCCCGGTTTGATGTCGTCGGTGACGATCTCGACCTGGCTGCCCTTGTCGGCGAGGAAGTCGGCGACCGACATCCCGGTGAACTCGCAAATGGTGTCGTAGACCAGCACGTTCTTGCCCGGCGCGACCTTGCCGTCGAGCACGTCCCAGCTGCTGACCACCAGCCCTTCGGCGGCGCCCCAGTGCTCGTTCTGCTCCAGGTACGGATGGCCGCCGACTGCCAGCACCACCACGTCTGGACGCAGGTCCATGATGGTGTCGGCATCCGCGGCCGTGCCCAGGCGCAGATCGACTTTCAGTCGCGCCAGTTCCAGCTGGAACCAGCGGGTGATACCGGCGATCTGGTCGCGCTGTGGTGCTTTCGATGCGGTAGTGATCTGCCCGCCGATAAATTCTTTCTTCTCGAAGAGGGTCACATCATGGCCACGCTCGGCAGCCACGCGTGCGGCTTCCATCCCGGCCGGGCCGGCACCGACGATCACCACTTTGCGTTTCGGCCCGGTGGATTTCTCGATGATGTGCGGCACGCCCATGTACTCGCGGGAAGTCGCGGCGTTCTGGATGCAAAGCACATCGAGGCCCTGATACTGGCGGTCGATGCAGTAGTTGGCACCAACGCACTGTTTGATCTGGTCGATCTGGCCCATCTTGATCTTGGCGATCAGGTGCGGGTCAGCGATGTGCGCGCGGGTCATGCCGACCATGTCGACGTAACCGCCTTCAAGGATGCGCGTGGCCTGGTTCGGGTCTTTGATGTTCTGCGCGTGCAGAACCGGCACCTTGACCACTTCCTTGATCCCGGCAGCCAGGTGCAGGAACGGCTCCGGTGGATAGCTCATGTTCGGAATGACGTTGGCCAGGGTGTTGTGGGTGTCGCAACCCGAGCCGACCACGCCGATGAAATCGAGCATGCCGGTGTCGTCGTAATACTTGGCGATCTGCTTCATGTCCTCGTGGGACAAACCGTCCGGGTGGAACTCGTCACCGCACAGGCGCATGCCCACGCAGAAGTCGTCACCGACCTCGGCGCGTACGGCCTTGAGCACTTCCAGACCGAACTTCATCCGCCCTTCGAAGCTGCCGCCCCATTCGTCGGTACGCTTGTTGACGCGCGGGCTCCAGAACTGGTCGATCATGTGCTGGTGCACGGCCGACAGTTCGACGCCATCGAGGCCACCGGCCTTGGCCCGGCGCGCAGCCTGGGCGTAGTTGCCGATCACTCGCCAGATTTCTTCCGGCTCGATGGTCTTGCAGGTGGCGCGGTGCACTGGTTCACGGATGCCCGATGGCGACATCAGGGTCGGCCAGTTGAAACCGTCCCAGCGCGAGCGGCGGCCCATGTGGGTAATCTGAATCATGATCTTGGCGCCATGCTTGTGCATGGCGTCGGCCAGATTCTGGAAGTGCGGAATGATCCGGTCGGTGGACAGGTTGACCGAGCTCCACCATTCCTGCGGGCTGTCGATCGCCACCACGGACGAACCGCCGCAGATGGCCAGGCCGATGCCGCCCTTGGCTTTCTCTTCGTAGTATTTGACGTAGCGGTCGGTGGTCATGCCACCGTCAGTCGCGTAGACCTCGGCGTGCGCGGTGCTGAGCACGCGGTTGCGGATGGTCAGTTTGCCGATCTGGATCGGCTGGAACATTGCTTCGAAAGCCATGGCACGGTCCTCGGCTTACAACGGCTTGACGGTGAACAAGCCGTCATCGTGGCCCTCTTCGGAGCCTCCGTAGACTTGTTCGGCGACAGTGCGAATCTTGCTGCCACGGGCTTCGAGGATCTGGTCCATGGCGCCGGCAAACCAGCCGGTGAACATGTAATCGACCTTGCGTCCGACCTTGCCATAGACGTAGACAAACGCCGAATGCTCGAGCTTGACGCTGGCGGTGCCTTTGTCGAGGTCGATGTCCTGAATCTTGAACAGACCCCAGCCGCGTTGCGACAGGCGCTTCATGTAGTGTTCGAACACCGCAACGCCTTCCAGACCGTGGCATTCGGCCTCTTTTTCGCACCAGTGCCAGGCGGACTTGTAGCCGGCCTTGTAGAGGATTTCGGCGTAGGCATCAGCGCCCAATACTTCTTCGATGCCCATGTGGTTATTCACGAAAAAGTGACGCGGCACGTAGAGCATCGGCAGGGCGTCGGAGGTCCAGACACCGGTCTCGCTGTCGACTTCGATTGGCAATTGCGGGGCGATCTTGGCCATGGAAACTTAACTCCAGAAAAATTCGTGGTCGGTACTCAGCAAAGCTTTTGCTTTGCTTTTATAAACAAGCCGTGTGAATGACTTTGGAGCCGTAGCGAGCACGTCGAGAGCAAGGAAGGACCGGAGCGACAAGCGAGACAGTACGGGACGTACGGCGAGCTTGGCGCGAGGACCTGACGCAGCTATCGGCGAGCGGAGTAGGCTCCAGAGTTATTCACTCGCCCCAGACGTCCTTGAGGACGTTCACCCAGTTCTCGCCCATGATCTTGCGCACCACGCGCTCGGAATGGCCGCGTTTGAGCAGGGTTTCGGTGAGGTTGGGGAATTCGCCGACGGTGCGAATGCCCAGCGGGTTGATGATCTTGCCGAAGCTGGTCAGACGGCGGGCGTAGCCCTTGTCGTGGGTCAGGTATTCGAAGAAGTCCTGGCCGTGCCCCTGAGTGAAATCGGTGCCGATGCCGATGGCGTCTTCGCCGACGATGTTCATGGTGTATTCGATCGCTTCGGCGTAGTCGTCGATGGTCGAATCGATGCCCTTGGCGAGGAACGGCGCAAACATGGTCACGCCGACGAAACCGCCGTGGTCAGCGATGAACTTCAGCTCTGCATCGGATTTGTTGCGCGGGTGCTCTTTGAGCCCTGACGGCAGGCAGTGCGAGTAGCACACCGGTTTTTTCGATTCAAGGATGACTTCTTCTGAGGTCTTCGAACCGACGTGGGACAGGTCGCACATGACGCCGACGCGGTTCATCTCGGCGACGATCTCGCGACCGAAGCCCGACAGCCCGCCGTCACGCTCGTAGCAACCGGTGCCGACCAGGTTCTGGGTGTTGTAGCACATCTGCACGATGCCGACCCCGAGCTGCTTGAACACCTCGACATAGCCGATCTGGTCTTCGAAGGCGTGGGCGTTCTGGAAGCCGAAGAGGATGCCGGTCTTGCCCTGCTCCTTGGCGCGCCGGATGTCGGCAGTGGTGCGCACCGGCATCACCAGGTCGCTGTTCTCGCGGATCAGCTTTTGGCTGGCGGCAATGTTGTTCACGGTCGCCTGAAAGCCTTCCCACACCGACACAGTGCAGTTGGCCGCCGTCAGACCGCCCTTGCGCATGTCTTCGAACAGCTCGCGGTTCCATTTGGCAATGATCAGACCGTCGATAACGATGCTGTCGGCGTGTAATTCGGCTGGGCTCATCAGGCGTCCCCTTGTTGGCGATTCATGCGCCGAATCGTCTGCCGGCGCTTTGGGGCCAGCATATGCCTAGGTGTCGGGGCGACCGGGTGCAAAAACGACAGGGGAATTGCCGAAAGCGTCAATCCGCGACAAAGGGTCGTGCGCCGCCCTCCTCGGCTGGCTGTTCAAGCCCGCGCGCTTGCGCCAGAATCTGCCGCAGCCTGCACATACCAACGGATTAGAGCGACCCCAATGAAATCGATCTTCCTCGCCCTGGCACTGATTGCGACCGGCGCCCACGCCGCCGAAGAATCCGAGAACAACCCGTGCGACGCGGTGGAAAACGACATCCAGACCCTGGAATGCTCGGCCTACAGCCGCAGCACCGCCGAAGACCTGCTCAAGGACAACTACGCCAGCCTCAACGAACGCATGCAGACGGCGTACGGCAAGAACCCGACGCAACTGGCCGACATCACCGCCAAGTTGAAGACCGCACAGCAGCAATGGTTGAAGACCCGTGATGCCGATTGCGCAGTGGAAGCGTTCCCGGCGACCGCGGGCAGCAAAGCGTTCACCATTGCGCAGAATGATTGCGTGGCGCGGATGAGTGATGAACGGTCGGAGTTTTTGGAGTCGATCGGGCAGGAGTGATCGGATTTTTAGAAGGCTACCGCGGGCTTCATCGACCGAACTCCCTCCTTAACCATTTCGATCAGGCCGTCACGCTTTGCTTTGATAGCCAAGAGTGACGCGCCCACGCAACATGCCGACACGCCTTGTTTATTGGTCGCTGGAAAAATATAAGCAAAGATTCGCGAATCTTATAAAAGACTTATATTCTTCTATGAACAGCATCCATTGGACTCGCAAAGCTGTTAAGCAGCTTTTGAAATTGCATTCCGTGCACCAAGGGAAGGTTCGCGACGCCGTAACGGCGCTTGCCGACATGCCCGATGTTGGCAACGTAAAAGCATTGGTTGGTCATGACTACGCTTACCGGCTGCGTGTCGGCAATTATCGAGTCATGTTCGACTGGGATGGCGCAATTAAAGTGGTCAGTATTCAAGAGGTAAAAAAACGTGATGAACGCACCTACTGACGTTCAAATAATCAATGACGCGGAAGGTAACCCTGCGTTCGTGGTTATCCCCTACGCTCAATATGTCGCGCAGAAAATACAGCCCGATCTGATTCCCCATGAGGTTGTCAGTCGAATGGTTGACGGCGCGACACCCATCCGCGCCTGGCGCGAACATCTCAATCTGACTCAGGAAGAAGTCGCCAAGCGCATGGGCATTTCGCAACCGGCGTTTGCTCAACAGGAAACAGTCGCCAAGCCGCGCAAGGCCACCCGCGAGAAAATCGCCGCCGCGTTCGGCATCACAGCCAGTCAGCTTGAGCTGTAGGCTGCCCTCTATTCAAAGGAATTCCCATGAACATCTGCGGCATCGAAATCAAAGGCAGCGAAGCGATCATCGCCGTGGCTGCGCTCGACGGTTCGACTCTGAGCCACGTCCCTCTCGCCACGAAAAAAATTGCCCTCGATGACGATGACGAAGCGGCCAACGTGAAGCTGTTCGCAGCACAGGTGGCGTCGTTTGTGCGGGAGAACTCGGTGGACCGGATTGCGATCAAGAAGCGCAGCAAGAAGGGTGAGTTTGCCGGTGGGCCGACGACGTTCAAGATTGAAGGTGTGTTTCAGCTGCTGGACGGGTGTGAGGTGACGCTATTGTCGCCGCAGACGATCAATGCGCAGGCGAAGAAGCACAATTTCGAACTGCCAGGGACGTTGAACAAGTATCAGCATGAGGCTTACAAAGCCGCCTGCTCGGCGTTGGTGAAGAAGTAAGTAAGCCTCTCTCAGACTCCGAAAATTAAATGTGGGAGCGAGCCTGCTCGCGAATGCAATGTGTCAGGCAACATCAGTGTTGGATGACAGACCGCTTTCGCGAGCAGGCTCGCTCCCACATTGCTTTCATGCAAGCCTATTCAGGCCTGCGCGGTACGCCGGTCTTCGCGCGGGCAGCGGGCAAATTTTGCGCGATAGCTGCGGGTGAAATACGATGGTGATTCAAAACCGCAGGCAATGCTCACTTCGAGCACGCTCATGTCGGTCTGGCGCAGCAGTTGCCGCGCCTTCTCCAGGCGCAGGCGCAGATAGAAATTGCTCGGCGTATCGTTCAGATGCAGCCGGAACAAGCGCTCCAGCTGCCGCCGGGTGACCTTGATCGATTCCGCCAGTTGCAGCGTGGTCAGCGGTGGTTCGCTGTGCTGTTCCATCTCGCCGATCACCTGCACCAGTTTCTTGTTGCTGATGCCATAGCGCGTGGCGACTTCCATGCGCTGGTGGTCTTTGCGCGGGCGGATGCGCCCCAGCACGAATTGCTCGCTGACCTGAATCGCCAGTTGTGGGCCGTGAGCCTGGGCGATCAGGTCGAGCATCAAATCAATCGACGCCGTACCACCCGCCGAAGTGATCCGCCGCCGGTCGATCTCGAACAGCTCCTGGGTCACGCTGAGCTGGGGATAAGATTCCTTGAAAGCATCGATCGCCTCCCAGTGCAGCGTCAGGCGATGCCCGTCGAGCAGGCCAGCTTCGGCGAGGACGAAACTGCCGGTGTCGATACCACCGAGCGTCACACCGTCGTTGTCCAGGCGGCGCAACCAGTGCTCCAGCGTCGGCGTGATGAACTTCAGCGGTTCGAACCCGGCCACCACCAGCAAGGTCGCGCCTTTCTTCAGCGATTCCAGCGCGGCATCGGCGTTGACAGACATGCCGTTGCTGGCCAGTACCGGCCCGCCATCGGCGCTGAGTACATGCCAGCGATACAGCTCGCCACGAAAGCGGTTGGCCACGCGCAGCGGTTCGATCGCGGAGATAAAGCCAATGGCGGAGAACCCCGGCATCAGCAAAAAGTAGAAATCCTGGGACATGGGCGCACTCGGTTGGCGGACGCGTGGAACGTTGATACGCCGTTTGCCGACGGCATTCAAGCGTGCAGGTCGCTACAGTGCAATTGCCAGTCGCCGCAGTGCGCTTTCACCGGGCCATTGCTGCGTAACTTGGCCTCACCGGCGCGCAGATGCCGGAAACCACAACAATCGAACTGCCGAGGAACCCGACATGAAACGACTGATCAGCAGCTGCGTTCTTGCACTCAGCGGTACCGCTTTTTTGAGCACCGGCGTCATGGCGGCCGAACCGGCGTCCTGCAAGAACGTGCGCATGGGCGTGGTCAACTGGACCGATGTGATCGCCACCAGTGCCATGACCCAGGTACTGCTCGACGGCCTCGGCTACAGCACCAAACAGACCAGCGCCTCCCAGCAGATCATCTTCGCCGGGATTCGCGATCAGCGCCTGGACCTGTTCCTCGGTTACTGGAACCCGCTGATGACCCAGACCATCACCCCGTTCGTCGAGGCCAATCAGGTCAAGGTGCTTGAGGCGCCAAGCCTGAAAGACGCCCGCGCGACCCTCGCGGTGCCGACCTATCTGGCGGACAAGGGCCTGAAAACCTTTGCCGACATCGCCAAGTTCCAGAAGGAGCTGGGCGGCAAGATCTACGGCATCGAGCCGGGCTCGGGCGCCAATACGCAGATCAAGGCAATGATCGCCAAGAACCAGTTCGGCCTCGGCAAGTTCCAGCTGGTGGAATCGAGCGAGGCCGGCATGCTCGCCGCCGTCGATCGCGCGGTGCGCCGCAAGGAAGCCGTGGTGTTCTTCGGCTGGGCGCCGCACCCGATGAACGTCAACATTCAGATGACTTATCTGACCGGCAGCGAAGACGCCCTCGGCCCGAACGAAGGCATGGCCACGGTATGGACAGTGACCGCGCCGAAATACCCCGAGCAGTGCCCGAACATCGGCCGCCTGCTGACCAACCTGACCTTCACCGCCGAAGACGAGAGCCGGATGATGCAGCCGCTGCTCGATCACAAGGACGCCTTCGAATCGGCGAAGCAATGGCTCAAGGATCACCCTGAAGACAAGCAGCGCTGGCTCGAAGGGGTGACTACCTTCGATGGCAAACCGGCCGCTGAGAATCTTCAGCTGACCAGCAAATAACCCTCATTTGAAAAGCCCCTCACCCTGACCCTCCCGAAACGTCGGACCGCCCGTAGGGAGAGGGGATTTAACGACGCTACGCAGCCCCGAACAGGGCTGCGGACAGACCTATCACGCCCCAAGGAAACCGCACCATGAACCACGACGTCATCATCACCTGCGCACTCACCGGTGCTGGCGACACGACCGCCAAGAGCCCGCACGTGCCGGTCACCCCGAAACAGATCGCTGCCGCCGCCGTCGAAGCCGCCAAGGCCGGCGCCACCGTCGTGCACTGCCATGTGCGCGACCCGCAGACCGGCAAGTTCAGCCGTGACGTGGCGCTATACCGCGAAGTGATGGAGCGCATCCGCGAGGCGGACGTAGACATCATTGTCAACCTCACCGCCGGCATGGGCGGTGACCTGGAAATCGGTGCCGGCGAAAACCCGATGGAGTTCGGCCCGAACACCGATCTGGTCGGCCCGCTGACCCGTCTGGCCCATGTTGAAGAACTGCTGCCGGAAATCTGTACCCTCGATTGCGGCACCCTGAACTTCGGCGATGGCGACACCATTTACGTGTCCACCCCGGCGCAACTAAGGGCCGGGGCCAAGCGCATCACTGAACTGGGCGTGAAGGCCGAACTGGAGATTTTCGACACCGGCCACCTGTGGTTCGCCAAGCAACTGATCAAGGAAGGCTTGCTCGACAACCCGTTGTTCCAGCTGTGCCTGGGCATCCCGTGGGGCGCGCCGGCCGACACCACCACCATGAAAGCCATGGTCGACAACCTGCCGGCCGACGCGGTCTGGGCCGGGTTCGGCATCGGCCGCATGCAGATGCCGATGGCGGCGCAAGCGGTGCTGCTCGGCGGCAACGTGCGGGTCGGCCTCGAAGACAACCTGTGGCTGGACAAGGGCGTGCTGGCGACCAATGGTCAACTGGTCGAGCGCGCCAGCGAGATCCTCAGCCGCCTCGGTGCTCGCGTGCTTACGCCGGCCGAAGGTCGCAAAAAGATGGGCCTGACCCAGCGCGGCTGAACCGAACTCACCTCAACCCTTGTGGGAGCAAGCCTGCTCGCGAAGAGGCCGGTACATCCGTCGCATCTTCATCAGCAGTGCCAGCCCCTTCGCGAGCAGGCTCGCTCCCACATGGGATCACCCAACATTCAAGGACCGCTCATGCGCTTTATCACCGAAATCAAAACTTTCGCCGCCCTCGGCAGCGGTGTCATCGGCAGTGGCTGGGTTGCCCGCGCCCTCGCCCACGGTCTCGACGTAGTGGCCTGGGACCCGGCACCAGGTGCCGAAGCCGCGCTGCGCAAACGCGTGGCCAATGCCTGGGGTGCGCTGGAGAAAAACGGCCTGGCGCCGGGCGCTTCGCAGGATCGCGTGCGCTTTGTCGCGACCATCGAAGAATGCGTGCGCGACGCTGACTTCATCCAGGAAAGCGCCCCCGAGCGGCTGGAACTGAAACTCGATCTGCACAGCAAGATCAGCGCAGCGGCCAAACCCGATGCGCTGATCGGTTCAAGTACCTCGGGCCTGTTGCCGAGCGAGTTCTACGAGAGTTCGACGCACCCGGAGCGTTGCGTGGTCGGGCATCCGTTCAACCCGGTGTATCTGCTGCCATTGGTAGAAGTGGTGGGCGGCAAGAACACCGCGCCCGAGGCTGTTCAGGCGGCGATGCAAGTCTACGAATCCCTCGGCATGCGTCCATTGCATGTGCGCAAGGAAGTGCCGGGGTTCATCGCCGACCGTTTGCTCGAAGCGCTGTGGCGCGAAGCGTTGCACCTGGTCAACGACGGCGTGGCAACCACCGGGGAGATCGACGATGCGATCCGCTTTGGCGCCGGGTTGCGCTGGTCGTTCATGGGTACGTTTCTGACTTACACCCTGGCCGGTGGGGATGCTGGCATGCGTCACTTCATGTCGCAGTTCGGCCCGGCGTTGCAGTTGCCGTGGACTTATCTGCAGGCACCGGAGCTGACTGACAAGCTGATCGATGATGTGGTCGATGGCACCACAGATCAACTGGGCCGGCACAGCATTTCGGCGCTGGAGCGTTATCGTGATGATTGTTTGCTGGCGGTGCTTGAGGCGGTCAAGACCACCAAGGAAAAGCACGGGATGACGTTCAGCGAGTAATGCGCGACCTGATCGTTCCCACGCTCTGCGTGGGAATGCAGCCCGGGACGCTCCGCGTCCCAGAAGCGTGACGCAGAGCGTCACAGGAGGCGTTCCCACGCAGAGCGTGGGAACGATCACCGCCAGGAGAAACCATGCCCCACCTCACCACCTACCAAACCAGAATCACCCCCGACTGGGTCGACTACAACGGCCACCTGCGCGATGCCTTCTACCTGCTGATCTTCAGCTACGCCACCGACGCGCTGATGGACCGTCTCGGCATGGACAGCAACAACCGCGAAGCCAGCGGCCATTCGCTGTTCACCCTCGAGCTGCACCTCAATTACCTGCACGAAGTGAAGCTCGATACCGAGGTCGAAGTGCGCACACAAATCATCGGCCACGACAACAAACGCCTGCACCTCTACCACAGCCTGCACAAGGTCGGTGATGCACAGGAACTGGCCGGCAACGAACAGATGCTGCTGCACGTCGACCTCGCCGGGCCGCGTTCGGCGCCGTTCAGTGCCGAGACCTTGAGCCATTTGCAAAGCATCGTCGCCGAGCAGCGGGACCTGCCCGCTCCCGCTTATATCGGCCGCGTTATTGCGCTGCCACCCGCCCGGTAAATCCCTCGATCATCAGGAGCCGCCATGAACACCGCTGCCGCTGTTGCCGATTTTCGTACTTATCCGTTGATCAGCGCGCTGAGTGGCGTGCAGGGTCTGGCGGATCGCGTTGTCATCAAATGGGCCGACGGCCGCGTCAGCCCGTTTCACCATCTCTGGCTGCGGGACAACTGCCCTTGCCAGCAGTGCGTTTACAGCGTTACCCGCGAGCAGGTCTTCGAGATTGTCGATGCGTCTGACGAACTGCAACCGAGCGCCGCCTACGTTGACACCGAAGGCTGCCTGCGCATCGATTGGCAGGACGGCCACCTCAGCCGTTTCGATCCAGGCTGGTTGCGCGCCCATGCCTACGACGATGAGTCCCGCGCTGAACGACTCGCCGCGAAACCCAAGCCTTTTCTTTGGCACAGCGACCTGCAGTTGCCGGTGTTCGAATATTCAGCGCTGATGAACGACAACGCCGCCCTGCTGCAGTGGTTGCTCGCCGTGCGCGACATCGGCCTGACGCAGGTGCAAGGCGTGCCCACCGAGCCCGGTTCGCTGAAACTCATTGCCCAGCGGATCTCGTTTATCCGCGAAAGCAATTTCGGCGTGCTGTTCAACGTGCAATCCAAAGCCGACGCCGACAGCAACGCCTACACCGCTTTCAACTTGCCGCTGCACACCGACCTGCCCACCCGCGAGCTGCAACCGGGGCTGCAATTTCTGCATTGTCTGGTGAATGACGCTGAGGGCGGCGAAAGTATCTTTGTCGACGGCTTCGCGATTGCCGACACGTTGCGTCAGGAAGATCCGCCGCTGTTTCAGGCGCTGTGTGACATCCCCGTGGAGTTTCGCAACAAGGACCGTCACAGCGACTATCGCCGCCTGGCGCCGATCATTGCTCTGGATGCGCTGGGGCGGGTCGCGGAGATTCGCATGGCGAACTTCTTGCGCGGGGCATTTGAGACTTCAGTTGAGCAGATGCCGTTGCTGTATCGCGCCTATCGGCGGTTTATCGCCATGACCCGCGAGCCACGGTTTCGACTGATGCAGCGGCTCAATCCAGGTGAGCTGTGGTGCTTCGATAACCGGCGCACGTTGCATGCGCGCAATGCCTTTGATCCAGCGACCGGAGCGCGGCATTTTCAGGGCTGCTATGTCGACCGGGATGAGTTGTTGTCGCGGATACTGGTGTTGCAGCGCTAGTCCGCGTCATCGTTCTTCGCGAGCAGGCTCGCTCCCACCGGGATCACGCTGTACCTGTGGGAGCGAGCCTGCTCGCGAAGACGGTAGATCAGACAAACAACCAGTTCACAGACAAAAAAAACCCCGATCAAGCCGTGACTGGATCGGAGCTGAGGAGGGTACTGTCGAGGAGCTGCCAGGCGAGGGTGACCAAACCTTCGTGAAGCGAACTGAGGCCAGTGTGCCTAGTCGACAATGGCGTCGGTTAGCCGAAAACGACCTGTTCATAGTCGTCCCGGCCACTGCGACAAAACGCCCTTGCCGCCCCCGGTCGGGGCCACCAGAATCGAGCCAGACCTCCGTTGCCACAGAAGGATTTGCGTGATGATGTACGCCGATTTGATTGATCAGGAAGACCTGTTGGGCCAGCTCAAGGCGCTGGGTATCCAGGTGCCGAGCGGCACCACCGCCGAACAGGCCTGCGAGTGCGCGGTGCGCGGGCTGGACAACGTGCGCGCCTTTGAACTGCGCAAGATGGTCAAGGACATGTACACCAGCGGCGCGAGCATTCAGCCGGCGGTGCGTCAGGCGATCGACAAACAGTTGCTGCCCGCCCTCTCGGATTACCAACAGTCCCACAGCGCCTGAAAACCTATTCGCGAGCAGGCTCGCTCCCACCCTGGAATGCATTCCGACGGTGGGAGCGAGCCTGCTCGCGAAGAACGATAACTCGGTCTACAGCCTTACGCTGGCAAACGTCGATTCATTGCGCGCCTGACTCAACGCCGACATCGGCCCCGACAGCGGCGACATCACAATCGCCTGCGGCAGCGGCAGCATCGCCACTTGCTGGGTGGTGTTGGAGCCGACACGCTCGTCACGCGGCGGAATGCCGAAGTACTCGCGGTAGCACTTGGAGAAGTGCGGGGTCGAGACGAAACCACACACCGACGCCACTTCGATGATCGACATCGGCGTCTGCTTGAGCAGTTGCCGGGCGCGGATCAGCCGCAGCTTCAGGTAATAGCGCGACGGCGAGCAGTGCAGGTATTTCTGGAATAGTCGCTCCAGCTGCCGACGGGACACCGCGACATACACCGCCAGTTCATCCAGATCAATCGGCTCTTCCAGGTTGGCTTCCATCAGCGCGACGATTTCCTGCAGCTTCGGCTGGTTGGTGCCGAGCATGTGCTTGAGCGGCACGCGCTGGTGATCCTGTTCGTTACGGATGCGCTCGTAGACGAACATTTCCGAAATCGCCGCCGACAGCTCGCGGCCGTGATCACGACTGATCAGGTGCAGCATCATGTCCAGCGGCGCGGTGCCGCCAGAGCTGGTGAAACGGTTACGGTCGAGGGTGAACAGGCGTGTGCTCATCGCCACTCGCGGAAACGCTTCCTGCATCGCCGCCAGACATTCCCAGTGCACGCTGCAATCGAAGCCGTCGAGCAGGCCGGCGCAGGCCAGCGCCCAACTGCCGGTGCACACCGCGCCGAGGCGCTTGGACTGCCGCGCCTGGCTTTGCAGCCAGGACACATGTTCACGGGTCACGGTGCGTTGAATGCCGACGCCGCCGCAGACGATAACAATGTCCAGTGGCGGGGCTTTGTGCATGGACGCGTCGGGGGTGATTTGCAGACCATCACTGGCCCAGACCTGGCCGCCGTCGACGGTGAGGGTGCTCCAGCGATACAGCTCGCGACCGGACAACTGATTGGCCATGCGCAGCGGTTCAACTGCGGACGCCAGAGAAATCAGCGTGAAATTGTCCAGCAGCAGAAAGCCGATGGATTGAGGCGCACGGTTCTGGGGTTGGGCCCCGGAGTTGAACGACGTCATCGCGGTATCTCCTCACACAAAGCGGGTGATGGCCTCAGGCGGAGGCTCTTGTTATTGCCGACGTTCTCACGAGAGAAGCAGGCTTTGTTATGACAGAGCAATTGCCATGCCTAAAATTGGACGGCCATTCAATAACTCCTGAAAACGACCTGCCGACGTGTCTATTCGAGACCTGCGAACGCGGCATTTCGAAGTGCCATCAAGCGCCGACAGGGCCCTGCCCCGCTGTCTGTGAGCAGATCGGTAGCACTTGTGGGAACAGGGCTGCAGAGGTTTTGCAAAGAGTGTCACCGCAAGCACGGGCGATGGACGGTCGATTAGCGACTCGACGGTCACGACTGACAACCGCTCTTATCTGATTGCGACGCGCCAAAAGGTGGCGCGGTTGAATTGTGGTGTTCGTTTGCTGAGCAGTTTTGACTGGTCTGGCCCTTTCGCGAGCAGGCTCGCTCCCACAGTAGATCTCCAGTGAACACAAAATTTGTGAACTTAAGGTTCCAAGGTGGGAGCGAGCCTGCTCGCGAAGAATTCACCTCAATGTAACTGGCTCAACACTCAACTGCGCTGACCGCCAATCCACCGCGCGAAGTCTCTTTATATTTGTCATGCATATCCGCGCCAGTATCACGCATGGTGCGGATCACCCGGTCCAGCGAGATAAAGTGCTGGCCGTCGCCCCGCAACGCCATTTGCGCTGCGTTAATGGCTTTCACTGCCGCGATCGCATTGCGCTCAATGCACGGCACTTGCACCAGGCCGCCGACCGGGTCGCAGGTCAGGCCGAGGTTGTGCTCCAGACCAATTTCCGCCGCGTTGCACAATTGCTCAGGCGTGGCGCCGAGAATCTCCGCCAACCCCGCCGCAGCCATCGCGCAGGCCGAACCGACTTCACCCTGGCACCCGACTTCAGCACCAGAGATCGAAGCATTCTTTTTGCACAAGATTCCGACCGCCGCCGCACCGAGGAAGTAGTCGACGACATTGGCGTCCGTCACTGCTTCGCTGAACTTCATAAAGTAGTGCAACACCGCCGGGATAATCCCCGCCGCACCGTTGGTCGGCGCCGTGACCATACGCCCGCCGGCGGCGTTCTCTTCGTTGACCGCCAGGGCGAACAGATTCACCCATTCCATCGCGCTCAGCGTCGAGCCGATGACATTGGGCTTGTTCAGCTCCTGCAGACTGCGGTGCAACTTCGCCGCGCGCCGGCGCACATTCAAGCCGCCGGGCAGAATGCCTTCGTGCTTGAGGCCCTGCTCGACGCAATCCTGCATCGCCCGCCACAGCTTCATCAGCCCGGCGCGGATTTCTTCTTCACTGCGCCAGACCTTTTCGTTGGCCATCATCAGTTCGGCAACCCGCAGGTTGTGCTTCTTGCACAGTTCGAGCAGTTCGACCGCACTGGAGAAGTCGTAGGGCAATTCGGTGCGGTCGAGATCGACCACCCCGCTGTTGGCCTGTGCCTCATCAACAACAAAACCGCCGCCGACCGAATAGTAGGTGTCGCGATGCAATTCACCGTGATCGCCCTCGGCAACGAGGGTCATGGCATTGGGATGGAACGGCAGGTTTTCATCGATCAGGCGCATGTCGCGCGCCCAGACAAACGGCACCGCCAGGCGGCCATCCAATAAAAGCGTGTGAGTTTCGCGCAGTGCCTGAATACGCGGGCCGATTTGCGCCGGGTCAATGGCGTCCGGCCACTCGCCCATCAGGCCCATGACCACCGCGTTGTCGCTGCCATGGCCGATGCCGGTGGCCGACAGCGAACCGAACAGTTGCACCTCGATCCGGCGCACCTGCTCCAGCTGGTGCTTGTCGCGCAACGCCTCGACGAACAATGCCGCGGCGCGCATTGGCCCCACGGTGTGCGAACTGGAAGGGCCGATGCCGATTTTGAACAGGTCGAAAACGCTGATTGCCATTGCTGCAGAGCTCCTGAGAGTACCGGTCCGGGCGGCAAAAGCGCCCGCTGGCGGAGCTGCTACGCTCAAGCTGCGATCCGCCGAATGCCGGCATCATCGGGCTTTTGTCGGCGCGCACGGCGTCTGACACCGACGCACTCATGTCCAGCAGCGCCGTTACGTTTTCGCCCCGCAAATGCGCCGTTTTTATGCAGATCAGAAGGTCATCGAGGGCGGAAAAAAGCTGTAAGCGACGTCACCGACACTGGAAGCGACCATCCCTGTACTGGATACGACCCTCCCTGTAGGCGTCAGATTTTCACTGGTACATGATCGGGATGACTCGATTGCCAGGCGCTGCGGTAGAGCTGTCTTCAGAACGCCACCCAACCGCAACCCATAAGTGCGGTGGTCCACAGTCGGAACACTGCCAAAAAAAACACCAAGGAGTCCATCCATGAAAGGTTCCCCGTCGTTGTTGTTGGCCGCCCTGCTGAGTCTGCCGCTACTGGCGCAAGCCGCAGAACCGGCACAGTGCAGCCTCGTTAACTTCTCCGATGTCGGCTGGACCGACATCACCGCCACCACCGCTACCACTTCCGTTGTCCTCAACGCCCTCGGCTACAAGACCAAGACCACGATGATCTCCGTGCCCGTGACCTACAAGTCGCTGGCCGACGGCAAGAACATGGACGTGTTTCTCGGCAACTGGATGCCGACCATGGAAAACGACATCAAGCCGTATCGCGATGCCGGCACCGTGGACACCGTGCGCACCAACCTCAAGGGCGCCAAGTACACCCTCGCCGTACCGCAAGCCTTGTATGACAAAGGCCTGCATGACTTCGCCGACATTGCCAAATTCAAGAAAGAGCTCGACGGCAAGATCTACGGCATCGAGCCGGGCAACGACGGCAACAGGTTGATCCAGAGCATGATCGACAAAGACGCCTTCGGCTTGAAAACCGCCGGTTTCAAAATGGTCGAATCATCGGAAGCCGGCATGCTCTCGCAGGTCGACCGTGCGCAGAAGCGCGACACCGCGGTGGTGTTCCTCGGCTGGGCGCCGCACCCGATGAACAAGCGCTTCAAGATTCAATACCTGACCGGCGGCGATGATTTCTTCGGCCCCGACTTCGGTGCCGCCACCGTGGCCACCAACACCCGCAAGGGTTACGCCGAAGAATGCAGCAATGTCGGTCAGTTGCTGAAGAACCTGGAGTTCACCGTCGACATGGAAAGTGAACTGATGGGCAACATCCTCGACGACAAGATGAAGCCTGACGCGGCCGCCAAGGCCTGGCTGAAAAAGAATCCACAGGTGCTCGATACCTGGCTCGCTGGCGTGACCACCATTGACGGAAAACCAGGCCTGGAGGCCGTGAAAGCCAAGCTCGCGCCTTGATCCGAGGGGCATCGCTTATGCCGGGCAGGCGTGCCTGTCCGGGCTGTTAATTTCCTTGCATGCGGACGTTCACTACCATGCTGATTGATCAGAAAATACCTTTAGGCCAGTACATCGCGGGCTTCGTCGAATGGTTGACGCAACACGGCGCCAACACCTTCGACGCGATCGCCGTGACACTGGAAACGATGATCCACGGCGTGACGTTTGCGCTGACCTGGTTCAACCCACTGGTCTTGATTGGCTTGATCGCAATCATCGCCCATCTGATTCAACGCAAGTGGGGGCTGACCGCGTTCGTGGTCGCCTCGTTCCTGCTGATTCTCAATCTGGGATACTGGCAGGAAACCATGGAAACCCTCGCCCAGGTGCTGTTCGCCACCCTGGTCTGCGTGTTGATCGGCGTGCCGCTGGGCATCGTCGCCGCGCACAAACCGATGTTCTATACCATGATGCGGCCGGTGCTCGATCTGATGCAGACCGTACCGACCTTCGTTTACCTCATTCCTACCCTGACCCTCTTCGGGCTGGGTGTGGTTCCGGGCCTGATCTCCACGGTGGTCTTCGCCATCGCGGCGCCGATCCGCCTGACCTACCTGGGCATCCGCGATGTCCCGCAAGAACTGATGGACGCCGGCAAGGCCTTCGGCTGCTCGCGTCGCCAGCTACTCTCACGGATCGAACTGCCCCACGCCATGCCGAGCATCGCCGCCGGCATCACCCAGTGCATCATGCTGTCGCTGTCGATGGTGGTGATCGCGGCACTGGTCGGCGCCGACGGACTCGGCAAACCGGTGGTCAACGCACTGAACACTGCTGATATTGCGCTGGGCTTCGAAGCAGGCCTGGCAATCGTACTGCTGGCGATCATGCTCGACCGTATCTGCAAACAACCCGACGCCAAAGTAGGGGGTGACGCATGAGCATTATTCGCTTCGAAGACGTTGACGTAATCTTCTCGAAAGATCCGCGCGAGGCACTCAAGCTGCTCGACCAGGGCATGACCCGCAACGAGATCCTGAAGAAAACCGGGCAGATCGTTGGCGTGGAAAAAGCCACGCTGGACATCAACAAGGGCGAGATCTGCGTGCTGATGGGCCTGTCCGGTTCGGGCAAGTCGAGCCTGCTGCGCTGCATCAACGGCCTCAACACCGTGAGCCGCGGCAAGCTGTTCGTTGAGCATGAAAACCGCCAGATCGACATCGCCTCGTGCACCCCGGCGGAACTGAAAATGATGCGCACCAAACGCATCGCCATGGTCTTCCAGAAGTTCGCCCTGATGCCCTGGCTGACGGTGCGCGAAAACATCAGTTTCGGTCTGGAAATGCAGGGTCGACCGGAGAAGGAACGCAAGAAACTCGTCGACGAAAAACTCGAACTGGTCGGCCTGACCCAATGGCGTAACAAGAAACCGGACGAACTTTCCGGCGGCATGCAACAGCGCGTCGGCCTCGCCCGTGCGCTGGCGATGGACGCCGACATTCTGCTGATGGACGAACCGTTCTCGGCTCTCGACCCGCTGATCCGTCAGGGCCTGCAGGATGAACTGCTGGAGCTGCAACGCAAGCTGAGCAAGACCATCGTGTTTGTCAGCCACGACCTTGATGAAGCCCTGAAACTGGGTAGCCGCATCGCGATCATGAAGGACGGGCGGATCATTCAGTACAGCGTGCCGGAAGAAATCGTCCTTAACCCGGCGGATGACTATGTGCGCACCTTCGTCGCCCACACCAACCCGCTCAACGTGCTTTGCGGCCGCAGCCTGATGCGCACGCTGGACAAGTGCAAACGCATCAACGGCTCGGTGTGCCTCGACCCGGGCGGCGATTCGTGGCTGGACTTGGCCGAAGGCAACACCATCAAAGGCGCGCGGCAGAACGGTTCGGTGCTGAACCTGCAGAACTGGGCCCCAGGGCAAGCGGTGGAAGGCCTCGAGCGCAAGCCGACGCTGGTGGACTCCAACATCGGCATGCGCGATGCGCTGCAGATTCGTTATCAGACCGGCAACAAGCTGGTGCTGCACGATGACAATCATGTGGTGGGGATTCTGGGCGACAGCGAGTTGTATCACGCGTTGCTGGGCAAGAATCTGGGGTAAACCCTGCAGACACGAAAACGCCGCGAGACTATCGCGGCGTTTTTGTTTATCAGGATCCCTGATCGTTCCCACGCTCCGCGTGGGAATGCAGCCCGGGACGCTCCGCGTCCCACAACCGCGGACGCAGAGCATCCATTGATGCATTCCCACGCAGAGCGTGGGAACGATCAAAGCTACGCCGACCTGATGAACCGAGTCGAACTCAAGTCTTGAAAAGCCCCCGATCTGCTCCCTTTCCCCCTCTCCCTTGGGGAGAGGGCTGGGGTGAGGGGGCTTTTGACTTTAGCTGTACACCCGCCCCAACAACTGCCGATGACTCTCAAACTGATCCAGCACATCCCGGGTAATCTGCTCTGGCGTAAAGCCCATCAAGTCGTAATCCTGACTGCCGTTGTGCAGATACACCTCAGCCCGGTAATAACGCTGACGCGCTTCATCCGATTGCGCTGATTCAGTCGGAGTCGCCAGATAACCCTCCAGGCTCACCTCGTAAACGAAAGGATTGCCCTCTTCCATCTCGACCCGCACGCCCATGCAACGCTTGGCTTTACCTAACAGCGTCTGCACTTCTATACCCTGATTGCGCAATTGCGCCGCTGCATCTTCCAGCGCCGGTGTCACATGCTTGTCCATGAAACGCTGAACCACCGATTGGCTCGGTTGCAGATCCAGCTGGGTCAGCCGCTCGCTGAAACCACGACGCCCACGCTCGGCCAGTTGCGCCTGCTCCTGTTCGATCTGCACGTCCTGACGCATCGCCTTGTGCAGGCCGAACATGAAGCACACCAGCACCACCGAGAACGGCAAACCGGCCAGCACCACCATGGTTTGCATGGCCTCGAAGTTACCGGCGAACAACAAACCGATGGTCACCAGCGTAATCACCACCGACCAGAAAATCCGCAGCCAGTGCGGCGCATCTTCGTCGACGTTGCCGCCCTTACAGGAAAGATTCGCCATCATCACCGCGCCGGAGTCGGCCGGGGTCAGGAACAGCACGAAGCCGACGAAGATCGACACACCGATCACGACTTTCGACGCCGGGTAGTGCTCAAGCAATTGATAGATCGCCATCGACGGCTGTTCCAGCGCCGTCTTGCCCAGCTCCACCGCGCCTTGGTTCATCACCAGATCCAGTGCCGAGTTGCCGAAGATCGACAGCCACGCCAGGGTGAAACCCAGCGGAATCAGCAGTACGCCGGCAACCAGTTCACGCACGGTGCGACCACGGGAAATCCGCGCGATGAACATGCCCACGAATGGCGCCCAGGAAATCCACCAGGCCCAGTAGAACAGCGTCCACAGGCCCAGCCAGCGATCGGACTTGGCGTTGTCGCCTTCATAGACGTACAGGTCGAATGTCTTCAGCACCACGCCGTTCAGGTAATCACCGATGTTCTGCACGAAACCGTTGAGCAAGTGCAGCGTCGGGCCGAACAGCAGCACGAAGATCAGCAAACCGCTGAACAAAACAATGTTCAGATTGGACAGACGCCGGATGCCGTTTTCCACGCCGGACACGGCAGCGATGGTCGCCACGGTGCTCATGACGATGATCACGATCAGCAGGTTGGTGTTGCTGTGCTCCATGCCGAACAGATTTTCCAGACCCGACGACACTTGCAGCGAACCGATGCCCAGGTTGGTCACCAGACCCAGCAGCGTCACGAACATGCCGAAGCCGTCCACCGCGTGCCCTGCCGCGCCTTTGACCCAACGCTCGCCCACCAGCGGATACAGCGCCGAACGCAGCGCCAGCGGCTGATTATGCCGATAAGCAAAATACGCCACGGCCAGACCGACCAGTGCGTAGATCGCCCAGCCATGCAGGCCCCAATGCAGGAAGGTCAGCTGCACCGCCTGACGCGCCGCCAGATTACTGGCCGACGTGCCTTCCGGCGGATTGAAGTAGTGATCCAGTGGCTCGGACGCGCCGAAGTACAACAGCGAAATGCCGATACCCGACGAGAACAGCATCCCCGCCCAGGCGCCGTAACTGAAATCCGGGGTGTCGTCCTTGCTGCCCAGTTTGAGTTTGCCGTACGAGGAAAACGCCAGACCGACCACGAACACCAGGTACGCGGCGATCACCACCATGTAATACCAGCCGAAGCTGCGCGACAACCAGGCCTGAGCGATACCCAACACTCTGCCGGCCTCTTGCGGGGCGATGATCAGAATGGCGGTCAACAACAGAATCAACGCGGTCGAGGTGTAGAACACCCAACCGTTGACCGTCACCTTCTCGGGCGGGGTCTTTATTAGCGAGGCAGAACTCATGGCACAAATGCTCCAGGCAGTGCGAGAGAAGAACACAAGGCATCACGGAACCCGACCAATCGGTTAGTTGGCAGCCGACCGGCGGGTGATATAAAGACACTCCGAAAAAAGCCCGAACCTGCCGAAATGGCGTTGCGTATTCGCTTTCGTGGCCAGAGGTGACGGACGTTCATCCGAAACCTGGCCCCGAGCGTCTTGCCCTTTCAACACGTCCATCGAATCGCGAACCGCGCCATGCCCCACGCAGGTTTCGAGCCGTTTCAGGTGTCGGTTTTTATCGTCATCACACGTAGGAAAAAGCTGTAGGCAGCGACGAATTGTCGCAGATCTTATTCTTTGTTGATTGAACGTTCAATCAAAACAAAATAGACTGGCCCTCAATCCGATCGGCGTCATTCGCCCCTCGGAAGGCCTAAGGAGATGTGCAAGATGCCCAAGGTCGGTATGCAACCCATCCGCCGTCAACAACTGATCGAAGCCACGCTGCAAGCGGTCGATCAGGTCGGAATGGGGGACGCCAGCATTGCGCTGATCGCCCGTTTGGCCGGTGTCTCGAATGGCATCATCAGTCACTACTTTCAGGACAAGAACGGCCTGATCGCCGCCACGATGCGGTACCTGATGAGCGTCCTCAGCGAGAACGTCACCGCGCGCCGTCAGGCGCTGACAGATGACAGCCCACGGGCGCATCTGCAGGTGATCATCGAAGGCAACTTCGACGCCAGCCAGGTCAATGGCCCGGCAATGAAAACCTGGTTGGCCTTCTGGGCCACCAGCATGCACCAGCCGTCTTTGCACAGGTTGCAGCGGATCAACGATCACCGTCTGTATTCCAACCTGTGCTGCGAGTTCCGCCGGGTGTTGCCGCTCGAAGAAGCGCGCAATGCCGCGCGAGGCCTGGCAGCGTTGATTGACGGTTTGTGGTTGCGCGGCGCGCTGTCGGGAGACGCTTTCGACACGGCGCAGGCGCAACGGATCGCTTACGAATACATGGATTTCCAATTGGCCAAGCAGGCAGGTCAGAGCACACAGAAACCGCTCGACACCTGAACCCCACCGTAGCGTCATCGCGGTGGCCAAGGCCAACAACCAATGCACTTGCGAGGACACTATGGCCCGTTTCGAACTGCAAAAACTCTACATCGATGGCGCGTACACCGACGCTGGCAGCGATGCCACCTTCGAAGCCATCAACCCGGCGAACGGTGAAGTCCTCGCCCAAGTGCAACGCGCGACCAAGGAAGACGTCGAGCGCGCTGTGGTCAGCGCCGAAAAGGGTCAGAAAATCTGGGCCGCGATGACCGCCATGGAGCGTTCGCGCATCCTGCGTCGCGCCGTCGACATCCTGCGCGAGCGCAACGATGAACTGGCCGCACTGGAAACCCTGGACACCGGTAAATCCTTCTCCGAAACCAAGTACGTCGACATCGTCACCGGTGCCGACGTGCTGGAATACTACGCAGGCCTGGTGCCGGCCATCGAGGGCGAGCAGATCCCGCTGCGTGACACCTCTTTCGTCTACACCCGTCGCGAGCCGCTGGGCGTGGTCGCTGGTATCGGCGCGTGGAACTACCCGATCCAGATCGCTTTGTGGAAATCCGCTCCAGCCCTTGCGGCCGGTAACGCGATGATCTTCAAGCCAAGCGAAGTCACCTCGCTGACCACCCTGAAACTGGCCGAGATCTACACCGAAGCCGGCGTACCGAACGGCGTGTTCAACGTGCTGACCGGCAGCGGCCGCGAAGTCGGCACCTGGCTGACCGAGCACCCACGCATCGAGAAAATTTCCTTCACCGGCGGCACCGACACCGGCAAGAAGGTCATGGCCAGCGCTTCGGCTTCGTCGCTCAAAGACGTGACCATGGAACTGGGCGGCAAGTCGCCGCTGATCATCTGCGACGACGCCGACCTGGATCGCGCCGCCGACACCGCGATGATGGCCAACTTCTACAGCTCCGGTCAGGTTTGCACCAACGGCACCCGCGTGTTCGTACCGGCGCACCTGAAAGCCGCGTTCGAAGCCAAGATCGTCGAGCGCGTTGCGCGCATCCGCGTCGGCAACCCGGAAGACGAAAACACCAACTTCGGCCCGCTGGTCAGCTTCGCCCACATGGAAAGCGTGCTGGCGTACATCGAGAAAGGTAAGGAACAAGGCGCGCGCGTACTGTGCGGCGGCGGTCGTCTGACCGACGGCGAATTCGCCAAAGGCGCGTTCGTGGCACCGACCGTGTTCACCGATTGCACCGACGACATGACCATCGTCCGCGAAGAAATCTTCGGTCCGGTCATGGCGATCCTCTCCTACGAAACCGAAGAAGAAGTGATCCGCCGCGCCAACGACACCGACTTCGGCCTCGCCGCCGGTATCGTCACCCGCGACCTGAACCGCGCCCACCGCGTGATTCATCAACTCGAAGCCGGTATCTGCTGGATCAACGCCTGGGGCGAGTCCGACGCGAAAATGCCGGTTGGCGGTTACAAGCAGTCGGGCGTGGGCCGTGAGAACGGCATCAGCTCGCTGAACAACTTCACCCGCATCAAATCGGTACAGGTCGAGCTGGGCGATTACGTCTCGGTGTTCTAAGACCCGGGATTTGTCCTGCTCGCGAGGGCCTCTTCGCGAGCAGGCTCGCTCCCACAGGATTGGTGTCATGCACCAGATCTGTGGCATCCCCAATCCCCTGTGGGAGCGAGCCTGCTCGCGATTCGAGTGCGCAGCACTCGCCGAGGTCAGACCTGACCACTATCAAAGAGGGTGCATTCAATGTCCCAAGAATTCGATTACATCATCATCGGTGCCGGCTCGGCCGGTAACACACTGGCGACCCGTCTGACTGAAGACGCAGGCGTCACCGTTCTGCTGCTCGAAGCCGGTGGCCCCGACTACCGCCTCGACTTCCGCACGCAAATGCCGGCCGCGCTGGCGTTCCCGCTGCAGGGACGTCGCTACAACTGGGCCTACGAAACCGATCCAGAGCCACACATGGACGGTCGCCGGATGGAATGCGGTCGCGGCAAGGGCTTGGGCGGTTCGTCGCTGATCAACGGCATGTGCTACATCCGCGGCAACGCCATGGACTACGACGGCTGGGCGAAACTGCCGGGCCTGGAAGACTGGTCGTACCTCGATTGCCTGCCGTACTTCCGCAAGGCGGAAACCCGTGACATTGGCCCGAACGATTACCACGGTGGCGACGGCCCGGTCAGCGTGACCACGCCGAAAGCCGGCAACAACCCGCTGTTCCACGCCATGGTTGAAGCGGGCGTGCAGGCCGGTTACCCGCGCACCGAGGACCTCAACGGTTACCAGCAGGAAGGCTTCGGCCCGATGGACCGCACCGTGACGCCGAATGGCCGTCGTGCTTCCACCGCCCGTGGTTACCTCGACGTCGCCAAAAAGCGCTCGACCCTGACCATCGTCACTCACGCCCTGACCGACAAGATTCTGTTTGAAGGCAAGCGTGCGGTCGGCGTGCGTTACCTGATCGGTGACGCTGAAGAACGTGTTGAAGCCAAGGCGCGCAAGGAAGTCCTGCTGTGCTCCGGCGCCATCGCTTCGCCGCAGATTCTGCAGCGCTCCGGTGTCGGCCCGGCGAAACTGCTGGAAAGCCTCGACATTCCGGTGGTCCACGACCTGCCGGGCGTCGGTGAAAACCTTCAGGATCACCTCGAGCTGTACCTGCAATACGCCTGCACCCAACCGGTCTCGCTGTACCCGTCGCTGCTCTGGTACAACCAGCCAGCCATCGGTGCCGAGTGGCTGTTCAACGGCACCGGCATCGGCGCCAGCAACCAGTTCGAGGCCGGCGGTTTCATTCGTTCGCGTCCGGAATTCGAATGGCCGAACATTCAGTACCACTTCCTGCCGGTGGCGATTAACTACAACGGCAGCAACGGTGTCAAAGAACACGGTTTCCAGGCGCACATGGGTTCCATGCGTTCGCCGAGCCGGGGCCGCATCCAGGTCAAATCCAAGGACCCGCGCCAGCACCCGAGCATCCTGTTCAACTACATGGCCACCGACCAGGACTGGCAGGAATTCCGCGACGGCATCCGCCTGACCCGGGAAATCATGCAGCAGCCGGCACTGGATGCGTTCCGGGGTCGCGAAATCAGCCCGGGCATCGACGTGCAAACCGATGAGCAACTGGACAAGTTCATTCGCGAACACGCCGAAACCGCGTTCCACCCGTCCTGCTCGTGCAAGATGGGCACGGACGAGATGGCCGTGGTCGATGGCGAAGGTCGCGTGCACGGCATGCAGAGCCTGCGTGTGGTCGACGCCTCGATCATGCCGATCATCACCACCGGCAACCTCAACGCACCGACGATCATGATGGCCGAGAAAATCGCCGACAGGATCCGCGGCCGCAAGCCACTGCCGCGCAGCAATGCTGCTTACTACGTGGCCAATGGTGCGCCGGTCAAAGGCAAGCCGATGCGTGATATCACCCCAGCTGCTCAGTAAGACGTCGTACCGAGGCGCGGCCTTCGCGAGCAGGCTCGCTCCCACAGAGGATTTGTGAACGACACAGATCCAAGGTGGGAGCGAGCCTGCTCGCGAAGGGGCCCTCAGATTCAGCGCAAATCTCCCCGCTGCATAGTAAAACCTCCTACATCCCCTCTTCACTTGATCCTACCCCCACGCAGGCCTACTCTAGACCTCGCGCAACCGTTTCACCCCTCCCCGCCGTTGCTGTGCCGCTTGCCCCTACAAGGAGGTTTCCGAATGTTCGATTTCCACCCCCAGCTCAAGCAGCGCTTCGCTGCCTTGCGCACGGGCGCCGAGTTTTTTTCCCTGCGCTATGTCCGCGAGTCCGGGCAGTACCTGTCGGTGCGCAAGAACGTCGCCGAACCGCCGAGCCTGAGCCGCGATGAGGGGGCGATGCTCACCGTGCGCGTCAACGGCGTCGAAGCTTATGCCGCGACCAACGACCTTTCGCAGCAAGGCCTGCAAACCGCGCTCGGGCGCGCCGAACAGCAAGCCCGCCGGCTCAAGCCGCACGCTTTGCTCGACCTGCGCGATCAGCCGTTGAGCAGCGATCGGGCTGACTATTTTTCGCCCAACCTCGAACAACCCTTCCCGTCGCTGAGCGAATGCTATGAATTGCTCGGCGCGGAATCTGCCTCGGTGCCCAAGGATGAGCGCCTGGTGAACTGGCAAGTGAGCATCGGCATTACCCACGTCGAGCAGATCTACCTGAGCAGCGCCGGCGCCGAATTGCGCCAGGCCCAGCGCTTCGTGTACCCGAGCCTCGACGTCACCGCCTACGACGGCAATGACAGCCAGACCCGCAGCCTCGGCCGCGAGAATTTCGGCCAGCAGGGCGGCGCCGATGTCATCAGCCGCTGCGGCCTGGTCGGCGCCGGCCCGCAAGTCGCCGATCAGGCACTGCAATTGCTGCTCGCACCGAACACCCCGCAAGGCCCGCGCGATCTGCTGTTGATGCCCGATCAGATGATGCTGCAAATCCACGAATCGATCGGCCACCCGCTGGAACTTGACCGGATCCTCGGCGACGAGCGCAATTACGCCGGCACCAGTTTCGTCAAGACCAGCGACTTCGGCAGCCTGCAATACGGTTCGAAGCTGCTCAACGTGACCTTCGATCCGGGCATTCCCGAAGAACTCGCCAGTTACGGGCATGACGACGACGGCAGTCAGGCGAGCAAACAATTCCTGATCCGCGACGGCCTGTTGCTGCGCCCATTGGGCGGCGCGCTGTCGCAGTACCGCGCCGGTCTCGACGGCGTCGCCAACAGCCGCGCCTGCAGCTGGAACCGCGCGCCGATCGACCGCATGGCCAACCTCAATATCGAGCCGGGCGACCAGCCGCTGAGCCAGCTCATCGAAGGCATCGAGCACGGCATTCTGATGAGTACCAACCGCTCATGGTCGATTGACGATGCGCGCAACAAATTCCAGTTCGGTTGCGAATGGGGCCAGTTGATCGAGAACGGTGAACTTAAAGGCGTGGTGAAAAATCCCAACTACCGGGCGATTTCCGCGCACTTCTGGAAAAGCCTGCGCGCCGTGGGCAACGCCGACACCGTCAAGGTGCTCGGTACGCCGAACTGCGGCAAGGGCGAACCGAACCAGGTGATCCGCGTCGGCCACGCTTCGCCGGCCTGCGTGTTCAGCAATATTGATGTGTTTGGGGGAGACGCCTGATGAGCACTTCGAAGAATCCGTCCGACGCCTTCAAGGTCATGGTCGATTGGCTGCGCGACAGCGTGCGCGAGCCGGAACAGTTCACCCTCAGCTACGCCGCCGAAGCCTCGGCGTTCGTGCGCTTCAATCACGCTAAGGTGCGTCAGGCCGGGCAAGTGCAACAGGCCAACATCGTCCTGAAGCTGATCAATGACGGTCGCCACGCCGACTTGCAAGTGACTCTGTCAGGTGATCAGGAAGGCGATCTGCGCAGGCTCGGCGAAGGTCTGCAACAATTGCGCGAAACCCTGCCGCTGCTGCCGCAGGACCCGTACCTGCTGCTTAACCACAACGGCTGGCAGAGCAAGAATGTGCAAGACCATCCGCTGCCGGACACCGAGCAGGTTGTGGATGAAATCTGTGCTGCCGCCGAAGGTCTGGACCTGGTCGGTTTCTACGCCGCCGGGCCGATCAGCCGTGGCTTCGCCAGCTCAGCGGGGGCGTTCGGCTGGCATCAGGCGAACAGCTTCAATTTCGATTTCAGCCTGTTCCATGACAACGGCGAAGCGGTGAAGGCCAGCTACGCCGGGCACGACTGGAGCAGCGAAGGTTTCGCCAAACGCTTCGCTCAGGCGCGCGAGCAGCTTGAGTTTCTCGGTCGACCGTTACGCACGTTGGCACCGGGACAGTACCGCGCCTACCTGGCACCGGCGGCGCTGGAAGAAATCATGGGCATGCTCAGTTGGGGCGGGTTTTCGGCACAGTCGATTGCGAGCAAAAGCAGCCCGCTGCAGAAGTTGTATGTAGGCGATCAAACGTTCAGCCCACTGGTGTCGCTGGACGAGAAAGTCAGCACTTCGCTGAGCCCGGCGTTTTCCGGTGAAGGTTATCCGCGCAGCGATTTGCGCCTGATTGTCGAGGGCAAGGCTGGCGATCAACTGGTCGGCTCGCGCAGTGCCGCCGAATATGGCCTGGCGGCGAACGGCGCGGGCGGCGGTGAAATGCCCAGTGCGTTGAACATGGCCGCCGGTGACTTGTCGCAGGAACAGATCCTCCAGCAGTTGGGCACCGGGCTGTACATCAGCAACCTGTGGTACCTGAACTACTCGGATCAACCCGCCGCGCGCATGACCGGCATGACCCGTTTCGCGACCTTCTGGGTCGAGAACGGCGAGATCCAGGCACCGGTCAGCACCATGCGTTTCGACGACAGCGCCTACAACCTGCTCGGCTCGCAGCTGGAAGCGTTGACCGTCGAGCGTGAGTTGCTGCTGTCGGCGAGCACTTATAGCCAGCGCAACACCTCGTCATCGCTGCTACCGGGGGCGCTGGTCAGCCGACTGACCCTGACCCTCTGACACCGCAACCCCGCAACACCGCAACACCTGTGGGAGCGAGCCTGCTCGCGAAGAGGCCAGATCAGGCAACATTGATGTCGACTGTGCTGACGCTTTCGCGAGCAGGCTCGCTCCCACACTGACCGCGCTCGACCTTGAATATGCACTGACCACACGAGGTTCCATGCCCAACCGCCCGCCTCTCGACGCCATCACTGCCCGCTGGTTGCCGTGGGTCGTCGCCATTGCGTTTTTCATGCAGTCCCTCGACGGGACCATCCTCAATACCGCCCTGCCGGCAATGGCCCGCGACCTGGCCGAAGACCCGTTGCGCATGCAGGGCGTGATCATTGCCTACATGCTCACCGTGGCCTTGCTGATCCCGGCCTCGGGGTGGATCGCCGACCGTTTCGGCACCAAGAAAATCTTCTTCGGGGCGATTCTGCTGTTCAGTTTCGGCTCGCTGCTCTGCGCCTTGTCGAGCAGCCTGAGCATGCTGATTGGTGCGCGGGTGATCCAGGGCCTTGGCGGTGCGCTGATGCTACCGGTCGGGCGGCTGGTGGTACTGCGCGCCTACCCGCGCTCGGAGCTGGTGCGGATCATGGGCTTCATCACCATTCCCGGATTGCTCGGCCCCTTGATCGGCCCGACCATGGGCGGCTGGATGGTCGAGTACCTGACGTGGCACTGGATCTTCCTGATCAACCTGCCGGTCGGGTTGATCGGTTGCTACGCCGTTTGGAAGTTCATCCCCGATCTACGCGGCAGCGAACGCACGCGCTTCGACAGCCTGGGGTTTTTGCTGTTCGGCGCGGCGATGATCCTTATCACCATCGCCATGGAGGGTCTGGGCGAACTGCACCTGCCGCACCTGCGGGTGATGTTGCTGCTGTTCGCCGGCATGGCCTGTCTGGCAGCGTACTGGTTACGCGCCGGACACATCGACAATCCCTTGTTCGCACCGTCGCTGTTCAAGACCCGCACCTTTGCCGTCGGCATTCTCGGCAACCTGTTCGCCCGTCTGGGCAGCGGCGCCCTGCCGTTTCTGGTGCCGTTGCTGCTGCAAGTGGCGCTGGGTTATTCGCCCTCGCAAGCGGGGATGAGCATGCTGCCGCTGGCGGCGGCGGCGATGGTCGCCAAGTGGGTGGCGCGGCCGCTGATCGAGCGCCTCGGTTATCGCATCGTGCTGACCGGCAACACCCTGGCGCTGGGGATCATGCTGGCGAGCATGGCACTGGTCAGCGAACAGACGCCGTACTGGCTGCTGCTGTGCCTGCTGGCGGTGCTCGGCGCGATCAACTCGTTGCAGTTCACGGCGATGAACACGGTGACGCTGATTGACCTCGACGACGCCAGCGCCAGCAGCGGCAACAGCCTGTTGTCGGTGGTCGCGCAGTTGTCGTTGAGCCTCGGCGTGGCCTGCGCCGGTGCGCTGCTCGGCGGCTTTACCGCGCAGATCGGCAACGACGGCGTGGACACCGTGCTCGGTGCGTTCCAGTTGACCTTCGTCACGGTTGGCGTAATGGCGATGCTCGCCGCGACGATTTTCTCGCAGCTGTCGAAGGAAGACGGCCGCCGGCCAAAACGTCCGGAACAGCACATCGAACATTGATCGCTGTTCGTCCAGAACTTTCGAAGAAAGTGGCACGGGGCTGCTACACTGCGCGACATTTTGTTTTGCAGGCCCGTCCCGTGACCACCATCGCCACCGCTTTTAATACTCTGCCCCTGTCCGCCGCCATGCTGGCTAACCTCGAATCACTCGGTTATGCCCAGATGACGCCGATCCAGGCGCAGAGCTTGCCGGTGATCCTCAAGGGGATGGACCTGATCGCCCAGGCCAAGACCGGCAGCGGCAAGACCGCCGCGTTCGGTATCGGCCTGCTCAATCCGATCAACCCGCGCTACTTCGGCTGCCAGGCGCTGGTGATCTGCCCGACGCGTGAGCTGGCCGACCAGGTCGCCAAGGAAGTGCGCCGTCTGGCCCGCGCCGAAGACAACATCAAGGTCCTGACCCTGTGCGGCGGCGTGTCGTTCGGCCCGCAGATCGCTTCGCTGGAGCACGGCGCGCACATCATCGTCGGCACCCCGGGGCGCATTCAGCAGCACCTGCGCAAGGGTTCGCTGGTGCTCGATGGCCTGAACACGCTGATCCTCGACGAAGCCGACCGCATGCTCGACATGGGTTTTTACGACGCCATCGAAGACATCATCGTCAAGACCCCGGAGCGCCGTCAGACCCTGCTGTTCTCGGCCACCTACCCGGTGGGCATCAAGCAGTTGGCGTCGAAATTCATGCGCGATCCGCAAACGGTGAAAGCCGAAGCGTTCCACGATGACACGCAGATCGAGCAGCGCTTCTACGAGATCTCCCCGGAAGATCGCATGAGCGCAGTGACCAAGGTCCTGCATCACTTCCGCCCTGCTTCGTGCGTGGCGTTCTGCTTCACCAAGCAGCAGGTGCAGGAAACCGTCGATCACCTGACCGCCAAAGGCATTTCCGCGGTCGGCCTGCACGGCGATCTGGAACAGCGTGATCGCGATCAGGTGCTGGCAATGTTTGCCAACCGCAGCACCTCGGTGCTGGTCGCCACCGACGTCGCCGCCCGCGGCCTGGACATCGATGCGCTGGACATGGTGATCAACGTCGAGCTGGCCCGCGATTCGGAAATCCACATTCACCGGGTTGGCCGTACCGGCCGCGCGGGCGAAAAAGGCATCGCCATCAGCCTGGTCGCACCGGGCGAAGCGCACCGCGCGCAAGCCATCGAACAACTGCAGAAATCACCGTTGAACTGGGACCAGATCGACAACCTCAAGTCCCAGGGACTGGCACCCTTGCAGCCGCCGATGACTACCCTGTGCATCGGTGCCGGGCGTAAAGACAAGGTGCGCCCAGGCGACATTCTTGGCGCGTTGACCGGCGAAGCCGGGATTCCCGGTGCGCAGGTGGGCAAGATTGCGATCTTCGATTTCCAGGCGTATGTGGCCGTGGAACGCACCGTGGCCATGCAGGCCTTGCAGCGTCTGAACGACGGCAAGATCAAGGGCCGCTCGTTGCGCGTACGCATCCTCTAAGGATTACGTACCCCCCTGTGGGAGCGAGCCTGCTCGCGAATGCAATTGGTCAGTCGACAATGATGTTGGATGACACACCGCTTTCGCGAGCAGGCTCGCTCCCACAATGGTTTGAAAGCGGACGCAGAGCGTCCATGGCGGCATTCCCACGCAGAGCGTGGGAACGATCATTTGTGTGAGGACACCGTTTTGCGCTCTACCGAAGTCGTGATCATTGGCGCTGGCGCCGCTGGGTTGATGTGTGCACTGACCGCTGCCGGGCGCGGGCGTCAGGTGTTGCTTCTCGATCACGCGAACAAGGCCGGCAAGAAAATCCTCATGTCGGGCGGTGGCCGCTGCAATTTCACCAACATGTACACCGAGCCGGGCAATTTCCTTTCGCAGAATCCGCATTTCTGCAAATCGGCGTTGGCGCGTTACACCCAGTGGGATTTCATCGGCATGGTCGGCAAACACGGTGTGCCGTACCACGAGAAAAAACTCGGCCAGCTGTTCTGCGATAACAAATCCAGCGACATCCTCGAAATGCTCCTCGATGAATGTGATCAGGCCGGCGTCGAGTTGCATCTGGACACATCGATCCAGACCATCGAGAAAGTCGACAGCGGTTACCTGCTCGACACAACGCTCGGCCAAGTGCAGTGCCATTCCCTGGTGATCGCCACCGGCGGCTTGTCGATCCCGACGCTGGGCGCCACCGGTTTCGGCTATCAGGTAGCGAAACAGTTCGGCCATGAACTGCTGCCGACCCGCGCCGGGCTGGTGCCGTTCACCATCACCGATCAGCTCAAGGAACTGTGCACCGAGCTGTCCGGCACTTCGGTGGATTGCCTGGTCAGCTGCAACGAGCAGAGTTTTCGCGAAAACATCCTGTTCACTCACCGTGGCCTCAGCGGCCCGGCGATTCTGCAGATTTCCTCGTTCTGGGAATCCGGCGACACGGTGGAAATCAATCTGCTGCCGGATTACGAGGCCGCAAGCTGGCTGCAGCAGCAAGTGGCGGAACGGCCGAACAGCGAGCTGAAGACGCTGCTCGGCGAGATCTTCACCAAGAAAATGGCCAACCTGCTCGCGGACAACTGGTTCGTCTCCAAACCGATGAAGCAGTACACCCACGCCGAACTGGCCGAGATCGCCGACAAGCTCAGCAGCTGGAAAGTCGTGCCGGCGGGCACCGAAGGCTATCGCACGGCCGAGGTGACGCTGGGTGGCGTGGATACCCGTGAAGTCTCGTCGAAAACCATGGAATCGCTGAAAAGCCCCGGCCTGTATTTCATTGGTGAAGTGCTCGACGTCACCGGGCATCTGGGCGGGTTCAACTTTCAGTGGGCGTGGGCGTCCGGCTACGCGGCTGCGCAATACGCCTGATCGACATTCTCAAACTTGAAATGCCCACCCTGTGGGAGCGAGCCTGCTCGCGAAAGCGGTCTTGCAGTCAACGTTGTGCTGACTGACACATCGCTTTCGCGAGCAGGCTCGCTCCCACATTTGCTCCGCGTGATGCAGTAAGGAACACTTTTTGCTGTCAGATGTGCTCGGCGCCATTGCGTCGGCGTCATTACTGGCTCAATTTAGCGGCATCGCCTCGGAAGGCCTTCGCACTTCATGTCCTCGACCTCGTTTCGTCAGTCTTTGCGGCGCCTGTGGGCGCTTGATAAATTCAGTTATAGCGTGCGGGTGTTCATCGCCCTGACCGGCAGCATGGCGCTGTGTTGGTATCAGGATGAAATGGGCCTGCTGATCCCGTTGTTCCTCGGCATCATCGCCAGCGCCCTGGCCGAAACCGACGACAGTTGGCAGGGCCGCCTCAATGCCCTCGCGGTGACGCTGGTGTGTTTCAGCATCGCCGCGCTGTCGGTGGAATTGCTGTTCCCCTACCCGATCATGTTCGCCGTGGCCCTGGCGCTGGCCAGTTTTAGCCTGACCATGCTCGGTGCACTCGGCGAGCGCTATGGGGCGATTGCCTCGGCAACGCTGATTCTTTCCGTGTACACCATGATCGGCGTCGATCAGCGTGGCGGCGCGGTTACCGATTTCTGGCATGAGCCGATGCTGCTGGTTGCCGGTGCGGCGTGGTACGGCTTGCTCTCGGTGCTGTGGCAGGCGCTGTTCTCCAACCAGCCAGTGCAGCAAAGTCTGGCGCGGTTGTTTCGTGAGCTGGGTTTTTACCTGAAGCTGAAGTCGTCGCTGTTCGAGCCGATCCGGCAGATGGACGTCGAAGCCCGGCGTCTGGAACTGGCGCAGCAGAATGGCCGTGTGGTCGCCGCGCTCAACACCGCCAAGGAAATCATTCTGCACCGGGTCGGCAACGGTCGCCCCGGGTCGAAAGTCAGCCGTTACCTGAAACTGTACTTCCTCGCGCAGGACATCCACGAACGCGCCAGTTCTTCGCACTATCCGTACAACGCCCTCGCCGAGGCGTTCTTTCACAGCGACGTGCTGTTCCGCTGCCAGCGTCTGTTGCGCCAGCAAGGCAAGGCCTGCCGCGCCCTGGCCGAATCGATCCAGATGCGCCAGCCCTTCGTTTATGATGCGAGCTTCGCCGAAGCCCTCGGCGATCTGCACGCCTCCCTCGAACACCTGCGCATCCAGAGCAACCCGGCGTGGCGCGGCTTGCTCCGCTCGCTGCGCGCACTGGCGGCCAACCTTGGCACCCTCGACCGTTTGCTCAGTGACGCGAGCAACCCGGATGCCCTCGCTGACGCGACCGACAGCAGCCTGCTCGACCGCTCGCCGCGCAATCTCAAAGACGTGTGGGTTCGCCTGCGCACACAACTGACGCCAACCTCGCTGCTGTTCCGTCATGCCCTGCGTCTGCCACTGGCACTGAGTATCGGTTACGGCATGGTGCACTTGATTCACCCGTCGCAAGGTTACTGGATCATCCTCACCACCCTGTTCGTCTGCCAGCCGAACTACGGCGCGACGCGGCGCAAACTTGGTCAGCGGATACTCGGCACAGCGATCGGCCTGACCGTGGCGTGGGCGTTGTTCGACCTGTTCCCCAACCCGCTGGTGCAGTCGTGCTTCGCCATCGCCGCCGGGGTGGTGTTCTTTATCAACCGCACCACGCGCTACACCCTGGCGACAGCGGCGATCACCATCATGGTGCTGTTCTGCTTCAACCAGGTCGGCGATGGCTACGGGCTGTTCCTGCCGCGCCTGTTCGATACCTTGCTCGGCAGCCTGATCGCCGGGCTGGCGGTGTTCCTGTTCCTGCCGGATTGGCAGGGCCGGCGCCTGAACAAAGTGCTAGCCAACACGCTGACTTGCAACAGCATCTATCTGCGCCAGATCATGCAGCAATACGCCGCTGGCAAGAGCGACGACCTCGCCTATCGCCTGGCCCGGCGCAACGCGCACAACGCCGACGCGGCGCTGTCGACGACGCTGGCGAACATGCTCATGGAGCCGGGGCATTTCCGTAAGGAAGCGGATGTCGGCTTCCGCTTTCTGGTGCTGTCGCACACGTTGCTCAGTTATCTGTCGGGGCTGGGCGCACACCGCGAAACGCAATTGCCGGCGGATGTCCGTGAGCATCTGATCGATGGCGCCGGGGTGAAGCTGGCGGCGAGCATCGACGAAATCGCCCAAGGGCTGGCGAACAAACAGCCGATTGCGATTCAGAGCGATGAGGAAGAAGCACTGGCCAATGAGCTGGAGCAAATGGCCGACGAGATTGATGAAGGGCAGCGGCTGGTGCAGACGCAGCTGGCGTTGATCTGCCGGCAGTTGGGGCCGTTGCGCACGTTGGCGGCGCACCTGATCAAAGACACCAGTGAGATTAGCGCTGGCTGATGGCCTCTTCGCGAGCAGGCTCGCTCCCACAGTGAATATGTGCACGACGAAGGCCCCCTGTGGGAGCGAGCCTGCTCGCGAAGAGGCCATCAGCCGCACCAAAAATCTGGATCAGCCCTCACATCCCATGCTCGCGCAGCAGCTTTTCATAACTGCCATCCGCCTTCATCGCTGCAATCGCCTTGTCGAACCCCGCAATAATCTGTTCATGCTGCGGATTCTCCAGGCTGACCAAAATGTGCAGGCTGTTCTCACTCAGCGGCTTGGGCAGGAATTCCACCGAGTTGCGCACCTTGGCTGACTCGCGCGCCAGGTAATACTTGGCCACGTATTCGTCTTCAAGGGTCAATTTGACCCGATCCGCCGCGAGCATGCGCACGCCCATGGCGAAGTTATGCACCGGGACTTTCTGCATCGCCGTGTCGGCATCGAATACCGCCGAATAGGCGTAGCCGCGCACCACTGCGATTGGATAGGTGTGCAGTTCCTGCAGATTGCTGTAATCGATTGGCGCGTCTTTGCGCTTGAGGAAGCGAATTCGGTTGGTCAGGTATTCGCCGGAGAATTGCCCGTAGCGGGTGCGATCTTCGTTGTACCAAGCGTTGACCAGCACGTCGTAACGGCCCTCGTCGATGCCGAGCAGGGCGCGCGCCCATGGCACCTGTTCATAACTGCTGGCGTAACCGGCCCGGGCCAGCGCAGTGCTGACGATATCGGTGGCGAGCCCGCCCTTGACCAGCGTGTCATCGGTAAAGGGTGGCCAATGATCGAATACCAGTCGCAGCTTCTGCGCTGTCGCATCCTGGCCCAGCAACAGCAGTCCGATCAAAGCAACGGCTTGAAGCAATCGCGGCATGCTTGAACATCCTCAGCGGGCAGCGGCCCGACGCGTCTCACGGCAAAAAACCAAGACCCCTTACCGGCAAAACCCAGGCCCTAACATTAGCTCATTACAACCAGTGCACAGCGCTCTTGAGCAGATTACACAAAGTCGGCACGGCTGCGCGAAAGGAATGATGGCATTTTGACCTTTATCACAGTCTGTTACGCCATAAAGACATCTGCGTCGCGTGCGCTTAGTATCGGGCGACACGAACAAGGAATCGGCAAATGACCATCGAGTGGATCTGCAAACATCACAGCGATCTGGGCAAGGAACAGCTGTACGCGCTTTTGAAACTGCGCTCGGACGTCTTCGTCGTCGAACAGAAATGCGCCTACCCCGATCTGGACGGCCAGGACCTCGACGGCGACACCCATCACCTGATGGGCTGGGAGAATGATCAACTGGTCGCCTACCTGCGCTTGCTGGATCCGCAGTCTCAGGGCGGTGACGTGGTGATCGGTCGCGTTGTCACGGCACCGGCCGGTCGTGGTAAAGGGCTGGGGCACAAGATGATGGAGCAGGCGCTGAAACAGGCCGAGAAGCATTGGCCGCAGGTGCCGATCTACCTGTCGGCGCAGGCGCACCTGCAGGGGTATTACGGCCAGTACGGGTTTGTTGTGGCGGGTGAGGAATATCTTGAGGATGACATTCCACATATCGGTATGCGGCGCGCCTGAAGGCCCCATCGCTGGCAAGCCAGCTCCCACAAGGAATTGCGCCGTTCACAACTTGTGGGAACACCAGAAAAACCTGTGGGAGCTGGCTTGCCAGCGATGGCGCCAGCCCAATCCACTCAGGATTCAGGGATACTCCAGTACAATCTTGATCTGGCGCAGATTGCGCTCGATCCAGCCTCGATCAATCGCTCCCCAATCGCGAATCCGATAGCGCCCGGCGTGATTGCGCGCGCCCTCTTCCTGCTCGAATTCGCAGATGATATCCAGATCCGCCAGCGCCGCGATCGTATCCTGCGCTGTGCGGCGGGGCATGCCGGTGACTTCGGTCAGTGCCGGCACGCTCGGTGCCAGACCGCTGTCGATCAGGTACGCCACGAACAGGCGGCGGTAGAAACTGCTTTTGGTCTTGCTGACGTCCATCCACCTCTTCCTGATAGCTGATCAAGCCTGCATGTCGCGCCAGGTCAGGTATACGCGCAGGTCGAACTCGACCTGGTGATACCCCGGCAGCATGTGCTCGCACAATTTATAAAACGCCTTGTTGTGGTCCGACTCTTTGAAGTGCGCCAGTTCGTGCACGACGATCATTTTCAGAAAGTCCGGCGCGGCGTCCTTGAACAACGAGGCGATGCGAATCTCTTTCTTGGCCTTGAGCTTGCCGCCCTGCACCCGCGACACCGTGCTGTGCAGGCCGAGCGCGCGGTGGGTAAGGTCGAGGCGGTTGTCGAACAGCACTTTGTCGATGGCCGGCGCATTGCGCAGGTATTCCTGCTTGAGCTCCAGCGCATAGCTGTACAACGCCTTGTCGCTCTGCACATCGTGCCGGCCCGAATAGCGTTGATCAAGGTATTCGCCCAGCCGCCCTTCGGCGATCAACTGGCGTACCTGATCCTGCAAACGTTCGGGATAGGCCTGGAGGTATTTCAACGCAGTCATCGACGGGCAACACGGTTGGCAAAAAGGTGCGCCAGTGTAGCGAATTCAACCGGCCAGCGCGCCCCAGTCAAACGGCTCGGCGAAGCTGGCCGCGTCCTCGGCGATCAACGGCCGCGCCACCAGGAAACCCTGCACATACTCGCAGCCATGGGCTTGCAGCCACTGGTATTGCTCGACGGTTTCCACCCCTTCGGCGATCACCAGCAAACCGTATTGCTTGCACAGACTGATCACCGTACTGACCAGCGAGGCGTCGCGGGGCGAATCAGGCAAACGAGCGATCAAATGGCGATCGAGCTTGAGCGTATCCAGCTCCAGATCGCGCAAATGCGCCAACGAGCACGGCCCGGAACCAAAGTCATCGAGCGCCACGCGCACGCCAAGATTGCGCAACAAGCGCAACTGCTTTCGGGTTTCATCGGGGTTCTGCATCAAGGCTTCTTCGGTGACCTCGACCTCCAGCTGCCGCGGCTGCAAGGCGTGGCGCTCCATGACCTGACGCAATTCGGTAACCAGATTCGGCAGGCTGAACTGGGTGTTGCTCAAACTGACGCCCAACACCAGATCATCGGCAAACAGGTTTTCCCAGGCTTTGCGCTGCCCGGCACCGCGATGGTAAATCCAGCTGCCGAGACGGCTGATCAGCCGCGCCTCTTCCAGCAGCGGCAGAAACAGCCCCGGCGGTACATCGCCGACACTTGGATGTTGCCAGCGCAGCAACGCCTCAAAACCGCGGATCTGGCCACTGCCGATCGCCACTTGTGGCTGATAGACCAGGTTGAAATCACGGTTTTCGATGGCGGCGCGCACGCTTTCCTCAAGCATCAGCCGCGAACGCGCGCGGCCGTTCATTTCATGATCGTAGAAGCGATATTGCTGACGCCCGGCGCGCTTGGCTTCATACATTGCAATATCGGAAGCGCGCAGCAAGCCGTCGAGGTTCGAGCCGCAGTCCGGATACGTGGCAATGCCGATGCTGGCGCCAAGAACGATGTCCAACCCTTCAATCTGCTGACAGATCGATACGCGTTCGATGAGCTTTTCCGCGATCTTCGCCGCCTGCTCGGGAAACTCAAGATCAAGCAGCGCGGTGAATTCATCGCCACCCATGCGCGCCAGAATGTCGAACGGCCGCAGGCAGGCTTTCAATTGTTCGGAAACCCAGCGCAACACCCGGTCGCCGGCATCATGCCCAAGGGAGTCGTTGACCCGTTTGAAGCCGTCGAGATCCAGATACAGCAGCACCCAACTGCTGTCACTGCGCTCGCCGCGCAACAGCAGGTTTTCCACGGTCTGGTAGAAACCGCGACGGTTGAGCAGTCCCGTCAACGGATCGGTAACTGCCTGAAACTCCAGCTGCTGATGCAGGTGCCGCACCACCGACATGTCGAGCACGGTCACCACCATCGCATGCTGCTCGGTCGGCAGCGCGGCGCAGGACAACGCCACCGGCACTTGCTGGCCCGGCGCCGTGCGCAGCAAGGCGTCGTGCAGTCTCAAGGTCTCCCCACGTTTATAGCCGGCATAGAACTCTGAATCGGCCCACAAAGGAATATGCGGTTTCTGCAAATAATCGAGAAATTCCTTGCCCTCCAACTCCTTCACCGGCGCGTTGAGCAAGCGCGAAATCGCCGGGTTGGCAAAGCGGATCAAACCGTCCTCGCCGAGCACCAGAATGCCCTCGGCCGCGTTGTCCAGCACCGAGGCGTTGAAGGCTCGGGCCAATTCCAGATCATGACTCAGCCGCTGCAACGCACGGCGGTTGCGCTGGTGCTCCAGCAACGCCTGCACTTTGGGCTTGAGGATCTGCGGATCGAAGGGTTTGAACAGATAATCCACCGCGCCACTGGCGTAGCCCTTGATCACGGCGTCCTGGGATTGTTCGTTGGCGGTGAGGAAGATGATCGGCGTCAGCCGTGTCCGTTGGCTGCCGCGCATCAACCGCGCCACTTCGAAGCCGTCCATGCCCGGCATCTGCACATCCAGCAGCACCAGATCGACGTCTTGTTCGAGCAGGATATTCAGCGCCTCGAAACCGGAGGCGGCGGTGATCACGTGCCAATCCTGGCGCTGCAGCAACGCGCGCATGCTGATCAGGTTTTCAGGGTAATCATCGACGATCAAAAGGACAGAGCTGCCTTCACCTGGCTGGGGTTGCGCGCATTCCATGCTGCTTCTCTTTTCGGGACCGTTGCCGGCAAAAACGTAGACGTACTGAGCCTTCACTCTAGACGCGGATCGGTGAAAGCAGAAGCTGTCATCCCGCCATCATCCAGACAATGCTCAATCCAGCCGACTAACGGTCACCGCTACAGCCCCCGAAAACCGGGCGGGATGGCATTTCGACAGGACTTTGACGTCAAGTAATCGCCGGGCGGGCATTAACAAAAATCGCCGCTACGCTTATAAAGACGCCCGAAAACGCGCGGGCTAGAGCTTCTGGCACCGACGTTCCGGATGAATTGAGTGGAAGAACCGTCATGATCGATCTCGCAACCTGGAACCTCAGCGTTCCTGTTGGCAGCCCGCCGTACACCGTCGAAACCTCGAAACTGGTGGATGGCTTCAAGGATCAGTACTTCCATTCCGACACCGGCACCCTGTTTTTCTGGTCTCCAGTGACCGGCTCGAAAACCGAAAACGCCATCTATCCACGCACCGAACTGCGTGAAACCTTCAGCAACGGCACCCTGCGCAACTGGTACTACCCGGACGCCGACAACCTGTTGCGTGCGACCCTCACCGTGAACAAAGTGCCGAGCTCCGGCAAAATCGTCATCGGCCAGATTCACGCTTATGAAAGCCAGCGACCAATGGTCAAACTCGAATACCAGTACAAGACCAAAACCGAAACCGGCAACCTGGTAATCAAGGTTCGCATGCGCCCCGACGACGCCGAAAGCCGCGTTATCACACTCGCCACCGGGATCAAGCTCGACCGCGAATTCAACTACCTCATCCACCTCAGCCCCGGCGGCGCGCTGGGTGTGAGCGCGGCGGGTTATCAGTGGGACTCACAGATCAGCGCGACGTGGCGCGACAAGCCGTTGTACTTCAAGGCTGGGGTGTATGTGCAGGACAACACCGGGTATACGAGTGAGGGTGGGCAGGTGACGTTTTCGAAGCTGGATATTGATCACGATAAATAAGCCTTTTTCGGTTGCTTAAACGTTGCTGTTTAAGACCATCAATAGTTACTTTCAGATGCCTACAACAGCTTGCGCCGTTGCCTACCACTGCGCCAGAATCCGCCGGCTTGTGCGCTTGGCGGGCCATCGGTAACTTGATTCGCGTCACTGATTTTCAGTGATCGGGTTTAGTAGCTCGTGGTTACGCGAAGCGTATGTGCATCCGTTCAGTCAGGTATTTCTACGCCTGCGCTTGATGGTAGCTGTACGCAGGGCGCCTTCGGGTGCGCCGGTCGCGTCTCCCCGGTCTACTAACCTGCGTTCAGCTGCCACCCTCTTCGTTTAGTAGCGATCCGGTGTCGGCTCCTTTTACCGGAGACGAAACATGCTCAGATCAACGCCGCACCCGCCAGAAAAGATCCCGCATCCCCGTACGAATCCCTCGACTCAAAAAAACTCAACGACGCCGCCGAACGCGCCCTCGACCACTACCTCAGCCCCGCCGCACACATCATGACGTGCGCCCATGAACCCGAGGCCATGTACCTCGCCAACCCGAAGTACAACACCGAATCCCTGCTGGCCAACGCCAGCGAAACCCTGGGTTCGGCCAGCGAAATGCTGCATAACTTTGCCGCCACGCTCGACACTTCGCACCGCAAGACTGCGCTGGGTATCGCGCAGGTTGTCATGCTCGGTGAGTTGGCGGTGAATCAGGCGCTGGATCACGTTGAGTTGAAAGAATAACAACCGCACAAAAACCCGCTTAACGGCGGGTTCGTGATCCAAATGGATTTAATGTTCCCTATACGCGACATTGGTCCAACAATGTTTCGGTAGCGCAACATGGACTATTCATTTTTGGTCAGCCGCCTCGGCGTGAAATTACGCGAGAAACGTCTGAATCGAGGCCTGACACAGGCGCAGCTTGCCGAGCTGGCGGGACTGACACGTTACAAAGTTATCGCGGTGGAGAAAGGTACCCTTTCTGTCGGCATGATCGCTTATGCGCGCGTTTTGGCTGCTCTGGACTGTGAGCTCTCGGTTGTTCCAGCGACGATGCCGACCCTTGAAGAGGTCGGAGATTTATTTGAATGAAAACCTCTGTTACTTAGCGCAAGAAAATCCCGTTCACAAAAAAACCCGCCTCACGGCGGGTTTCTTTTAAATCAGCTCAACACTCAGGCTCAGTTAACCTTAGCGTTCAACTCACCCTTCAGATAACGCTGGTACATCGCTTCCAGCGAGATAGGCTTGATCTTCGAAGCATTACCGGCAGTACCAAACGCTTCATAACGCGCGATGCACACATCACGCATCGCGGTCACGGTGGCGCCGAAGAATTTACGTGGGTCGAATTCGCTCGGGTTGGTGGCCATCAGGCGACGCATCGCACCGGTGGAGGCCAGGCGCAGGTCGGTGTCGATGTTGACCTTGCGCACGCCGTGCTTGATGCCTTCGACGATTTCTTCAACCGGTACGCCGTAGGTTTCTTTGATGTCGCCGCCGTACTGGTTGATGATCGCCAGCCACTCTTGTGGCACCGAGGACGAGCCGTGCATCACCAGGTGGGTGTTCGGGATGCGTTTGTGGATTTCCTTGATGCGGTCGATCGCCAGCACGTCACCGGTGGGTGGCTTGGTGAACTTGTAGGCGCCGTGGCTGGTGCCGATAGCGATGGCCAGGGCATCGACCTGGGTGCGCTTGACGAAGTCAGCGGCTTCTTCCGGGTCGGTCAGCATCTGGCTGTGATCCAGAACGCCTTCGGCGCCGATGCCGTCTTCTTCACCGGCCATGCCGGTTTCCAGCGAACCCAGGCAGCCCAGCTCGCCTTCTACCGAAACGCCGCAGGCGTGGGCCATGGCCACGGTTTGTTGGGTGACACGGACGTTGTAGTCGTAGTCGGTCGGGGTCTTGCCGTCTTCGCCCAGCGAGCCGTCCATCATCACCGAGCTGAAGCCCAGTTGAATCGAACGCTGGCAGACGTCAGGGCTGGTGCCGTGGTCCTGGTGCATGCACACCGGGATGTGCGGGAATTCTTCGATCGCCGCCAGGATCAGGTGACGCAGGAAAGGCGCGCCGGCGTATTTGCGGGCGCCGGCCGAAGCCTGAACGATCACCGGGGAGTCAGTCTTGTCAGCGGCTTCCATGATGGCGCGCATCTGCTCAAGGTTGTTGACGTTGAAGGCTGGAACGCCGTAGCCGAATTCGGCTGCGTGGTCCAGCATCTGGCGCATGCTGATAAGTGCCATTGTGTGTGTCTCTCCCGGTTGAGGGTCGTTGATCGTGCCAGCCTGCCGGAGCGGCGGCGGCTATTCAAGTGCTTGCAGATCGGGGTTAAACCCGATCTGGTGATTCGGTGTTACCAAAATCCTGTGAACAACAGAGAACCCTTGTGGGAGCGAGCCTGCTCGCGAAAGCGGTCTGACAGACACTGCATCATCGACGGCAAGATTGCTTTCGCGAGCAGGCTCGCTCCCATATTTGGATCCCCGTACATCAATTCAATCGTGTTACTCGGCCTTGCAGCCGCGGCCAATCAGGTCATTGGTGGCGACCCAGTACACCAGGCCTTCATCACCCTTGACGTGAAACGCCAGCATGCCATCGCTGTACAGCGTGCCCGAGGCGCCCGGTTCTTCTTTCAGGCGATAGACCTGATCACCGCCGCCGAGGCGAACGTCGACTTCCTTCTGGCCGGCGTCGGCGTAGCGCCACAGCACTTTGGCCTGGCTGTCGCAGGTCCAGGTGGTCCAGTTGTCCGCCGGGGCGGACGACTGAAACAGGTTCAACTGCGCGCAACCGCCCAACAATGCCAACGCCGCAATGGCGATCAAGCCTTTCATCCGTGTTCCTCGACTGACGGCGCACGCCGCCAGCCCTGAGTTAAGAGTCAGACCCGTCAAGGACAACCATGTTCCTTGGCCGGGGTTTGCGTCTCGTATTTCTCCAGACCGTCCGGCCCGGATCGCTTGTTCAGCACCGGGTTGGTTTCGGCCTGCCAGTCGGCCTGGTAACAGCCTTTCTGCAGCTCGCTCGGTGCCGGCGTGGCTTCGGCCTTGGGATTGCTCCCGCAGGCTGCCAGCGTAGCGGTCAGCAGCAACAGCGCTAACGACTTGACCATGTGAACACTCCTTTGCCTGGCCAAACGGGCGGCCTCAGGCCTTGGCCCGGCTTTCCAGGACTTCAACGGCCGGCAGCACCTTGCCCTCGACAAATTCGAGGAACGCGCCACCACCGGTAGAAATGTAGGAGATCTGTTCAGCCACGCCATATTTATCGATCGCCGCCAGGGTGTCGCCACCGCCAGCGATGGAGAACGCCGAGCTTTCGGCGATGGCTTGAGCCAGCACTTTGGTGCCGTTGCCGAACTGGTCGAATTCGAACACGCCGACCGGGCCGTTCCATAGAATGGTTTTCGACGATTTCAGCAGTTCAGCGAAGTTGGCCGCGGTTTGCGGGCCGATGTCCAGAATCATGTCGTCAGCCGCGACGTCAGCGATCAGTTTGACCGTGGCTTCGGCGGTTTCGGCGAATTCCTTGGCAACCACCACGTCGACCGGCAGCGGCACGCTGACCTTGGCGGCGATGGCGCGCGCGGTGTCGAGCAGATCCGGTTCGTACAGCGACTTGCCAACCGGGTGACCGGCCGCCGCGAGGAAGGTGTTGGCGATGCCGCCGCCGACGATCAGTTGATCGCAGATCTGGCTCAGGCTGTTCAGCACATCGAGTTTGGTCGAAACCTTGGAACCGGCAACGATGGCCGCCATGGGCTTGGCCGGCGCGCCGAGGGCTTTGCCCAGTGCGTCCAGTTCAGCGGCGAGCAACGGGCCAGCGGCTGCCACTTTGGCGAATTTAGCTACGCCGTGGGTCGAACCCTCGGCGCGGTGAGCGGTGCCGAAGGCGTCCATCACGAACACGTCGCACAGGGCCGCGTATTGCTGGGCCAGTTCGTCGGCGTTCTTTTTCTCGCCCTTGTTGAAGCGCACGTTTTCGAACAGCACGATATCGCCGGCCTTGACGTCAACGCCGCCCAGATAATCGGCCACCAGCGGCACTTCGCGGCCCAGGGCCTTGCTCAGGTAGTCGGCGACAGGCTTGAGGCTGTTCTCGGCGGAGAACTCGCCTTCGGTCGGACGGCCCAGGTGCGAGCAGACCATCACGGCCGCGCCTTTTTCCAGGGCCAGCTTGATGGTCGGCAGCGAAGCCAGGATTCGCGCGTCGCTGGTGACCACACCGTCCTTGACGGGGACGTTGAGGTCTTCGCGGATCAATACGCGCTTGCCTTGCAGATCGAGGTCGGACATCTTCAACACGGTCATGGGTCGCACTTCCTACGGTTTTTTGAAGTTGCTGTTTGCAGATAGTGGTCTGCAACGTCCAGCATTCGGTTGGCAAAACCCCACTCGTTGTCGAACCAGGCCAGGATGTTTACCAGCCTTGGGCCGGAAACACGGGTCTGACTGGCATCGACGATGGCCGAATGTGGGTCATGGTTGAAATCACAACTGGCGTGCGGCAACTCGGTATAGGCCAGAAGCCCCTTGAGCGGGCCGCTGGTGGCGGCCTCGCGCAGGATCCGGTTGATCTCGTTGGCGTCGGTCGCCGTGGCGGTCTGCATCGTGATATCGAGGCAGGACACGTTGACCGTCGGCACGCGTACGGCTTTGGCCTGAATTCGTCCGGCAAGTTCCGGCAGCAGGCGCTCGATACCGCGCGCCAGACCAGTGGACACCGGGATCACCGACTGGAACGCCGAACGGGTGCGGCGCAGGTCTTCGTGGTGATAGGCGTCGATCACCGGCTGATCGTTCATCGCCGAGTGAATCGTGGTGATCGACACGTAATCGAGGCCGATCGCCTTGTCGAGCAGACGCAACAACGGCACGCCGCAGTTGGTGGTGCAGGACGCGTTGGACACCAGCCGTTCGTCACCGGTCAGGCAATCCTGATTGACCCCGTAAACGATGGTGGCATCGACATCCGCCTCGCTGGCCATCGGCTGCGAGAACAACACGCGTGGCGCGCCGGCGTCGAGAAAGCGCTGACCGTCTTCACGGGTGTTATAGGCACCGGAGCATTCGAGCACCAGATCGACGCCTAGCGACGCCCAATCGATGCCCTCGGGAGTGGCGCTGCGCAAGACCTTCACGCAGTCGCCATTAATATGCAGACAATCGCCTTCTACTCGCACTTCGCCGGGAAAACGGCCGTGGGTAGAGTCAAAGCGTGTCAGGTATTCGATGCTGGCCATGTCGGCCAGATCGTTGATCGCGACAATTTCAAACCCGGCTTTCTCGCCTCGCTCAAACAGCGCACGCAACACGCAACGACCAATGCGGCCGTAGCCGTTGAGTGCAACTTTGTAGGGACGCGGTTGAGGCATGGGGTTCTCGATTACCGTGGTGAATCAGGCAGTGCGATGTTGCCCGAACCAACGCTTTCGCGAGCAGGCTCGCTCCCACATTGGAATGCATTTCCCTGTGGGAGCGAGCCTGCTCGCGAAGGCGTCAGCTCAGACGACATCTTTTCTGGATCAGTCTTCCAGCAGTTCCTCAGCCTGACCCAGGATGTTTTCCAGGGTGAAGCCGAACTCTTCGAACAGTGCCGAAGCCGGAGCCGATTCGCCGTAGGTGGTCATGCCGATCACGCGACCTTCCAGACCGACATACTTGAACCAGAAGTCGGCGTGGGCCGCTTCGATGGCGATACGCGCGCCCACCTGCAACGGCAGCACCGATTGCTTGTAGCTGGCGTCCTGCGCATCGAACACGCTGGTGCACGGCATCGATACCACGCGGACCTTGCGGCCCTGTTCGGTCAGCTTGTCGAAGGCCTGAACAGCCAGACCGACTTCCGAACCAGTGGCGATCAGGATCAGCTCAGGCTCGCCGGCGCAGTCCTTCAACACGTAGCCGCCGCGGCTGATATCGGCAATCTGGCCGGCATCGCGCTCCTGATGTTGCAGGTTCTGACGCGAGAAGATCAGCGCCGATGGGCCGTCCTTGCGCTCCAGCGCGTTTTTCCACGCGACTGCCGATTCCACGGCATCGGCTGGACGCCAGGTGTCGAGGTTCGGCGTGGTGCGCAGGCTGGTCAGTTGCTCGATCGGCTGGTGCGTCGGGCCGTCTTCGCCCAGACCGATGGAGTCGTGGGTGTAGACGTGGATCACACGCTTCTTCATCAGCGCCGACATGCGCACCGCGTTGCGCGCGTATTCCATGAACATCAGGAAGGTCGCGCCGTACGGCACCAGGCCGCCGTGCAGGGTCACGCCGTTCATGATCGCGGTCATGCCGAATTCGCGCACGCCGTAGTACATGTAGTTGCCGCTGGCATCTTCAGCGTTGACGCCCTTGCAACCTTTCCACAGGGTCAGGTTGGAACCGGCCAGGTCAGCCGAACCGCCAAGCAGTTCCGGCAGCAGCGGGCCGAAGGCGTTCAGGGTGTTCTGGCTGGCTTTGCGGCTGGCAATGGTTTCGCCCTTGGCCGCGACTTCGGCGATGTAGGCCGAGGCTTTTTCCGAGAAGTCGGCTGGCAGCTCGCCGCTCAGGCGACGGATCAGCTCGTTGGCTTCGGTCGGGAACGCTGCGGAGTAAGCCGCGAAACGCTGGTCCCACTCGGCTTCGGCGGCGCGGCCTTTTTCCTTGGCATCCCACTCGGCATAGATGTCAGCCGGGATTTCGAAAGGACCGTAGTTCCAGTTCAGCGCCTGACGGGTCAGGGCGATTTCAGCGTCACCCAGCGGGGCGCCGTGGCAGTCTTCCTTGCCTTGCTTGTTCGGCGAACCGAAACCGATGGTGGTCTTGCAGCAGATCAGCGTCGGCAGCGGGCTCTTGCGCGCAGTGTCGATTGCAGTCTTGATCTCTTCCGGGTCATGACCGTCAACGTTGCGGATCACTTGCCAGTTGTAGGATTCGAAACGCTTTGGCGTGTCATCGGTGAACCAGCCTTCGACTTCGCCGTCGATGGAGATACCGTTGTCATCGTAGAAGGCGATCAGCTTGCCCAGACCCAAGGTACCGGCCAGGGACGCGACTTCGTGGGAGATGCCTTCCATCATGCAGCCATCACCGAGGAACACGTAGGTGTGGTGGTCGACGATGTCGTGGCCAGGACGGTTGAACTGCGCGCCCAGAACCTTTTCTGCCAGCGCGAAACCGACAGCGTTGGCCAGGCCCTGACCCAGCGGGCCGGTGGTGGTTTCAACACCCGGGGTGTAACCGAATTCCGGGTGGCCCGGGGTGCGGCTGTGCAGTTGACGGAACTGCTTGAGGTCGTCGATCGACAGGTCGTAACCGGTCAGGTGCAGCAGCGAATAGATCAACATCGAGCCGTGGCCGTTGGACAGCACGAAACGGTCACGGTCGGCGAACGACGGGTTGCTCGGGTTGTGCTTGAGGTAGTCGCGCCACAGCACTTCGGCAATATCTGCCATACCCATGGGGGCACCGGGATGGCCGCTGTTGGCTTTTTGCACGGCATCCATGCTGAGGGCACGAATGGCGTTGGCACGCTCACGACGGCTAGGCATCGCTGATCTCCTGGGTGTGAATAGATTGAAACGGAAAAAAGGAGGGCATTTTCCCTCACCCATGCGCCTCGGGGCAATGACAGATAGTGATCCGGAGGCGTTTTTCCAATCGATAGCGTCGGTTTCTGCTGGTGAAACCTTTCCGCTGTTGTTTTGTAGAGACCACCGTCTGATGAGAAGTGCCATTTATCGAGCAATATCAAAACTTTTTGATATTGACCTTGCGGTGCCTTGCCCCCGTCTCTAGACTGCCAGCCCTATGAACCTACGCGTGCCTTCCATTCGCCATGACGATTGCGACGAGCTGGCGGCCCTGTGCAAGGCCGGCGGCGATCCGTTGCGGCTGAATGTCTTGCGCGCGCTGGCCAACGATTCGTTCGGTGTGCTGGAGCTGGCGCAGATTTTCGGCATCGGCCAGTCGGGCATGAGCCACCACCTTAAAGTGCTGGCGCAGGCCGATCTGGTGGCGACCCGCCGTGAAGGCAACGCGATTTTCTATCGTCGCGCCCTGCCTCACACCGAATTGCTCGGCGGCAAGCTGCACGCGGCATTACTGGAAGAAGTCGACGATCTGGCGCTGCCGGACGACGTGCAAACGCGGATCGAACAGGTCCACGGACAACGCGCCGCCGCCAGTCAGGACTTTTTCGCCCGGGTCGCGGAGAAATTTCGCGCCCAGCAGGATTTAATCGCCGGCCTGCCGCAGTACCGCGACAGCGTGCTGGCCCTGCTCGACAAGCTGAACTTCAATGGTGCCGCCACGGCCATCGAAGTCGGCCCCGGCGACGGGGCTTTTCTGCCGGAACTGGCGCGTCGTTTTGCCAGCGTGACCGCTCTGGACAACAGCCCGGCGATGCTCGAACTGGCGCGTCAGGTCTGCGAACGTGAACAGCTGGCTAACGTCAGCCTGCAATTGGCCGATGCATTGAACGGCAGCAGCGTTCAGGCCGATTGCGTGGTGTTGAACATGGTGTTGCACCATTTCGCCGCGCCGGCCGATGCGCTCAGGCACATGGCCGACCTGCTGCAACCGGGCGGTAGCCTGCTCGTGACAGAGTTATGTAGCCACAACCAGAGTTGGGCCAGGGAGGCCTGCGGTGATCTCTGGTTGGGGTTTGAACAGGACGATCTGGCCCGTTGGGCCACCGCTGCGGGACTCGTTCCCGGGGAAAGCCTCTATGTAGGCTTACGTAATGGTTTCCAGATCCAGGTTCGCCATTTTCAGCGACCGGCTGGCGACACTCACCATCGGTAAATTCAGGAAAACATCGAGATGAGCGAATACTCCCTCTTCACCTCCGAGTCCGTGTCCGAAGGGCATCCGGACAAAATCGCCGACCAGATTTCCGATGCGGTGCTGGACGCCATTATTGCCCAGGACAAACACGCTCGCGTAGCAGTGGAAACGCTGGTCAAGACCGGCGTGGCCATCGTTGCCGGTGAAGTGACCACCAGCGCCTGGGTCGACCTGGAGCAGATCGTTCGTGACGTGATCTGCGACATCGGCTACACCAGCTCCGAAGTCGGCTTCGACGGCGCGACCTGCGGCGTGATGAACATCATCGGCAAGCAGTCCCCCGACATCAACCAGGGCGTTGACCGTGCCAAGCCTGAAGATCAGGGCGCCGGCGACCAGGGCCTGATGTTCGGCTACGCCAGCAACGAAACCGACGTATTGATGCCAGCGCCGATCACCTTCTCGCACCAACTGGTGCAGCGTCAGGCCGAAGCGCGCAAATCGGGCCTGCTGCCTTGGCTGCGTCCGGACGCCAAGTCGCAAGTGACCTGCCGTTACGAAGGCGGCAAGGTAGTCGGTATCGACGCCGTGGTTCTGTCGACCCAGCACAACCCTGAAGTGTCGTACAAAGACCTGCGCGAAGGCGTGATGGAGCTGATCGTCAAGCACGTACTGCCTGCCGAACTGCTGAGCAAGGACACCCAGTTCCACATCAACCCGACCGGCCAGTTCATCATTGGCGGCCCGGTAGGTGACTGCGGCCTGACCGGTCGCAAGATCATCGTCGACAGCTACGGCGGCATGGCCCGTCACGGCGGTGGCGCGTTCTCCGGCAAGGATCCATCGAAGGTTGACCGTTCGGCGGCCTACGCTGGCCGTTATGTGGCCAAGAACATCGTCGCGGCCGGCCTGGCCGAGCGTTGCGAGATTCAGGTGTCCTACGCGATCGGTGTGGCCCAGCCTACTTCGATCTCGCTGAACACCTTCGGCACCGGCAAGATCAGCGATGACAAGATCATCAAACTGGTGCGTGAAGTGTTCGACCTGCGTCCATACGCGATCACCACCATGCTCGACCTGCTGCACCCGATGTACCAGGAAACCGCAGCCTACGGCCACTTCGGCCGCGCGCCGCAGACCAAGACCGTTGGCGAAGACAGCTTCACCACGTTCACCTGGGAAAAAACCGACCGCGCCGACGCCCTGCGTTCCGCTGCCGGCCTGTAAGCCCTTCCCCGGCTACACAAAAAGCCCCGCACGGTTGACGCCGTGCGGGGCTTTTTTCATGCCTTGAAATATCTCCAGCTGCTCTGCTTGCAAGCCTGAATTCACCGCGCCGGTTCAGGTCGGCGCACTTCGAAAGAACCACCTGGTCAGTCCCCTCTCCCTCCGGGAGAGGGCTAGGGTGAGAGGCTTTTGGGTCCATGCAGAAATATGCAGCAAAACACCCACGCACCAGTGCCAATATCCCCACCTACGCTTCAAACATCACCCCCGAGCAAGGAAGCTCACATGCCCTTCACCCTGCCCCTGCTGTCGATTTTCCTGCTGTTACTCATCACTCTCAACGCCCACGCCGACTGCCCAGACTGGCCACCCACCAAAGCCCAACGCGAAATCACCGCCCTGCAAACCCAGATCGATCAATGGGACGACGCCTACCACCGCCAGGGCCGCTCGCTGATCAGCGACGAACTCTACGACCAGTCACGCCTGCGCCTGGAGACATGGCGACAATGCTTCCTACTGCCCTCGCCGCCCATACCGTTGCGCAGCGCCAGCGGCCCCTTCCAGCATCCCGTCGCTCACACTGGCCTGGACAAGCTTCATCAAGCCGAAGACGTCGAACGCTGGCTGCGGTCGCGCAAGAATGTCTGGATTCAACCAAAAATCGACGGCGTAGCGGTCACCCTGATTTACCGCCAAGGCCTGTTGCAGCAAGCCATCAGCCGTGGCGACGGCCTCTCGGGGCAAGACTGGACAGCCTCGGCGCGGCAGATCCCGGCGATCCCGCAACGTCTGGCCCAACCGCAGGATCTGCTGGTGCAGGGCGAACTCTACTGGCGCCTGAAAGATCACGTGCAAGCCCGCGCCGGCAGCGTCAACGCCCGCGCCACCGTGGCCGGATTGATGGGGCGCAAATCGCTGGATGCGCCACAAGCCGCCGGGATCGGTCTGTTCGTGTGGGACTGGCCGCATGGCCCCGTGGATTTATACGAGCGAATAACCCTGCTGACGACACTGGGCTTCGCCACCACCGAACCTTACAGCCACGCCGTCACCGATTTCACCGAGGCGCAAAACTGGCGCGAGCACTGGTATCGCTCCCCTCTGCCGTTTGCCACTGATGGCGTGGTCCTGCGCCAGAGTCAGCGCCCACCCGCCGAGCGCTGGCAGGCCCGCGCCCCGTACTGGGCAATCGCCTGGAAATATCCGTTAGCACAGGCCTTGGCCGACGTACGCAAGGTCAATTTCAAGATCGGTCGCACCGGGCGCATCACACCGGTGTTGGAGCTCACCCCGACGATGCTCGACGACCGCGAGATCAAGCGGGTCAGCGTCAGCTCATTGAAGCGCTGGCAGCAGATGGATATCCGCCCCGGTGATCAAGTGGCGATCAGCCTCGCCGGACTGACCATCCCGCGACTCGACAGCGTGGTTGTGCGTGCTGCCGAGCGCGCAGAGCTATCCGTTCCAAATGCGCAGGACTTCCATGCCCTGAGCTGTTGGCAACCCACCACAGGCTGCGAAAGCCAGTTTCTCGCGCGCCTGGCCTGGCTCAGTGGCAAGCAGGGGCTGGCGATGGCGCATGTCGGTCGCGGCACCTGGGAGAAACTTTTCGAAACAGGCCGTCTGAACAACCTGCTGGATTGGTTGACCCTCGACGAGCCAGAGCTTGCTAACATCGCCGGCTTCGGCGAACGCAGCAGCGCCCGCCTGATCCACAGTTTTCACAGCGCTCGCCAACGACCATTCGCGCAGTGGCTCAAAGCCTTGGGCCTGCCGCCGACGGGTCAGGCACAACTGTCTGACTCCTGGCAGGCGCTGGCACAACGTGACACCGAACAATGGCAGGCAGAACCCGGAATCGGCCCCGGCCGTGCGGCGCAATTGAGCGCCTTCTTTCGCGACCCGCAAGTGTTAGCCTTGAGCGAGACCTTGCGGGCCGCCGGGATCGACGGCTTCTGAACATGCCTTCCCCGCTCGACGGGAACCCAATGGCCGGCCCGGCGCTCCAACAGCGCAGTGCCCTCCAACCCGATTGTTTATGCACATGGAGCTTTTATGAAATTTCTCGCACCGCTCGCCCTGTTCACCCTGTGCGGCGTCCTGGCCGTCCCGGCGATGGCGGAAGAAGAAGGCCCGGGCCTGACCGGTTGCGCTGCGAAGAAGCAGGGCATCATCAACCAGATTGAACAGGCCAAGTCGCGCGGCAACATGGAGCAGCAGGCCGGTCTGGAAACAGCCCTGCGTGAAGTCAGTGAACACTGCACCGATGCCGGACTAAAAAAAGAGCGCGAGAACAAGGTGCTTGAGGCCAAGCATGAAGTCAGCCAGCGTCAGGCCGACCTCGACAAGGCCATGAAGAAGGGCGACCCGGAGAAGATCAACAAGCGCAAGGAAAAGCTGGCCGAGTCGCGCAAGGAATTGCAGGAAGCGCTGGACGAGATCGACAAGTAAGACTTTGGCTTAGTGGCGAATGGCAAACCGCTTTCGCGAGCAGGCTCGCGAAGGCAGCTCAGACGACACCGCTTAATGATCCCGAAACTGCTTATGGCAAGCACTGCAGGCATCTTCAACTTTCTGCACGGCCGGCCCGAGGTTGCTGGCCTTGTACGGCTGTACCTTGCTGGCAATGACCAGTTCACCGGTAGCCGCTTCGAGGTCTCGAGCCATTTGCTGAAACTGTGCCTGCTTCTGCCAGACATCATTCTTGGCGCTGGTGTGGTCTTCTTCGCGAACCTGCGGGAAATGCTGCCACGGCTCGTGGGACAAGGCATCGAGCCTGACCGCTCCTTCAGTAAATTTCGGCCCGTCGAACGGGATGCGCCCACGCAACATGCCGCCGAGGTCTTCGCTGGTCTTGAGCATCTGTTTGAAGATGGCCTTGCGCTGGCCCAACGGGGAGTTTGGATCGACACCGCCACAGGCGGACAGGGCCACACAGGCCAGCAATCCAACAGCAATTCGTTTGAGAGTCATGGCGGCTTCAGGTCGCGGAAATCGGCGGCCAGTATCCTCGCGTCACCCTCAAACACCAATAGCCCTATTAAAAATACGGGTTGCTTGAGCGCATGGAGCACTTGGCAACCGGCACAGGAATCACTCCATGAATCGCCGTTTCCAGGCCTGGCGCCGCCCATTCTTCGTCACACTTCCACTGCTGGCCGCACTCGCCGGCTGCACCGGCGGTGACAGCGACAAGCCGAAAACCCATGCGCTGGCCACGTATTCAAGTGCCACCTGGGAAGCCCTGCCCGCCGTATCCGACAGCGATCTGGTCGCCGGTTTCGGCTCATGGCGCAGCGCCTGTACCCGACTGAAAGCCGATGCGGTCTGGGGCCCGACCTGCGCGGCTGCCGCCAATGTGCCGCAGAGCGCCAGCGAGATCCGCGCTTTCCTGAAGCAGAACCTCGATGTGTATGGCTTGCGTGCGGAAAACGACAATCCCAACGGCCTGATCACCGGCTATTACGAGCCGGTCTACCCCGGCAGTCTGACGCCCACTGAGGCGGCCAACGTGCCGGTGTATGGCGTGCCGGAAGACATGATCATCGTCTCCCTCGACAGCATTTATCCGGAGCTCAAAGGCAAACGTCTACGCGGTCGGCTCGAAGGGCGGGTGCTCAAGCCTTATGACGACGCCGCCACCATCGAAACCAAAGGCGTGAAAGCGCCGGTGGTGGCCTACCTGACCGACCCGATGAACCTGCAATTCCTGCAGATCCAGGGTTCGGGAAGGATTCAGACAGAGGACGGCAAACAGCTGCGCATCGCCTACGCCGATCAGAACGGCCATCCCTACCGGCCGATCGGGCGCTGGCTGGTCGAGCAGGGCGAGTTGAAGAAAGAAGAAGTCACCATGAGCGCCATCAGCAACTGGGCCAAGGCCAATCCGTCACGGATTCCCGAACTGCTGGCAAGCAACCCGAGCTACGTATTCTTCACCCGCAACCCGGACAGTAATGAAGGCCCGCGCGGTTCGCTGAACGTGCCGTTGACTGCCGGTTACAGCGCGGCGGTGGACCGCAAGGTGATTCCGCTGGGCAGTCTGTTGTGGCTGTCGACCACGCGCCCGGATGGCACGCCGCTGGTGCGCCCGGTGGCCGCGCAGGATACCGGCGGCGCGATTGCCGGCGAGGTTCGCGCGGACCTGTTCTGGGGCACCGGTGATGCCGCCGGGCAACTGGCCGGGGACATGAAACAGCAGGGGCAGATCTGGATGCTCTGGCCCAAAGGCGCGCCGTTGCCGCAAGTGCCGCAGGTGGCGGATACACCGAAGGATAAATCTTAAGTTCTGCAGCGCCTGCACCATCCTCTTCGCGAGCAGGCTCGCTCCCACATTTGCAATGCGTTTCCATGTGGGAGCGAGCCTGCTCGCGAAGGGGCCATCCGCAGCGCCGAATAAGTCAGACAGAAACAAAGAAGAACGAAGCAATCAAGCCCATCCCCACAAACCACACCACCGAGCGCAACGCCGCCCAGTCGGCCAGATAGCAAATGATGTACAGCAGGCGACTGGTGATGAACAGCACCGCCAGCACGTTGACCGTTACCAGCTGCGCCGTACCGACCAGGTGCGCAACGAGCACTGCTGCGGCAAATGCCGGGGTCACTTCAAAACTGTTCAGTTGCGCGGCATGCGCACGTCGGGCCACACCGCCGACGCTGTCGAGAAAATCCCGCGGATCGTAATTGTCCTTCAGCCGGAAACCGCCTGACGCTTTCGCCACGATCGTGCACACGTACGGCAGGAAAATCGCGATCAACACACACCACAGAGCTACCGTCATAACACCATCCTTTTTGATTTTGGAATTCGCGGGCAGGCAGAAAGACATCGCCAGCCCAAGGCTAAGAGCCGCCCGCGGCCGAAAGGTTCTTGAGGTAACGCATACCGACAAACCACACGGATCACACTGAGCCCGACTGCATCAACCACAGCACCAGAGCGTAGCTGACAACCGGACATTCCACGCTGCATGCAGCAACGCCGCCAGAGCTGTCGCCATGCTCGCCCCCGCGTCTGATGTTGACCCAATCAGTCAGATTATTGATTCGCGATGTGTCCATGGCTGTTTATACTGCGCGCGACCACGCCGCACTCAGTTGCGCACAGAAAAATACCAATAATGGCTGCCTGCGCTGCTCTCGCTCGAGATCGGTCGTCGGCCCGCGTATGCCTGATCAAAGCGTCAAGACTATTAACGAGACCTTGCGCATGCCACTCGCCTTGCTTGCCCTCGCCGTTGCCGCCTTCGGCATTGGCACCACTGAATTCGTGATAATGGGGCTGTTGCCCGACGTCGCTCGCGACCTTGCCGTGAGCATTCCTCACGCGGGTCTGTTGATCACCGGTTATGCATTGGGCGTGGTGTTCGGCGCACCGATTCTGGCGATCGGCACCGCGAACATGCCGCGCAAAGCGACTTTGCTGGGGATGACGCTGATGTTCATCCTCGGCAACGTGCTGTGCGCCCTCGCGCCGAATTACGCCACGCTGATGGCCGCGCGCGTGGTCACCGCCCTGTGCCACGGAGCGTTCTTCGGCATCGGTTCGGTGGTCGCCGCCGGACTCGTCGCGCCGAACAAGCGCGCCCAGGCCATTGCCATGGTGTTCACCGGCCTGACCCTGGCCAACGTACTCGGCGTTCCGCTGGGCACTGCGCTCGGCCAATACGCCGGTTGGCGCTCGACGTTCTGGGCGGTGTCGGTGATCGGTGTGATCGCGGCACTCGCGCAATGGCTGTGGTTGCCAAAACACATTGCGATGGACAAGGCCAACCTCGCCAGCGAGTTCAAAGTGCTGGGCAAGGTCAATGTGCTGCTGGCGCTGGGCATGAGCGTGCTGGCCTCGACCAGTCTGTTCAGCGTGTTCACCTACATCGCACCGATCCTGCAAGACATCACCGGCGTCAGCCCCCACGGCGTCACGGTGATGTTGCTGCTGTTTGGCGTCGGCCTGACGGGTGGCAGCATGCTCGGCGGGCGTCTGGCCGACAGCCGTTTGCTGCCGTCGCTGGTCGGCGTGGCTTTGGCGGTGGTGGTGATTCTGGCGGCGTTCAGCCAGACCAGTCGCTCGGTGGTGCCAGCAGCGATCACGCTGGTGTTGTGGGGGATTTTCGCTTTTGCGCTGTGCCCGATCCTGCAACTGCTGATCATCGATCAGGCCCATGAAGCACCAAACCTTGGCTCGACGCTGAACCAGAGCGCTTTCAATCTGGGCAATGCCGCGGGCGCGTGGATTGGCGGGCTGGTGGTGGCCAGTGGCGCCGATCTGGCGGACCTGCCGTGGACCGGGGCGCTGGTCGGTGTGCTGACAGTGCTGGCGGCGTTGTGGTTTATTTATCTGCAACGTCGGCGGTGTGCCGGGGTCAATGTGTCTGGGTGATTACGGTGTGTCAGAGAACAGCCCTCACCCTAGCCCTCTCCCAGGGGGAGAGGGAACTGACCGAGTTGTCTTGCTTGATACATCGACCTGAAACACCGTGCCGACTATGGATTCGCGGAAGAACTACGTAGTCCGCGTATCTCTTGAGCTTCCCCCATTCGGCTCCCTCTCCCTCGGGAGAGGGCTGGGGTGAGGGGCTGTTGAGCGCAACGCCGAATCCGAATGTGCCCTCAGCCACCCCCACCCCATCAAACCCCTGCGCCCAAAACTCCGGTCGCGCTCCATTCACTTTTCATCCAAAGGACCCCGGATGCTTGAACTTGTCGCCGCTTTCATCTGTTTGACCACCCTGCTCACCTTCGTCAATTTCCGCTTCATCGGCCTGCCGCCGACCATCGGCGTGATGGTCACTGCCTTGATGTTTTCACTGATCCTGCAAGGCCTCAGCGTGCTCGGCTTCCCCGGCCTCGAAGACCGTGTGCAGCAACTGATCGGCCAGATCGACTTTGGCGATCTGTTGATGAACTGGATGCTGTCGTTCCTGCTGTTCGCCGGCGCCCTGCACGTCAATCTGAATGACTTGCGCAGCTACCGCTGGCCCATCGGCCTGCTGGCGACCTTCGGTGTATTGATTGCCACTGCGGTAATCGGCAGCCTCGCCTATTACATTTTTGCCCTGTTCGGCTGGCACGTGAGTTTCCTTTACTGCCTGCTGTTCGGCGCGCTGATCTCGCCCACCGACCCGATTGCGGTGCTCGGCGTATTGCGCACCGCCAATGCCTCGAAACCACTGAAAACTACCATCGTCGGCGAATCTCTGTTCAACGATGGCACCGCGGTCGTGGTGTTCACCGTGCTGCTGGGCATCGCACAACTGGGCGAAACCCCGACCATTAGCGCCACGGCCATGCTGTTTGCGCACGAGGCGCTGGGCGGTGTGCTGTTCGGCGGGCTGATCGGTTATCTGGTCTATCGCATGATCAAAAGCGTCGAGCAGCACCAGATCACGGTGATGCTGACCTTGGCGCTGGTGATCGGTGGTTCGGCGATGTCCACCGAACTGCACGTCTCGGCGCCGATCGCGATGGTGGTGGCCGGGCTGATCATCGGCAACCTGGGCCGCAACCTGGCGATGAACGACATGACCCGCCGCTACCTCGACGGTTTCTGGGAATTGCTCGATGACATGCTCAACGCACTGCTGTTTGCACTGATCGGCATGGAGTTGTTGCTGCTGCCGTTCAACTGGCTGCACATGGCCGCAGCAGGTTTGCTTGCGGTGGCGATTCTGCTGTCGCGCCTGCTCACCGTGGCCCCGGCGATCCTTTTGCTGCGGCGCTGGCGCAGCGTGCCGGCCGGCACCATCCGCATCCTCACCTGGGGCGGTTTGCGCGGTGGCGTCTCGGTAGCCCTGGCGCTAGCCCTGCCGCTGGGCCCGGAGCGCGATCTGCTGCTGAGCATCACCTACATCGTGGTGCTGTCATCGATCCTTCTCCAGGGCCTGAGCATCGGCAAACTGGTCAAGCATGCAACGCGCAACGAGCCGGCCACCGTGCCTGAGCCAGCGCACCACTGATCATTTTCTGGTCGACTGCGGATCGGTTTCTTTCGCCTGATCCGCAGGTTCCTTCGGCACCCCGCTCTCGCTGCGGATCTGCGCATGGCTGATCAGCGCAAAGATGAAGCTGCCACCGATGATATTCCCCGCCAGCGTCGGCCCGGCGAACACCATCCAGAAATCACTCCACGGCAGTTCGCCGGCAAACACCAGATACGACACTTCTGCCGAACCGACCACAATGTGGGTGAAGTCGCCTAAGGCCATGAAGTAGGTGATGAGGACGATGATCCACATCTTCGCGTTCTCCATGGACGGGATCATCCAGACCATTGTGGCAATCATCCAGCCGGAAATGATGCCCTTGGCGAACATCTGGCTGGCATGGTTTTCCATGACCTTGCGGCCGATTTCGAGAAAGGCATGGTCCGTCTTGCTGTCGAAGATCGGCAATTCGAGCATGACGTAGGCGACCAGAAGGGTGCCGCAGAGGTTGCCGACCAGTACAACTGCCCACAGACGGATCAGTCGCAGGAAATTCTTCAGCGTCGGCTTGGTCATCACCGGCAGCACGGCGGTCAGGGTGTTTTCGGTGAACAGTTGCTGGCGCGCCAGAATCACCGCGAGAAAACCTGCGCAATAACCGAAGCTGGCGATCACCTTGAACTCGTCACCGTCGGGCAGGCGCGAGTTGAGCAGGCCCATGCCCATCAGCGACAAACCCATGGTCAACCCGGCCGCCAGCGCCGACCACCAGAGCGCGGCAATGCTGCGTTCCAGTTCCTGATCGCCTTGGGTGCGGATGATTTCATGCAGGACGGCCGCGCGGGGCGGCTGGCTTTTCTCGACTTCGTGCTGCTCTTTGGCCGAGAGGTCGGGGGTTTTGTCGCTGGTGGGCGTGGTCATGGCGTGGCAACCGTGGGGGGGGCGATTTAGCTACGACCGTTGCGCTTCATGGCTGTTCAGTGGCCAGTTGAATCTTCGCAGCCACGGCAACCGCTTTCGCGAGCAGGCTCGCTCCCACAGTGATCACGCTGTACCAGTGGGAGCGAGCCTGCTCGCGAAGAAAACACCGCCGAATTTACTGAACGGCCTCGTCATCCTTGAACTGATCTTTCACATACCGGATCTCGGTCCGCCCGTGCGGCGCCGGCAAGCCGTCCTCGCCCAGATTCACAAAAACCATCTTCTCAACGGTCAGAATGCTCTTGCGGGTGATCTTGTTGCGCACTTCGCACGTCAGGGTGATCGAAGTGCGGCCGAACTCGGTGGCGGTGATGCCCAGTTCGATGATGTCGCCCTGGCGCGAGGCGCTGACGAAATTGATCTCGGAAATGTACTTGGTCACCACGCGCTGGTTGCCCAACTGGACGATCGCGTAGATCGCCGCTTCTTCGTCGATCCAGCGCAGCAGACTGCCGCCGAACAGGGTGCCGTTGGGGTTGAGGTCTTCGGGTTTTACCCATTTGCGGGTGTGGAAATTCATCTGCACTCCTTGAGTCTCTTGCCGAATGATGGCGCCATCTTGGCAGACCGGGCGGTCATCCTCCATGCGGCTTCGACTATGGTCGCCATTAACGATCTTCATCCAGCCGACAGAAACCCTTTGGAAGATCAGTCTAGACGGCTATAATCGCCACCGTTTCAAAACGGTAATGATCACTTGTTACCGTTTTCCCGCCACCTGTCCGAGGGGCGCTGCAGCAGGTTCGACCTGTCAGGCTCGGATGGGGCGTTGACCGGCCGCAGGCTGGACACTAAACGCACAACGGCGCCCATTCGCATACATTACGAATGGAGGCTCTTCATGAGCGCTGTTATCACGCCTGCAGATTTTACCGATTACAAAGTCGCCGACATGTCCCTGGCCGCCTGGGGCCGTCGCGAAACCATCATCGCCGAATCGGAAATGCCGGCCCTGATGGGTCTGCGTCGCAAGTACGCCAGCGAGCAGCCGCTCAAAGGCGCGAAGATCCTTGGCTGCATCCACATGACCATTCAGACCGCCGTGCTGATCGAAACCCTGGTTGCCCTGGGCGCCGAAGTTCGCTGGTCGTCGTGCAACATTTTCTCCACCCAGGACCAGGCCGCTGCCGCTATCGCTGCTGCCGGTATCCCGGTGTTCGCCTGGAAAGGCGAAACTGAAGAAGAGTACGAGTGGTGCCTGGAGCAGACCATCCTCAAGGATGGCCAGCCATGGGACGCCAACATGATCCTCGACGACGGCGGCGACCTGACCGAGCTGCTGCACAAGAAATACCCGCAGGTGCTGGATCGCGTTCACGGCGTGACCGAAGAAACCACCACCGGCGTACACCGTCTGCTGGACATGCTGGCCAAGGGCGAGCTGAAAATCCCGGCCATCAACGTCAACGACTCGGTGACCAAGTCCAAGAACGACAACAAGTACGGCTGCCGTCACAGCCTCAACGATGCGATCAAGCGTGGTACCGACCACCTGCTGTCCGGCAAGCAAGCGCTGGTCATCGGTTACGGTGACGTGGGCAAGGGCTCGGCCCAGTCCCTGCGTCAGGAAGGCATGATCGTCAAGGTTTCCGAAGTCGACCCGATCTGCGCCATGCAAGCCTGCATGGACGGTTTCGAACTGGTATCGCCGTTCATCGACGGTATCAACGACGGTTCCGAAGCGAGCATCGACAAAGCGCTGCTGGGCAAGATCGACCTGATCGTGACCACCACCGGTAACGTCAATGTTTGCGACGCGAACATGCTCAAAGCCCTTAAGAAGCGCGCTGTGGTCTGCAACATCGGTCACTTCGACAACGAAATCGACACTGCTTTCATGCGCAAGAACTGGGCATGGGAAGAAGTGAAGCCACAGGTGCACAAGGTTCACCGCACCGGTGCCGGCAGCTTCGACCCACAGAACGACGACTACCTGATCCTGCTGGCCGAAGGCCGTCTGGTGAACCTGGGCAACGCCACCGGTCACCCGAGCCGCATCATGGACGGTTCGTTCGCCAACCAGGTACTGGCGCAGATCTTCCTGTTCGGCCAGAAGTACGCCGACCTGTCGCCAGCGCAGAAAGCCGAGCGTCTGACCGTTGAAGTACTGCCGAAGAAACTCGACGAAGAAGTAGCTCTGGAAATGGTCCGCGGTTTCGGCGGCGTGGTCACCCAACTGACCAAGCAACAGGCTGACTACATCGGCGTCACCGTCGAAGGCCCGTTCAAGCCGCACGCTTACCGCTACTAACAGGCGCTTGCTCGCTCTCCCTGTGGGAGCGAGCCTGCTCGCGAATGCAATTGATCATTCAACATCAAGGTTGTCTGACCCACCGTTTTCGCGAGCAGGCTCGCTCCCACAAGGGATTGCAGCGCCTCGAAGGTTCTTGTTTCCAAGGGTATGACCATGTCCCAAGACCGTCGCTACAGCTTCGAGTTCTTCCCGACCAAGACCGATGCTGGGCATGAAAAACTGCTCGCCACTGCCCGTCAGTTGGCCACCTACAATCCCGACTTCTTTTCCTGCACCTATGGCGCCGGCGGTTCGACCCGTGACCGTACGCTCAACACCGTGCTGCAGCTGGAAAGCGAAGTCAAAGTACCGGCCGCACCGCACCTGTCGTGCGTCGGCGACAGCAAGGACGACCTGCGCGGCCTGCTGAACGAGTACAAGGCTGCCGGCATCAAGCGCATCGTCGCCCTGCGCGGCGACCTGCCGTCCGGCATGGGCATGACCAGCGGAGAGCTGCGTCACGCCAACGAACTGGTCGAATTCATTCGTGAAGAGACCGGCGACCATTTCCACATCGAAGTCGCCGCCTACCCGGAGATGCATCCGCAGGCGCGCAACTACGAAGACGATCTCGCCAACTTCGTGCGCAAGGCCCGTGCCGGTGCCGACAGCGCGATCACCCAGTACTTCTTCAACGCCGACAGCTACTTCTACTTCGTCGAGCGTTTGCAGGCACAGGGTGTGGATCTGCCGATTGTGCCGGGTATCATGCCGATCACCAACTACAGCAAACTCGCGCGCTTCTCCGATGCCTGCGGTGCGGAAATTCCGCGCTGGATCCGCAAGCAACTGGAAGCCTACGGCGATGACGCGCAAAGCATTCAGCGCTTCGGTGAGCAAGTCGTCAGCGAGATGTGCGAACGCCTGTTGCAGGGCGGCGCGCCGGGGCTGCACTTCTATTCAATGAACCAGGCCGAGCCTAGCCTGGCGATCTGGAACAACCTGAAGTTGCCGCGCTGAAGCAGCAGCAGGCTTCGAGCTGAAAGCTACAAGCAAGAACAAGAGATCGCAGTGTTTGGCAACGCCTTCGTCGGGTTGTCATGCTGTGATTTTTTGCGTTTGAAGCCGCGAAACAGAGCTTCTGCAGCCGCTTTCTGGCTCTTTGGCGATTCTCGTCGTAATCTCCAGCCATGCCTTTGATCACACAGTTGTTCGCCGTGCTGGTATTTGCTTGCCTGAGCTTCGCTGCTCGGGGCGAGAAGTTGCGTATTGTCACCGAGCCGTGGGCGCCGTACGTGTATGAAGACGGCGGTAAGAATCTCGGCCTCGACTACGAAACCACGGCCATCGTATTCCAGCGTCTGGGCATCGAAGTCGAATGGCAGTTCCTGCCGTGGAAACGCTGCCTGTCGATGCTTGAAACCGGTCAGGCCGACGGCGCGCTGGACATCTTTCATAGCGCCGAGCGCGACGCCACCCTGCTCTATCCGAGCGAACCACTGTCGGACGTCGAGTTCGTGATGTTCTACGCCAACGACCGGCCGCACCCGTTCAGTCGGCTCGAAGAACTCAAGGGCCTGACCATCGGCACCTCGCCGGGCTATTTATATAGTGAAGATTTCAGCCAGTCGCAGCTGTTTACCCGAGAACCGGCGCCGACCCATGAAGCCAATTTTGGCAAACTGGTGCGTGGGCGCATCGACCTGCTGATTACCGATCGCCGCGTCGGTCAGCATTTGCTCGATGAATTGAATATACGCAGCCTGATCACCGAAAACCCCACGGTTATTAGTCGCCAGAGCCAGTTTCTGGCGGTTCGGCGCAATGCCGGCATGGATCTGCTGGCGCAGCGATTCGGTGCCGAACTAAAGCGTTTCAAGCGCGAACCTGCCTACGCCGAGCTGAGCGCACGCTACGGTGCCGCGCCCGTTGGCAGTGTTTTGTTGAAGTCGGCGACGGTCAGCGGCAAAACCGTTGAGCAGCAGGAAAGCGGCGCGCGGTGATTGCTCTGTTATACTCCGGCGTTCCCGCCAGGCTCACGCCCGGACGCCCGGAACCGTAACAGGCCTCCCGACCCGCTACAGCGCAGCTTTACAGCCCGCGCGAGCGCTCCCGACGTGCCTTCGGAACCGCAGCAGGACCGGACGGGATTGCGTCCTCTTAAACGCCATTCGCGCCAGGCAAGACTCCCATTGGGCCAAGCCCTAACTAAAACAGGATTACTCATGTCCTTTGCTTCCCTCGGTCTCTCCGAGGCTTTAGTCCGCGCCATCGAAGATGCGGGCTATACCGAGCCTACTCCGGTGCAACAGCGGGCCATTCCCGCCGTGTTGCAAGGTCGCGACCTGATGGTTGCGGCACAGACAGGTACCGGTAAAACCGGCGGTTTCGCCCTTCCGATCCTGGAGCGGTTGTTTCCCAACGGTCACCCGGACAAATCCCAGCGTCACGGCCCGCGCCAACCGCGCGTCCTGGTCCTGACCCCGACCCGCGAACTCGCGGCCCAGGTGCACGAGAGCTTCAAGATCTACGCCCGTGACCTGAAATTCGTCAGCGCCTGCATCTTCGGCGGCGTCGGCATGAACCCGCAGGTTCAGGCCATGTCTCGTGGTGTCGACGTGCTCGTCGCCTGCCCGGGTCGTCTACTCGACCTCTGCGGCCAGGGCAGCGTTGACCTGTCTCACGTTGAAATCCTCGTCCTCGACGAAGCCGACCGCATGCTCGACATGGGTTTCGTGCACGACGTGAAGAAAGTCCTCGCGCGCCTGCCGTCCAAGCGTCAGAACCTGCTGTTCTCGGCGACCTTCTCCAAGGACATCACCGACCTCGCCGGCAAGCTGCTGCACAACCCGGAACGCATCGAAGTGACGCCGCCGAACACCACGGTCGAGCGCATCGAACAACGCGTGTTCCGCCTGCCGGCCAGCCACAAGCGTGCGCTGCTGGCGCACCTGATCACCGCCGGCGCGTGGGAACAGGTGCTGGTGTTCACCCGCACCAAGCACGGCGCCAACCGTCTGGCCGAGTATCTGGACAAACATGGCCTGCCGGCTGTGGCGATCCACGGTAACAAGAGCCAGAACGCCCGCACCAAAGCGCTGGCTGACTTCAAGGCCAACCAGGTTCGCATTCTGGTTGCCACCGACATCGCTGCTCGGGGCCTGGACATCGACCAGTTGCCACACGTGGTCAACTTCGAGCTGCCGAACGTCGATGAAGACTACGTGCACCGGATCGGCCGTACCGGCCGTGCCGGTCGTTCGGGCGAGGCGATCTCGCTGGTCGCGCCGGACGAAGAAAAACTGCTGAAAAGCATCGAGCGCATGACCAAGCAGAAGATCGCCGACGGCGACCTGATGGGCTTCGACTCCAGCACCATCGAAGCCGAGAAGCCGGAAGCCCGCGAGCGTCCGGACATTCGCAATCCACGTAACCCTCGCGGCCCGCGCGGCGACGGCCCGAATGGCGGCGGTGGCGGCGGCGGTCGTAAAGACAAGGGCAAGGACAAGGGCAAGGAAAAACCGGCCGGTGAACGTGGCGAGCGCCCTGCCCGCCAGCAGAAGCCGCGCGAAGGTACGCCGAGCCGCGAACAACGTCCGAGCCAGCCACCACGCGCAGCATCTGATCGTGCGCCCGACGAGTTCCTCGACGACGATATCGATAACTTCGGTAACCGCGTCGACTACGTGCCGAAAGCCGCACCGGCTGGCGGCCGTGGTCGTCGTCCGGGCGCACCGGCCCAAGGCGCAGGTGCCGGCGCACCACGCGGCGGCCAGTCGCAAGGTCGCCAGAACGGCCCGCGCAACAGCAACGGTTCGAGCACCGGCACCCCACCGGCCAAACGCAGCGGCCCGCGCAACGGTGCACCGCGTGACGGTCAGGGCCGTCGTGACGAGTCTTCATCGTCCTCGCGCAACCGCCGTCCAGCCCGTGACGATCAGCCACGTAGCGAGCCAGCCGTGCAGAACCCGCGCAGCACCGGGCCGAAGATCATGCACAAGGAATCGAAAGCCGACCGCTTCCCGACGCCTGAGCAGCTCGATCAACTGCCAAGCCGCCCGCGTGGCGAAAAACCAGCACTGCTGACCCGCAATCGCTGAGTTGACGCCGCAATGAAAAACGCCCCGGTTCGAAAGAGCCGGGGCATTTTTTATGCCGCAACAAATGCCCCTGAATCACTGCATATCACCTGTGGGAGCGAGCCTGCTCGCGAAAGCGGTCATTCAGCCAACATCATTGCTGACTGACCCGCCGCCTTCGCGAGCTGGCTCGCTCCCACAGGGGGATGTGTGTAGCGGGCAATAAAAAACGCCCCCGGCCTTTCGACCGGGGGCGTTTTTTATATGGCGGCGAAAATTACTTCGCTTTCACACCTTCAAACGAAACATACAGCTCGACCGCATCGGACTTCGGCCCGAGGTCTTTCTGCTTGCCGAAATCGGAACGCTTGATGGTGGTGGTGCCTTCGAAGCCGGCACGGTAGCCGCCCCATGGATCCTTGCCTTCACCCAGGAAGGTCGCTTTCACCACGACAGGCTTGGTCACGCCCAGCAGGGTCAGGTCGCCGGTCACGTCAGCGGTGTTGGCACCGGTGGATTTGACGCTGGTGGAAACGAAGGTGGCCTTGCCGAATTTGCTGGCGTTGAGGAAATCAGCGCTGGCGATGTGTTTGTCGCGTTCAGCGTGGTTGGTGAACACGCTGGCGGTGTTGACGTTGAATTCGATCTTGCTGTCTTCAGGCTTGGCAGCGTCGAAGCTGAACTTGCCGTCGATGTCCTTGAAAGTACCGGTGATGAAGCTGTAGCCCAGGTGGCTGATCTTGAAATCAACGAAGGCGTGCTGGCCTTCTTTGTCGACTACGTAGTCAGCGGCCATTACGTTGGCGGACAGCACGGCAGAACCGATTGCCAGAGCGGCCAGAGTCTTTTTCAACATGCTTTCTTTTCCTTTGAGTCGAGGTTGAATTTCAGGCTTTGCGACCGAGCATTCGGGTGAGGGTCGCATCACGATCGATAAAGTGGTGCTTCAATGCTGCCAACGCATGAAGGCCGGAGAAAATTACCAGCGCCCACGCCAGCCAGAGATGAATCACCCCAGCGGTATCTGCCTGATCCGGTAGCCCGGAGAGCAGTGCAGGAACTTCAAACAGGCCAAACACCGGGATCCCGACACCGTCTGCGGTGGAAATCAGGTAACCGGCAATCATCACAGCGAACAGCGCCAGATACAGAAACCCGTGGCCGAATTTAGCGCCAAGGCGGGTCATGCGGCTGTAGCTTTGCAGCGTCGACGGCGGTGGGCTGATAAAGCGCCACAGCACCCGCAACACCATCACACCCAGCAATACCAAGCCGATACTCTTGTGCAGGTCCGGCGCGTCTTTGCGCCAGGTGCTGTAGTAATCCAGCCCAACCATCCACAAGCCCAGCGCAAACAGCCCGAAGACCGCCAGCGCCACGCCCCAGTGCATGAAGATGCTGACCCAACCATAGCGCGAAGAAGAGTTACGTAGCTGCATTGCCCAAATCCTGTGAGAACTGCGAACCAAGACTAGCGAGTTATCTATCGAATTAAAGCGGAAAATTTCGCTTTGAAATATCGAGAAATACGATCAAGAGTCTGTAAGAGAGGTGTTAAGAAAGGATTAAAGGCGATTTCGGCGAGGGGCGCTTGAATGGATGATCGGTGTTGTGCCAGATATCGTAGACGCTAGTTATGCAATACCGACGGAGATTGCAGGCAATCGGCACTGTACGGATCAATCTTGCACTTGTGCGCCAGTTCAGAGCTGTAACCGCCGGGAAAGAAATGCCCGTTGGTGCAGCCGGGAAGAGCCATCAGTAAAAGCATGAGCGTGAGCGTTTTCATCCAGAGCCTCCGGTTTTTCCCAGCTTAAAACTGCCGGTCTGGTAGCCGCTATCGCCTCATTCCGAGCGGGTTGTGGGAAGCCTCCGGTACGCCGGTAAGCTGCTTGACCAGACTGCGAAAGAAAAAACCAGGCAAAAAAAACGCGACCCGAGGGCCGCGTTTTTCGTGGAAGCAAAGCCTTACTGGGCTTTAGTCTCGGTGGTTGCCGTGGGCTTGGCCGCTGGCTTCTTCGCCGGTTCGGCCTTTTTCGCTGCCGGTTTGGCTGCTGGCTTTTTCGTTTCGGTTTTCGCCGCGGGCTTCTTCGCCGCTGGCTTGGCCGCGGCTTTCTTCGCCGGCTCGGTTTTCACCGGGGCGGCTGGCTTCGGTGCTTCCACCGGAGCTGGCGCAGGTGCCGGGGACGGCGCAGGCGCTGGAGCAACCGGGGCAGGAGCCGGCTCAGGCGCCTTCACAGGCTCAGGCTTCTTCTCGTCATCCGAACCGCCAAACAGGTTGCTGAAGAAGTTGCCCTTCTTCGCCGCCACGGCACCCGCCGCGCCTGCCGCTGCGGCAGCCGGCACCACTTTGACCGGTTCAAACGACTTGCCGGCCGCCAGATCTTCAACCTGGCTGGCGGCGCGCTGGCCGGTGCGCAGTGCGCCTTCCAGGGTGCCCGGGTACAGGGTGTCGGTGTGTTCGCCAGCAAACGCTACGCGTTGCAGCGGACGTTCCCAGAGGCGCCAGAATTTGCTGATTTGCCCCGGGCCGTAAGCCAGGTAGGCGCCGCCCATCGACGGGTCGGTGCTGTAGCGACGGATTTCATAACCGGTGAACGAACCACGGGCCTGTGGATAAAACGCGTGCAGACGGATCAGCACCTGATCGACCATCTGCTTGTCGCCAAACGCCTGCATCACGCGGGCGTTATCGCCGGACAGGTTGATCACCACATTGGCGCCACCCTTCAGGGCAGGTTCGATCCAGAGCATGCCGAGGCCGGTGTTGCTGTAGATCTCGCCGGACATGCGCGCCTTGCTTTCCCACACTGGCGTCTTGAACTTCAGCATGATCTGGTCGCGCCAGCCGTAGTTGGTGCCTTTGATCGCCGCCAGATGCTGGGCATCAAGTGCCGGGGTCAGGGCAATCTTGTTCAGTGCACGCAATGGCACGGCTAGCACCACGTAGTCAGCCTGATAGCCGACACTGCCGACCTTGACGGTCACGCCGTCCTTGTCCTGGGTGATCGCCGAAACTGGCGAGTTGGTCTTGATGGTCTTGATCTGTTTGACGAACGCCTGGGCCAGCACCTGGCTGCCGCCGACCAGACGCGAGGCGCGCAGGTCACGGTCGGAAACGCCGCGATAGACGCGGTTCTGCTGGGCGAAATACAGCAGCGACAGCCGCGAAGGCTCGTCGTAATGGGTGCGGATGTCCTGATTGATCAACTGACGCGCCGTTGCCGGCAGGTTCTGCTTGTCGAGCCAGCTCGATACGGTGATCTGGTCCAGTGCATGCAGGGTGGCGGTCGCGGCCGGGTTTTGCGGATCGTCGATCGAGCGCGCCAGATCATCGAGGGTTTTCTGGTAGCGCTTGAGCGCATCGGCAGTGGCCGGTTGCTTGGTGGCCAGATCCGCGGCGGAATAATAGTCGCCGTCGATCAGATAGCTTGGCGTGCGGACGAATTCCGGTGCCGGGGTGGTGCCGAGCTTGAAGGTCGACACGTACTTGTTCAGCACCGGCTGGGTTTTGTCGTTGCCGATCCACTCACTGGTGGCCATGCCCGAGCGACCGCCCAGGCTCGGTTTGGCTTCGAGCAGGGTGACCTGCCAGCCCTTGTTTTGCAGCTCATAAGCGGCGGTCAAACCCGACAGGCCACCGCCGATCACGATTGCAGTTTTATCCTTGGCCAGCGCTGTAACGCTGAACAGCCCCAACATCACCAGCGCACAGGCGCGCAGCCAACCGACAGACATTCAGCGAACTCCGGAAAAACATGTGGGAAAAAGCAGTTTGGCGAGTCAGACGACTCAAAGAACCGCGAAGAATACGTTAGCCATCAAAACGCCGCCAGCGACGTCTATCGGCTCAGACAAAGTAGCTCAATCGACACAATGGGTTGTCCCCGCGCGACGCATTGCATAGGCTTGCGCGATTGTTTGCCCGCGCCTGCCGCGAGCCGCCTCGAGGAGACTGTAAATGGGCCTGAATAACCAGTGGATGCAACGCGATCTTGCGGTGTTGTGGCATCCCTGCACCCAGATGAAAGACCACGAACAGCTGCCGCTGATCCCGATCAAGCGCGGCGAAGGCGTCTGGCTCGAAGACTTCGAAGGCAAGCGCTACCTCGACGCGGTCAGCTCCTGGTGGGTCAACGTGTTCGGCCACGCCAACCCGCGGATCAACCAGCGCATCAAGGACCAGGTCGATCAACTCGAGCACGTGATTCTCGCCGGCTTCAGCCATCAGCCGGTGATCGAGCTGTCCGAGCGTCTGGTGAAGATGACACCGGAAGGCCTGAACCGGGTGTTCTACGCCGACAACGGCTCGTCGTGCATCGAAGTCGCGCTGAAGATGAGCTTTCACTACTGGCTCAATCGCGGCCAGCCGAACAAGAAGCGCTTCGTCACCCTGACCAACAGCTACCACGGCGAAACCATGGCAGCGATGGCGGTTGGCGACGTGCCGCTGTTCACCGAAACCTACAAAGCGCTGCTGATGGACACCATCAAGGTGCCGAGCCCGGATTGCTATCTGCGCCCCGACGGCATGAGCTGGGAAGAACACTCGCGCAACATGTTCGCCGCCATGGAACAGACGCTGGCCGAGAATCATGACAGCGTCGCGGCAGTGATCGTCGAGCCGTTGATTCAGGGCGCCGGCGGCATGCGCATGTATCACCCGGTGTACCTTAAGCTGTTGCGCGAGGCCTGCGACCGCTATGGCGTGCACCTGATCCACGACGAAATCGCCGTCGGCTTCGGCCGCACCGGGACGATGTTCGCCTGCGAACAGGCCGGCATCCGCCCGGACTTCCTCTGCCTCTCGAAAGCCCTGACCGGCGGCTATCTGCCGCTGGCCGCGTGCCTGACTACCGACGACGTCTACAGCGCGTTCTACGACGACTACCCGACTCTGCGCGCCTTCCTGCATTCGCACAGCTACACCGGCAACCCGCTCGCTTGTGCGGCGGCACTGGCGACCCTGGACATCTTCGAGCAGGACAACGTCATTGAGAACAACCAGGCGCTGGCTCAGCGCATGGCCTCGGCGACCGCGCACCTGGTCGATCACCCGAACGTCGCCGAAGTGCGCCAGACCGGCATGGTTCTGGCGATCGAGATGGTCAAGGATAAAGCCAGCAAAGAGGCCTACCCTTGGCAGGAACGCCGCGGCTTGAAGGTGTTCCAGCATGCACTGGAGCGCGGCGCATTACTGCGGCCGCTGGGCAGCGTGGTGTATTTCCTGCCGCCGTATGTGATTACCCCGGAGCAGATCGATTTCCTGGCCGAGGTGGCGAGTGAAGGTATTGATATCGCCACGCGTGAGAGTGTCAGCGTGGCGGTGCCGAAGGACTTTCATCCCGGCTTCCGCGATCCGGGCTGATTCGGTTTACTCGCTCGTTCCCACGCTCCGCGTGGGAACGCAGCCCGGGACGCTCCGCGTCCCAACAGCGGACGCAGAGCGTCCGGTGAGGCATTCCCACGCAGAGCGTGGGAACGATCAATTTAAAGAGACCCCGCATGAGACTGTCCCGCTTCTTTATCGACGCCCCGCTGAGCACCGGCGAACACGAACTGCCGGAAGCCCAGGCGCATTACATCAGCCGCGTGCTGCGCATGGCCGCAGGCGATGCGCTGCAGTTGTTCGACGGCTCCGGCCATGAGTTTCGCGGATCGCTGGTGGAAGTTGGCAAGAAGCGCGTCGTCGTGCAGATCGACGAGCAATTGCCCGGGCAGGTCGAATCGCCGTTGCACATTCACCTCGGCCAAGGCTTGTCCCGGGGCGAGCGCATGGATTGGGCGATTCAGAAAGCCACCGAACTGGGCGTGAATGAAATCACGCCGATCTTCAGCGACCGCTGCGAAGTCCGTCTCAAGGATGAACGCGCCGACAAACGCCTGCTGCATTGGCGTCAGGTAGCGATCAGCGCGTGTGAGCAGTGCGGGCGCTCGCGAGTGCCGGTGATTCATCCGCCGGTGCTGCTGGTGGACTGGATCAAGCAGACTGAAGCCGAGTTGAAACTGGTCCTGCATCCGGTGGCCGAGCCGCTGGTCAGCCACGCCCGACCGGCGACGCTGGCGTTCCTGATCGGCCCGGAAGGTGGCCTGTCCGATGCCGAAGTCGAGCAGGCCAAAGGCAACGGCTTCCACGCCGCCCGCCTCGGCCCGCGCGTGCTGCGCACCGAGACCGCGCCGGTAGTGGCGTTGGCGGTGGCACAGCAGCTTTGGGGTGATATCTGACTCGCTCTAGACCTTGATCGTTCCCACGCTCTGCGTGGGAAGCAGCCCGGGACGCTCCGCGTCCCAAATGGCGTGACGCAGAGCGTCACAGGAGGCGTTACCACGCAGAGCGTGGGAACGATCAGTCAGCGGGGTTACAAGACATAAAAAAGTATTGCGACAAAGTGCAGCAAGCTCCCGGCGATCACGAACAGATGCCAGATCCCATGGGCATGCCGCAACCGGTGATCGAGGGCAAAAAAGATAATCCCCACCGTATACAACACCCCGCCCGACGCCAGCCAGGCAAACCCCGCCGTGCCCAGCGCGGCAATCAACGGCTTGACCGCCACCAGCACGATCCAGCCCATCACCGCGTAAATCACGATCGACAGAATCCGCGCTTCCGAGCGCGGTTTGATTTCCTGCAGGATGCCGATCAGCGCCAGCCCCCAGACGATCCCGAACAGCGTCCAGCCCCATGGCCCGCGCAGGGTTACCAGACAAAACGGTGTGTAGCTGCCAGCGATCAGTAGATAGATCGAAAAGTGGTCGACCTTCTTCATGATCGCTTTCTTGCGCCCGCGCACGCTGTGGTACACGGTCGATGCGCTGTAGAGCACCAGCAGGGTGAACGCGTAGATCGCCACGCTGACAATCTTCCATGGACTGCCGTCGAGACTGGCGATCACCAGCATCCACACCCCGCCGATAAACGCCGCCACCGCTCCGACCAGGTGGGTCCAGGCGTTGAGTTTTTCCCCGTGATACATGTGCTTCACACCTCGTCTTCATGACCGCAGCGCGCAAGGCTCGGGCCTTGAGCGTAAAAGCGCAATGTTTCTGTTCAACCTCGCCTGCGCGGCTCGCCGGAATTGGGCACAATCGGTCGATACCAAAAAGAGTCCGCGCCATGCTGATCGACGAAGAATTGACCCTGAAAAAACTCGAGGTGTTCCTCGCCTTCATGCGCACCGGCAACCTCGCCCGCGCCGCCGCCGAACTGCAGACCAGCAACGTCAGCGTGCACCGCGCGATTCACTCGCTGGAAAGCGCGCTACGTTGTCCGCTGTTCAAACACGAAGGGCGCAACCTGACGCCGCTGGAAAGTGCTTACGTGCTGGAAGAGCGCGCGCAAAAGCTGATCAACGACGTGGTCGACAGCGTGCGCCTGACCCGCGAAGCCGCCGGGTTCTCGGCCGAGCGCTTCAAGCTCGGCTCGCTCTATTCGCTGACGGTGAAGACCGTGCCGCAACTGATCATGGGCCTGAAAATCCGCCGCAGCGAACTCAACATCGACCTGATCCTCGGCTCGAACATCGACCTGCTCTACAAGCTGAAAAACATGGAGGTCGACGCGATCCTGGTGTCACTCGACGACAGCATCAACGACCCGGACTGCGAGCAGATCGCATTGTTTTCCGATGACATATTCCTCGCCACCCCGGCAGATTCGAAGTTTGCCCAACGCAGTGAAGTCGATCTGGCCGAGGTGCGCGATGAAACCTTCATCACCCTGACCCAGGGCTTCGCCACGCATCAGGATGGCAATCGGGTGTTCAAGCAGGCGGGGTTCGAGCCGAAAGTGGCGATGCAGGTGAATGACATTTTCACCCTGCTGAGCATGGTCAGTTCCGGGGTCGGTTATGCGTTGTTGCCGGGGCGGATTGCAGCGGTGTACGAGAATCGGGTGAAGCTGATTCCGTTGCAGGAAAAGTATCGGTTGCAGCAGCACATCGGGGTGGTGTTTCTGAAGGCCAAGGAGAGAGACCCGAATCTGCTGGCGTTGCTGGCGGAGTGTCGGATGTATGCCAATCGCCAGGCCGGGGTTTGATCGTTCCCACGCGCAGCAAAGGAATGCCTCAATGGACGCTCTGCGTCCGCTTTGGGACGCGGAGCGTCCCGGGCTGCATTCCCACGCAGAGCGTGGGAACGATCAGTCATCGCCCTACCCCATCAAGCCTCGCATCGCCAGAAACAACAGCGAAGGCCCAAGCAAGCAGCCAAGCGCGGTATAAAACGCCGCCGTCAGGCAACCATAAGGCACCAGCTTCGGATCCGTCGCCGCCAACCCGCCAGCCACGCCACTGGAAGTGCCCATCAACCCGCCGAAAATCACCGCGCTGCGCGGGTTGTTCAGGCCGATCATCGGCGCCACGAACGGTGTCATCACCATCACCAGAATCGCCTTGATCAACCCCGCCGCGATCGACAGTGCCATCACCTCGGAACTGGCACCGATCGCCGCGCCTGTCACCGGGCCGACGATATACGTCACGGCGCCCGCGCCAATCGTGGTCAGGCTGACCGCATCGGTGTAACCGAACGCCATCGCCACACCCACACCCGCCACAAACGAGGTGCCGACGCCGACAAACAGCGCCAGCACGCCGACAAACCCGGCGCGTTTGAGCTCGTCGACACTCACGCCAAACGCGGTGGCGACAATCGCGAAATCACGCAGCATCGCGCCGCCGAGCAGGCCGATACCCGACAACAACGGAATATCCACCACGCCCTTCTGTCCGCCGGTCAGCGCGCCGCCGACATACGACAGCAGCAGGCCGAGCAGAATCGCAATCGCTGAGCCGTGCAAGCGGCCCTTGGTGAAGGTGTTGGACATCCAGTAGGACACCCACATGGTCAGGCCGACAATCAAGAAGCCGCTGATCAGGCCGTAGCCGGTGATCACTTTCATCATTGATTCGTACATGGCGCTTACCCCGCAGTCTTGGCTGGAGCAATCGGCGTCTGTTGCTTGTTGCCCATGCGCGTCAGCACCGGCACCAGAGCAAAGGCGATCACCACGGCCAGCGTGCCGGCGAGGATTGCCATCGGCCCGCCCTTCAGCGCGCCGTAGACGTTCTGCTGCGCCGCCATGGCGACCACAATGGGAATGTAGATCGCGCTCCAGAACTCCACGCCCTGCTCGGTCTTGCCCTTGAGCCAGCCGCTTTTGTAGAGATAACTGCCGAGGCCGATCAGCAGGAGCATCGCAATGCCGACACCGCCGACGTTGGCCGGCACGCCGATCAGCTTGCCGAGCAATTCACCGATCCAGATACCGACCAGCGTACAAAAGGCGAGAAACGCCACACCGTAAATAATCATTGTTGTAGTCCTCAAAGTGCATCGTCGAATGTTGTTTTTGTTGTTCGAAGCTTGAGTCGCGGCGGTTTTAGAGTTGGCGGCCACCCTCCTCGCGCAACAGCGCTTGCAGGGTGTCGAGGCGGGCGCCGTCGAAAGCCGTGACGGTGCCTTGCTCGAACACCCGGCGCGCCAGCCCGGTCAGCACCGCACCGGGCGGCAGTTCGATCTGTAGACGCACGCCGCGCTCGTAGGCGCTTTGCACGGTGCCGCGCCAGTCCACCACGCGGCACATGTTGAAGGCGAGGTCGTCGCGCAGCGCATCTACCTTGGTCACAGGCCGCGCACGGCTACCGCTCAGGTAAGCGATTTTCGGGGTTCTCAATTCAACCCTGGCAAAGGCTTCGGCGAGGGTTTGCGCCGGTTCGTCCAGCAGCGGACAGTGCGACGGCACACTCACCGCCAGACGTTTTGCCAGACCGGCGCCACGATTGCGCGCCAGTTCGGCCACCGCTTGCATGCCGCGGTCACTGCCAGCGATGACCACCTGATTATCGGCATTGATATTCGCCAGATACACCGGCGAATCCTCGTTGTGCACCTGCGCCAGCAGCGTTTCGACTGTGGATAATTGCAGGCCGATGATCGCGGTCATGCCGTAGCCCTGTGGATAAGCCTGCTGCATCAGCTCACCGCGCAGGCTGACCAGATGCAACGCGTCACTGAAGCTCAAAGCCCCGGCGACCACCGCAGCCGGATAAGCACCGATGGACAGACCGGCGACGTAATCCGCCGTCAGCCCGTTCTGCAACAACTGCCGTGAGGCCGCGACACCAGCGATCAGCAGGCACAGCTGAACCGCCCGGGTCGTGCGCAACGCTTCGGCAGAATCGAGCCGCGAGACATCTTCACCGAGCACACCGCTGGCCTCGGTCAACGTTTCCCCGGGCAAGCGCTGAAGCATGCCGGCTTGCTGCGCGCCCTGGCCGGGGAACACCAGCAGACTGCTCACGCTGCCCGCTCCTGCGGGTTCCATGGATCAATCACCAGTTGCGCCTGTTGCGCATTTTTCAGCAGCACCCGCGCCGAAGCACTGGCCCATTCGCGCAACGCCACCGCGCCGAATGGCGTTTGCAACTGCATGTCGACCCGGCATGCGGCTTGGTCAAAAAGCGCGACCAGTTCGCGTGCCTGATGGCGCGTTATCAAATGCGGTGTGCGCAGGATCAGATCGAGATCGCTGGCCGCGTGCATCGCGGCAAAACCGCTGGCCAGCTCAAAGCCGACACTGCCGCTGACACCCCAGACCCAACCGCAGTCATCGAGCATCTGCCGCAATTGCCTGAGCGCCCGCGTGACCGGCAGATCACGTGCGCTTTCGGCATGACACAACGCTTCCGGGCTGACCCGGCAGGCAATCGAATCAAGCCGCATGAACGTCGCCAGCCGCTGCTCGCGCAGCAGCCCGCGCACTCCCACCGCGATCAGACCTTCATCACTCACCGCGCGCCGCACCACCACCGGTTGCCCGGCGGCCAGCGACTCGATCGCCCACTGCGGCGCATCCGCCGGCAACTGCGCCGGGGTCATGCCCCAGAGCAGATCGTGGGCCAGTGGCAGGTTCACCACTGCGCCCTCAACAGTTCGCGGACCTTGCTCGACGCCGCGCGATTGCTGGCGCCGAGGCGATTGCTCAGGTCGGTGCCGGTGATATCACCAATGGCTTGCTTGAGGCATTCGCTGACCCGCGCCAGATCCTCCGCCGTCGGCTGTTCGATCTGCTGCACCGAGAGCGTTTCCCAGAGCAGACCGAGGCTGGCGTAGCTGTCGATGTCATAGGCCATCGGCGGTACGCTGGCGGCCAGCGCTTCCAGTTCTTCCACGCTGCGCAACGTTACCCGCGCTGCCGAGGCCTTGCCCATCGCGTGGACCATCACCCCGGGATCGCGCAGGGCGATCAGGCGATTGGCCTGATAACCGTGCGCCAGAAACGCTCCGGACATGGCCTTGCCGACCAGCAAGGCAATCACCGGATGCCCGGCCAGCCGTGCACGGGCATAACTGCCCGCCGCGCCGGCCAGCGCCTGATGGATGCCTAGCGCTTCTTCGCGCCGACCGTAGGCCTGGCTCGGCACATCGACGATGGCGATGATCGGGCGTTTCTGTGTTTTGTCGCGGTCGGCTGCGATTGCATCGTCTACAGCCTTGGCCAGCCCCCAGCCTTCGAGCAAACCGACTTCGCCGTTGCGAGCGCGTGGGAAACGGTTGTCCGGGTCAGCGACCACGGCGATAAAACGCCCGAGTTCACCGTCAGCCACTTTCAACGACGGCGGCAGTCCTTCGACGCTTTCAGCGCCCGCGCTCAAGGCGTTGAACCAGTGCAAACCGCGCAGAGAATAACCGCTCATGAGCGCTCTCCTTGATACAGATCGCGAACCACCGAGGGTTCGATTTGCTGATCAGTGTTCAGACCGCTCAGACGTTGCAGGAACCACTCGGCGCTTTGGCTGCGTGGCTGAGCCGGCAAACCTTGCTGGAGCAATTCGCCGACCTGCTGACGAATCTGCGCCACGTCATCGCCAACGTAACGATCCACCAGACCGCTGTTGAAGCGCTGCTCGCCCCCGGTCAGGCTCCAGATGAACGGCCGGTCGCGGGAGTCGTATTCCTCGATCCCGGCTTCCTGCTCGATGACTTGCGGGCCGTTCAGGCCAAGACGTGCTTCCTGGGTCACCAGCAGATAGCTGCACAGCGCCGCGGCAATCGACATGCCGCCGAAGCAACCGACGCTGCCGGCGACCACGCCGACCACCGGTTGGTATTGCTGCAAATCAACAATCGCTGCGTGAATATCGGCAATCGCCGCGAGACCAAGATTGGCTTCCTGCAAACGCACGCCACCGGTTTCCAGCAGCAGCACCGCGCGGGTCGGGATGCCTTTGCGGTTGTCCTCGGCGGCCAGTTCCAACGCGCCGGCAATCTTCGCCCCACCGACCTCACCAAGACTGCCGCCCTGAAACGCGCCTTCGATCGCGGCAACCACCACCGGCAAACCGTCGAGGCTGCCCTTGGCGATGATCACGCCGTCGTCGGCCTGCGGCACCACGCCCTGGCGTTCCAGCCACGGCGACATCACCCGTTGAAACGGGTCGAGCAGTTCACGAAAGGTCCCGGCGTCGAGCAAGGCTTTCGCCCGTTGCCGCGCGCCGAGTTCGACGAAGCTGTGTTTGTTGAGCAACGCGGCGCTGTCAGTCATGGCCGATCTCCTCGAAACCCTGTTCCAGACGCAAGCGCACCACCCCCGGCGTCGCGCCGAAATCGTGAATGTCGATGGCCATCGCCGGCGGCGTGGTGCCGTCGAACATCCGCGCAAACAGATGCTGCCAGCGCTGTTGCGCGCCGTTGACCGAGGTCTGCACGTTGATCGTCAACTTGCCGGCCAGGCCCGGTTCGATCAGCACTTCCAGATCGCCCGAGCCGACACAACCGACCAGCGCACGCCCGCGTGGCGGCTGCCCGGCGGGAAATTCAAACGATAGGCTTTCCATCAAAACGCTCCCTGAGAGAGGCCGTCGCGCTCGATTCGATCGAGCAGCAGCGTGGCGGCGAGCAAGTCGGCGGCGCCACCGGGCGAGGCATTCAATGCGATGAGTTGTTGATCCAGTTCGTGCAGGCGACGGCGGCCGCTGAGGCTGGCGCTGCCGCCAGCATCGAGCACCGCTTGCGCGCCGCTTTGCATGGCGTGCAGGCCTTGTTCTCCAGCGCGGTAGAGCACGCAGGTGTCGGCCAGTTCGGTCATGATCGCCAGCAAGGCGTCGAGCCGGGCGTTCTGTTCGCCGACGCCGTTGGCGCGGCCGTTGTGCAATTGCGGCAGGCCGCGTTGCAGCACCGAGGGGAAGCCGAGTTGCGCTTCCTCGCGAGCACCGCGTGCGCCGTAACGCTGGGCGACTTGCGCGCCGTGGCTGAGCGGCTTCGGTGCGTAGCGGTCGTCGAGCAGTGCCAGACGTGCGGCACAAAGAGCGATGGAGTTCGGCTGCAGCGCGGCGGCGGTGACCAGCAGACCCAGCGCCCAGATCGCGCCACGATGTGTATTAACGCCGTTAGTGGTCGCGAGCATCGCCTGCTCACCTTCGCGACCGATCCGGCCAATCGCTTCGCGCAACGGCAGACCGACTTCGCCGATGTGCCGCGCGGCCTCGGCCATTTCCTTGAACGCCGGCCACAACGCCAACGCCGAAGCGTGCATCAAGCCCAGGTGCAGATCGGTGTGCGCGCCGTTGCCACGACGGTCGACCAGCGCCGGTTTCGGCGACAGGTCGGCTTCGTCAATCAATGCGTCCACCGCCAGATCGGCCAAGCGATCAGCCAGCGACAGCGGGTGTGCTTGCAGGTTGAATGCGTGCATTACCAGCTCCTGAATTTGGCGGGCGGGTTGTACAGGCCACCGGACCACTCGACCAGATCCGCCACGCTTTTCGCCGCGAGCAGTTCACGGGTGGCGTCGGTGCGGCGAATGCCGAGGTCTTCGGGCAAGGCGATCAAGCCTTCGCGGCGCATGCGTTCGGTGTCTTTCGGGTTGTGGCGCAGGCCAATCGCGGTGACGCCGGCTACGGCGGCGATCATCGCCTGGCGCTCTTCCAGCGAGCGCGCCTTGTACAGGTAGGCGATGCCTTCTTCAGTCAGCAGGTGGGTAACGTCGTCGCCGTAGATCATGATCGGCGCCAGTGGCATGCCGCTTTTCTTCGCCACTTCGACCGCGTCGAGGGTTTCGACGAACGTCGGTTTGCCGCCCTCCTGGAACGTCTCGACCATTTGCACCACGAGTTTCTTGCCGCGTTCGAGCATCGGTTGCGGCGCATCGTCGTGACGCATGTCCAGCCACGCCGGAGTGCCGTGACGGCGACCACGCGGGTCGTGGCCCATGTTCGGCGCGCCACCGAAACCGGCCAGACGCCCACGGGTGACGGTCGAGGAATGCCCGTCGCCATCGACCTGCAACGTCGCGCCGATAAACAGGTCCACCGCGTACTGCCCGGCGAGTTGGCAGACCATACGGTTGGAACGCAGCGAGCCGTCGCGGCCGGTGAAGAACACGTCTGGCCGGGCGGCGATGTAATTTTCCATGCCCAGCTCGGTACCGAAACAATGCACGCTTTCGACCCAGCCGCTTTCGATCGCCGGGATCAGCGTCGGGTGCGGGTTGAGGGTCCAGTTGCGGCAGATCTTGCCTTTGAGGCCGAGGGATTCGCCGTAGGTTGGCAGGATCAGCTCGATGGCGGCGGTGTTGAAACCGATGCCGTGGTTGAGCGACTGCACGTTGTGTTTTTCGTAAATCCCGCGGATCGCCATCATCGCCATCAACACGTGCACAGGCTTGATGTGGCGCGGGTCGCGGGTGAACAGCGGTTCGATGTAGAACGGCTTGTCGGCCACCACGACGAAATCGACCCATGAAGCGGGAATGTCCACGCGCGGCAGTTCGCTGACGTCGTCGACCAGCTGGTTGACCTGAACGATGACGATGCCGTCGCTGAACGCGGCTGGTTCGATCAGTGCCGGGGTGTCTTCGGTGCTTGGGCCGGTGTAGATGTTGCCGGCGCGGTCGGCCATGAACCCGGCCGAGAGCACGACGTTGGGGATCAGGTCCACCACCAGCCGTGCATAGAGTTCGATGTAGGTGTGGATCGCGCCGACTTCGAGCAAGCCGTCTTCAAGCAACTGGCTGATGCGCAGGCTCTGGGTACCAGCGAAAGAGAAATCGAGCTTGCGGGCGATGCCGCGTTCGAAGAGATCAAGGTGCTCGGAGCGGCCGACGCTGGGCATGATCATGTGCAGGTCGTGAAGCTTCGCCGGATCAGCCTTGGCCAGGGAACGCGAAAGAAAATCCGCTTGCTTCTGGTTGTTGCCCTCCAGCACCACACGGTCGCCGGGATGGATCAGCGCTTCGAGCGCGGCGACGATCTTGTCGCTGGGCAACACCGCACCATCGGCCAGCCCGCGCACCTTGTCGAGCCGGCGCTGCTTCTCATCGCGCCGCCGCGTCCAGCGCGAGTCGGGGGAAATTATTGTTGTCATGCTCACTCCACGGGTTCGCTGTCGTGGAGCCAAGGTAGGCGTGTGTGGTGAGGGCATCAATCAAGCACGGTGGTGGATCGTTACGCTCAGGGTAACGATCAAGAGCACCCTCACCCTAGCCCTCTCCCGGAGGGAGAGGGGACCGATTGGGGGATGCTCAAGGGATACGCCGACCTGATCGTGCTTTACCGAATCCATAATCGACTGGGTACTTCAGGTCGATGTTCAGCGCCAGACACCTCGGTAGGCTCCCTCTCCCTTCGGGAGAGGGCTGGGGTGAGGGTCGGCTTTTTTCGCTACTCCGTCGGCACCAACCTGTCCAACACACGATTCACAGCCATCTCCGCCACCATAACCACCTGAGCAATACCCTGCACAGTCTTGCGGTGCGTGCCTTCAACCATGGCCGCGTGGTTGTTGAGCATGACGGTGGCCGAGCCGAGGGTTTCGCTGGCATCGGCCAGCAGGGATTCGGTTTCGGCATTAGGGTTGGCCATGTACAGCGTGTTGGGGGTGTAGGGCGTGGCCATAAGGTCGGCGTTGGTCGGGCCGAGGTAATGGTCGAGCGCGCGCTCGGCGGCTTCGTGGAATTTCTTCGAGTCGGGGGATTCGTAGGGGGATGCGGAGTCGGTGACCGGCGGGTTTGGCGTTACTTTGAACATTTACCAGATCCTCATTCGGGCTAGCCACCGCTTCCCTACTAAAAGAAGTGGAGGCAGCTGTGCGCAGGTTAGTAGACCGGGGATCTGGGAAACCGGCGCGCCCGAAGGCGCCCTGCGCACAACCACCATAAAGTGCAGGTATGGAGTACCTGACTGTCTGATGAGCTATACGCCCCAAATATGACGGGCTACTAAACCCGATCACTGGAAATCAGCGACGGAATCAAGTTACGCAGCATGCCCAAGGCGCACAAGCCGGCGGATTCTGGTGCATGCGTAGGCAGCGGCGCAAGGTTTTGTAGGCTGGTGAGCCGTAACACTGGGTGTCTTTAAACAGCTGGGTTAAAGGGTGTTTACTGCGCACAGAGATTGATGATTTGTCTGTCGGAATTCAGCGCTGCGACTGGCGCTTTCGCGAGCAGGCTCGCTCCCACAGGAGGTCTGTGTCGTACGTGAAATCCGGGATCACTGAAGATCAACTGTGGGAGCGAGCCTGCTCGCGAAGAGGCCAGTCAGGCCAATGAAAATCCTGGATCAATGGACCAGCCCCGCCTCCACCAACAACTGCTCCAACGCCAACAGATCCGGCACCTTCGCCACCTGTTCGCCGACCTGCACCGCCGCTCGCTCCAGCCCGCACAGCGGCACGTCGACGTAACTCAACTGGCTGTCGAGCTTGTACGAGCGCGGGATGCCCTGCACCAGCAATGCGATGAACCTGAGCTCCGGCAACCCGCCCAGCGCATTCAGGATCACAATCCGCACCCGCTCGCCAATGACGATTTTCTGCCCGCACGCCGATTCGAAACTGATCAGCGGGATCTGCCGCTCGCGCCAGGTCACTCGCCCCAAATACCACGGTGGTGTGTCGAGGTCGAAGGCGCTGGCCTGGTAGTCGATCAGTTCGGCGACGGCGACGTTGGGCAGGATCAGATTGCGGTCCGCCAGTGGCAACAACAGGCCGGTGAGTTGACTGCTGCGTAGCGAGTGCCCGTGTTCATGCATGTCTGTTGCTCCAATGGGCAATGCTTTCGAGCAGCACCGATTCCTGATACGGCTTGCCGAGGTAGTCGTTGACGCCAATGGCCATGGCGCGGTCGCGGTGTTTCTGGCCGGTGCGCGAGGTGATCATGATGATCGGCAGGTGCTGCAGGCGTTCGTCGTTGCGCACTTGCGTGGCGACTTCGAAACCGTCCATGCGCGGCATTTCGATGTCGAGCAGCATCACGTCAGGCAGGTGTTCTTCGAGCAGCAGCATGGCGTCGACGCCGTCCTTGGCGGTCAGCACGTTCATGCCGTGGCGTTCGAGCAAACGGCTGGTGACCTTGCGCACCGTCACCGAGTCGTCGACCACCATCACCAGCAGCGGTTTCTGTGGTTCGCTGTCGAGGTCGCTCAGTGCCTGCGGCTGCGCCACCCGCGCCTGCATCGCGCGGATCGGTGCGAGCAGATCAAGGATCAGCACCACCCGGCCATCGCCGAGAATCGTCGCGCCGGACACGCCCTGCAACGCGGCAAACTGCGGGCCGAGGCTCTTCACCACGATTTCCCGGGTACCGGCCATGGCGTCGACCAGCACGGCGATGCGCCGGTCGTTGCAGTGCACCAGCAGCACCGGCAGCGGCAGATTCTGCCCGAGCAGTTTCGGCCGTGGCGCGGTTTTCAGCAGCTCGCCGAGGTAGCACAGTTCATAGGTCTGCCCGGCGTAGTGATAGCGCGGCGGGTCCTGACGAAAGTGCCCGTCCAGATCATTCGGTAACACGCGCACGATGCCTTCGATGGTGTGCAGCGGAATCGCGTATTGATCCTCGCCGCACTGCACCATCAGTGCACGGTTGACCGACACGGTGAACGGCAGCCGGATACGGAAATGCACGCCCTGCCCCGGCACCGAATCGATGCTCATGCTGCCGCCCAGCTGGCGCACTTCTTCGTGGACCACGTCCATGCCGACGCCGCGTCCGGAAATCTGGGTGATCTTTTCCGCCGTGGAGAATCCCGGCTGCAAGATGAACTGCAACACATCGCGGTCGCTGATCTCCGCATCCGGTGCGAGCAGCCCGCGTTTGATCGCCTTGCGCCGCACCGCTTCCAACGGCACACCGGCGCCGTCATCGCGAATATCGAACACGATGTCGCCGCCTTCTCGGGACAGGTCGAGGGTGATCCGCCCCTGCGCCGGTTTGCCTGCCGCGAGCCGCACTTCGGCGGACTCCAGACCATGGTCGACGGCGTTGCGCAGCATGTGTTCCAGCGGCGCGGCCATGCGTTCCAGCACGTTGCGATCCATCTCGCCTTCGGCGTTGCCGACGACGAAGGCGACATCCTTGTTCAGCTCTTCAGCGACCTGGCGGACGATACGCTTGAGCCGCGGCAGCATGCGTTCGAACGGCACCATGCGCGTGCGCATCAGGCCTTCCTGCAACTCGGTGTTGACGCGCCCCTGTTGCTGCAACAGGTTTTCCGCGTCGTGGTTGCGCCGGTCGAGGGTTTCCTTGAGGTCGAGCAGGTCTGAAGCCGATTCGAACAAGGCCCGCGACAGTTGCTGCAACTGTGAATGGCGATCCATTTCCAGCGGATCGAATTCTTCGTAGCCAAGGCGTTCGCCGTCGACTTGCTGGCGGCTGAGAATCCGCCCCTGGGTTTCGGTGTCGAGGCGGCGCAATTGATCGCGCATGCGCTCGATGGTGGTTTCCATCTCGTTCAGCGCGACTTGGGCGTCGTTGACCTGCTGCTCGATACGGCCTCGAAAGATCGAGGTCTCCCCGGCCAGATTGACCAGCTCATCGAGCAGTTCGGCGGAGACCTTGACCATGTCCGCGCCGGCCTCGACGGGCGCTGGCGTCGGCTCGGATTTCGCCGGCAATGGCGGCGCTGGCGGCACTTCGGCACTCAGCGGATGGCTGAAATTCTGGATCGCATTGATCAAGCGGTCCGCCGGTGGGCACGGTTGCCCGGCGCGCACACCGTCGAGCATTTGCGCCAACCGGTCATGACCGCGCTGCACCAGAGCGAACAACTCTGCCGACGGCTGCAAGGCGCCGGAAGACAAGCTTTCGTAGAGGTATTCGAGTTCGTGGGCGAGGTCGCCGATCGGGCCGATCTCGACCATCCGCGCGCCGCCCTTGAGGGTGTGCAGGTCGCGCAACAGGGTTTCCACTTCCTGGCGATTGCCCGGCTCGGCTTGCCAGCGCAGCAGCGCGGCGCCGGAGTTTTCGATGATGTCGAAACCCTCTTCGAGGAAGATCTCCAGCAACTCCGGATCGTGACCTGCGTTGTCTGGGTCGGCGTGGGCCGTCGGCGTTTCGCTGGCGCTCGCGCCATGGCGCGCCTGGCGCAGCGCTTCGATCAACGCGTGCGCCGGCTCCAGCGCTTGCCGGGTTCGCAGTTGCTCGACCAGCAACGCCAGGCGTTCATGGCCGTTGAGCAGCAACTGCGCCAGCGCGCTGCTGTGGCTGAAACGCCGATCAGCCAGGCCTTCGTAAAGGTTTTCCAGTTCTTGCGCGAGGTCGCCGATCGCCTCGACCTCGGCCATCCGCGCACCGCCCTTGAGAGTGTGCAGGTCGCGCTGCAACGACGACAGCGGCGCACCGTTGTCCGGTTCGCTGAGCCAGCGCTGCAGGGCTTGGCCGGCGCTGTCGAGAATGTCGACGGCCTCTTCGATAAAGATCTCGACGATTTCGTCGTCCGCCGCCAGCGGCTCGGCCGATTGCTGCAATTCGGCGGTAGCGCTGCCCAGCTCGCGGATGCTCAGGGTACGGCTGCCGTCGCTGCGGATCAGGCCCATGGACGAAGGATCGAGGCTTTCATCGAGCAGTTCGTGCAGGGCACGTACCCGCTCCGGTTGCGGGGTGATTTCCTGGCCGGCGGCCAGTTCGTCGAGCATGTTGATCAGCGCTTCGTGGGCCTGCTGCGCTTCGTGGAAAAACCGCTCGCTGACCGCCAGACTGCTTTCTTCGACGGCGCCGTAAAGGTCGAGCAACGCCTCGCAGAGCACGTCGACCGACAGCAGATCGGCCAGATGCGCGCCTTCGCCGAGGGTCGTCAGTTCGTCGAGCAAGGCGCTCAGTTCCTGGCGTTCGCCGGGGTGCTGCTGCCAGCGCTGCAACAGGCTTTCGGCGTCGAGCAGGATATCCATGCCCTGAGCGAGAAAGCTGTTGATCAACTGCGGATCGCGCTTGACCCGCAGGCCGGTGTCCGGCGCATCGAGGATCGACGCCAGTCGCTCGGCGAGCAGCGTTTGCGCACGCTTGATCAGCGACTGCGCACCGACAATCGGCGCTAGCGGATCGTGCTTGAGCTGGCGCAGGCCAACGCGCAACAGGCCTTCGGCTTCCAGCAGCAACTCGACCTCGTCGAGGTCCAGCGGCAACTGGTGCGCCTTGAATTCGCGGGCCAGTTGATCGAGTGGCGCGGCGAGTTCGGCAATCGGCACCACGCCGGCCATCGACGCGCTGCCCTTGAGCGTGTGCAAGGCGCGTTGCAATTCATCGCTGGCCGGCAGCGGCACATGCTCGGCCGCCTGGTCGAGGAAGCGGTTGAGGCTGGCGAGGTGGGTTTCGGCTTCTTTACGGAAAATCTCCAGCAGCAACGGATCGAGCGCGGCGACATCGTCGACGTCTTCGGCGGCCAGCGGCTCATCGCCCTTGGCCAGGGCGTGGGCGCGCGCGGCCAGTTGATCGACATCGTTGCGCTGGCGCTGGCGCTGCGTGGCGAATTCGCTGATCAGCTCGGGCAGCAGCAAAACGGTATCGGTAAGCAAGCGCGGCACTACCGAACCGGGCTCGACGCTTTGTTCGAGCACGCGGTTGAGCAGGTTCTCCACGGCCCACGCCAGTTCACCGAGGATCAGCGCGCGGACCATGCGCCCGCTGCCCTTGAGCGTGTGAAAGGCCCGGCGCAGTTCGCTCAACGCTTCGCGGTCCTGCGCATCGGCGCTCCAGCGCGGCAGGTATTCATGCAGGACGGCGAGCACTTCGTCGGTCTCTTCGAGAAACACCTCGCGCAGCTCGTCATCGACCGGTTCTTCATCGGCGGGCGGCGGCAGCAGGCTACCCGGGGTGCTGCGCGCCGGCGGATTGACCGCCGAAACCGGACTGGCGAGGACGTCGGCCAGCGATTGCACAACATCCGGGTCGTCCAGCGTCTGCAAGTCCTGCATCACCAGCGCTTCGCCGGGGCTGAGCACCTCGTCGAGCACCGGCACCTGTTTCTCGCCGAGCGCCTCGTTGGCGTGATCGTCGGGAAAGAAACCGAGGCTGGCGAGGCGCTTCTGCGCCACGTCCAGCAGTTGCTCGCCCGGCGCCAGCGGGTCGTCGCCCCAGCGCTCCAGATAATATTCAAGGCTGCTGATCACGTCGGCGAGCGCGTCAAGTTGCTGCCAACCCGGCTCGTGCGGATCGAGCAGAAGATGTTCACGGATAAAACCGCTGCACGCCTCGACCAGACTTGCCGCCCGGCTCAAGGCAATCATCGCCAGCGCACCGCGTACCTGCGTCAGCAGCGCGGGCAATGCTTGCAGTTGCTGGCGATCCCAATCAGCGTCGATGTAGTCGACGATCATGTCCTTGGCCTGCTGCAGGCAGATGCGTGCTTCCTTGATCACGATCTGGTGAATCTGCGTCAGGTCGGTGGTCGGCAGTTGCGCGTCTTCCGCGCTTTCTGTTTCGACAGTGCCGACCATTCCCGCCAGGGTCGCTTCGACGTAGAGCAAGGCGCCGGCGACGTCCATCAGGATCGCATCGTTCGGTTCGCGCTGGCCCTGCGCGAGGCTGAGCACCACTGCCAGTTGGTCGATGATGACCTTGCGCGGCTGGCCGAAACCAAGCACCGCGAGGGTGTCGGCAATCTGCCGCAGCGGCGCGAGCAGGCTGTCCAGATCTGCTGCGTGCTGACGGTCGCTGCGCACGAACAGGTCGAGGCGTTCCTTGACCCGCACCAGTTCTTCGCACAGCGCCGTGAGCACCGAGCGCATCGCGTCGCGATCGGGCCCGGCCAGGCGTGCGCGTTCTTCATCGACCATTGCGCTGTCGGGCAGCGCGTCGTCCAGGGAGTAGTGATCTTTCATGGTCAGCATCTGCCCGGTGGGATGTTCGGCTTTGGCAATATAGAACAACAGGCTTTTCAGCAGCTCCGGTGGCGCGGGCTGGTTGAGCCCGGCCATACCTTGTTCGAGCAAGCGCTTGAGCTCCTTGTCGGCATCCTTGAACAGACTGCGCAGCGCCGGACTGTTGGCGATGACGCCGTCGCGCATGCCTTCGACCAGCGCTGCAGCGACCTGCCACAACGGGCTCAGCGGCGACTCGCCGCTCAGCGCTTCGAGGCGGGCGAAGACTTTGCCCAGATAACCGAGGTGAGTCGGGTCATCCTGCTCGCGCAGCAGGCCGACCAGGGCCATTTGCAGCGTTTGCAGCAGCTTGCGCAGCACGTTCGGCAGGTCAGCCGGTTGCAGTTGCGCCAGCGCCGCCGCGCTGAGCGGCGCCAGTTCGGGCAATTGCGGGCTGAACAGGCTGGTTTCCGACAGCAGACCCTCGCCACGGGCACTGCGCAGATCATTGATCAGCGGCAGCACCACCAACGGCAGGTCACGCCGCGCGTTCTGCACGCGGTCGAGGTAGATCGGCAACTGCCCGAGGGCTTGCAGCAACAGATGCAGGGCTTCGTCGCGATGATTGACGCGGTCGTGTTGCAGGGCTTCGACCAAATGCTCCATTTCTTCGGCGAGCAGCGCAGCGCCGTAGAACTCGATGATCTGCAAACTGCCGTGCACCTGATGGACGTAATCCAGGCACTCGTCCAGTCCAGGAAAAGCCTGCGGATCATCCAGCACCGCTTCAATCGCCTGATGCGCCTGCTTCAGCGTATCGGCGATCGCGCCTTTGACCCATTCGAGGGCCACATAGTCGTGCCGGGCACCCATAACCACTCCACTCACGCTTTGTCTGTCGCCGCCGGCAAGGTGAATCCGGACACCGAGCGGCGCAGCTGGCTGGCCATTTTCGTCAGGTTGCCGATGCTCTCGGCGGTGGCGGTGGAACCAGACGAGGTCTGCGAGGTGATCTGCTGGATCACGTTCATCGTCAGCGAGATCTGCCCGGCCGAAGACGTCTGCTGTTGCGCCGCGTTGGAAATGCTCTGGATCAGCGCTGCAAGGGTTTTCGACACGCCCTCGATTTCTTCCAGGGCCACCCCGGCATCCTGCGCCAGTCGCGCGCCGCGCACCACTTCGGTGGTGGTCTGTTCCATCGAGATCACGGCTTCGTTGGTGTCAGTCTGAATCGCCCGCACCAGGGTTTCGATCTGCCGGGTTGCGGCGGACGAGCGCTCGGCCAGGCGCTGCACTTCATCGGCGACCACAGCAAAACCGCGCCCGGCATCACCGGCCATCGACGCCTGAATCGCCGCGTTGAGCGCGAGAATGTTGGTCTGGTCGGCGATGTCGTCGATCAGGCTGACGATGTCGCCGATTTCCTGGGACGACTCGCCCAGCCGCTTGATGCGTTTGGCGGTGTCCTGAATCTGTTCGCGGATGTTGTCCATGCCGTGGATGGTGTTGTGCACCACCTCGTTGCCCTTGTTGGCGATTTCCACCGAGCGCTCGGCAACCGCCGACGACTCCGCGGCGTTGGCCGAGACCTGATCGATCGATTGCGCCATGTCACTGATCGCGGTCGAGGCCTCGGAAATCTGCTGGGCCTGCTGCTCCGAGGCCTGGGCCAGGTGCATGGCGGTGGCCTGGGTTTCCTGCACGGCGGCGGCGACCTGGCCGGCGGTGAGGTTGATGGTCGCGACCAGATCGCGCAACTGGTCGACGGAATAATTGATCGAGTCGGCGATGGTCCCGGTGAAGTCTTCGGTCACCGAAGCAGTGACGGTGAGGTCGCCGTCGGCGAGGTCTTCGATTTCATCGAGCAGGCGCATGATCGCGTTCTGATTACGCTCGTTCTTCTCGGCGGTCTCGCGCAGCTGCCGGTTGGTTTCGCGGACCATGACCAGGCCGATGAGGATGATCGAGGCCAGCGCCAGCAAGCCGAGCACGTAACCGCCGATGGTGTCGGTGTTACGCCCGCCAGCGAGGTTTTCGAACCGGGTGGCCAGGTGCGAGGCTTCGTCGAGCAGGGTTTGCGACAGCGAGAAGATATTGGTCGCCGACTCGCGCACCTTGAACAGCTCGGGTGAGGTTTCGAGGATTTCATCCACCGAGCCTGAGACGAACTGGAACAGCTCGGAGATTTCACTCAGCCGCGCGCGCGCATCGCGGTCTTCGACCTGAGTGATCTTCAGCGCCTGATTGCCCTGCAGCATGCCGTTCAGCACCTGACCGAAACGGGTCGCATCACGACCAAAAGCGTCAGCGGCCTGCTGCGAATTTTCGTCACCGGCCAGCACGGTGTTGACCGCGCCGAGGATGCGTTCGGCCAGCAGCGACTGCCGCTGGGCCATCGCCACTTGCGCCGCCGGCGCACCGCGTTGCAAAAGGATTTCGACGACTTTTTCGTACTCGATCTGCAACTGCGGCACGGTTTCGGCCAGGGTTGCGGCGACCTGATGCAGCGACAGCACGGTCTGTTCGCTGGAAAGAATCGCGTCGGTGTTTTTCAGCAGGCGTTCCCAGTCCAGCTGCACCGCGCGCATTTCCGGGCGCACGGTGGCCGGTGCCGGCGGCAGGCCGGTGTTTGGGTCGCCTTTTTTCAGGTAACCCCAGCGTTGGGCGAAATCGTTGCGCGCGTCACTGAGCAACTTGAATGCTGCGGCCTTGCCGGCGGCGGCTTCGGTGGCGTTCTTGGCGATGCGTTGCGACAGCACGCGCAGCTCACCGGCGTGGCCGATGTACTGTTTGTCGTAGTTCGCCTGGGTGTTGAGGTAAGCGAAGTTGGCGAACAGCAGCATGATGAATACGATCAGTGCGATGAACAGCACGATGATCTGCGCACGGCTGCGCGACGCTTCTGCCGACTTGCCTGTTTTTGCTGTTGTCATCGGTCCTCGCCTTAACCCAGATCTATCAGGCCTGCTGCGATCCCCTGTGGGAGCGAGCCTGCTCGCGAAAGCGGTGGGTCAGTCAATATTGATCTCGCCTGATATCCCCCCTTCGCGAGCAGGCTCGCTCCCACAAGGGTTCAGTGTGTACAGGCTATATTGCGATGCTCATGAACACCGGCGACTTCGCCAGGGCAAACAGGCTGAACACCCGCCAGTTCTGCTCGCGGCGGAAATAGCCTTTGACGAACTCGGCCTTCGAGCCCTGGCGCTTGCTGATCGACAGCGGTTCGAAGCTGTGTTGATCAAAATGCTGCAGACCGATGACCTCGTCGACCATCACCCCGGCAAATACGTCTTCATGCTCCACTACCAGCACCCGCCGCTGTTTGCGCAGTGGCGACAGCTCATGGCCGAAGAACCCGCACAGATCCATGATCGGCAATAGCCGGCCGCGCAAATTCGCCACGCCCTTTACCCACGGTTTGACCCCGGGCAATTGGGTGAAGCGCGGCTCATGCAGCACTTCGCTGACCTCGCCCATCGGCGCCACATACCAGTGCTCGCCGAGACGGAAGCCGATGCCGCTCCAGCGCTCTTCGCGTGCCGCTTGCGACGGCAGGTCGGCCGCCAGCAAACGGCAGCGCTGGTCGATCTGCCAGAGCAATTCGAACGCCGTCAGCGATTCGCTCATGATCGCGCGATCAGCCTTTGAGTACGTTGTTCAGGGTCTTGATCAGGGTGTCTTCGTCGACCGGTTTGGTCAGGTAGTCCCTGGCGCCCTGGCGTGTGCCCCAGACCTTGTCGGTTTCCTGATCCTTGGTGGTGATGATGATCACCGGGATGTGCGCCGTGTCAGCGTCCTTGGTCAACTGCCGGGTCGCCTGAAAACCGTTGAGGCCGGGCATGACGATGTCCATCAGTACCGCGTCGGGTTTTTCCTGACGGGCCAGGGCCACGCCGTCGGCGCCATTCTCGGCCTTCAACACTTCGTGGCCGTGCTTTTCGAGCATGCCGGTCAGTTTGTACATTTCGGTCGGCGAATCATCGACGATCAGGATACGTGCCATGGTTTTCCCCATTTTTCTTGTCGACGCCCGGCCCGCTGGCCGCGTGTCTCTGAACCTTTGTTATTGCGACACAACGGCGGCGAAGCCCGGAACATGGGCCTGGATCGCGCTGAGCAGTTCTTCCTTGCTGAACGGTTTGGTCAAAAACTGATCGGAGCCGACAATCCGCCCCTTGGCCTTGTCGAACAACCCGTCCCTGGAGGACAGCATGATCACCGGCGTGGCCTTGAAGGCGCTGTTGTTCTTGATCAAGGCGCAGGTCTGATAGCCATCCAGACGCGGCATCATGATGTCGACGAAAATGATTCCGGGATGGTGGTCGGCGATCTTCGCCAGGGCGTCGAAACCATCGATGGCGGTAATCACTTCGCACCCGACATTCTTCAGCAATGTTTCGGCGGTGCGGCGAATCGTTTTCGAGTCGTCGATCACCATGACCTTCAAGGCGCTGGACTGCTGTTCCATAAGAGGGCTCTACCGTCGCCTTTGCGAATCAATTTGTCCGTTTTGCACTCAATAATGGCCTCAAACCCTTGATACCCAAGGGTCGGCGCGCTCTGCCAGCCTTTTTAGCACAGTCTCCAGATGCAATCTATCGACGGGTTTTTCCTTGACCGAAAACCCGCCCGGCGCCACTCTGGCGGCACTTTTTCAATACCGATCCGGTAGCCAATTTTCGAGGAAAACCCAATGAGCGTTCGCGTCGGGATTGTCATGGACCCTATCGCCAGCATCTCCTATAAAAAGGATAGCTCGCTGGCCATGCTGCTGGCCGCGCAGAAGCGTGGCTGGGAACTGTTCTATATGGAACAGAAGGATTTGTATCAGGCCGAAGGTCAGGCGCGCGCGCGCATGGCGCCGCTGAAAGTCTTCGCCAACCCGGAAAAATGGTTTGAACTGGACGCCGAGCAGGACAAGCTGCTGAGCGACCTGGACGTGATCCTGATGCGCAAGGATCCGCCGTTCGACATGGAATTCGTCTATTCCACCTACCTGCTGGAACAGGCCGAAGCCGCCGGCGTGCTGGTGGTCAACAAGCCGCAGAGCCTGCGCGACTGCAATGAAAAGCTGTTCGCCACGCTGTTCCCGCAATGCACACCGCCGACCATCGTCAGCCGTCGCCCGGATGTATTGCGCCAGTTTGCCGATCATCACGGCGACGTGATCCTCAAGCCGCTGGACGGCATGGGCGGTTCTTCGATCTTCCGTCACACTGCTGGCCACCCGAACCTCTCGGTAATCCTCGAAACCCTGACCCTGCACGGCAAGCAGCAGATCATGATTCAAGGCTACCTGCCGGCCATCGTCGATGGCGACAAGCGCATCCTGATGATCGACGGCGAGCCGGTGGATTATTGCCTGGCGCGGATTCCTGCCCTCGGTGAAACCCGCGGCAACCTCGCCGCTGGTGGTCGTGGCGAAGCGCGTCCGCTGACCGACAAGGACCGCTGGATCGCCGCTCAGGTCGGCCCGACCCTGCGCGAGAAAGGCCTGCTGTTCGTTGGTCTGGACGTGATTGGCGAGCACCTGACCGAAATCAACGTCACCAGCCCGACCTGCATCCGCGAAATCGACAATGCGTTTGGCACCGACATTGGCGGCATGTTGATGAATGCGATTGATAAGAAGCTGCAAGCGGCCGGAAAAAAGCCACAAGCTTGATGCACGTCACATGCAGTCTGTCGCTTGAAGCGTGAAGCCCAAGGCGCGAAACCAACATTGCGTTATCATGCGCAGCCTCTGAAAAACGCGATGTTGGTTTTTTTGTCATGACCCTTCCGTCCGATCTGCCCGCTGAACTCGCCCATCGTGGCGTGCGCCCGGCCGATCGCCTCGGCTTTACCCTGTTTCTGGCGGCGCTGATTCATTTGGCACTGTTGCTCGGTGTCGGCTTCAGCATGGTCGAGCCGAAACAGATCAGCAAAACCCTGGAAATCACCCTCGCCACGTTCAAGAGCGAAAAAAAGCCGCAGAAGGCTGACTTTCTCGCTCAGGAAAACCAGGAGGGCAGCGGCACGCTGGACAAGAAGGCGCTGCCCAAGACCACCGAAGTGGCGCCGTTCCAGGACAATCAGGTCAAGAAGGTCACCCCGCCACCGGCTGCCAAGGCCGAAGTGCGGGAGGCCGCGCCCAAGGCTGCGGTGACCACCGTCGCTCCGCAGCCGAAAAAGGCCCCGACCAAGAAGGAAGAGCGCAAGACCGAGGTCAAACCGACCGTCGACGCGCCGGAATTCGACAGTTCGCAGCTGTCCAGCGACATCGCCAGCCTTGAAGCCGAATTGGCCAAGGAGCAACAGCTGTACGCCAAACGCCCGCGCATCCACCGCTTGAGCGCCGCCTCGACCATGCGCGACAAGGGCGCCTGGTACAAGGACGACTGGCGCAAGAAGGTCGAGCGCATCGGCAACCTCAACTACCCCGAAGAAGCCCGGCGCAAGCAGATCTACGGCAACCTGCGCCTGATGGTCTCGATCAACCGCGACGGCTCGCTGTATGAAGTGCTGGTGCTGGAATCCTCCGGCCAGCCACTGCTGGATCAGGCCGCACAGCGAATCGTCAGGCTGGCGGCACCGTTTGCGCCGTTTACCGGCGATCTGTCGGATGTCGATCGTCTGGAAATCATCCGCACCTGGAAATTTGCTCGCGGCGACAAACTCTCAAGCAACTAAAGACCCTGCAAACCCTGTGGGAGCGAGCCTGCTCGCGAATGCGGTGGGTCATTCAACATTAATGTGACTGACCCACCGCATTCGCGAGCAGGCTCGCTCCCACATTGGAATTGTGTTGTCAGCATCTCCACCTTGTCAGTTCGCCCCTCGAACGCCACACTAGCGCACATGAAAAACCTCAGCCCCAGCTACCTCAAGCATCACTTCCTGATCGCCATGCCGCACATGGCCGACCCGAACTTTGCCCACACCTTGACCTACATCGTCGAGCACACGGCCAATGGCGCGATGGGGCTGGTGGTCAACCGACCGCAAGAATTGAATCTGGCCGACATCCTCGAGCAATTGCGCCCGGACATCGAGCCGCCAGCACTGTGCCAGCACGTACCGATCTTCATCGGCGGCCCGGTGCAGACCGATCGCGGTTTCGTCCTGCATCCCGCCGGCCAGACCTTCCAGGCCACCGCGCAACTGGACGGCGATCTGGCCCTGTCGACTTCGCAGGATGTGCTGTTCGCCATCGCCGACGGCGTCGGTCCGGCGAAAAGCCTGATCACCCTCGGTTACGCCGGCTGGGAAGCCGGGCAACTGGAAGCCGAACTGGCCGACAACGCCTGGCTGACCTGCCCGTTCAACGCCGACATTCTGTTCAACACCAGCAGCGAATTGCGCCTTGAAGCAGCGGCGCGGCATCTGGGCATCGATCTGAACCTGCTCACCAGCCAGGCGGGTCACGCCTAATGGCCCTGCGCCTGATTCTCGGCTTCGACTACGGCACCAAACAGATCGGCGTCGCGGTCGGCCAGGTGATTACCGGCCAGGCTCGCGAGCTGTGCACGTTGAAAGCGCAAAATGGCGTGCCGAACTGGGATCAGGTCGAAGCGCTGATCAAGGAGTGGAAACCTGACGCCGTGGTAGTCGGCCTGCCGTTGAACATGGACGGCACGCCCAGCGACATGTGCGTGCGCGCGGAGAAGTTCGCCCGGCGCCTGAATGGCCGCTACAACCTGCCCTTCTATACCCACGACGAGCGTCTGACCACGTTCGAAGCCAAAGGCGAGCGCCTGGTGCGTGGCGGCCAGAAGGGCAGTTACCGCGACAACCCGGTGGACGCCATCGCCGCCGCCCTGCTGCTGCAGGGCTGGCTCGATGAAAACACTGCATTGTTTGAATCCTGACAAGCGCTTCGGCGCTTTTCTTTTGGTTATAAACCGGGCCTGTCCGGCAGGACGCGGCCCGGATTCACGAAGGAGCAACCATGAGCCTGCCCAATCCCGCCGATCTGATCAGCCAGATGGCGACCCGCCTCAAGGCGCACCTTGCCCAGCGTGACATCAGCGAACCGCGTTACATCGGCATCCGCACCGGCGGCATCTGGGTCGCGCAGGCGCTGCTCAAGGAGCTGCGCAGCGATGCGCCACTGGGCACGCTGGACGTTTCCTTTTACCGCGACGACTTCAGCCAGAACGGCCTGCACCCACAAGTACGCCCGTCCGCCCTGCCCTTCGAGATCGAAGGCCAGCACCTGGTGCTGATCGACGACGTATTGATGAGCGGCCGCACGATCCGCGCCGCAATGAACGAACTGTTCGATTACGGCCGCCCGGCCAGCGTCACGCTGGTCTGCCTGCTGGATCTGGACGCCGGCGAGCTGCCGATCCGCCCGAACGTGGTCGGCGCGACCTTGACGTTGGCCGCCCACCAGCGCGTAAAGCTCTCCGGCCCCGAGCCGCTGGCCCTCGAACTGCAAGACTTGTCCCTTTAATCCGCCCTATTGAGAGTCCCCTTCGCGATGACGCCTCTAGATACCAAGCGCCCGCTGCAGCTCAATGATCAGGGCCAGCTGCGCCACTTCCTCTCGCTCGACGGCCTGCGCCGCGAGTTGCTGACGGAAATCCTCGACACCGCCGACTCGTTCCTCGAAGTCGGCGCCCGGGCGGTGAAGAAAGTCCCGTTGCTGCGCGGCAAGACCGTGTGCAACGTGTTCTTCGAAAACTCCACGCGCACCCGCACCACCTTCGAACTGGCGGCCCAGCGGCTGTCGGCGGACGTGATCACCCTGAACGTGTCGACCTCGTCGGCCAGTAAAGGTGAAACCTTGCTCGACACCCTGCGCAATCTCGAAGCGATGGCCGCCGACATGTTCGTCGTGCGCCATGGTGATTCCGGCGCGGCGCACTTCATCGCCGAACATGTCTGCCCGCAGGTGGCGATCATCAACGGCGGCGACGGCCGCCACGCCCACCCGACCCAAGGCATGCTCGACATGCTCACCATCCGTCGGCACAAGGGCGGTTTTGAAAACCTCTCGGTGGCGATCGTCGGCGATATCCTCCATTCGCGGGTGGCGCGCTCGAACATGCTCGCGCTGAAAACCCTCGGTTGCCCGGACATTCGCGTGATCGCGCCGAAAACCCTGCTGCCGATCGGCATCGAGCAGTACGGCGTCAAGGTCTACACCGACATGACCGAAGGCCTGAAAGACGTCGACGTGGTGATCATGCTGCGCCTGCAGCGTGAGCGCATGACCGGCGGCCTGCTGCCGAGCGAGGGCGAGTTCTACCGCCTGTTTGGCCTGACCACCGCGCGTCTGGCCGGGGCCAAACCCGATTGCATCGTCATGCACCCGGGGCCGATCAACCGCGGCGTGGAAATCGAGTCTGCAGTGGCCGACGGCCCGCACTCGGTGATCCTCAATCAGGTCACCTACGGCATCGCCATTCGCATGGCCGTGTTGTCCATGGCCATGAGCGGGCAGACCGCGCAACGTCAATTCGAGCAGGAGAACGCCCAGTGAAGCTCAGCATCCTCGGCGCACGCGTCATCGATCCTGCCAGCGGCCTGGATCAAGTCACCGACATTCACGTTGAAGCCTGCAAGATCGTCGCCCTCGGCGCGGCGCCCGCCGGTTTCACAGCCGTTGAAACCATCGATGCCAGCGGTCTGGTTGCCGCACCTGGGCTGGTGGACCTGAACGTCGCCCTGCGTGAGCCGGGCTACAGCCGCAAGGGCTCGATCGTCAGCGAAACCCGCGCCGCCGCGGCCGGTGGCGTGACCAGCCTGTGCTGCCCGCCGCAGACCAAACCGGTGCTCGACACCTCGGCAGTGGCCGAGCTGATCCTCGACCGCGCCCGCGAGGCCGGCAACACCAAGGTGTTCCCGATCGGCGCGCTGAGCAAAGGTCTGGACGGTGAGCAACTGGCCGAACTGGTGGCCCTGCGCGACGCCGGTTGCGTGGCATTCGGCAACGGTCTGGAGAGCTTTCGCAACACCCGCACCCTGTGCCGGGCGCTGGAATATGCGGCGACCTTCGACCTGACGGTGATTTTCAACTCGCAGGATCACGATCTCGCTGACGGCGGCCTGGCTCATGAAGGCGCAGTGGCGAGCTTCCTCGGCCTGCCGGGGATTCCGGAAACCGCAGAAACCGTGGCCCTCGCCCGCGACCTGCTGCTGGTCGAGCAGACCGGCGTGCGTGCGCACTTCAGCCAACTGACCAGCGCCCGCGGCGTCGGCCTGATCGCCCAGGCCCAGGCCCGCGGTTTGAAGGTGACGGCGGATGTCGCGCTGTATCAGTTGATCCTGACCGACGAAGCGCTGATCGACTTCAGCAGCCTCTATCACGTACAGCCGCCGCTGCGCACCCGCGCTGACCGCGATGGTTTGCGTGAGGCGGTGAAATCCGGCGTGGTCTCGGCGATTTCCAGCCATCACCAGCCCCACGAACGCGATGCCAAACTGGCGCCGTTCGGCGCGACCGAGCCGGGCATCAGCAGCGTTGAACTGCTGCTGCCACTGGCGATGACTCTGGTTGCGGATGGCTTGCTCGACCTGCCGACGCTGCTGGCTCGTCTGAGCGCAGGTCCGGCCGAAGCGCTGCGTTTGCCGGCGGGCAAACTGGCGGTGGGCGGTGCGGCGGACATCGTCCTGTTCGATTCACAGGCGTCGACGGTGGCCGGTGAAAGCTGGCTGTCGAAGGGCGAGAACTGCCCGTTCATTGGGCACAGTCTGCCGGGTGTCGTTCGCTATACGCTGGTGGACGGGCGGATCAGTCACCAGGCTTGATACCGCGTCGCCCCATTCGCGAGCAGGCTCGCTCCCACATTGGATCTGTTAACGACACAAATCCCCTGTGGGAGCGAGCCTGCTCGCGAAGACTTACTGGAAGGCGCCTCTGCCTTCAGCGTTGCGCACCGACACCTGATCGTTCAGGGTCCAGAAGTCATACAGCACACCCAGAAAGAACAACCCGCCGGTCAGCAGGTACACCAGGCCGCTGATCCACTTGCCCTGATACATCCGGTGCACGCCGAGCGCACCGAGGAAGGTCAGCAGAATCCACGCCACGTTGTACTCGATCGGCCCGGCCGCAAAACGCAGGTCGGCCTCGCGGTCCATCGCCGGGATCAGAAATACGTCGATCAGCCAGCCAATCCCCAGCAAACCGAAGGTGAAAAACCAGATCGTCCCGGTGACCGGCTTGCCGTAATAAAAGCGGTGGGCGCCGGTGAAACCGAAGATCCACAACAGGTAGCCGATGACTTTGCTGTGAGTGTCTTTTTCCTTCACGCGGGGTAGCTGATAGCTGTTCATTAAGACCTCATTGCACTCGATAGATAAATATTCTTCATTTCTTTGTGACTTTTTTACAGGTAGCCGACGTATGGCAAATGTTACCGTTGCTAGCGCGAACCCCTTGTAGAACCTGACTTCTGTCGGACAATTGCGTACTTTTTGAGCGTTTTTGGTTCCGTAGCCAGGCGAATGAATCGATGAACGGCCTCGGAGCGGCAAAAAAAGCTGTTATAAAGTTGCGCGCTATCACTCAAGAGCCACGCCTAATGCGACCATTTTTCAAGACATGGCTAACCATCTGCCTGTTAATGCCACTGGCCGCCCACGCCACCAATCGTGAGCAACGTCTTCCCAACGTCAACGGCTTCACCCCTAAATCCCATGCTTCGGCTCCTTCGAGCAAAAGCAGCAAGAGCAAAACCACCACGCTGAGCAGCAAGAGCCACAGCAAGCTGGTGCCACCGATGGCGAGCAAGGAAAGCAGCAATGTGCTCAGCCGTGCGGTAAACGTCCTCGGTACACCTTATCGTTGGGGCGGCAGCAGCCCAAGTAAAGGTTTCGATTGCAGCGGCCTGGTGAAATACGCGTTCAACGACGCCACTTTCGACCTGCCCCGCACCTCCAACGCCATGGCCAGCGGTCACGGCGAGAAAGTCGAGCGCAAGGATCTGAAACCGGGCGATCTGATTTTCTTCAACATCAAGAGCCGTCGGGTCAACCACGTTGCCATCTACCTGGGCAACGACCGCTTCATCCACGCCCCGCGCCGTGGCAAAGCGGTGAGCATCGACACACTGAACAAGCCGTATTGGCAGAAGCACTACGTCGTGGCCAAGCGCGTGTTGCCGAAGGAACCAGGCCAGTTGCGCGTTGTTCAGCGCTGACAGCGCAGGCTGATCGTTCCCACGCTCTGCGTGGGAATGCACCCCGGGACGCTCTGCGTCCCTGCCGAAGCGGACGCGGAGCGTCCATTGAGGCATTCCCACGCGGAGCGTGGGAACGATCACGACCCCCTCGCTTACCCTCAGAAATTATCCGGGGTACGCGCCTTCTCCCGCGCACTCTCGCGGCTGATCAAACCCTTGGTCACCAGATCCTTCAGGCACATGTCGAGTGTCTGCATGCCCAACGACCCGCCGGTCTGAATCGCTGAATACATCTGCGCGACTTTGTCTTCGCGGATCAGGTTACGAATCGCCGCAGTGCCTAGCATGATCTCGTGCGCCGCCACCCGCCCGCCGCCGATCTTCTTGATCAGCGTCTGCGAGACCACCGCCAACAGTGACTCCGACAACATCGAGCGGACCATCGACTTCTCGTCGCCGGGAAACACATCAACCACCCGGTCGATGGTCTTCGCCGCGGAGGTGGTGTGCAGCGTGCCGAATACCAGATGCCCGGTTTCGGCAGCGGTCAGCGCCAGGCGAATGGTTTCCAGATCGCGCATCTCGCCAACCAGAATCACGTCCGGGTCTTCACGCAGCGCTGAACGCAACGCGGTGGCAAAACTGCGGGTATCGCGATGCACTTCACGCTGATTGATCAGGCATTTGCGCGATTCGTGAACGAATTCGATCGGGTCTTCGATAGTCAGAATGTGATGGTGACGGTGGGTATTGAGGTAATCGATCATCGCTGCCAGCGTGGTCGACTTGCCGGACCCGGTCGGCCCGGTGACCAGCACCAGCCCGCGCGGTGCGTCGGTGATCTTGCGGAAGACGTCGCCCATGGCCAGATCATCCATGCTCAACACTTTCGACGGGATGGTGCGAAACACCGCGCCGGCGCCACGGTTCTGGTTAAACGCATTGACCCGAAACCGCGCCACACCGGGGACTTCGAAGGAAAAGTCGGTTTCCAGATGTTTCTCGAAGTCGACCCGCTGGGTGTCGTTCATGATGTCGTAGATCAGTTCGTGCACCTGCTTGTGATCCAGCGCCGGCAGATTGATCCGCCGCACATCGCCGTCAACGCGGATCATCGGCGGCAGCCCGGCCGACAGGTGCAGGTCGGAAGCGCCCTGTTTGGCGCTGAAGGCCAGCAGTTCAGTGATATCCATAGCGTCCCTCAATTCCAGTAGAATGCCGCGAACCTACAGACCGCCGGCGCCTCTTGATGTCCACGATAGCAGACAACATCGCCCTCGTTAGTTCACGCATTCAGGCCGCGACGGCTGCTGCCGGGCGTGCCGAAAACAGCGTCCAGCTATTGGCCGTGAGCAAGACCAAACCCGCCGAGGCCCTGCGCGAAGCGTATGCCGCCGGCCTGCGCGACTTTGGCGAGAACTACCTGCAGGAAGCCCTCGGCAAACAGCTGGAACTGGCCGACCTGCACTTGATCTGGCACTTCATCGGCCCCATTCAATCGAACAAGACTCGCGCCATCGCCGAGCATTTCGACTGGGTGCACTCCGTGGATCGCCTGAAAATTGCTCAACGCTTGTCTGAACAACGTCCGGCCGAGTTGCCGCCGCTGAATATCTGCATTCAGGTCAATGTCAGCGGCGAAGCAAGCAAATCGGGCTGCACCCCGGCCGACCTGCCAGCGCTGGCCGCAGCCATCAGCGCACTGCCGCGGCTGAAACTGCGTGGGCTGATGGCGATTCCCGAGCCGACCGATGATCGCGCCGAGCAGGATGCTGCATTCGCCAGCGTTCAGAAGTTGCAGGCGAGCCTCGACCTGCCGCTCGACACACTTTCGATGGGCATGAGCCACGACCTTGAGTCGGCGATTGCCCAAGGCGCCACCTGGGTGCGGATCGGAACCGCGCTGTTCGGCGCCCGAGATTATTCCCAGTCTTGAACGTTTCCAGACAAGGACCACACATGAGCAACACACGTATTGCGTTTATCGGTGCGGGCAACATGGCGGCCAGCTTGATCGGCGGCCTGCGCGCCAAAGGTCTGGAAGCGGCGCAGATCCGCGCCAGCGATCCGGGCGAAGACACCCGCGCCAAAGTCAGCGCCGAACACGGCATCGAAACCTTTGCCGACAACGCTCAGGCGATCGACGGCGTCGATGTGATCGTGCTGGCGGTCAAGCCACAGGCGATGAAAGCCGTCTGTGAGGCGATCCGCCCGAGCCTCAAATCCAATCAACTGGTGGTGTCCATCGCCGCCGGCATCACCTGCGCAAGCATGACGGCGTGGCTGGGCGAGCAGCCGATCGTGCGCTGCATGCCCAACACCCCGGCGCTGCTGCGTCAGGGCGTCAGCGGTTTGTACGCGACCAGCGAAGTGACCGCCGAGCAGCGTCAGCAAGCCGAAGAGCTGTTGTCCGCTGTCGGCATTGCCTTGTGGCTGGAACAAGAACAGCAACTGGATGCGGTGACTGCGGTGTCCGGTTCCGGCCCGGCGTACTTCTTCCTGCTGATCGAAGCCATGACCGCCGCCGGCGTCAAACTCGGCCTGCCGAAGGAAATCGCTGAGCAGCTGACCGTGCAGACCGCCTTGGGCGCCGCGCACATGGCGGTGTCCAGCGATGTCGATGCAGCCGAACTGCGCCGCCGCGTGACCTCGCCGAATGGCACCACGGAAGCGGCGATCAAATCATTCCAGGCCAATGGCTTCGAGGCCCTGGTCGAAACCGCACTCGGCGCCGCCGCGCACCGCTCGGCCGAAATGGCCGAACAACTGGGCAAATAAGGAGCCTTTCATGATCGGATTGAACACCGCAGCGGTTTACGTGCTGCAAACCCTCGGCAGCCTGTACCTGCTGATCGTGCTGCTGCGCTTCGTCCTGCAATTGGTGCGGGCGAACTTCTACAACCCGCTGTGCCAGTTCGTGGTGAAGGCCACCCAACCGCTGCTCAAGCCATTGCGCCGAATCATCCCGAGCCTGTTCGGCCTCGACATGTCTTCGCTGGTGCTGGCGATTCTGGTGCAGTTGCTGCTGATGGCCCTGACCCTGCTGTTGACCTACGGCACCACCGGCAATCCGCTGCAACTGTTGACCTGGTCGCTGATCGGCGTGACCGCGCTGTTCCTGAAGATCTTCTTCTTCGCCCTGATCATCAGCGTGATCCTTTCGTGGGTCGCACCGGGCAGCCACAATCCGGGCGCTGAACTGGTCAACCAGATCTGCGAGCCGGCACTGGCACCGTTCCGTCGTTTTCTGCCGAACCTGGGTGGTCTGGACCTGTCGCCCATCTTCGCCTTCCTCGCGCTGAAATTGATCGACATGCTGGTGATCAACAATCTGGCGGCGATGACGATGATGCCGGAGATTCTGCGTTTGCTGATGTAAGCCAGTGCGTTCGGTCTGACTGACCGAGTCGCCTTTTTCGCGAGCAGGCTCGCTCCCACAGGGGATTGCATTTCTCTGTGGGAGCGAGCCTGCTCGCGAATGGCCGCACCACGTTCAAGAGTGAACACACCGGGCCTGATCGTTGCTTGCCGCTAACCCCACCGGTCTTTAGACTTACGCCTCATTTCAACGAGAGCAGGGTCGATGCCAACTGCCTTTCCCCCCGATTCTGTTGGTCTGGTCACGCCGCAAACCGCGCACTTCAGCGAACCGCTGGCGCTGGCCTGCGGTCGTTCGCTGGCCGCCTATGACCTGATCTACGAAACCTACGGCACGCTGAACGCGCAGGCGAGCAACGCCGTGCTGATCTGCCACGCGCTGTCCGGCCATCATCATGCGGCCGGTTATCACAGCGTCGACGACCGCAAACCCGGTTGGTGGGACAGCTGCATCGGTCCGGGCAAGCCGATCGACACCAACAAGTTCTTCGTGGTCAGCCTGAACAACCTCGGCGGCTGCAACGGCTCCACCGGCCCGAGCAGCGTCAACCCGGAAACCGGCAAGCCATTCGGCGCTGACTTCCCGGTGCTCACCGTGGAAGATTGGGTGCACAGCCAGGCGCGCCTGGCCGACCTGCTCGGCATCGGCCAGTGGGCCGCTGTGATCGGCGGCAGCCTCGGCGGCATGCAAGCGTTGCAGTGGACCATCACTTACCCGGATCGCGTGCGCCACTGCCTGGCTATCGCCTCGGCGCCGAAGCTGTCGGCGCAGAACATTGCGTTCAACGAAGTGGCGCGGCAGGCAATTCTCACCGACCCGGAATTCCACGGTGGCTCGTTCCAGGAACAAGGCGTGATCCCCAAGCGCGGGCTGATGCTGGCGCGGATGGTCGGGCACATCACCTACCTGTCCGACGACTCGATGGGCGAAAAATTCGGCCGTGGTCTGAAGAGCGAAAAGCTCAACTACGACTTCCACAGTGTCGAGTTCCAGGTCGAAAGCTACCTGCGCTATCAGGGCGAAGAGTTCTCCGGACGCTTCGACGCCAACACCTATCTGTTGATGACCAAGGCGCTGGATTACTTCGATCCGGCGGCGAACTTCAATGATGATCTGGCGAAAACCTTCGAAAACGCCACCGCGAAATTCTGCGTGATGTCGTTCACCACCGACTGGCGCTTCTCCCCGGCCCGCTCGCGCGAGCTGGTCGACGCGCTCATGGCGGCGCGCAAGGACGTCAGTTATCTGGAAATCGACGCGCCGCAGGGCCACGACGCCTTTCTGATTCCGATCCCGCGTTATTTGCAGGCGTTCGGCAATTACATGAACCGCATCACGCTGTGAGAAAGCCATGAGAGCTGATCTGGAAATCATTCAGGAATGGATCCCCGCCGGCAGCCGCGTCCTCGACCTGGGCTGCGGTAACGGCGAGCTGCTGAGCTGGCTGCGCGACAACAAGAACGTCACCGGTTATGGCCTGGAAAACGACGCCGAGAACATCGCCGAGTGCGTAGCCAAAGGCATCAATGTCATCGAGCAGGATCTGGACAAGGGGCTGGGCAATTTCGCCAGCAACAGTTTCGACATCGTCGTCATGACCCAGGCCCTGCAAGCGGTGCACTACCCGGACAAGATCCTCGACGAAATGCTGCGGGTCGGCCGTCAATGCATCATCACTTTCCCCAACTTCGGTCACTGGCGCTGCCGCTGGTACCTGGCGAGCAAGGGCCGCATGCCAGTGTCGGAGTTTCTGCCGTATACCTGGTACAACACGCCAAACATCCACTTCTGCACGTTTGAAGACTTTGAAGAACTGTGTCGCGAACGTGACGCCAAGGTCATTGATCGGCTTGCCGTGGATCAACAGCACCGCCACGGGTGGGCCAGTAAGCTATGGCCTAATCTGTTAGGTGAAATCGGTATCTACCGGGTCAGCAGCCCGCTGCTGGCCGACCACAAGGTCGCGGTCTGAACCGGTTATTCGAGGAGCACGAACATGATTCGTCTAGCGTTGTTGTTATTGACTGCCTGCCTGAGCGTCGGCGCCCTGGCGGCCGACGTTATCAAGGGCGAGCGCAAGGAAACCTTCGGCGACGTCACGGTGCATTACAACACCTTCAACTCGACCTTCCTGCAACCGGACATTGCCAAAGCCGCCGAACTGATTCGCAGCAAGAATCAGGGCGTGATCAACGTCTCGGTAATCAAGGACGGTAAGCCGGTGATCGCCAGTGTCACCGGCACGGTCAAGGACCTGACCAGCAACAGCGTGCCGCTGAACTTCCGCCAGGTCACCGAACAGGGCGCGATCTACTACATCGCCCAGTATCCGGTGCCGCAGCAGGAAACCCGCACCTTTGAAATCAAGGTGCAAAACGGCGACAAGATCAACACCCTCAATTTCAACCAAGAACTCTTTCCCGGCGAATGATGAACATCAAGCAGCTCGTACTGGCCAGCCATAACGCCGGCAAACTCAAAGAACTTCAAGCGATGCTCGGCGACTCGGTGCAACTGCGCTCGATCGGCGAATGGAGCAAGGTTGAGCCGGAAGAGACCGGCCTGTCGTTCGTCGAGAACGCGATTCTCAAGGCACGCAACGCTGCGCGCATTTCGGGGCTTCCGGCGCTGGCCGACGATTCCGGTCTGGCGGTGGATTTTCTCGGTGGCGCACCGGGCATCTATTCGGCGCGCTACGCCGATGGCAAGGGCGATGCGGCGAATAACGCGAAATTGCTCGAGGCTTTGAAAGACGTGCCGGAAGCCGAGCGCGGCGCGCAGTTCGTCTGCGTGCTCGCCCTGGTGCGTCACGCTGACGATCCGTTGCCGATTCTCTGCGAAGGCCTGTGGCACGGGCGGATTCTGACTGCGGCCAGCGGCGAACACGGCTTTGGTTATGACCCGCTGTTCTGGGTGCCGGAACGTGACGTGTCCAGCGCCGAACTGAGCCCGGCCGACAAGAACCAGATCAGCCACCGCGCCCGTGCCATGGTGCTGCTGCGCCAGCGTCTGGGTTTGCAATGACCGGTGACGCTTCTGCGTCGTCGCTGATTGTCGGCGGCGCCGCCTCCTCGCCTCGGGCGCCGCTGCCAACGCTGCCGCCCTTGTCGCTGTACATCCATATCCCGTGGTGCGTGCGCAAATGCCCGTATTGCGACTTCAATTCCCACACCGCCAGCCCGGTGCTGCCGGAGCAGGAATACGTCGACGCGCTGCTGGCCGATCTCGATCAGGATCTGCATGCGGTGTATGGCCGTGAGCTGACCTCGATTTTCTTTGGCGGGGGCACGCCAAGCCTGTTCAGTGCCCAAGCGCTTGGGCGTTTGTTGAAGGGCGTCGAGCAGCGCATTCCGTTTGCCGACGACATCGAAATCACCCTTGAGGCAAATCCGGGTACCTTCGAGCAAGAGAAGTTCGTCGCCTACCGCAAGCTCGGCATCAACCGGTTGTCGATTGGCATCCAGAGCTTCCAGCAGGAAAAACTCAAGGCGCTCGGGCGCATCCACAACGGCGACGAAGCGGTGCGCGCCGCCGGTATGGCGCGCCAGGCCGGGTTCGACAACTTCAACCTCGACCTGATGCATGGCCTGCCGGATCAATCGCTGGACGATGCCTTGGCCGATCTGCGCCAGGCCATCGAACTGCAGCCGACACACATTTCCTGGTATCAACTGACGCTGGAGCCGAACACCGTGTTCTGGAACCAGCCGCCAGTGCTGCCGGAAGACGACACACTGTGGGACATTCAAGAAGCCGGGCAAGCGCTGCTGGCCGAGCACGGTTACGCGCAGTACGAAGTGTCGGCCTATGCCCAGCCCGGCAAACCGGCGCGGCATAACCTCAATTACTGGAGCTTCGGCGACTTCATCGGCATCGGTGCCGGTGCACACGGCAAACTCAGCCACCCGGACGGGCGCATCGTGCGCACCTGGAAAACGCGACTGCCCAAGGACTATCTCAACCCGGCGAAAAACTTCCAGGCCGGCGAAAAAATCCTGAGCAATGACGAGCTGCCGTTCGACTTCCTGATGAATGCGCTGCGCCTGACCGCGGGCGTCGAATCACGCCTCTACCCGGAGCGCACCGGCCTGTCGCTGGACACGCTTGCCGAAGGCCGGCGCGAGGCCGAACAAAGCGGCCTGATGCAGGTCGAACCGTCACGTCTGGCGGCCACCGAGCGCGGACAATTGTTCCTCAACGACTTGCTGCAACAATTTCTGAGCTGAGCCCAACGGCGGCCTAAGGATAAACCCATGGATTTGATACTCGACCTGCTCGCCACCGTCTCCCGCTGGAGCCGCAGCAACCTCTCGGAAATCGCCTTGGCACTGGTCGGTTGTCTGCTGGTGCTGTTCGGTGCGGATTTCAAAGGCTGGGTCGAGCAACGCCTGGGCAGCATCGCCGGCGCCCTGCGCGTACCGCTGATGGCCCTGCTGTGCGTGATCGGCAGCGGCGCCGCACTGATTTACGCCACGCCGTGGGTAGTGAAGGGCTTGAGCCAGTTCAACAACTACAGCCTCGCGCCGGTGTTGTTGGTGGTACTCGTCCTGATCGGCGTAGTCGCTGACCGCCGCTAACCTCACAAACACCCCGAAACGAAATGTGGGAGCGAGCCTGCTCGCGAAGGCGTCTTGACAGTCAACATCATCGTTGATTGCCAGACCGCTTTCGCGAGCAGGCTCGCTCCCACAGTTTTTATTGCGTGAGGCTTAAGCGATCTTTTCGAACTTCAGGTCCCAAACGCCATGGCCAAGTCGTTCGCCGCGGCGTTCGAACTTGGTGATCGGACGTTCGGCCGGGCGCGGTACGCATTTGCCGTCTTCGGCGAGGTTGCGGTAGCCCGGGGCGACGTTCATCACTTCCAGCATGTATTCGGCGTACGGCTCCCAGTCGGTGGCCATGTGCAGAATGCCGCCGACCTTCAACTTGCTGCGCACCAGTTCAGCGAACGAGGCCTGCACGATACGGCGCTTGTGGTGACGACTCTTGTGCCACGGATCGGGGAAGAACAGCATCAGGCGATCAAGGCTGTTGTCGGCGATGCAACGGTTGAGTACTTCGATCGCGTCGCAGTCGTAGACCCGCAGGTTGGTCAGGCCCTGCGTCAGTACGCCGTTGAGCAGCGCGCCGACACCCGGACGGTGCACTTCGACGCCGATGAAATCCTGCTCCGGTGCAGCCGCCGCCATTTCCAGCAGCGAGTGGCCCATGCCGAAACCGATTTCCAGCGAGCGCGGTGCCGAGCGGCCGAAGACCTGGTCGTAATCCACCGGCGCATCGGCCAACGGCAGCACGTACAGCGGCGCGCCCTGGTCCAGGCCGCGTTGCTGGCCTTCGGTCATGCGCCCGGCGCGCATCACGAAACTCTTGATGCGGCGGTGTTGGCGCTCGTCGCCTTCGTCCGGCTGGACAGGCGTGTCGTTCGATTCAGTCATCAATGGCTCTTACTTGATCAGACCATCCAGCGGCGAAGAGGCGCTGGCATAAAGTTTTTTCGGCATACGGCCAGCGAGGTAGGCCAGACGACCCGCGACGATGGCGTGTTGCATGGCTTGCGCCATCATCACTGGCTGCTGGGCGTGGGCGATGGCCGAGTTCATCAGCACCGCATCGCAACCCAGCTCCATGGCGATGGTTGCGTCGGACGCGGTGCCGACACCGGCATCGACCAGCACAGGGATTTTCGCTTCTTCGAGGATGATCTGCAGGTTGTACGGATTGCAGATGCCCAGACCGGAACCGATCAGGCCGGCCAGCGGCATCACCGCTATGCAGCCGATTTCCGCCAGTTGCCGGGCGATGATCGGGTCATCGCTGGTGTAGACCATCACGTCGAAACCTTCCTTGACCAGCGTTTCCGCCGCCTTGAGGGTTTCGATCACGTTGGGGAACAGGGTTTTCTGGTCGGCCAGCACTTCCAGCTTCACCAGATTGTGGCCGTCGAGCAGCTCACGGGCCAGGCGGCAGGTGCGCACGGCTTCGATGGCGTCGTAGCAACCGGCAGTATTCGGCAGGAAGGTGTAGCGATCCGGCGACAGCACGTCGAGCAGGTTCGGCTCGCCTTCGATCTGACCGAGGTTGGTACGGCGCACGGCGAAGGTGACGATCTCGGCACCCGAGGCTTCGATGGCCTGACGGGTTTCTTGCATGTCACGGTACTTGCCGGTACCGACCAGCAAACGCGACTGGTAAGTACGACCGGCCAGCACAAAAGGCTTGTCGCTACGAACGATGCTCATAAGGAATCCTCTTTAGGAGTGAGGGTCTTGCAGAATTCTTCAATAACCAAACGCTGTGAAAACGTCGCGAGCGAAGTAAAGACAAGGCAAAAACAGGCGAGGAAGCGGAGTCTACTGGTTGTAAATGAGCATTCCGAGCCTGTTTTTAACGCAGTATTTACGAGCGCAGCAGTTTTCACAGTGTTTGGATCAGCCGCCGCCGATGGCGTGGACTACTTCGACGTTATCGCCGTCGTTCAGCGTGGTGTCGGCGTGCTGGCTGCGCGGGACGATATCCAGATTGAGTTCGACTGCTACCCGGCGTCCGGTCAGTTCCAGGCGGGTAATCAGCGCCGCAACGGTCTCGCCGTCGGGCAGTTCAAGGGGTTCGCCGTTCAATTGAATGCGCATGCACAACGCCGCCATCATTTTTAGGGGCTGGCATTCTAGCCCGATCATGACCTAAAGGTCAGTACCAAGCGTCAAGCGGTTAGCTGCAAGCGCCAGGCGGCGAGGCCGAGGCAAACCCAACCGATCAGAAACGCGAGGCCGCCGAATGGGGTGATGATGCCGAGCTTGCTGATGCCCGTCATGGTCAGCAGGTACAAGCTGCCGGAGAACAACAGAATGCCGACAGCAAAGGACACGCCGGCCCAGGTGATCAGGCGCCCCGGAATCTGCGTGGCCAGAAGCGCGACGCCGAACAGCGCGAGGGTGTGCACCAGTTGATAGGTGACGCCAGTGTGGAAAATCGCCAAGTATTCCGGAGTCAGGCGGTTTTTCAGGCCGTGGGCGGCAAACGCGCCCAACGCGACCCCGGTGAAACCGAAAAAAGCGGCCAGCATCAAAAAGCCACGCAGCATTGGGAACTCCAGTCAGACGCAATCGGCAGGGTCTGTATAATGGCCCGCTCCACCGGTTCGGCCAAGCCATCTCTATGCTGCGTTCAATATTCCGTCGTCTTGTGAAGGCCCTGCTCTGGTTCGCCGGGGGGAGCATCCTGCTGGTGCTGCTGTTTCGCTTCGTGCCGCCACCGGGCACCGCGCTGATGGTCGAGCGCAAGGTCGAATCGTGGATCGACGGCGAGCCGATCGACCTGCAGCGCACCTGGAAGCCGTGGGACGAGATCTCCGACGACCTGAAGGTGGCGGTCATTGCCGGCGAAGACCAGAAATTCCCCGAGCATTGGGGCTTTGATCTGCGCGCGATCCAGGCCGCCCTCGCCCACAACGAACTGGGCGGTTCGATTCGCGGTGCCAGCACCCTGAGCCAGCAAGTGTCGAAAAACCTGTTTCTCTGGGCCGGACGCAGTTATCTGCGCAAAGGGCTGGAAGCCTGGTTTACCGCGCTGATCGAGGTGTTCTGGCCCAAACAGCGGATTCTTGAGGTGTATCTGAACAGCGTCGAGTGGGATGAGGGCGTGTTTGGTGCAGAAGCGGCAGCCCGCCATCACTTTGGCGTAAGTGCAAAGGCGCTGTCACGCCAGCAGGCGAGTTATCTGGCGGCGGTGCTGCCTAATCCGCGGGTGTGGAGCGCGAGCCGGCCGACCGGTTATGTGTCGCGCCGGGCCGGATGGATACGGCAGCAGATGAGTCAGTTGGGTGGCGATAGTTATCTGTTGGGCCTCAATGATTCGCGGCGGGCGCCGTGGGCTGACTGATCGCCCTCCTACGCTCCAGACATTGAAAATCCCTGTGGGAGCGCGGCGGCGGGGGCGGGGGGGGGGGGGGGGGGGGGGGGGGGGGGGGGGACCCCCCCGGCCCGGGCCGGCGCGCGCCCCCCCGAGCCTGCTCGCGAAGGCGTCGTGTCAGCTTGTATCAATGCGTCTGGTACACCGCCTTCGCGAGCAGGCTCGCTCCCACAGGGGCACCCTGGCAGAGTAGAAACAAAAACGCCCCGATCATCACTGATCGGGGCGTTTTTGTTTGCCGGGCGCCGGTTACGCGGCGATCGACAATTTGAGCTTGTTCATCGCGCTTTTCTCAAGCTGACGAATCCGCTCGGCCGACACGTTGTACTTCTGCGCGAGGTCGTGCAGCGTGGCTTTTTCCTCGGCCAGCCAGCGCTGGTAGAGGATGTCGCGGCTGCGTTCGTCCAGCACTTCCAGTGCTTCGTGCAGGTTGCTGTTGGAGTTGTCGCTCCAGTCGGCATCTTCCAGCTGACGCGCCGGGTCGTACCGGTGGTCTTCCAGGTAGTTGGCCGGCGACTGGAAAGCGCTGTCGTCGTCCGCTTCCGCGGCCGGGTCGAAGGCCATGTCATGGCCAGTCAGACGGCTTTCCATCTCGCGTACTTCTCGCGGCTCGACGCCGAGGCTTTCCGCCACACGGTGGACTTCCTCGTTGTTCAGCCACGCCAGACGCTTCTTCTGGCTGCGCAGGTTGAAGAACAGCTTGCGCTGGGCCTTGGTGGTCGCGACTTTCACAATGCGCCAGTTGCGCAGGATGAATTCGTGAATTTCCGCCTTGATCCAGTGCACGGCGAACGACACCAGACGCACACCCATTTCCGGGTTGAAGCGCTTCACGGCCTTCATCAGGCCGACGTTACCTTCCTGGATCAGGTCAGCCTGAGCCAGACCGTAGCCGGAATAGCTACGGGCAATGTGTACGACAAATCGCAGGTGGGCGAGCACCATCTGCCGAGCCGCCCCCAGATCCTGCTCATAGTAGAGACTCTCGGCCAGTTCACGCTCCTGCTCCGGCGTCAGCAATGGAATGCTGTTCACGGTGTGCACATAGGCTTCCAGGTTCGCACCCGGAACCAACGCGTACGCAGGTTGCAAAGAATTGGTCATGCGAAAAAACCTCCCACTTACATACTCGTGCCTCTCGGCACTGCGAAAAATTGACCGGGAACTCAGGTACAAGTTCCCATAAAAACCGCAAGGTCAATCACGCGCAAAAAAGATTCTACTTCGGCGCCAGCTCCCTGAGATGACGTGCGACTGCAATCCATGCACCGATATAACCCAACAGCACCGCGCCAAGCAAGAGCGACAGACCGTCGGCCACTGGCACACCGGCCAGGGCGAAATCACTGCCGTACAAGCCGGCCAGTCCAACCACCGCATCGTTCAGCCAGTTCAGGCCGAACGCCAATACACCCCAGGACAACAGCCCTGCACCGAAGCCATACAACGCGCCCATATAAAGGAAAGGGCGACGCACATAACTGTCAGTGCCGCCGACGAGTTTAATCACTTCTATCTCGGTGCGGCGGTTTTCAATATGAAGACGAATGGTATTGCCTATCACCAAAAGTAATGCAGACACCAAAAGCACCGTCAGACCGAAGACAAAGCGGTCGCCAAGCTTGAGGATGGCAGCCAGACGCTCGACCCAGACTAGATCAAGTTGCGCCTGTTGTACCTTGGGCAGCTCGGAAAGTTTTTGTCTTAATGCTTCGAGTGTCGGCTTGTCGACTTCGTTCGGTGTCACCAGCACCACACCGGGCAACGGGTTCTCCGGCAGCTCACGCAGGGCTTCGCCCAGACCGGACTGCTGCTGGAATTCCTCAAGCGCCTGATCGCGGCCGACATATTCAGCATCAGCGACGCCGGGCATGCCTTTGATCTGCTCGCGCAACGACTCGCCCTGCTCCGGCGTCGCGTCGAGTTGCAGGTACAAGGAGATCTGCGCCGCGCGCTGCCAGGAACCGCCGAGACGTTCGACATTGTTCAGCAGCAGCGACAGGCCCATTGGCAAGCTCAACGCCACGGCCATGACCATGCAGGTGAAGAAGCTGCCGATCGGCTGTTTGCCAAGGCGGCGCAGGCTGTCAAGCAGGCTGGCACGATGACTTTCAATCCACGCGCGGAACAGCGTGGCGAAGTCCGGGCCATCGTCATCGTCGTGCTTTTTCTTTTTTGGCGGCTGCGGATCGGCGGCTTTCGGCGCCACGCGTTCGGAAACCTTCGGGCTGCGTGTCGCACTCATACTCCGGCCTCCCCGTCGCCAATCAAGCGGCCGCGTTGCAACGTGAGCATGCGGTGACGCATGCGCGCGATCAGCGCCAGGTCGTGACTGGCAATCAGCACGCTGGTGCCCAAACGGTTGATGTCTTCGAACACGCCCATGATTTCCGCCGCCAGACGCGGGTCGAGGTTACCGGTCGGTTCGTCCGCCAGCAGCAAGGCCGGGCGATGGACGATGGCGCGGGCGATGCCGACGCGCTGCTGCTGACCGGTCGACAGGTCGCCGGGATACAGATCGGCTTTATCCGACAGTGCCACGCGCTCCAGCGCCGAATCGACGCGCTTGGCGATTTCAACCTTGGACAGGCCAAGGATCTGCAACGGCAAGGCGACGTTGTTGAACACCGTGCGATCAAACAGCAATTGATGATTCTGGAACACCACGCCGATCTGTCGGCGCAGAAACGGAATCTGCGCATTGCTGATAGTGCTCAGGTCCTGCCCGGCGAGCAGCAGTTTGCCGCTGGTCGGGCGCTCCATCGCCAGCAACAGGCGCAACAGCGTGGATTTACCGGCGCCAGAGTGGCCGGTGACAAACAAGAACTCGCCACGACGCACTCGAAAGCTCAGCTCATGCAAGCCGACGTGACCGTTCGGGTAGCGTTTACCGACCTGTTCGAAACGAATCATGAACGCTCCCGCTCGGCAAACAGTGCCTGGACAAAGGGTTCTGCTTCAAAAGTACGCAAGTCATCGATGCCTTCACCGACGCCGATGTAGCGGATCGGCAAACCGAACTGCTTGGCCAGGGCGAAGATCACCCCGCCCTTGGCGGTGCCATCAAGCTTGGTCAGCGCCAGGCCAGTCAGTTCGACGGTCTGGTTGAATTGCTTGGCCTGGTTGATCGCGTTCTGCCCGGTGCCGGCGTCGAGCACCAGCAGCACTTCGTGCGGCGCGTCGGCGTCGAGTTTGCCGATCACCCGGCGAACCTTTTTCAGCTCTTCCATCAGGTTGTCTTTGGTGTGCAGACGCCCGGCGGTGTCAGCGATCAACACATCGATGCCACGGGCCTTGGCGGCCTGTACGGCGTCGAAGATCACCGAAGCCGAATCGGCGCCGGTGTGCTGGGCAATCACCGGAATCTTGTTGCGCTCGCCCCAGACCTGCAACTGCTCGACTGCCGCGGCACGGAAGGTGTCACCGGCGGCGAGCATGACTTTCTTGCCTTCCAGTTGCAGCTTCTTCGCCAGTTTGCCGATGGTGGTGGTTTTTCCGGCGCCGTTGACGCCGACCACCAGAATCACGAATGGCTTGTTCTGCGAGGCGATCTTCAGCGGTTGTTCGACCGGCTTGAGCATGGCTGCCAGTTCAGCCTGCAGCGACTTGTACAGCGCATCGGCGTCGGCCAGTTCCTTGCGCGCGACCTTCTGGGTCAGGCGCTGGATGATCTGCGTGGTGGCTTCGACGCCGACGTCGGCGGTGAGCAGACGGGTTTCGAGGTCATCGAGCAAATCGTCATCGATGGTTTTACGCCCGAGGAACAGGCTGGCCATGCCTTCGCCGATGCTCGCGCTGGTCTTCGACAGGCCTTGCTTGAGGCGGGCGAAGAAACCGGCTTTGGTTTCTTCGGTGCGCGGGGCTTCTACAGGAGGCTCGGCAGGCGCTTCATCCGGCACGACTGGCGCAGCGACAACCGGCGCAGGCACTGGAGCAGGTGCAGGTGCAGGTGCAGGTGCAGGCTCGGGCGCTTGAATGATCGGTGCCACTGGAGCAGGAACAACCGGCGCCGGCTCGATGGCCGTTTCCACCACAGGCTCGGGCTCGACAGCAGGTGCCACAACCATTTCCGGAATCGCCGGCGTCACATGCGGCGCTGCCTCTTCAACGAACGCCACCGGTTCTTCTGCCACCGGCAAGGTCAGCCACGGCTCGGCGGCCGGGGTCAGCGGCAGTTCGGCAGCGGCCGGCGCTTCAGGTTCGGCTTCAGCCTCCGGTTGCAGCACAGGTTCAGCGATCGGCAGCACAATCGGCGCCGGCTCTTCTTCTATAACTGGCGCTGGAGCTGGCTCAGCAATCGCGGGCGGCTGTTCGACGACGGGTTCCTGCGGTTTCTTCCGCAGCCATCCGAACAGGCTTTTCTTCTCGCCAGCCGCAGCTGGGCTCTTCTTGTCGTCGTTGGAACCAAACATGGAGGACGGCTATCTCACGGTAGCGACGCGCCATAAGGGCGCCCCGGCAAATAAATATTCGATGCAGAACAGACTGTGTTTCACCCAGCTTGTTCACGCGCAACATTTTGTCGAGGCGCCAAAGGCACCTCAAGGATCGTTTTAACGAAGAGTTAAACCGGTAAAAATCGGCGAAAAAGCGCAGTCTAGTCGATAAACCGCCGCCTTCTGCCATGAACCCATACAGCCCAATCAGCGTTCGAAGTCTGATAGGCGTGGTCGCCGGTAAAACGGATCAGTATCCTAGGGCGTGTCATTGATCATTACCAGTACCGCGTGGCCGCCTGAGAACGGGCCAGACAAGGCGCAGGCCGCAGGGAATGTGCTTTCCTTGCCAAGGACTGCAACGCAGTATGGCCCGTTTTCAGGCGCCACCCGGAGGGCCGGGCCTGATAGTGTGCAGGGCTGCGTTGCTCGGAGTTTATTTGGAACAACCAAACCACACTCCTCGCGCCTTGCCCTGCACACTATCAGGCGCCGGCGCGGTACTGGTAATGATCAATGACACGCCCTACCTCTCGCCCGCTGACGCTAAGACGAAGCAGGCAGCCCAACAGGTTAAAAAACGAATGAATGCTCTAGCCCGCCGCGCTGCAGGCCTGCTGCTTTGCACAGTCTGCCTGCCCCTTTCGGCCCTGGCGGCCGACCCGCAACCGACTCACGAATTCACCCTCGACAACGGCCTCAAGGTGGTCGTGCGCGAAGACCATCGCGCGCCGGTGGTGGTCTCGCAGGTCTGGTACAAGGTCGGCTCCAGCTACGAAACCCCGGGCCAGACCGGTCTGTCTCACGCCCTTGAGCACATGATGTTCAAGGGCAGCGAGAAAGTCGGCCCCGGCGAAGCCTCGCTGATCCTCCGGGATCTGGGCGCCGAAGAGAATGCCTTCACCAGTGACGACTTCACCGCGTACTACCAGGTGCTGGCCCGCGATCGTCTGGGCGTGGCCTTCGAACTGGAAGCTGATCGCATGGCCAACCTGCGCCTGCCGGCCGACGAGTTCGCCAAGGAAATCGAAGTCATCAAGGAAGAGCGCCGCCTGCGCACCGATGACAAGCCGATGTCCAAGGCTTACGAGCGCTACAAGGCGATGGCCTACCCGGCGAGCGGCTATCACACGCCGACCATCGGCTGGATGGCTGACCTCGACCGGATGAAGGTCGAGGAGCTGCGCCACTGGTATCAATCCTGGTACGTGCCGAACAATGCCACGCTGGTGGTGGTCGGCGACGTCACCCCGGACGAAGTGAAAACCCTCGCCCAGCGTTATTTCGGCCCGATCGCCAAGCGCGACGTGCCACCGGCGAAAAAACCGCTGGAACTGGCTGAACCCGGCGAGCGCCAGATCACCCTACGCGTGCAGACACAACTGCCGAGCCTGATGCTCGGCTTCAACGTGCCCAGCATCGCCACCGCTGAAGACAAGCGCTCGGTCAACGCCTTGCGCCTGATCTCGGCGCTGCTCGATGGCGGCTACAGCGGTCGCATCCCGACGCAGCTGGAGCGCGGCGAAGAACTGGTGTCCGGCGGCTCGTCGGACTATGACGCCTATACCCGTGGCGACAGCCTGTTCACCCTCTCGGCCACCCCGAACACACAGAAGAAAAAGACCATCGCTCAGGCTGAAGCCGGGTTGTGGAAACTCCTAGAGCAGCTGAAGACCACCGCGCCGTCGGCCGAAGAGCTGGAACGCGTGCGTGCGCAGGTGATCGCCGGTCTGGTCTTCGAACGTGATTCGATCACCAGCCAGGCCACCGCCATCGGCCAACTGGAAACAGTCGGTCTGTCGTGGAAGCTGATGGACACCGAGCTGGCCGACCTGGAAAGCGTGACCCCGCAAGATATCCAGAACGCCGCGAAAAAGTATTTCACCCGCGAACGTCTCAGCGTCGCCCACGTCCTGCCTTTGGAGACGACTCATGAGTGAGCGCAAAGCCCCACGCCTGATGCTGCTTGGCCTGATCGCTGTCGCGGTGATCGGCTCGGCGGCGGTTTATCTGTCGCCAAGCGCTGACAGCCATGCCAGCGAAGCACTGGATAACGCCAAGTCCACGCAGAAACTGCAATCGCTGGCCGAACTCGACGGCAAGGCGCCGGCCAGCCGCACGCTCGACGTGCAGACCTGGAGCACCGCCGAAGGCGCCAAGGTGCTGTTCGTCGAAGCCCATGAGCTGCCGATGTTCGACATGCGCCTGATCTTCGCCGCCGGCAGCAGTCAGGACGGCAACGCGCCGGGGCTGGCGGTGCTGACCAACGCGATGCTCAACGAAGGCGTCGCCGGCAAAGACGTCGGCGCCATCGCGCAGGGCTTTGAAGGCCTCGGCGCGGACTTCGGCAACGGCGCGTTCAAGGACATGGCGCTGGCCTCGTTGCGCAGCCTGAGCGCGGCCGACAAACGTGAGCCGGCGCTGAAGCTGTTTGCCGAAGTGGTCGGTAAACCGACCTTCCCCGCCGACTCGTTCGCACGCATCAAGAACCAGATGCTGGCTGGTTTCGAATACCAGAAACAGAACCCCGGCAAACTCGCCAGCCTCGAGCTGATGAAACGCCTGTACGGCGATCACCCGTACGCGCATTCAAGCGACGGCAATCCGCAAAGCGTGCCGAAGATCACCCTCGCGCAGCTGCGTGATTTCCACGCCAGGGCTTACGCCGGCGGCAACGCGGTGATTGCGCTGGTCGGTGACTTGTCGCGCGCCGAAGCCGAGGCGATTGCCAATCAGGTTTCCGCTGCACTGCCAAAAGGCCCGGCGCTGGCGAAAATCGCCGCACCGCAAGAGCCGAAAGCCAGCGTCAATCACATCGAGTTCCCGTCCAAGCAGACCAACCTGATGCTCGCGCAACTGGGCATCGACCGCGACGACCCGGACTACGCAGCGCTGTCGATGGGCAACCAGATCCTCGGTGGCGGCGGTTTCGGCACACGCCTGATGAGTGAAGTGCGCGAGAAACGTGGCCTGACCTACGGCGTGTACTCGGCATTCAGCCCGATGCAGGCCCGCGGCCCGTTCATGATCAACCTGCAGACCCGCGCGGAAATGAGCGAAGGCACCCTGAAGCTGGTGCAGGATGTACTTGCCGATTACCTGAAAACCGGGCCAACGCAAAAAGAGCTCGACGACGCCAAACGCGAACTGGCCGGCAGCTTCCCGCTGTCCACTGCGAGCAATGCCGATATTGTCGGCCAGCTCGGGGCGATGGGTTTCTATAATCTGCCGCTGAGTTATCTCGACGATTTCATGCGTCAGTCGCAGAGCCTGACTGTCGAGCAAGTGCGCGACGCGCTGAACAAACACCTGAGCACGGACAAAATGGTCATCGTCACCGCTGGCCCGACCGTGCCGCAAAAGCCGTTACCGGCCCCATCTGATAAACCTGCCGAGCAACCGCTCGGGGTTCCGGAGCATTAATGGCGACTCGTTCCCCCAAAAAACCTGCGCACAACGTCCACAACGGTGTGAACCAGCTGCGCATCATTGGCGGTCAATGGCGCAGCCGCAAGCTGAGCTTCCCCGACGCGCCGGGCCTGCGCCCGACGCCGGACCGTGTGCGTGAAACCCTGTTCAACTGGCTGGCTCCGTACGTTGAAGGCGCCAAGGTACTCGACCCGTTCGCCGGCAGCGGCGCGCTGTTTCTCGAAGCGCTGTCCCGTGGCGCGGCGATGGGCCATGCACTGGACGCGAGCAACATCGCCGTGTCCAGCCTGAAAGAACACCTCGGCACCCTGCGCTGCACCAACGGCCAGGTGCAAACTGCCGACGCCTTGCGCTATCTGGAAACCCAAACTGCAACGCCGTTCGATCTGGTATTCCTCGATCCGCCGTTCAACCAGAACCTGCTACCGGCGGTGTGCACGCTGCTGGAAGAGCGGCAGTGGCTGGCGGCTGATTCGTGGATCTACACTGAAAGCGAAACCGCGCCGTCGACCCTCGGCCTGCCGGGCAACTGGCGCCTGCACCGCGAACAGAAATCCGGTCGCGTCTACTACGCGCTGTGGCAGCGTTCGACACCAATCGACGCCTGACCCGTAGCGAGCGACAACCTGCGGCAAGGGAGCCTGCTGCCTTGCCCTACGCACATCGAGAACCATCGTGCCCCCTTCGTCTGAACGCTTCGTCCCCGCCTTCGGCCTGCGCAACCCGCATCTGCAAACCTTGTGGGGGCCGCTATGGCGCAGAACCGTACACATCGAACGCGAGCGTGAGCGCTTGTGGCTGGAAGACGGCGATTTTCTCGACCTCGACTGGCATGGCCCGCACAGCGCCGAAGCGCCATTGGTACTGGTGTTGCATGGGCTGACCGGTTCTTCCAACTCGCCTTACGTGGCGGGCATTCAAAAGGCCTTGGCTGATCAGGGCTGGGCCAGCGTTGCGCTGAACTGGCGTGGCTGTTCGGGCGAACCGAACCTGCTGCCGCGCAGCTATCACTCCGGCGCCAGCGAAGATCTGGCCGAGACCATCAAACACTTGCATGCGAAACGCCCGCTGGCGCCGCTGTTTGCGGTCGGCTATTCACTCGGTGGCAACGTTCTGCTCAAGCATCTGGGCGAGACCGGCAGCGCCAGTGGCCTGCAGGGTGCGGTGGCGGTGTCGGTGCCGTTCCGCCTCGATCAGTGCGCCGACCGCATCGGCCAGGGTTTCTCCAAAATTTATCAGGCGCACTTCATGCGCGAGATGGTCGCTTACATCAAGAACAAACAGCGGCAGTTTCAGCACGACGGTCGCGAGGACGGCCTGGCGAAACTGGCGGCGCTCGGTTCGCTGGAAAACATGCGCACGTTCTGGGATTTCGATGGCCGGGTGACCGCGCCATTGCATGGGTTCAACGACGCCGAGGATTACTACCGGCGCGCCTCGAGTCGCTATTTCCTCGGTGAGATTCGCACGCCGACCCTGATCATTCAGGCGGCGGACGATCCGTTCGTATTCCCGCACAGCCTGCCGCAGGCGGATGAGCTGTCGGCCTGCACGCGATTCGAGCTGCAGCCGCGCGGCGGGCATGTCGGGTTTGTCGATGGCTCGGTTCGCAAGCCCGGTTATTACCTGGAGCGACGGATTCCGCAGTGGCTTTGCGATATGAACCGTTGACTCATTGTGGGAGCGAGCCTGCTCGCGAAAGCGGTGTGTCAGTCAAAAACTTATGACTGACGGGACGCCTTCGCGAGCAGGCTCGCACCCACAAGGGTACTGCGGCGTTATTCGCCCGTGGCGATGCCTCGCGAAGGCTCGTTGATCCACTCGCTCCACGACCCGGCATACAGCGAGCCCAGCGGATAACCGGCCAGGCACAGCGCGAACAGGTTATGACACGCCGTCACCCCCGAGCCACAGTAGGCGACTAACTCCGATGGCGAGCGATCGCCCAGTTTCGCCGCAAAACGCTGCTTGAGCTGATCGGCCGGCAGAAAGCGCCCGTCGCTGCCGAGGTTGTCGGTGAACGCCACGCACTGCGCACCCGGAATATGCCCGGCCACCGGATCAATCGGTTCCACTTCGCCCTTGAAGCGCGGCAGTGCGCGGGCATCGATCAAGGTCAATGACGGCTGACCCAGACGCTGCTGCAACTGCTCCGCGCTGAGCAGCAGGCTCATGTCTGGCTGGCCGCTGAAATTGCCGCGGGTAACGGTCGGCGGATCCAGACTCAGCGGCAGCCCCGCCGCATGCCAGGCCTTGAGCCCGCCATCGAGAATGAACACCCCGTCGCGCTTGCCCAGCCACGCCAGCAACCACCACGCCCGTGCCGCGTAGGCACCCGGGCCGTCGTCGTAGAGAACCACATCGCTGTCATTGCTGATGCCCCACCCTTGCAGGCGCTCGATCAGCGCCGCCGGCTCGGGCAGCGGATGACGACCGCTCACGCCCTTGATGACTTTGCCGCTCAGGTCCCGTTCGAGATCGGCGAAGCTCGCCCCGGCGATATGCCCTTCGGCGTAGCTGCGCTGACCGTAGTCCGGGTCTTCGAGGGCGAAGCGACAATCGAGAATCACCAACCCCGGCTGCGCCTTGCGGGCGTCCAGTGCGACGGGGCTGATCAGTTGCGCAATCGGCATAACGGGCTCCTGGGTATCAACACAAAAGGCTTATTTGACGTCTTCGAGGGCCTGGGCCAGCGGCACGTAGAATTCTTCGAACAGCGCATTGACCTCGTCGCGCGCCTGCGCGGTGACAAACCCCGCCTCCAGCACCAGCACCTGATACACGCCACGCTTGATGGCTTGTTCACTGAGGTGATTGGAGTTTTCCCGAGTGGTGCACAGAAACCGCACCCACGAAGTCAGGATGATCCACGCGTTGAGGGTCAGGGATTCGATCTGCACGCGGTCCATGTCGAGAATCCCGGCGGCGACAAACCCTTCGTAGATCGCCGCGCCCTGAATCACGCAGCGCTGGGAAAAACGCCGGTAACGCGCGGCCAGCTCCGGATCGCTGTCGAGCAGATGTTCGAGGTCACGGTGCAGAAAGCGGTAGCGCCACATCGCCGAGAGCAGTTCCTTGAGATAGAAACGCTTGTCCTCGACCGTCGCTGCGCGGCCCTGCGGCGGGCGCAGAAAGCTGTCGACCAGGCTTTCGTATTCACTGAACAGCACGGCGATGATCGCCTGCTTGTTGGGGAAGTGGTAGTACAGGTTGCCCGGAGAAATCTCCATGTGGGCGGCAATGTGATTGGTGCTGATACTGCGCTCGCCCTGCTGATTGAACAGTTCGAGGCTGTTGAGCACGATACGCTCGCTGGTTTTTATTCGTGGGGCCATGGCTTGAGCTTTAATTCAGAGTGCGTGTGGGGGCATCTTACGACCTAACCGGAAATGGATAAAACACTGCGGTGCAGGGAAGTCATTTGACTTTCTAGAGCATAGACTCTAAAAAGCTCGTCACTACAATAAAATCCGGAGCAGATCATGACTGCCGATATTGCCTATCTACAAACGCTGCAGCCCGCGCTGGCCGAGCTGGATCGGTTGTTCGAGGCGCAACGTTCTGCCTACGCCGCCAATCCGATGCCGCCCGCCGCCCAGCGCCAGCAATGGCTCAAGGCACTGGCGGATCTGCTCAGCAGCGAACGGCAGGCCTTGATCGCCGCCATCAGCGCCGATTTCAGCCATCGCAGCGCCGATGAAACCCTGCTCGCCGAACTGATGCCGAGCCTGCACGGCATTCATTACGCCAGCCGTCATCTCAAAGGCTGGATGAAGGCCTCGCGGCGCAAGGTCGGCGTGGCGTTTCAGCCGGCGTCGGCAAAAGTGATCTATCAGCCGCTGGGCGTGGTTGGCGTGATCGTGCCGTGGAATTACCCGTTGTATCTGGCCGTCGGCCCGTTGGTCGGCGCGCTGGCGGCGGGCAATCGGGTGATGCTCAAACTCAGCGAGTCGACCCCGGCCACCGGCCTATTGCTCAAGGAACTGCTGGCGCGCATCTTCCCCGAAGATCTGGTCTGCGTGGTGCTCGGCGAGGCCGATATCGGCGTGGCATTTTCCCGCCTGCGCTTCGATCACTTGCTGTTCACCGGCGCCACCAGCATCGGCAAACATGTGATGCGCGCTGCGGCGGAAAACCTCACCCCGGTGACCCTCGAACTGGGCGGCAAATCCCCGGCCATCGTCTCGCACGACGTGCCGCTCAAGGACGCCGCCGAGCGCATAGCCTTCGGCAAGACCCTGAACGCCGGACAGACCTGCGTTGCCCCCGATTACGTGCTGGTGCCAGAAGATCGCGTCGGCGCGTTCGTCGAAGCCTATCGTCAGGCCGTACAGGGTTTTTACCCGACGCTCGCCGACAATCCGGACTACACGGCGATCATCAACGACCGTCAGCTGGCCCGCCTCAACGGCTACGTCAGCGATGCCACCAGCAAGGGCGCGCTGTTGATTCCGCTGTTCGAACAGGGCCAGGGCCGGCGCATGCCGCACAGCGTGCTGCTGAATGTCAGCGATGAAATGACGGTGATGCAGGACGAAATCTTTGGCCCGCTGCTACCGATCGTGCCTTACCGCGATCTGCAGCAGGCATTTGCTTACATCAATCAGCGCCCACGTCCTCTGGCTCTTTACTACTTTGGCTACGACAAACGCGAACAGCAGCGCGTGCTGCATGAAACCCACTCCGGCGGCGTGTGCCTCAACGACACGCTGCTGCATGTCGCGCAGGACGACATGCCATTCGGCGGCATCGGTGCGTCCGGCATGGGTCATTACCACGGTCACGAAGGTTTCCTGACGTTCAGCAAAGCCAAAGGCGTGCTGATCAAACAGCGTTTCAACGCCGCCAGGCTGATCTACCCGCCCTACGGCAAAACCGTGCAGAAACTTATTCAGAAACTGTTCATTCGCTAAACGCTGGTCACCGCCGAGTAATAAAAACAATGCACCCAAGCCGGACTGATACACCCGCGCTGTCGCGCCGTGGCCTGCTGAAATTCAGCCTCGGCGCCACGGCGTTCCTCGCCACCGCTGGCCTCGGTGCCAGCCTCAGTGGCTGCTCGTCGAGCATCGCGGCCAACGGTTTTGTCTCACTGCGCGACGGCGATCTGCTGTTTCTGCGCGCGCTGATTCCGGTGATGCTCGACGGCGCCGTCGCGGCCGAAAAGCTGCCGACTGCGGTCGATGGCACGCTCAAGTCGCTGGACTACAGCCTCGATCACCTGTCGCCGGAAATGCTCAAGCTCACTCGGCAACTGTTCGATGTGCTGGGCATGGCCGTCACCCGCGGGCCGCTCACCGGCATCTGGGGCAGTTGGGAAAACGCCAGCCCCGAAGCCATGCGGCATTTTCTCGAGCGCTGGGAAAACAGCTCGCTGAGTCTTTTGCGCATGGGCCATAGCTCGTTGCAGCAGATGGTGATGATGGCGTGGTACACGCGCCCGGAATCCTGGGCGCACTGCGGATATCCCGGGCCGCCCACGGTTTGAGAATCGTGCCGCTCCCTTCGCGAGCAGGCTCGCTCCCACAGGGGATCGCATTCCAATGTGGGAGCGAGCCTGCTCGCGAAGGGGCCAGTCGCCACACCTTGCATCCAAAATAATAAAAGAGAGCCCGACCGATGCCCGTACCCGATCCTTTCCGCGAAGGCCTTGCCCGCGGCTGGAAAACCTACAACGGTTCGCAACTGACCGACGACCTGACCCTTGAAGCCGACGTAGCGATCATCGGCAGCGGCGCTGGCGGCGGTACCACTGCGGAAATCCTCAGCGCGGCCGGCTACAAAGTCCTGCTGATCGAAGAAGGCCCGCTGAAAACCAGCTCCGACTTCAAGATGCTTGAAGCACAGGCCTACAGCAGTCTTTATCAGGAAGGCATCGGGCGCATGAGCAAGGACGGTGCGATCACCATCCTGCAAGGCCGCGCGGTCGGCGGCACGACGCTGATCAACTGGACCTCGAGCTTCCGCACCCCCGATCCGACCCTCGAACACTGGGCTCGCGAACACAACGTCAAAGGCCACAGCCCGGCGGAAATGGCGCCGTGGTTCGAAAAAATGGAGCAGCGCCTTGGCGTCGCACCATGGTTGGTGCCGCCGAACGCCAATAACGACGTGATCCGCAAAGGCTGCGAACAGCTCGGCTACAGCTGGCATGTGATCCCGCGCAACGTGCGCGGCTGCTGGAATCTCGGTTATTGCGGCATGGGCTGCCCGGCCAATGCCAAGCAATCGATGCTGGTCACGACCATTCCGGCGACGCTGGAAAAGGGTGGCGAGCTGCTGTACCTGGCGCGCGCCGAGAAACTGCTGATCAGCGGCGACAAGGTCACCGGTTTGCAGTGCGTGGCCATGGACGAGCGCTGCGTCGAGCCGACCGGTCGGCGCATCACCGTGCAGGCGCGGCATTACGTGCTGGCCGGCGGCGGCATCAACAGCCCGGCGCTGCTGCTGCGTTCGGACGCGCCGGACCCGCATGAAAACCTCGGCAAACGCACCTTTCTGCACCCGGTAAACATGTCCGCCGCGCGCTTCGACGAAGTCATCAACCCGTTCTACGGCGCGCCACAGTCGATCTACTCCGACCATTTCCAGTGGAAGGATGGCACCACCGGACCGATGGCCTTCAAACTCGAAGTGCCGCCACTGCATCCGGCGCTCGCGGCGACGTTGCTCGGCGGCTTCGGCGCAGAAAATGCGCAGCACATGGCGGACTTGCCGCACACCCACGCCATGCTCGCCTTGCTGCGTGACGGTTTTCATCCGGACAGCGTTGGTGGCGCGGTCGAGCTGCGCGGCGACGGTTCGCCGGTGCTCGACTATCAGGTTTCGCCCTACGCCTGGGACGGTTTACGCCGGGCCTTTCACGTCATGGCGGAAATCCAGTTCGCCGGTGGCGCAAAATCGGTGATGCCGATGCACGCTGATGCGCGCTACGTGAAAACCCTGGCTGAAGCGCGCAGCCTGATCGACGGTTTGAGCCTTGAGCTGTATCGCACGCGCCTGGGCAGCGCCCACGTGATGGGCGGCTGCGCCATGGGTGAGGATGTCAAAAGCGCGGTGACCGACAGTCTCGGGCGCCATCATCAATTGGCTAATCTGTCGATCCACGACGGCTCGCTGTTCCCCACCAGCATTGGCGCCAACCCGCAATTGTCGGTGTATGGCCTGACCGCGCAATTGGCGACGTCCCTCGCCGATCGGCTGAGAATTCCATGAAAAAACCGATGATTGCCGGCGTCTATAGTGCTTTCTTACCGCACAGGCGACTTGGCCGACCGGTTAGGCTGCGATACCATCCGACTCCCCAACGGACTCCCGCCAGGACGACGCGATGAACCGAGTGTTGTACCCAGGTACCTTCGACCCTATTACCAAGGGCCATGGCGATCTGGTCGAACGCGCCTCGCGCCTGTTCGATCATGTGATCATTGCCGTCGCCGCCAGCCCGAAAAAGAACCCGCTGTTCCCGCTGGAACAACGCGTGGAACTGGCGCGCGAAGTCACCCGGCACTTGCCGAATGTGGAAGTGGTCGGCTTCTCGACGCTGCTGGCGCATTTCGCCAAAGAGCAGAACGCCAATGTGTTCCTGCGTGGTTTGCGCGCGGTGTCGGACTTCGAATACGAATTTCAGCTGGCCAACATGAACCGTCAGCTGGCGCCGGATGTGGAGAGCCTGTTCCTCACGCCGTCGGAGCGTTATTCGTTCATTTCCTCGACGCTGGTGCGGGAAATTGCCGCGCTGGGCGGCGATATCAGCAAGTTCGTCCACCCGGCCGTGGCCGACGCGCTGACCCTGCGCTTTAAAAAGTAACGACCGTTCAAACGGCGCCCGCGTGCACTGCGGGCGCCAATGCGGCACAATTGCGCGCATTGATTTATAGCGCCCGGGCCTGCCGCCCCGGCTGGAGTTAGCATGTCCCTGATCATCACCGACGATTGCATCAACTGCGACGTCTGCGAACCCGAGTGCCCGAACGCCGCCATCTCCCAAGGCGAAGAGATCTACGTGATCGACCCCAACCTGTGCACCCAATGCGTCGGCCACTACGACGAACCGCAGTGCCAGCAGGTCTGCCCGGTGGATTGCATTCCACTGGACGAAGCGCATCCGGAGACTGAAGAACAGTTGATGGACAAGTACCGCAAGCTTACCGGCAAGGCCTGATTTTTCAGCGCCTGTCAGGTTCTCTTCGCGAGCAGGCTCGCTCCCACATTTGAAATGCATTCCCATGTGGGAGCGAGCCTGCTCGCGAAAGGGCCATCAGCAACACCACAAAACCCGGCTCACTCGCGCTGCTCAAACCCCTCCCCCGTACACCCCAGACACCGCACGAACGCCGCCTTAGCCGGGTCGACCACCAGCGCCTGCCCCGCATCGCCGACCCCGCCGCCCAGGGCGGTGAACGGTAACGACACGACAAATGCCCCGGCCCCGATCACCGTCGCCACGACCAATAACGGCCGAGCGATCAGCAGATCGCCGAGCATGGCGTAAGCCGGTGGGTTCTGGATGGTGTAGCGCGGATCACCGCTGCCGTTTTCCGAGGCCCGGGCAACCAGGCTGGAACACAACAGCAGCGTGACGAAGAGGACTTGCAGGCATTTCATGGCGCGATCCTTCGGGCTGAGCAGTGAGACTTCTCACTATAGACCCCAGGATTTTTTTCAGGTCTGGCAGCGCGGGCAGAACACGCTGGCGCGCTGCCCGAGCTTCACTTCGCGCAGGCCGGTGCCGCAGACCTTGCAGTGTTCACCGCCGCGGCCGTAGACAAACAGCTCCTGCTGGAAATACCCCGGCTGCCCGTCGCCGCCGATGAAATCACGCAACGTGGTGCCGCCGCGCTCGATCGCTGCGGCGAGAATGCGTTTGATCTCGATCGCCAGCTTCAGATAGCGCCCCCGCGAAATCCCGCCGGCCGCCCGACGCGGGTCGATTCCGGCGGCAAACAGCGCTTCGGTCGCATAGATATTGCCGACCCCGACCACCACCGCGTTGTCCATGATGAACGGCTTGACCGCCATCGCCCGCCCGCGCGACAGCTGAAACAGCCGCTCACCATCGAACAGGTCGGTCAACGGCTCGGGGCCGAGGCGAATCAGCAATTCATGATTGAGCGGATCGCGGCTCCACAACATCGCACCGAAACGCCGTGGATCGGTGTAGCGCAGCGCCAGCCCCGACTCCAGCTCGATGTCGACGTGCTCGTGCTTGAGCGCCGGCAACCCGGCTTCGACCAGGCGCAGATTGCCCGACATGCCCAGATGGCTGATCAGCGTGCCGACCTCGGCATTGATTAGCAGGTACTTGGCGCGGCGCTCGACCAGCACGATGCGCTGCCCCGACAGGCGTACATCGAGGTCTTCGGGGATCGGCCAGCGCAGACGTCGGTCGCGCACGATGACCCTGCTGACGCGCTGGCCTTCCAGATGCGGAGCAATGCCGCGGCGGGTGGTTTCGACTTCCGGCAATTCAGGCATGCTGTCCTCGAATCAATGCGCGCCGAGGTCGCGGATCGTTTGCTTGAGGGTTTCGAAGTCGTAGTCCGACAGACCGACGTAGTCGAGCACCAGCGGGCCGACGGCGTTCCACTCGAAGTCTTCAGTCTGGTTGCCCAGCACCCGGTACGACGCGCAGATGTGCTCGGCCATTTTCAGAATCGCCAGGAGGTTTTTCAGCTGGCTGTTTTTCGACGACTCATCGCTGAAAATCGCCAGGGCGTTGTGGTGATTGGCGATGGCCGCGCTGACATGCTCCGGCAACCGCCAGGATTTCGCGGTGTAATAACCGACCACCGCGTGGTTGGTGTTGAACACACGGTTTTCCGTGTCGACCACACGGCATTCCGGGCTGGCACTGGCGTAGGCCTCTTCCAGCACGGTCATGTAATCGGGGAAACGCTGCAGCATCAACGGCACACCGCAATCGTGAAACAGGCCCAACGCATAGGCTTCATCGCCAGCCTGGGTGCCGATGCGCTTGGCCAGGGTCAGGCAGGTCATCGCCACGTCCTGGGCGGTGTCCCAGAAACGGTTGAGGGTGACGATGGTGTCGTCGTTCATTTCGCCCTTGATCGACTGCGCGTTGATCAGGTTGATGATCGAACGGCTGCCCAGCAGGTTCACCGCGCGCTGGATCGAGGTGATCTTGTTGCTCAGGCCGTAATACGGAGAGTTGACGATCTTCAACAGTGCGCCGGACAGGCCAGGGTCCTGGGAGATCAGCTTGGCGATCACCTCCAGATCCGGGTCGGGCATGTACTGCTCCATTTGCAGATCCACCATGATCTGCGGTTGCGCCGGCACACTGATGCCTTGCAGCGATTGTTGAATCTGTTCGGTGGTCAGCTCTTGGGACATAAGTACACACTCTGGGACAGGCGGCGATTCTAACCGCTGCAAACGCACGGCGACACACCGACGGGCACATCGTCGGAACTTTCATTCAAGCCCAGGCTTCGGAATCTGTGAGGCCCGCTGCACTTTTCACGTCCGGCGCGGTGAAAAAATCCCACAGACTCAGGAGCTTATCGATGGCTAATTCCCTGAACGGCAAACGCGTCGCTTTTTTGGTAACCGATGGTTTCGAACAGGTGGAACTGACAGGTCCCAAGGAAGCCCTTGACCAGGCCGGCGCTCAGACCGAAATTCTCTCGGCGAAGGCCGGCACGGTCAAAGGCTGGAACCATGACAAACCGGCGGACGACTTCCCCGTCGCCAACACCTTCCAGGCCGTGGACATCGATCAGTACGACGCCGTGGTCCTGCCCGGCGGTGTGCAGAACTCGGACACCATCCGCATCGATGAAAATGCCCAGCAACTGGTCAAGTCTGCCGCCTCGGCCGGCAAGCCGATCGCGGTGATCTGTCATGGCGGCTGGCTGCTGATTTCGGCGGGGCTGGTCGATGGCAAAACCATGACCAGTTACAAAACCCTCAAGGACGATCTGGTCAACGCCGGTGGCAACTGGGTCGATCAGGAAGTGGTCAAGGACGGCAAACTGATCAGCAGCCGCCAGCCGGACGACGTGCCGGCGTTCAGTCAGGCCCTGATTGACGCACTGGCTGCGTAATCTTCGGCACCCCTTTCGCGAGCAGGCTCGCTCCCACCTTGGAACGCATTCCAAATGTGGGAGCGAGCCTGCTCGCGAAGGGGCCATCCGCTTTTCATCGCACGCCAGACCGGAGCACGTGTCAACACGCTATACTCCCGCTCTTTTTTCCGGAGCGACGTCATGTCCCTGCCTAGCTTGCGCCTCAAAGCCAACGCCGACCGTCGCCTGCGCGCCGGTCACCTGTGGGTCTACAGCAACGAAATCGATGTAGCCGCCACCCCGCTGCACGGCTTCAACGCCGGCGATCAGGCCATCCTCGAAGCCGCGGGCGGCAAGCCGTTGGGCATCGTCGCAATGAGCCCGAACAACCTGATCTGTGCCCGTCTGCTGTCGCGCGACATTAAGGTAGCGCTGGACAAGTCCTTGCTGGTGCACCGTTTGAACGTGGCGCTGTCGCTGCGCGAGCGTCTGTTCGACAAGCCGTTCTATCGCCTGGTCTACGGCGATTCCGACCTGCTGCCGGGCCTGGTCGTCGACCGTTTTGGCGACATTCTGGTGGTGCAGATCGCTTCGGCGACCATGGAAGCGCACAAGGACGATGTGATCGCCGCGCTGACCCAAGTGCTCAAGCCAAGCGGCATTCTGTTCAAGAACGACTCCGCGGCCCGTGATGCCGAAGGCCTCAACCGCTACGTCGAGACGGTGTTCGGTCTGGTTCCGGAATGGGTTGCGCTGGAAGAGAACGGCGTTAAATTCGAAGCGCCGGTGATTCAGGGGCAGAAAACCGGCTGGTTCTACGACCACCGCATGAACCGCGCCCGCCTCGCTCCTTACGCCAAAGGCAAACGCGTCCTCGACCTCTACAGCTACATCGGTGGCTGGGGTGTGCAAGCGGCCGCGTTCGGCGCCAGCGAAGTGTTCTGCGTCGACGCTTCGGCGTTCGCCCTCGACGGTGTAGAGCGTAACGCGGCGCTGAACGGTTTCGCTGACAAGATGACCTGCATCGAAGGCGACGTTTTCGAAGCCCTGAAAGAATTGAAGGCCAGCGAAGAGCGCTTCGACGTGATCGTGGCCGACCCGCCCGCCTTCATCAAGCGCAAGAAAGACATGAAAAACGGTGAAGGCGCCTACCGCCGCCTGAACGAGCAAGCCATGCGCCTGCTCAACAAGGACGGCATCCTGGTCAGCGCGTCGTGCTCGATGCACCTGCCCGAAGACGACCTGCAGAACATCCTGCTGACCAGCGCCCGTCACCTGGATCGCAATATTCAGTTGCTGGAGCGTGGCGGTCAGGGTCCGGACCACCCGGTGCACCCTGCCATCGCCGAAACACGCTACATCAAGAGCATCACCTGCCGCCTGCTGCCTAACAGCTGATTCATGCGGATTACGGGGGAGCCAGCAGGCTCCTCTGTTTGTTTTTGCACCCCGTCCCGGTGTGATTTTTCGACCTGCTCTTCAAACTTCCTACAACTACTTTCCGCCCGTCATGCAGGACGTTTCTCTGCACCTGTTAATTAATGAAACTTTGCCTACAATCTTAACTAATCACAAAGACAGCTCCGACAAAATTACTGGAATTTTCCTACCGAATATCCGCTTGCCAATAATCCATTACAAACTATTATGAAGTTGTCACCACGAGGTGACTTCAACTATCAATGAACATGGAGTTCACATCATGAAAAGCATCTCTCTGGAAAGTAAAAAACTCGCAAACCTGGCTTTTCTGGTTTCCGCTAAAGCCCGTTAAGTAAGGCAGGACGCCGGGGAGTGCCGGCAAACCGGCGTCCTTTCCACTTTACCCAGAGTGATCGCCCTCATGCACATCAATCCCTTTCTCTTCATATTGCCGCGCCCTTCCGGACAAGTCATATGGAACTATAAAGACCATACTCAATATGAACTTGATCTCGACTATACAATTCGCCTGGCGCACCTGATCGACAACCCGAAACTATTCGACAAGCAAAACATCATAGACATAGAACTATTGAATGCAGGCATTCTAACTACTTCAAAACTCGACAACTCATCCTGGGGCTGGGATGAATTATCGAAGATTTATCATATCGGCACACAAAATATTCCGTGTGAACATACACCCCAAAATATCCAGGAGTGGTCCAGGCACTATCTGGCGCACTGCAATGAAGTGCTCGCCGCACCGCCACCGGCGACAGATCGTCCAGGACGCAAGGCAGAGCAACGCATTGCCTTGCCCCGGCCCCGCGCATTGAAGGACGAGAGTCTGACGCGCGCCCTGCTGCAGCGAAAAACCTGCCGTACCTACACAGGTGCAGCGGTCACGCTGCATGACCTCGGTACGCTGCTTTATCTTTCTTTCGGTTATCTCGAAGAACGCGAGCATGACCGCGATGACAGAGTCGCCCACGGCCTCGGTGCTCGCCGAAGCAGCCCTTCCGCCGGTGGGCTGAACGCCTGTGAAGCCTTTCTGCTGGTACAGAATGTCGATAGTCTGGATCCGGGCGTCTACAGCTACCATCCAGCCGAGCATTCGCTGAGCCCGGTCAATCCTTTGCCAGAACCCGCGCTGGGCCAATTGCTCGCTGGCCAGCATTTCATCAATGACCTGCCATTGGGTGTTTTCATCACCGCTCGTTTTGACCGGCTCTGGTGGAAATACGAACACTCAAGGGCCTACCGCATGGCCTTCGTCGAAGCCGGCCATCTGTCGCAGACTTTCCAGTTGGTTGCCACGGCGCTCGGCCTCAATACCTGGTTGACCGGTGCGTTTGCCGACCAGCAGGTCGAAGCCCTGCTCTCTCTTGAGGGCAGCGCCGAACAACCGCTGTTCTTCGTCGGCTGCGGGCAAAGCGACGGCCAGGCGATGTGCGACGAGATGCACGAGCTGTTAAGCGAGGGCCGCGCATGAGCCTGACGACTGCCGAGCCGGATGAGGCGCCGGTGTCATGGGCGCTCAAGTTCACCCTCAAGGATTGGGAAAGCCGCGCCTCGGTGCGCAGCAGCACCCACGACTACCTGTTACCGGACGACGTGGCCCTGCAACTGCAAACCCGTTACTGGTTTCCTCCGGCCTTCATTGCCTATCTGGCGCATCCGGCCGTTCAGGCAGCAGGGCGCGACGTGCAGCAGCGATTGTCCGCCAACCACCTGGTGCACTTTCTCGATTACACCACCCTGCTCGAACACCGCATCGTCAATCGCGCCGTGGAAGTGATCGTGCACCGCGAGCTGCCGGTTTTCGTGCCGCTGGCGATGAAACACGCAGCGTTGCAGCTCTACACCGACGAGGGCTACCACGCGTTGTTCTCCAATCGGCTGGCTGAGCAGATCGCCGGGTTCTATGGCATCACCGGGCGCCCAGCCCTGCCGAAGCGCATCGCACGCCTTAACGCCTTGATCGCCCGCACCCCGGAAAAGCATCGACCACTGGCATGGTTTCTGCTCGGTTTCGTTTCCGAAACCATCATTGCTCGCGAGCTGCTGGACGTGTGCCGCGACAGCCTGGTGTCCAGCGTCAGTGACATGCTGCGCGATCATCTGACCGACGAGGCCCGCCACAGTCGTTATTTCGCCGAAGTGTTCCACTACCTCTGGCTGTCGATGCTCAGCCGCCAGCGCACCTTCGTGAGCAGAACCCTGCTGGAAATCATCGGCATCTTTTTCGAGGCCGACGAACGCTGGCTGCAACAGAGCCTGCGTGGTGCAGGCATTGCCGAGGCGGACGTGATGGAAATCGTCCGTGGCATGGCCACGGTGCAGGCCAATCGCGCACGGGCGCGATCAGGTGCCGTCGCCACGCTGGATGCACTGAACAAGGCCGGTTTTTTTGCGCTGGCCCATAACCGGACACTTTTTGCCAGGGCAGGACTGATCGATGCATAACGTAACAGCCGTGGTAACCGCCGGGCAGCGCCGCGCAGCGGTGAGCCTGTTACTGGCGATGGTGCTGCTTGGCGTGTTCCCGCTGGATGTATTGCTGCCCTCATTTCCAGCATTGGCGGCGCACTTTGCCCGTTCACCGGCAGACATCGCGCTGTCGATCAGTCTGTTTGCGGTGGGCATTGCGTTTGCCCAGTTGTTGATCGGTCCGCTGTCAGACGTTATTGGGCGCAAGGGCTTGCTGCTGGCGGGCATGAGCGTGTCGATGCTCGGCGCAGTCGGTTGCGTGATGACGAGCGATTACACCCTGTTCCTGGTCTTCCGGGTCATGCAAGCAGTGGGGTGCGGATGCTTCGTGCTGTCCCAGGCGCTGGTGCAGGATCTGTTCGAAGGGGCTGAGCGCGACCGGCTGCGCATCCTGATGGTCACGGCCACCGGGATTTTCATCTCGGTGTCGCCGCTGGCCGGGACTTTCCTGCAGGCCACGCTCGGCTGGCGCGGCAGCTTCTGGGTGTTCACGGCGCTGTCCGCCGTGGTGCTGGCCAAGGCCTGGGTGTTTTTGCAAAACAGCCGGCCGGCCGACAGCAGTGCGCGGGTCGGCTTCGTCCGCTCCTATCGCCGCGTATTGGGAGATTTTGAGTTTGTCGGTTACTGGCTGATATCGGCGTTTGCCTTCGCCTGCCATTTTTCCTTCATCGTGATTTCACCGCTGATCTTCATGGATCAACTGCAACTCGCGCCCTATGACTTTTCGTTGATTCTGCTGGTGTACGGTGCCGCCTATGTCGTCGGCGGCATTCTTGCCGCCGTGTTGAACCGGCGCATCACCCCGGTGCAGCAGATATTCACCGGGCTCAGCCTGATATTGCTGGCGGGGCTGGCAATGCTGTATCTGGCCGCCGAGCATGCGCTGGCCCCGGTCACGGTGCTGATCCCGATGCTGATCTGCACCGCCGGCACCACCATTGCCCGCCCTGCCGCGACGTCCCGGGCCATGAGCCTGTTTCCTGAAAACGCCGGTACCTCGGCTTCGGCGGGCAGCACGATCATTTTCATTTGCGGCGGGCTTATCAGCGCGTTGATCAGCCTCAGCCCGAGCAATCTGCAAGCGACGCTGGGTTACTGCTTCGTGCTGCTGAGCGCAGTAGCGCTGCTGCTCAACCACAGGCTTAACCGACGCTCCAGTAATCTTGCTACCAGTGCCGTGGCGCAGCCCGGCGGCGATTGAAGCTGCCAGTCGTCATTCCATACCGACCGTCTGCACGGCGCAGCACGTTGCGCCATTCCCTCCAGACGCCAGCGGTGTAGAATCGCCTCATTCATCGCCATTCATCCCCGGCGGGTTTATGAGCTCAGGCTGAGACCAGCGGCGATCCCGCAACGTCATCGGCAACCTGCGTAACACACGGCTATTTCCGTGGGTTGCAGAGGTCCATAGAAGCTCACTCCCCTTTAGCACCTGATTAGCACCTGATTAGCCGCCCGGAGTGTTCCATGCCAGATTATCGTTCCAAAACATCCACCCACGGCCGCAACATGGCCGGTGCCCGCGCACTGTGGCGCGCCACGGGGATGAAGGATGACGACTTCAAAAAGCCGATCATCGCCATTGCCAACTCGTTCACCCAGTTCGTACCGGGCCATGTACACCTGAAGGATCTGGGCCAACTGGTCGCCCGCGAAATCGAACGTGCCGGCGGTGTGGCAAAAGAATTCAACACCATTGCCGTGGATGACGGCATCGCCATGGGCCACGACGGCATGCTCTATTCGCTGCCGAGCCGCGAGATCATCGCCGACTCCGTCGAGTACATGGTCAACGCCCACTGCGCCGACGCCATCGTCTGCATCTCCAACTGCGACAAGATCACCCCGGGCATGTTGATGGCAGCGTTGCGCCTGAACATTCCGGTGATCTTCGTTTCCGGCGGCCCGATGGAAGCCGGCAAGACCAAACTCGCTTCCCACGGCCTCGATCTGGTCGACGCCATGGTGATCGCCGCCGACTCCAGCGCCTCTGACGAGAAAGTCGCCGAGTACGAGCGCAGCGCCTGCCCGACGTGCGGTTCGTGCTCAGGCATGTTCACCGCCAACTCGATGAACTGCCTGACCGAAGCACTGGGCCTGGCCTTGCCCGGCAACGGTTCGACCCTCGCCACCCACAGCGACCGCGAGCAATTGTTCCTGCAGGCTGGCCGCACCATCGTCGAGCTGTGCAAGCGTTACTACGGCGAGAACGACGACTCGGTGCTGCCGCGCAACATCGCCAACTTCAAGGCGTTCGAGAACGCGATGATGCTCGACATCGCCATGGGCGGTTCGACCAACACCATCCTGCACTTGCTCGCCGCCGCCCAGGAAGCCGAGATCGATTTCGACCTGCGCGACATCGACCGCCTCTCGCGCAGCGTTCCGCAGTTGTGCAAGGTTGCGCCGAACATTCAGAAATACCACATGGAAGACGTGCACCGCGCCGGTGGCATTTTCAGCATCCTCGGTTCGCTGGCCCGTGGCGGCCTGCTGCACACCGATCTGCCAACCGTGCACAGCCGCAGCATGGAAGAAGCCATCGCCAAGTGGGACATCACCCAGACCAGCGACGAAGCGGTGCATCACTTCTTCAAGGCCGGCCCGGCAGGCATTCCGACGCAGACCGCGTTCAGTCAGTCGACCCGTTGGGAAACCCTGGACGACGACCGTGAAAACGGCTGCATCCGCAGCTTCGAGCACGCCTACTCGAAAGAGGGCGGCCTCGCTGTGCTGTACGGCAACATCGCGCAGGATGGTTGCGTGGTGAAAACCGCGGGTGTCGACGAGTCGATCCACGTCTTCGAAGGCAACGCGAAGATCTTCGAAAGCCAGGACAGCGCCGTGCGCGGCATCCTCGCTGACGAAGTGAAGGAAGGCGACATCGTCATCATTCGCTACGAAGGCCCGAAAGGCGGCCCGGGCATGCAGGAAATGCTCTACCCGACTTCGTACCTCAAGTCCAAAGGCCTGGGCAAAGCCTGTGCATTGCTCACCGACGGCCGTTTCTCCGGCGGCACGTCGGGCCTGTCCATCGGTCACGCTTCGCCAGAAGCTGCCGCTGGCGGCGCGATCGGCCTGGTGCAGGATGGCGACAAAGTGTTGATCGACATTCCGAACCGCTCGATCAACCTGCTGGTCAGCGACGAGGAACTGGCGGCACGCCGTGCCGAGCAGGACAAGAAAGGCTGGAAACCGGTCGAACAGCGCCCACGCAAAGTGACCACCGCGCTCAAGGCCTACGCCTTGCTGGCGACCAGCGCCGACAAGGGTGCTGTACGCAACAAAGCGATGCTCGACGGCTTGTAAGCGTCCAGGCGCAGAAACAAAAATGCCCCGCTAAATTACGGGGCATTTTTTTATCCGTCTGACACTGATCGTTCCCACGCTCCTGCGTGGGAATGCCTCAAGGGACGCTCCGCGTCCAGTGACGCGGAGCGTCACGGGCTGCATTCCCACGCGGAGCGTGGGAACGATCAAATCTGGCTCACGCTCCTACAGGGATACGGTGTGGGTTACTGAATGTCCTCTGGCTTGACGATCACCCAGTTTTTATCCGCCGTCACCGGCAATCCTTCCTTGGCCTGCGCCGCGGCGTGTTTGGCCATCATGCCGTTGATTTGCGTCATGTACTTGTCCTTGCGGTTGATCCACAAGTGGATGCCGCCCTTGGCCACGTCGACATCGTGGAACAGCATGTAGCCGTCGCTGGTGGGGGTGTCGCCGCCGACCAGTACCGGTTTTTTCCATTCATCGATGTAGGTGAGGATCGCCGCGTGCTTGCCAGCCATCCACGTCGCCGGGGTCCACAGGTACGGCGTCAGCTCCAGGCCGAGGTTGGCCTTCTCGTCATACTTGCCCGCGGTGATCTGCTTGCGCGCGGTGGTCAGTTCTTGCGTCTCGCGGTTTTTCAGCAGCAGGCTGACGCCAATGACGTTCTGCGGTTTGACGTTGTAGCCGTACTTCGGATCCGCCGCGACCATGCGCACCAGCTCCTCGGAAGCGGCGGTCATCACGTAGACCTCGATGCCGTTTTCCATCAGCTTGTTGTACAGCTCTTGCTGGCCGGTGAAGATCTTCGGCGAATTGACGTCGAGTTTCTTCACCACATCGCCTTCGTAATAGGTCGCCGGCACCGGTTTGCCCGAGGCCATCAGCTCATCGACGTAGCCCTTGAGTTCCTTGAGGGTGAAGCCGGAAAACACCTGCGCGACCCACGGATAGCAGACCATGTCGTCGACTTCGCAGAGGCGATAGTAGTAACTGAACAGACTCTCCTTATGCTCGGCGGTGTCCTTGAACGGCATCAGTTTCAGCGACGGGTCGAGTTTGTCACGGGTGATCAAGCCCTTGTTTTCCATGAACGGCAACAAGGACTCTTCGAGGTCGTAGCGGTAACTGGTGTTGTCCATGTCGAACACCGCGTAGTTACCCTTGTTGGCATTGGCCGCGATCATCGCGTCCAGCGCCTTGGCCTGATCCGCCGGCCAGTGCTTGAGGTCCGTGGCCATGGCCTGACCGACCAGGCCCGCCGCCAGTGCCACCGCCAACAACGTGCGTGCAATTCTCATAGCGCTACTCCCCGATCGAAAGAGTTCGACGCTAACAAATAAGTGTGACAACCCTCGCCTGTCTGCGACCGCACACGTCCGTATCGCGCCAGAAACTTTGCCGACAACGACACGGGCTTATTCCAAAAACGACGGACACCCAGCCATTTCGGTATTAAATCATTGCAAATCAAGCTGTTAGGCTTTCCGGTTCGCAGCAGCCCTGGATGGCTGTTGGCACAGTCTTTTCTGGAGTCCTCATGAATCTACCGTTGATTCTCAACTTGCTGGTGTTCCTTGCCCTGCTCGTCGGTCTGGCGCAAACCCGCCACACCACCTGGAGCCTGGCGAAAAAAGTTCTGCTGGCGCTGGTGCTCGGCGTGGCGTTCGGCGTGGCGCTGCACACGATTTACGGTGCCAGCAATCCGGTACTGAAAGCCTCGATCGGCTGGTTCGATCTGGTCGGCAACGGCTACGTGCAGTTGCTGCAGATGATCGTCATCCCGCTGGTGTTCGCCTCGATCCTCAGCGCGGTGGCGCGTCTGCATAACGCTTCGTCGCTGGGCAAGATCAGCATCCTGACCATTGGCACGCTGCTGTTCACCACGGCGATTGCCGCGCTGATCGGCATCGGCCTGACCAACCTGTTCGGCCTCACCGCTGAGGGGCTGGTCGCCGGTACACAGGAAATGGCTCGTCTGCAAACCATTCAGAACGACTACGCCGGCAAGGTCGCCGACCTGAATGTGCCGCAACTGCTGCTGTCGTTCATACCGCAGAATCCATTCGCCGACCTGGCGCGGGCCAAGCCGACCTCGATCATCAGTGTGGTGATTTTCGCCGCATTCCTTGGCGTGGCTGCGCTGCAACTGCTCAAGGATGACGTCGAGAAAGGTCAGAAAGTGATCAACGCCATCGACACCCTGCAAGCCTGGGTGATGCGTCTGGTGCGGCTGGTGATGAAACTGACCCCGTACGGCGTGCTGGCGCTGATGACCAAAGTGGTCGCCGGCTCCAACCTGCAGGACATCATCAAGCTCGGCAGTTTTGTCGTGGTGTCGTACCTGGGTCTGGGCCTGATGTTCGTGGTCCACGGTGTGCTGGTGTCGGCGGCCGGGATCAACCCGCTGCGGTTCTTCCGCAAGATCTGGCCGGTGCTGACGTTCGCCTTCACCAGCCGTTCGAGCGCGGCGACCATCCCGCTGAGCATCGAAGCGCAAACCCGGCGCCTGGGCATTCCATCGTCGGTGGCAAGTTTTGCCGCATCGTTCGGTGCGACCATCGGCCAGAACGGTTGCGCCGGCCTTTATCCAGCCATGCTGGCAGTGATGGTTGCGCCGACCGTGGGCATCAACCCGCTCGACCCGCTGTGGATCGCCACGCTAGTAGCGATTGTGACCTTGAGTTCGGCGGGTGTAGCCGGTGTTGGTGGCGGCGCGACGTTTGCTGCACTGATCGTGCTACCGGCAATGGGTTTGCCGGTGTCGCTGGTGGCGTTGCTGATTTCGGTTGAGCCGCTGATCGACATGGGCCGTACGGCGTTGAACGTGAGCGGTTCGATCACCGCGGGTGCGATTACCAGCCAGGTGATGCAGCAGACCGACAAGGCATTGCTCGATGCCGATGAGCATGCGGAGCTCGCTCAGGCTTAAGCCAAAATGATCGTTCCCACGCTCCGCGTGGGAATGCAGCCTGTGACGCTCCGCGTCACTTGGACGCAGAGCGTCCGTTGAGGCATTCCCACGCAGAGCGTGGGAACGATCTAAGCGCGCTCCCAGACTTCGAAGCTGTACGCTGGCTTATCTTCAACCGCCGGGTTTTCCACCTTGGAAACCAGCGTCCACTGGTTCACATCAAACTGCGGAAACCACGCATCCCCTTCCGGGCTCAGCGCAACGCGGGTCAGGTACAGACGATCGGCTTGAGCCAGCCCTTGCGCATACAACTGCGCGCCGCCAATCAGCATCAGCTCATCGACGCCTTGCTCTTTCGCCCATTCCTCGGCGCGCGCCACGGCGGCGTCCAACGACGGATACACTTCGGCGCCTTCGAGCGACAGGTCGGTCTGGCGGCTGACGACGATGTTCAAGCGCCCCGGCAACGGCCGACCGAGCGAATCCCAGGTCTTGCGGCCCATGATGATCGGCTTGCCGAGGGTCATGGCCTTGAAATATTTGAAGTCCCCCGGCAGGTGCCAGGGCATGCTGTTGTCGACGCCGATCACGCGGTTTTCACCGAGGGCCGCGATCAGGCTGAGGGGCAGTGATTTAGTCATGCCGGCGAGGATACCAGAGCCGCGCTTACCCCGATAAGCGCCACAGCGGTTATGCTCAACGCTCATTTAAGCGACGGGACGCCGCGTGACTGAACTGACTCCACTGCAAAACCTCTGGCTGACCGAAACCATCCGCCTGCGCGAAGAGCACGCAGGCCCTCTGGATGATCTGGAAGCCAATCGTCTGGCACGCACCGGCGGCGGCGATCTGCCGAGCCGTATTCAGCGCCGGGCGCGCTGGCTGGCCGACCGCGACGGGCTGACGCCAGCACTCAAGCACTGGCTGCACGGCGCCCGTCTGGCATTGGTGCTGCTGAGCCTGTTCGCCGTGTTGAGCGGCGCCGGGCTGGCCTTCGCCGCGCTGGGGCAAACCCCGGTCAACGTATTCTGGGCCCTCGGCAGCCTGCTCGGGCTGAACTTGATTCTGCTGCTGAGCTGGGCGCTGGGCCTGGTGTTTGCCGGTGAACACGGCGCGACGCTGGGCCGCGTGTGGCTGTGGCTCAGCGAAAAACTCGCTCGCGACGCCAAAGCCGCGCAACTGGCACCGGCGCTGCTGTTGCTGCTGCAACGCCGCAAACTCAATCGCTGGGCACTCGGCACGCTGGTCAACGGTTTGTGGTTGCTGGCCATGCTCAGCGCCTTGATCGTACTGCTGATGCTGATGGCGACCCGACGCTACGGCTTCGTCTGGGAAACCACGATTCTCAGCGCCGAAACGTTTATCCACATGACGCGGACCCTGGGCAGCTTGCCGGCGCTGCTCGGCTTCAATGTGCCCACGGTGGAAATGATTCGCGCCAGCGGCGACGCCGCGCTGGACATTGAAAGCGCCCGGCAGGCCTGGGCCACATGGCTGGTCGGGGTGCTGGTGGTTTACGGCGTACTGCCGCGCCTGCTGTTGACGCTGCTGTGCTGGTGGCGCTGGAACAGCGGCAAAGCCGCGCTGCCTCTGGACCTCAATCTGCCTGGTTACGCGCAACTGCGCGAGCGGCTGATGCCGACCAGCGAACGCCTCGGCGTCAACGACCCTGCGCCGGCGCAACTGCACCGCGTCGACAACAGCGTCGGCGAGCTCACCAGCGAAGGCGCGTTGCTGGTCGCCATCGAACTCGACGAACAACGCCCCTGGCCGCCCGCGCTGCCAAAAAGCGTCAGCAATGCCGGCATCCTCGACAGCCGCGAGTCGCGGCACAAGCTCCTCGAACAACTCAGCCGTTTTCCCCCGGCACGCCTGGCGATTGCCTGTGATCCACGGCGCTCGCCGGATCGCGGCAGCCTCGCGCTGATCGCCGAACTGGCACGCAATGCCGGCGCCACCCGCGTCTGGCTGCTGCAAGCGCCGCCCGGCGAAGCGCTGGATGCCGACCGTTTGGGCGACTGGCATGTCGCCCTGCAACAGCTGGAGCTGCCCTTCGCCGATTGCGCGCCGCTGAACTGGCTGGAGACGGGCCATGATTGATCTGCGTAAAGCGCCGCTGAAACTCGCGGTGGTCGGCCACACCAACGTCGGCAAAACCTCACTGCTGCGCACGCTGACCCGCGATGTCGGCTTCGGCGAAGTCTCCCATCGCCCGAGCACCACACGGCATGTCGAAGGCGCACGGTTGTCGGTGGATGGTGAGCCGTTGCTCGACCTCTACGACACGCCAGGGTTGGAAGACGCCATCGCCCTGCTGGATTTTCTCGAACGCCTGGAGCGCCCCGGCGAACGCCTCGACGGCCCGGCGCGGCTGGCGCGGTTCCTCGATAGCAGCGAGGCGCGCCAGCGCTTCGAGCAGGAAGCCAAGGTGCTGCGGCAACTGCTCGCCTCTGACGCCGGTCTGTACGTGATCGATGCCCGCGAACCGGTATTGGCCAAGTACCGCGATGAGCTGGAAGTGCTTGCCAGTTGCGGCAAACCGCTGCTGCCGGTGCTGAATTTCGTCAGTAGCGCCAACCATCGCGAACCCGATTGGCGCGAAGCGCTGGCACGCTTGGGCCTGCATGCGCTGGTGCGTTTCGACAGCGTGGCGCCGCCGGAGGATGGCGAGCGGCGCTTGTATGAAAGCCTGGCGCTGCTGCTGGAAACCGCCCGCCCGCAACTCGAGCGGCTGATCGCTGATCAACAGGCCCAGCGTCTCGCCCGTCAGCACAGTGCTGCGCGCTTGATTGCCGACTTATTGATCGACTGCGCCGCCTGCCGACGCAGCGTGGTCAGCGAGGCCGAACAGGAACAGCAGGCGATCAGCGAATTGCGCAAGGCTGTGCGGCAGCGTGAGCAGAAGTGCGTCGAAGCGCTACTCAAGCTCTACGCGTTTCGCCCACAGGACGCGGCGGCCAGTGACTTGCCGTTGCTCGACGGGCGTTGGGGCGATGATTTGTTCAATCCGGAAACCTTGAAACAGCTCGGCGTACGGGTCGGCGGCGGGATCGCGGCAGGCGCGGCGGCCGGGGCTGGCGTCGATCTGCTGGTCGGCGGCATCACCCTCGGCGCGGCCGCGCTGGCCGGGGCGATCGCCGGCGGCGCACTACAGACTGCGCGCAGTTATGGCAGCCGTTTGCTCGGCAAGATCAAAGGCCAGCGGGAATTGACCGTGGATGATGGCGTGTTGCGGTTGTTGGCGTTGCGGCAGCGGCAGTTGGTCTTAGCCCTCGATCAACGCGGGCATGCGGCGATGGACGCGGTTCAGGTTGCAACGCCTGTGGATAAAACCTGGCGCGAAGGCAAATTGCCGGAAGCCTTGAACAAGGCCCGGGCGCATCCGCAGTGGTCGTCGCTCAATCCGCATCCGAAGCTGAATCAGGCGGAAAGGCAGGAGCAGGTTGAGGCGTTGGTCGGGAAGGTACTTGAGCTTTAGATCGCTACCCCCTCACCCCAGCCCTCTCCCCCCAAGGGGGCGAGGGGGAAAGGGAGCCGATTTGCGTACTTTACAAATCTGAGTTCGACTGGATATCTCAGGCCGGTGTATGACCCGAGAACAACCCGGCCGGCCCCCTCTCCCTCCGGGAGAGGGCTGGGATGAGGGTGACCATCATGAGCACGACAGCAAGCTCACTGCCTTGCGCTTCAACAACTCAAGATCCGCCACCGGCACCGCCCCCTCCTTCGCCAACTCATCCCAGCGCCGCATGCGCAAACTCAGCGCACACAACGGATCAGCCTCGAATGCATCCGCCTCAGCCGCGCTCATCACCCCGCCCTGATATTCCAGCGTCCTGCGACTCGCCTCACTCAACCGCGCGTAATAGCCCGGTTCGCGAAGCGTCAGATAACGCTTGGCCTGAACGTGATACTCCACCAGCCGCGCCAGCCGTTCGCTGAAACCCGCCTCACGCAGATAATCCGCGCCCAGCCGTTCATGGCTGACTACGCCATAGCCTTCCATGTTTTGCGCGCCCTCGGCGCACAAATGGCCAATGTCGTGGAAGAACGCCGCGAGCACCACTTCATCATCGCAGCCATCAGCCATGGCCAGTTCGGCCGCTTGCGACATGTGCTCGAGCTGCGACACCGGTTCGCCGATGTAATCGCTGGCGCCGAAGCGCTCATACAAGCCGAACACCCGCGCCACCACCCGTTCTGGATTCATGCCTCCTCCAGCCACTGCGCAATGTTGCGCTCGGCCATCGCCGGGCCGACGCTCATGCCGACGCCGGTGTGCATCAGCGCCACGCTCAAACCCGGTGCCGGGCGCAGGAATGAAAACGGTCCCGGCCCGCGAGCACCATAGACACCCTGCCAACGTTCGATCACTTGCACCTTGCAACCGAGGGTCTGCTCGGCCAGTTCGAGCATCCAGTTATCCACTTGCTCAGCATTGAACGGTGACGGATCGCTGCCGTAATGGTGCGAGTCGCCGATGATCAGCTCGCCATACGGCGTCGGGCTGATCAGCAGGTGGACGCCGTTGTCGTGCAGGTGTGGTTGCTCGCGCAGGATCTGCGCCTGCACCGCCGCCGCTTCGGGCAGATCGGCGAAGGCGCCGTAGTGCACGCCGCTCAGCCCGGTGAGCAAGGCGTGTTGCAGGTTCAGTTCAGTGTGCGGTTTGGCGCGGAGCATTTGCAGGCGACAGATCTGCGGCTCGAGCGCAGCAATCGGCTCGGCGAGCAAGGTCTGATAATCGTGGCCGGAGCAGACGATGATCTGCGGCGCGGTAAAGCTACCGGCGGTGCTGTGCAACCGCCCTGGCTCAACGTCGCGTACCAGAGTGAAGAAGTGGAACTCGACGCCGAGGTCACGGCGCAAATAATCGATCAATGCCGGAATCGCTTCACGCGAATACAGCTGTTGATCGTCCCGGCCATGCAGCGCGGCGCGATGGTGGCTGAATTGACCGCCATACAGATCACGCAACGCAGCGCCGTGCAGCAGCTCGACGTTGTAGTCGTGTTCCTGTGCACGACCGGCGCAGAACGCTTCAAGCAGATGCTCTTCGGCTTCGCTGCGGGCGAACAGGTACGAGCCGTTGCGCTTGATCTGCAGCCCGGCGAGTTGCGCCCAGTCGCCCCAGATCTCGCGGCTGGCCTTGGCCAGTTCGAGCATGGTGCCGGGCGGCTGGCCGGTGACCAGCGCCTGGCCGAAGTTGCGAACCGAGGCGCCGAGGGGCGTGGCGGTGCGTTCAAACACGGCGACCTTGAGGCCGCGTTTGGCTGCGGCGTAGGCGTGGGACAGGCCGAGGATGCCGGCGCCGACGATGAGCAGGTCTTTGTGGTGTGTCATGTCGCTACCTCAATGATCGTGCCCACGCTCTGCGTGGGCATGCAGCCGAGGACGCTCCGCGTCCTTTGTGACGCAGAGCGTCACGGGATTCATTCCCACGCAGAGCGTGGGAACGATCAGGTTCAGGACTACTAGCGCGGGCCAGCCCTATCAGCTTGCGAAGATTTACTTGGCAGCCACTTTCTCGGACTTGCCGTCATAGCGCTTGCGCCATTCGCTCAGGATCTCGTCGCGATTCTTCGAGGCCCAGGCGAAGTCGTTCTTGATCAGACGCTGCTCGTAATCGGCGGGCAGTTCGGTCTGCGGCTTGGCGATCCCTGGCTGAGCGAGTACAGCGAAGTTCTCTTTGTACAAATCCATCGCCTCGGCGCTGGCGGAGAAATCGGCGAGTTTCTTTGCCGCCTCTTCGTGCGGCGTGCCTTTGATCACCGCTGTCGCTTCGATCTCCCAACCCAGGCCTTCCTTCGGCAGGATGATGTCCAGCGGCGCGCCCTGGCGCTTGAGCTGAACAGCCGGGTATTCAAAGGAAATGCCGATCGGGAATTCCCCCGCCGCCGCCAGTTTGCACGGCTTGGAACCGGAGTGAACGTACTGGCCGATGTTCTGGTGCAGACCGTCCATATACGCCCAGCCCTGCTTCTCGCCGAAGGTCTGCAGCCAGGCGCTGACGTCGAGGAAACCGGTGCCGGACGACGCAGGGTTAGGCATCACGATCTTGCCCTTGTACTCAGGCTTGGTCAGGTCCTGCCAGCTCACTGGCTTGGTCAAACCCTGTTTTTCTGCCTCGACGGTGTTGAAGCAAATGGTCGCCGCCCACACATCCATACCGACCCAGGCTGGCGGGTTGGCGGCGTCGCGGTAGTTCGCGCCGATCTTGCCGAGGTCCTTCGGCGCGTAGCTTTGCAGCATGCCTTGCTGATCGAGGATCGCCAGACTGGACGCGGCCAGGCCCCACACCGCGTCAGCCTGCGGCCGCGCCTTTTCCGCGAGGAGTTTGGCGGTGATGATCCCGGTGGAATCGCGCACCCATTTGATCTCGACGTCAGGGTTGGCTTTCTCGAACGCTTCCTTGTAGGACTTCAACTGCTCGGCTTCGAGGGCGGTGTACACCGTCAACTCGGTTTTCGCCGCGAAGGCATTCAGGCTGAAAGTAGCGAGCACAGCAGCGGCCAGGGCCATAGGCTTGAACATGATCGTTTTCCTGTCTTTTGAGTTGAGGGCAGTTGGAATCAGTGACCGGGCGCGGTTTGCCGCCAAGCCTGGGAACGGCGCAGCAAGCCGCGCGAAGCCCACGCCAGCAGCAGGGACACGCCCGCCGAGGTGAACAGAATCAGGGTCGACATCGCCGCCGCACCGCCGACGTTGCCGGCGTCATCCATGTTCAGCACCGCGACCGCGGCGAGGATGGTGTCGGGGCTGTAGAGGAAGATCGCGGCGGAAACCGTGGTCATCGCCGAGACGAACAGGTAGCGCACGATGTCCAGCAGCGCCGGCAAGCAGATCGGCACGGTCACGCGCAGGTAATGCCGATACAGCGGCGCTTTGAGCGACAGCGCCGCCGCTTCGAACTCGGCATCGAGCTGGCGCAGCGCGGTGGTCGCGGTCATTTGTGCGGTGGTCAGATAGTGCGCAATGGTGCAGATGATCAGCAGCGTCATCGTCCCGTACAGCACGTGCAGCGGGTTGCCGCTGAGGTTGAAGAAGAAAACGTAACCCAGGCCAAGTACCAGCCCCGGCACGGCCATTGGCACGAAGCTAAGCATGCGCAAAGCCAGGTTCAAACCGCGCTGGGTGCGGGTTTTCTCCATCAGATAAGCGCCGGTAAAAATCAGCACACTGCCAATCAGCGCCGTACCCAGCGCCATCTTCAAGCTGTTGCCGTAGGCCAGCCAGCCACCGCCAGCGGTCTCGTTGAACTGGTAATGGTTGAGCGACAGCGACAGGTTGTACGGCCAGAACTTCACCAAGGATGAGAACACCGCCATGCCGAACACCAGGATCAATGCGGCGCTGATCAGCACGACAATCGCCAGATAGCAGCCGTCGCGCAGTGTCGACGGTGCCGGTTTGAACACCTGCGCGCGACCGCTCATGGAGTCGCCATGTCGACGGCGCAGCCAGGCATCGACACCAAAGCTGAACAGCGCCGGCAGCAACAACACCATGCCGATCAACGCGCCGCGCCCGAATTGCTGCTGGCCGACCACGGCTTTGTAGGCTTCCAGCGCCAGCACTTGATAGTCGCCACCGACCACCACCGGCACACCGAAATCGGTGATAGTCAGGGTGAATACCAGACAGAACGCGGCGAACACGGCCTGCCGCGTCGCCGGCCAGGTAATGCTGCGAAACGCCTTGGCCGGGCTGGCGCCCATGCTCGATGCGGCGTCGAACAGGCGCGCATCGGCCAGCGACAACGCCGACAGCAAAATCATCAGTGCATGCGGGAAAGTGTAAATCACCTCGCCGAGCACGATGCCCCAGAATCCGTAGATGTTGTCCGAGAGCAGCCCGCGCAGCATGCCCTGATTACCGAACAGATAGACCAGCGCGATCCCCGGCAGCATCGACGGTGCCATCAGCGGCAGCAAAGAAATGCCGCGCCAGATGCCCTTCGCTGGAATCAGCGTGCGTTGCAACGCGTAGGCAAACAGGTAGGCCAGCGGTACGACAATCGCCGCAACGCTGAGGGAAACCTTCAGGCTGTTGCCGAGCAGCCAGTGGAAATTCGCGCTGGTCAGCAGTTCCTGCGCCGCAACCCAGCCACCGCCCTGCCCGGCCTCGCTGCTGAAGCCACGCCAGAAGATCGCCAGCAATGGCAGCAGGACCGCGACGCCAAGCAACAGCAGCAAGAGGACCTTGCCGCCGAGCACAAAGATCCGATCGCCGATTTCGGCACGGGAAGTCTGCCGTACCTGCTTGGTCGGCAAGGGCAAGGCAATCCCGGCGCTCATCAGGCAAACACCTGCAGACTGCGCGGCGGCAAGGCCACCATGATTTGCTGCGCACCGAGACGCGGCATCGCTTCAGGTGCCAGTTCGGCGAGCAGCGCATGGCCGGGCAACTGATCGAGTTCGAAGCTCATGCGGCAGCGGTTGCCGAGAAAGGTGATCTCGCGGACCTTGGCCGGGAACAGGTTTTCTTCGTGCACCGGCGGGTTGACGTTGATCGCTTCCGGGCGGCAGAACAATCGACCCGAGGCGCTCTGCACGCTGCCATCGGCCAGACGCAGATTCATCCCGCCGACTTGGGCATGGCTGTCGCTGCTGCGCTGGAACGGCAGCCAGTTGCCCTGCCCGACAAACTCGGCCACGAACGGCGTGGCCGGACGGTTGTAGATTTCCTGCGGGGTGGCGTATTGCTCGACGCGGCCGTTGTTCATCACCGCGATGCGGTCGGCCATCAGCATGGCTTCGTCCTGGTTGTGCGTGACCATCAGGGTGGTGATGCCGAGGTTGCGCTGCAGTTGGCGCAGCTCGGTGCACAGATGCTCACGGACACGGGCATCGAGGGCCGACATCGGCTCATCGAGCAACAGCAGCGACGGTGCCGGCGCCAGCGCGCGGGCCAGCGCAACACGCTGTTGTTGGCCGCCGGACAATTGGCCGGGGTACTTTTTCTCGCTGCCGGTGAGGCCGACCAGCTCGAGCATCTGGCCGACGCGGCGACGCACTTCGTCGCGACCGCTGCCAGCGAGGCCGTAGGCAATGTTCGCTTCGACGGTCAGATTGGGGAACAGCGCGTAGGACTGGAACAAAATTCCGTAGTCCCGCGCTTGCGGGGCGAGGTGCGAGACGTCACGATCGCCAAGGTACAGCTCGCCAATGTCCTGTTTTTCCAGCCCGGCGATGCAGCGCAGCAGCGTGGTCTTGCCACAGCCCGACGGACCGAGCAGGCACACGAGTTCACCAGCGGCGACATCAAGCGAGACGTTATCCAGCGCGGTAAACGCGCCGAAGCGCTTCTGCACGCCGCGCACTTTCATCGGCGCACCGGGATTGGTCAGGGCAGTTGCGATGGCAGGATTCATGGACAGACCTCATCAAACGGATGAGGCCAATCCTAGGGTTGTAATGCGTCCGTCATGTGGCAGTGAGGCAAAAACCGCCGATAGTGATATTCAGGGATTTTGGTCTGGATTCCGTGTTGCCCGGGCTGACGCCATCGCTAGCAGGCTAGCTCCCACAGGGGATTTGCGTTGTGAATACGATCCAGTGTGGGAGCGAGCCTGCTCGCGAAGAGGCCAGTAAGGGCAGCCGAGATCTCAGGCCGGGGACATCTCTTGTGCCAAGCCGAGAAACGCCGCCGGCAACCGCGCACCTTTGCGCTCCTTCAGGCAATACAGGTACTCCGGAATCTGCGGCGCATTCTCGATACTCAGCACGCGCAACTGCGGATCGTGCGGCACCTCCTGGCGGGCAATGATGCTGATGCCGATGTTGCGCAGCACCGCCTCGCGGATCGACTCGCGGCTGCCGATCTCCAGCAACGGCCCGAAACTCACACCGGCGCTGGCCAACAACTCTTCGGTCAGGCGTCGCGTAGTCGAGCCGGACTCACGCATCAACAAGGTATGCCCGGCCAGTGCGGTCAATGCCACATGCGTCTGCGTCGCCAATGGATGGTTGCGATGCACGGCCAGCACCAGCGGATCGGTGCCGAGCACCCGGCGGATCAGCCGCGCGTCATCCAGTAACTGCGATGACGCGGCGATGTCCACCCGGTAATCTTCCAGCGCTTCGAGCACTTGCTGTGAATTGCCGATTTCCACCGACACTTCCACCTGCGGCAAGCGTTCGCGAAAGGTCTTCACCAGATCGAGGATGTAATACGGCGCGGTGGCGGCAATGCGCAAGGTGCCTTGCACCTGGCCGCTGTTGCGCAGGAAGAACTCGATGTCGGCCTCTTGCTGTAACAGCGTCTTGACCATCGGCAGCAACCGCGCGCCTTCGTCGCTGACGCTCAGACGCCGGCCGCCGCGATAGAACAGTTCCACCGAATACTGGCTTTCCAGATTGCGGATCTGCGTGGTCACGGTCGGTTGGCTGAGGCCGAGTTTCTTCGCCGCCAGCGTGATGCTGCCCAGGCGGGCGACCATGTAAAACGCTTTCAGCTCGGCACTCAGCACAACCCACCCTCATCACTTACTTGCGCAGCAGGCGCAAACCGTTGAACACCACCAACAGGCTCACGCCCATGTCGGCAAACACCGCCATCCACATGGTGGCGAGCCCGGCGAAGGTTACCCCAAGAAAGATAGCCTTGATCACCAAGGCCAGGGCGATGTTCTGTTTCAGAATGCTGGCGGTGTTGCGCGACAGGCTGATGAACGCCGGGATCTTGCGCAGATCGTCGTCCATCAGCGCAACGTCGGCGGTTTCGATCGCAGTGTCGGTACCGGCAGCGGCCATGGCAAAGCCGATCTCGGCACGGGCCAGTGCCGGCGCGTCATTGATGCCGTCGCCGACCATGCCGACACGATGGCCTTTTTTATACAGGTCTTCGATGGCTTGCAGCTTGTCGGTCGGCAGCAGATCGCCTCGGGCTTCGTCGATACCGACCTGCGCAGCAATCGCCTCGGCCGTGTGCACATTGTCGCCGGTGAGCATCAGGGTTTTCACCCCGAGCTCATGCAACTGACGAATCGCTTCACGGCTGGTTTCCTTGACCGTGTCGGCCACGGCGAACAGCGCCAAGGGGCCTGCGCTGTCGAGCAGCAGCACTACAGACTTGCCCTGCTTCTCCAGCGCGAACAGTTTTTCTTCCAGTTGCGGCGAGCATAGGCCCAGTTCTTCAACCAGACGATGGTTGCCCAAGTGATAGGTCTGGCCATTGATCTGGCCTTTGACGCCGCGCCCGCCGAGCGCTTCGAAGTTATCCACAACCGGCGCGGCGAAGTTTTTATCCACAGCGGCATTCGCGATGGCCAGCGACACCGGGTGATCCGAGCGCCCGGCCAATGCCGCAGCGATGGCTGGCGCGGTGCTCTCAGCGGTTGCTTCCAGGCACAGGTAATCGGTCTGCACCGGTTTGCCGTGGGTGATCGTGCCGGTTTTATCCAGCGCCAGATAATCGAGCTTGAAACCGCCCTCCAGGTACACACCGCCCTTGACCAGAATGCCTTTGCGCGCCGCCGCAGCGAGGCCGCTGACGATGGTCACCGGGGTGGAAATCACCAGCGCACACGGGCATGCGACCACCAGCAGCACCAGGGCGCGATAGATCCATTCGAACCACACGGCGCCCATGAACAGCGGCGGGATGATCGCCACGGCCAGGGCAAACACGAACACCGCCGGGGTGTAGATTTTCGAGAACTGATCGACGAAACGCTGAGTCGGCGCACGCGCACCCTGAGCCTGTTCGACGGCGTGGATGATTCGTGCCAGGGTCGAGTTGTTCGCCGCCGCGCTGACCGCGTATTCCAACGAACCGGCCTGATTGATGGTGCCGGCGAAGACTTTGTCACCGACGGTTTTTTCCACCGGCAGGCTTTCACCGGTGATCGGCGCCTGATCGATGGTCGAGCTGCCGCTGACCACCTCACCGTCCAGCGCGATACGCTCGCCCGGCTTCACCCGCACGCGGGCGCCGAGTTCGACGCTTTTCACCTCTTGTTCGACCCAGTTTCCGTCCGCCTGCAATACCGTGGCCTGTTCCGGAGTCATCTGCATCAACCCACTGATCGCATTGCGCGCCCGGTCCAACGAACGTGCTTCGATCAGTTCGGCAACGGTGAACAGGAACATCACCATCGCCGCTTCCGGCCACTGGCCGATGAGGATCGCGCCCGTCACGGCGATGCTCATCAGCGCGTTGATGTTGAGGTTGAAGTTTTTCAGGGCAATCCAGCCCTTTTTGTACGTGCCGAGGCCGCCGCTGAGAATCGAGACCAGTGCAATGATCGCCACTACCCAGGTCGGCGCGGCATCAGTGAAGTGGATAACTTCGGCAGCCAGCGCTGCGACCCCGGACAGCGCCAGCGGCCACCAGTGTTTTTTCACCGGCGCCGGAGCCGGCGCTTCGACGCCCGCCTCAAGCGGCTCGGCGTGCATGCCAATCGACTTGATCGCGTCCACGATCGGCGCGGTGTCCGCCAGGTTGTGGGTGACGCCGAGCACGCGGTTGATCAGGTTGAATTCCAGCTGCTGGATGCCGGGCAGTTTGCCCAGCTTGTTCTGGATCAGCGTCTGCTCGGTCGGGCAGTCCATCGCCTCGATGCGGAAACTGCTCAGTTGCGCATCGGCGCTGGTCGTTTCGCTCAGTTGCACCAAGGCAGGCGCGGCGGCTTTCGACGAGCAGCAGGCATCTGCGTGCGCATGAACTGGCGCAGGCGTTGCGACTTTCGACCCGCAGCAGGCATCGCCGCCATGTGCGTGTTGATGCACAGGATGCAATTTATGACTGTGATCGTGGCCGTCGCCGGGCTTGTGGGTGTGCAGGGAATCGCTCATTGGTCGCGTCCATGAAGGTGCCTGTTGCGAAGTAAAGACCCTGTAGCCACTATAGGGTCAAGCACCCTTTTGGAGATGGCCGTCATGAAGATCGGCGAACTGGCGAAACTCACCGACTGCGCGGTGGAAACCATCCGTTATTACGAACGCGAAAACCTGCTGCCGGAACCGGCCCGCAGCGACGGCAACTACCGCGTCTACACCCAGGCCCACGCCGAACGCCTGACGTTCATCCGCAACTGCCGCACCCTCGACATGACCCTCGAAGAAATCCGCAGCCTGCTCGCCCTGCGCGACAGCCCGCAGGACCAGTGCGAAAGCGTTAATGCGCTGATCGACGAACACATTCAGCATGTGAAGGCGCGGATTGATGGGTTGATGGCGTTGCAGACGCAACTGCTCGACCTGCGCCAACGCTGTGGCGAAGGGCCGGAGGCCGATCAATGCGGAATTTTGCAGCGGCTGGAGGTGAGTGGCGGGGTTGTTGCGACGGAAGTCGAACACTCCCACGTCGGCCGTAGCCACGGCCATTGAGCCCAACACACAACCAAATGTGGGAGCGAGCCTGCTCGCGAAAGCGGTGTATCAGTCGACACATCTGTGACTGACACGCCCTCTTCGCGAGCAGGCTCGCTCCCACAGGGATATTGCGGTGTGGTTTAGACCGCCATCGGCGCGGTCATTGGCGCATGGTGCTCATAGCCTTCCAGGGAAAAATCGCTCGGTTCGACCAGTTCCAGCCATTCCGGCTGATAAACGCCAGTCTTGGCAAACTCGGGCACGCGGTCGGAGATTTTCAGTTTCGGCATGGCGAACGGCTCACGCTTGAGCTGTTCGTTGAGCATGTCCAGATGGTTTTCGTAGACGTGCGCATCACCGATGAAATAGGTGAACCAGCGCGGCGTGTAGCCGGTCAGGCGCCCGATCAGGCTCAGCAGCGCGGCGCCTTCGGTGAGGTTGAACGGCGTGCCGAGGCCCCTCGTCCCCCCACCTTACTGCACATTACGTTGACTTGTAATGCCTTCCAAGCAACTTGCTATATGTGCATTTTAGCTTTAGCACATTACCAAACGCAAGCCCTAATACTGGATAAACCACCAGTTTTTGAATACCCACTCAAAGCTTCCTTTCTCCTGAAGCCTCCGAAATACGAGGCCTGTAGCCAAGAAATTGACTCATCTTGGCAATGTGCCATCTATAAGGTCGGGGAATCTATATCCCCAGGATAAGCTCCAGCGCTTCCGCAGACGCTAAGGCGCAAAGAGCAGGGAGAATCGATGCGCTTAGATCAGATGCCATACCACTTAATGCCCACCCTGGCCGTCCTTCCGTTCCGGCAATTCCGCATCGGATGGACGTGGCAGCTGCGGGCACTCAAGCTCTTTCCTGACTCCCAGCTGTCCTGGAAGCGTTACTTCTACGATAACGGCAGTGGCCATGCGAGGGCGGCTGTTTTCACCTCCTACGAGGAGGCCATGGAAGCTGCGGACGAATTCAACAGCCGCACCAGTGAACTGGTAGCTCGGGCGGTACCGGATCCTGTGCCTCAGAGCTCGACCACCCTAAAAGTCGAGAAAGCACTGACGGCGGCGCGCCGTATCCAGGGAGAGGAGGAGCTCATGGAGCGCGAGGCGATCAAGCGCAACGCCCATCTACCCCGGCCCTCAGTGCAAGAGTTGAAATTGCACAATACGATGGAAAGCTTGCGACAACCGCTCCACGAGGAGCTTGAGCGTGTGCCTTACCTAGAGATAGTTGCCATACCGAGATTCAACACGTGCCTTCGCCGTGTCGATGACCAGACATGGGAACAGATCGGAGCCCTGTCTCCCAGACGCTCGCAGATCTGTCTGCGCGAAGTGACAGCCAAAGGGTTTGGTCTTTCGGGAGCTGAACACTGGGGACGAACTAAAGCGCAGATACGCGCACTCTTGCTACCCCGAGCCAATCAGCTGCTGCAACTAGCGAGCGTCAAGCAAATGCTCGCTGAGGCAAGGATGCGCGGCCAGAGGGTACTGGTCTGCGCTGGCTTCGTGTTCTGGTATGAGGACGACGGGGTGCCACGGTGGGTGGTGAAAAACACGGGTGGCGAGTCCAGCAGCGAAGAAGGAAACACCTTATGGCACGAGGGAACGATCCTATCCAAGAACCATGGCCGGATCGTCGTGCTTCCCTATATCAAGGAGAACGGGGAAAAGGTTCAAGGGCACACGAAGAATGCACCGCACGACGGAAAGGCGCTGCCTCGGCATCCTGGCCAGTACGTCACCCTCCCTTTTGAGATCCTGGATGGTGACCTCATGATCGGACTGTTTGGTGAACTCCACTACGAGTAACGCACCGACTTATCGGACATAGGCGCACCCCATATCCCAAAACAGCGCATTAAAGCTTTTATTGAGTGGCCAAGTGATATCTTACCAATCTCCACCTGCCGTCCCGCTGGAAGCATGACGTCGGCCAGTGGCAGTGAGCAAAACCGATATGTTCCGCATGTCGACGCTCGCTGATCGCCGGGGCCCTTTACTCGTTATGCAATCAGCGTCACGGCGAAGCCGTTTTTCACAGCATGCAAGGAGTGCAAGATGCAATACGTGGCTTGTTTACGAGTTGGTCAGAATGACGTTAAGGCGCTGATAAATCTGGAAGACCACAGGCGGGACGTCGTAGCTCCGCTGTTGGACATGCGAGGCGACGAGGACAGACACCTACAAACATTCCTGGCGAATTGGACTGAGCATCCTTTTTTTCTGGACGTTTCAAGAGTAGCGAAGGACGTTGCTGAGGCCTTCATTACTACGAATGACCTGCATAATCCTCATGGTGCGTTTGAGAACAAACGTCGATTCTTCTCAGATGTGGCAGGCATCAACCAGAACGTTATACCAGTGGTTTCCTGGGTTGATGATGACCCCCAACGAGCAGTCATCCAAAGTGCACTCGCTCTTCAACGCGATTTCCCACATATAGCTATCAGGGTTACCTGTCCGGAAAACCCGACTGCGACTTCGTGGAACAGATTACTATCAATCCTTGATGCTCTTGAAAGCCCAGACACCGCGACGGTGATTTTGGATTTCGGCGCCACAGCCCCGGCCAATACTGCCTCAGGTTCGGATTTCAATGTATCGCTGCGTCAACTGAATACCTATCAGATACCGAATCTGGTGCTGATGAGCACCTCCTTCCCTATCGATAAGCCGGCCTCAAACACTTCACGTTCCTCCGCCTGTTACGACGTTGCGTGGCAAGCAAGGGTCGATACCAGCGGCATAGCGTCGGATATTGTCTATGGGGATTACGCCGCCACTAATCCAACCGCCTCGATGGAATACATACGAGGCATGCCTGTGCTTCCTTTCGCCTGCTATTACACACCAACAGAATGGTGGCAACGACGCAAAGGTTCGGACAAGGAATTTGTGCGGTACATTGAAATCGCCCAAGAAATCAGAGGGCTGCCGGGTTACCACGGTGATGATTTTTGCTGGGCTACTCGTGAGTACAGCAGAATTGTCGCCACATCTACCGGCTACGGGAACAACGGAACATGGAATGGATACAGGATCAATCAGCATATCTGCGCCATGATCCAGTCCATCGTAGATACTGACGACATCGATGACCTCGATGCCGATGACTTGCTCTAACGGTAACGTTGTTTCAGGCTGACCAATACATGTGACCTGATCACATTCATGGGAAGGGCGTCGCTGAGCTGGCGGCGCACTTCTTTTATGAGGTCGCGACTTTTCGTTGGCACCCCATGCTGGTTCGCGAGTGCATCCAACTCACTACGCCACAAAAACCCCGTAAGGTGGAATTTATCCTGGAGCTTGTTGGGCTTCGCCTTTCGAATCATCGCCATGCCGGAATAGTCATCGACGACGAGTACGCCAACATGCGGCAGACATGACTCAAGAGCCTTTACCAAGTGCTTTGAATGGCAGCATAGCCAGACTTCGTCAAAGCACGCCATATAGGCCCGCTGCTGACCCTCCCAGCGTGTCAAGGTGTCAGCATGGGACTTGATCTCGAAAGCGGTTAGCTTCCCATTAGCATGAACGAGATCGGCGCGTCTGGCCTTATCGATGAAGCACAACTCCTCGATGAAGACGTCACTCTCTTCATGGGGCATCGCTTTCGCGACCCACTGCTTGAGGATTGGGCGGATTTCGGTTGGATTCAACATGCGCGGATTATAGACAGACAGTTGAAGCTTCTCACGCGAAAAAGCATCCGGTCGTCGACGGCCACAAGCCCGTACCTGCATCATGACCATCTTGCCAGAGGCTGGGGATGCGCCCGATAGAAGCTTGGGCCAGTGTTTACTATCCTCACCTGCTCATCCCTGGCCGACCTTACTCCGTGATGCTGCGCACCGCTAGGCATGGAACGCTCGCGCCGAAATTGCTGGACTCATAGGAGCCATTGATTCGAAATTATTTGCCATCATAATGGCACTAGCTGCGGGAAAAGCCCAAAGGTCTGCTTTTGCTCGCTGTAGAAGCCCACTACCTATCCCTCGCTGCCGTTTTTTGCATCTAGGGAATGACATCGAACAAGGACGCTTTATGACTGCAAACCAAGAACTAGCACACGCCCTGCGTATGCGATTCGGCCTTCCACCTACCCAGCCTACAGACTCTCAGCTTGCCAGCATCAAAGCTGCAATCAAGCGGATCAGGGATCTAGGCCGGACAGCCAATCAGACGGATTGGGCTGAAGTGGTTAAGAGCTACTGCCCTGGGTTCGGTGAATGGGTATATAAGGGAGCGGATAACTCAGACCTTAACACGTTGCTCGCGCTGGCACTGGCCGACGCGAGGAGGGGCTAGCCATGGAAGCCAACAACCTGGCGGCGTTCAAAGCCAAGATCGAAAGAATTCTCCATCCGTGGCAATGGAATCCGACTCCAGATCAACTGGCCCGTCTGGCAGCAGATTTTTCTCAAAAGGCCCCTAAAACACAGACACAAGCTTTAATCATCTTTCAACGGCATTTTCCTGCCCACAAATTCTTAGCCCTTGGTGGAGCCGACAATTCGGACTACAACACACTACTAACTTTGGCACTTGCCGATGCCAAGGCAGCCTCAAGATGATCAAAGAGCTAGAGGTAGTTGGGATTCGTGCAAAACTCAGCGAGTTTCGAAGCGATCTAATCACTTCACTACATAGCTTTCTATCTGAAGACAGAACCAACAAGACTAAAAAACGCGATGCTCTTCTAGCCTATCAGAGAAAAGCTACAGCCTACTTCAACAGCGCTGAAACTTTCGTAGGCGATAGCGAACTATTAGGTGCAAGGGAAAGCAAACACTGGGCGCAGGGCTTTGCGGAAGATTGCTTTGCGATACTCGAATCGATACCACAGCACCTAGAGCTTCTTAGAACTGAATTTAAAAACCTCGGACTGAATGATCTTTCCAGCATAGAGCCAACACCAACAGCTTATGCTAACATGCAAAGAATGGTTTGCCTGTACCTTACGCCCGACAGAAAAGAAGCACTTTATAATAAATTTAAAGACAACCAACTCCCGGTATACGGTTTTGAACAGAAGGCAAAAAACTTCATTATGGTAGATAAAATTTTGGCGTTTGTTTTTGGCGCTATTTTCCTAACTGCCATTCTGGTAATCGCACTATTTGTCCCGTCACCGACAGATTTCCAATACAACGTCTTTAGGACTATTCTAGCCTTGGCAGGCGCAGGTATAGGCGCAGTGATCCCAGGCTTTATGGAAGTTCGCTTCCAAAAATGGCTACGAGCTGGCGGTGCTCTAGCTGTTTTTGCAGTGTTGTACTTCTTCAGTCCTGCAAACTTGGTTGTTCAAGCAACTGTTTCTTGACACTGGTTTTTAAACCTCCTGTAAAGCGCATGGGAACATTAGAGATCCGAAATCAAAACACCACAACTACCAGGTCTCCACCCACCACCTAAGGACAGCAGATGATCACGAAGATCAAAATCCAGGGTTATCGGATCTACGGCGACTTCACGCTGCTGCCAAACAAAGATCTCAACATCCTTGTGGGCGGTAATGACGCGGGAAAATCGACCCTGATGGAGGCGATTGGTCTGGCATTAAACGGACGTATCGGTGGCCGCTCCGCTCAGGAGGAGTTGAACCCCTATTGGTTCAACAAAGAGCTCGTTAATCAATTCCTGGAGGACTGCGATTGGGATGATAACCCAGCACTGCCAGAAATCCTGATTGAGCTATTTCTTGAAAATCGACCTGAGCTGCAATTTCTCTGTGGCGCGATCAATAGCGACAGGAAGACAAATGCCTGCCCTGGCATCTCATTCAAGGTCATTCCCAACCCTGAGTATGACGAGGAACTCACCCAATGGCGTATCAACCCCAGCGCGCTGATCCCCGTCGAGTACTACAAGATTGAATGGCGTACCTTTGGGGATGAGGTACTGACTAGGCGCCCCCGGCAGCTCGCCGTTGCGACTATCGATTCCCGTACCGTCCGCTCGACCTCAGGCGTTGACTACCACCTGCGTCAAATCCTAAGTGACCATTTGGAGCCGGTCGAGAAAGCCAAGATCTCCCAGCATTACCGCGAGATCAAAGAGTCCATGACATCTAACTCCCTGGGAGGCGTGAATGATCGCCTCAAGAATATTCGAGCGCCACTGGATAATCAGGTGATGGCCTTGGCCATGGATCAAAGTGCTCAATCCTCCTGGGAAGGGTCGGTCACACCACACGTGGATCATGTGCCGTTCGCCTTGGCTGGCCAGGGACAGCAGGCTTCGATCAAGATTTCGCTGGCCATGCAGCGCTTGTCCGAGCAGACCAGCATCGTGATGATTGAAGAGCCAGAGAATCATCTGTCGCATACGAGCTTGACCACGCTGCTGTCGCGCATCGAGGAGGCTGCAGGTGAGCGTCAACTGTTCATCTCGACCCACAGTGCCTATGTGCTGAATCGCCTCGGCCTGAGCTCCTTGCTCCTCCTGCATCGCGGCAAGGCATCTCACATCGAGGCGCTTGATCCGGACACCGTCGGCTATTTCCAAAAGCTGCCAGGCTTCGACACGTTGCGTATGGTACTGGCTCACAAGCTCGTCCTGGTGGAAGGCCCCTCGGACGAGATCTTGTTTGAGCGCTTCTTCAAAGACCTCTACGGTAAGCACCCGATGGAGCTGGGGATTGATGTGATGAGCATGCACGGACTGACATTGAAGCGCTGCCTGGAACTGTGTACTGCCATTGATCGCCCAGTTGCAGTGCTTCGAGACAACGACGGGGAAGACCCAGAAACCCTTAAGGAAACTGTCAGCGAACTGCTCGAAACAGGAAAGCGCGAACTCTTTATTGGTGCAAAGGAAGCGGGCAGGACATTGGAACCACAATTGAGGGCGTGCAACAGCGAAGAGTCTCTGCGCAATATTCTTGGGGCCACTGATAGGGCCAGCCTTGAGAAATGGATGTCGAGAGAAAAAACGGAAGCAGCACTTCTCATCGCCAAATCCAAGGAGACGGTCGCACCGCCACCATATATGGCTGCGGCTGCGGCGTTCATTCATGGCTAAAAACTACCTGACCCTGGCAGTTGCGGGTGCTCGCAAGACTCAAGGCCTGGTGGAACATTGCAAAGCATTAGCAGCCGATCGCAAAGTTCTGCTCATCACCTTCGCCCAGGCCAATCAGATCGAGTTGCGCGAGCGCGTAAGGCGGTATGCCGGAGACCGATCCGGCTTGGAAGTCTCCGGCTGGTTCAGCTTTTTGCTGCGTCATTTCGTCAAACCCTTCGTCCCATTCGCATTCCCCGGCAAGCGCTGCAGGGGCTTCAATTTCGAAGGTGATCCAGGACGATATGCCAGCGGTGAGAATCGATTTTTCGATTCGTCGGACAGTGTGTATGCGAAGGAATTAGCACGCTTGGCCCACCAACTGATTGGCCAAAGCGGCGGGGCCTTGATTCAACGCCTCGAATGCCTTTACGACGAAATACTCATCGACGAGGTTCAGGATCTTTCAGGTTACGACTGGGACATCCTGGAGGCGCTGTTCGGCACACGCATTGAGATACGGCTCGTCGGGGACGTCCGGCAGGCAGTCTTGTCCACCAATCCTCGTGGTCAAATGAAGAAGGCCTTTGCCTACTCGAAATCCATTGCATGGTTCAAAAAACAGCAGAAAGCAGGCCGCCTGGAAATCAACTACAGCTCTGTCACGTGGAGGTGCTGCCAGACAATAGCTACCTTTTCCGACACCATCTTCGAGGCAATCTGGGAGTTTCCGGAAACGACCTCACAGAATCACTCGATCACACCCCACGACGGCGTTTTCCTCGTGAAGAAGACTCACGTCCGTCAGTACGTTGAGACATTCCAACCCCAGTGCCTGCGCAACAGCATTCGCTCGGGGACGGAGTTAGACCTCAACTACATGAACTTTGGGGTATCCAAAGGGCAAACCTTCAACCGCGTGCTGATTTATCCAACCGAACCTATCGGCAAGTTCATCAGCAAAGGGGAGTATCTCTTGCCCCTATCCGCAGCCGATTTTTATGTAGCGGTCACACGGGCCAAGCAAAGTGTGGCGATTGTCTTGGATAAGCCAGGGGCCTCACAGATCCCCTATTGGCATCCAACTGTCGCCGCTGAGTAATTGCATGGACTTGACCACCCATTTGAATTCGACTTGACTAGCCGTTTGCGTCGGATTTGACCAGCCCGCTGGCCGCCCCTGATCGGCCAAAAGCAGCCGCTCGACGACTTAATGGCGAAATGCTAACTTCAGGCTAATGTTTGGCTGTCTCCTCTGTTTCGGGCGCTCCGTCGAGCGACACTGGCCCAGGTTAGATATGCAAGCAATTGCAATCGACGCATAGCATTTGTCGGCCGGCGTCGCGATCTAGCAACCATAAGGAGGCAGTAATGTCCAGCTGGTATGACATTAAAATTCAAGGATTCGAAGTATTTAGCAACTCTAGTCAGTGTTTCTCGGAGTGGTATTTCCAAAAATCCGATCGTATAACTAGGGAAGGGAATGAAGCTAACATTGGTACTAAGCGGTATTTATATGTGACCGACGCAGCGACGGCCCGTCGTCGACTAGCGCTCCAAGGGTGCGACAGACGTCTCCTAGAATCGGAGTATGAGCGAGCCATTATAGATATTGAGAAAGAATTTGAATTTGCAACAGAATACTACCCGGACGACGTAGCCACTCTTCGCAACGCAATTACCGGAATGACGTTAGACGACTGGTTATCCAAATTAAAAGTCATCGTAAATGAGGAGCTAGATCGACGCGCTCTACATGATAACTATCAGCACACGGATGCGGCAATAAACTATTTGACTAGTGTTGGCAAATGGAACAGCGATAATCGATATACTTCTTTCCCTTGCATTACTCCCGACTGCTACACGCTCGCAGTGTTAGAAGTTACTCCTGACGACGCCGAAGTGATAATGGACTGCACAGACTGCGTCAAGGCAGGATCTATAGCTGCGTTCGATACGTATATCGAGTACCTTCAGCCGCGCACATACCTTTATGAAATTTTTAAAACTTCGATACATGAAATAGAAAACATTGTGCACACGGTCGAAGTAAATAATACACTTGCAAAGCTTCTGTTTGCAGGTGTTATCACCGCGCTTGAAACATATCTATCAGATACAATGAGAAAATTAATATTTAATAATCAAGCAGTAATCCGAAGGTATGTTGAATTTGAAGATTCGTTTCAGAAAAAAATCAAGATTAGTGAGATATACCTGACGCTTGAAAAGCTTGAAAAAGATGTGTCGGCATTGCTCGACAAGACCAGCTTTCACAACATCGAAGAAACATCAAAACTATATCAAAACGTTTTGATTGTAAACTTCCCTAGAGAAGAAACGCTAGAACTAAAGAAAGCTGTTGAGATCCGGCACGATATCGTCCACAGAAATGGCAAAACTTTTAAAGGCGAGTATCGCAATATAACAGAGCAAAACGTTATTGCTCTTATATCGTCGATTGTTTCATTCCTGGAAAAAATTGACGATCAAATCCGAAACAACTTGCTTTTCTACGAAAATGATAATGAAAGCGACTGGAGCCCAAACCCGAGATTCCAAATTATCATGATGTGACTGCTTTGAGCTTCGTAGCAAGCAAGCGCGCTAGCTGCCTACGCAGTAAACGCCACCGCATCCGTTGGACTTGGAGTTGGACTCGGAACATGGGTGTGTGATGCCAACTGGGTATTCAACGCCGCCACCAAGTCGAGTAGAGCCACGAACGGCTGCAATGGGTCGACTTCAGCCGGTCGAAGGCATGCAGTTCGCCGATCACGTCGAATGCAAACGACTGGTCAGTGGTAATGCAAGCGGGCGGCCAAGTGGAATGCAATTCTCCAGCCGCTACACCACAAGATTGATACCCGGCTGCGTAACAGCTGAATCCGTTAGAGCTGGCGTCCTATAGATTAGTGGCGGCCACACGCAGCCTCTAGCAGGGGCGCTCAATACACCAGAGAGACTCTATGCATCCTTGGCACGGGTACACACACCTCGCTGGCCAGGGACAGCATCTCGCGACACCCAACGACATCTACCCTAAAGCCATCATCTGATCGAGGGTGCTTTCGTCGCGAAAACTCATCATCTCGTTGAACAGTTCCTCTGGCAGCACCCGAGACGCCGGAAGATGATCGATGAGGTAAAGCCGGATAGTCTGGGTAAAGTGAGACGTAACCGCTGAGCGAATTCGATCTTCTAGCTCCTCTGCTTTGTACGCGCTGCCATAGTCGAATATGGCAGCTCTCCATCGGCTTTTGAGGAGATGGAAGCTCAGGACATTTCTTGAGGCCTTGGCGCTCGTTCTATGGTGGGAATCTGCCGTGACTCTGTGGAAATAGGCTGAGTCGATGCGGAACATCTCCTTCAATCCCGATCCAGAGTCATCCCAAAACTCTGGGATGACAAAAATAAGCCGCTGTAAGAAATCGACCGATAGCTCGCGGGGAGGGGTTACCGTCACCAGCATATTTCCGATGTGCTCAGGAAAAGCAACGTCACGCTCCTTCCATCGAAAATCGAAGCTGATATGAAATTCCTTCATGTCGGCTGCTTGCGCTTGCTGCAGCTTTTCCGTGACCAGATAGCGAAGGCCGTCGCTTACGGCTACCCCCGCATCTTCGACCATAGCTGAGTAATTCGCATACTCCACTGGATCGAATCGAACGCTGATTGCCTTTTTGACCTTGCTCTCAGACACGTTTACACACCTCAGTACGTTTACTTTTTAAAACAGGTGACAAACCCACGAACAGCGATTATCGTTGCTTCACCCGCCGATGTCGAGCCCACGCCGCAAACGTGTGTTCCACTGGCAGAGCAGCTGAGCCAAGCCCCACGACTGGATCACCCAATCACAAAAAAATGGGCCAAGCCCACATACAGGACTTCACGAATGACGACATTCAACCCCCACGGGATCATCCCGACTCAGCTTCTCCATCCGGTGTCCTCGCCGCAGACACCCAATGACCATCGGCATCACTAAATTCTGTAAAATGGGAAAGTGCGGTTCTGACACGGCCAGTCGTGACGTGAGAATGGAGCCATCAGGTAGTTAAGGATTGCTGGCATGTCACGTTTCAAGGCGCCGCCGCCTCAGGCGATACCGGTCGAGTTCGACCATCACGAAGATTTCAACATAGCTCACCCCACCACAGGCCTGGAATCCTGGGGATTGGTGAAGGTTACCAGCCAGTTGCTACAGCAGCCTGGCGGGGATATCTACCTCAGGGCGGGCAAGCATATCGGGCCCCACAAAGGCTTCGGTGTACGCCACATCTGGCAAGAGCGTGGGCATGACCTTGTAAAGTGGGGCTACCCAACGGTCTATGACGTACCGCGTTTTGTGTCTGACATCATCGTGCATGGAACGAACATCGTTTGTGAGTTCGACTCAATGAAGGGGAACGAGCGACTGATCGTGCTCCGGGGTCGCAAAGGGTGTGCAGTATTAGCAGCTTGGCCTATCGGCGATGACCAGCTCTATTACAGCGTGGTGACGGCTTATCGCAACCGTACGCCGAACGGGAAGGCAGTGGGCGTGATCGAGGGTTTTCAAATCCCAGAAACGCCAAAGGCGCCAGATTTGGCGCCCTTGACTGAAGAAAATATGCGGGATGGTAGTCGCAGCGCTTGCTTAGCTAACCCCTAGGGGTTGGGTCACATGCCAAAAGACCGAAGTCTGATGCCGCTACCACACGGATGGCGTCTCCGTGCAATCCACACTCCAGATCCAATTTCGCCTGATGATCTCGGAGCCCTGCTCTTATTTTTCCCGCACACCCACTATAGCGTCACGACCCGCGTTACACAAGGTGAAATCCCATGATGGGAAGTGAGGATCGGCTATTTTAGATGAAGCGTATGCCAACAAAACCGGGGCAAAAACTACTCCAGTTGAGACAAAAATCGCCTAGCGCTCCCGGCCCACGCAGACTTGGTACGCTAATGATTGTACACATCTGCCCCAATTACCGAAGCTGATGCCTTGCCAGATTTATGGTGCCGGCTTCTCGGGCTGCCAGAAATTACAGCTGAAGTTATTCAAGCCCCCACCGTAGGGACTAGGCCTCACCGCGAATAGCTCTGGCACACCATCCCCATCGCCGCCATCGCGGAAGAACTCCCTCATCGAGAAGAGCGCCTGAGCCTTCAAACGCTCCCACTCTCGGTAGCGACTGTCTTCAAGATCCCTCTCTACCTGTGCCGCGCTGGGTTTGCGCTTGGGCAGCGGCAAGGTGTAACTCGGCTGAAGGGAGAAATCATAGACGAAAGTCACATAGCCGTGCTTCCAGTCCGCAGATGGCGACGCTCGCCAGCGAAACGAGATAGGCACCGATAGCCGCTTGCCGAGATGGAAAGGCGGCCTGATCTGATCATCGATGAAGAACAGCTCCCCCTCTTGGCGCTCAGTTTCGAGCCGGCCCTTCATTTGCTGCACCGCATCAACGAGGTCACTGCCGGCGCGCAGCGCATCTTGCCCAGTCCGTTCGCGCTTAGCATGGGCCTTGGACTTGCTGTACTCAGTGATCCCTTGGTGAAACGCACGAAGCTTGGCGCCCACGTAGGGCCCACAGTCACTGAGCCCGAGGCCCTGAATCGGCCCTATACGCTCTTCATCTAGGCACTTTCGCACTGCTGCCCGAAGCACCGTCTCGTCAACGTCGCTGATTGCAGCTTGCTGATTACTGGGCAAGTTAATGTAGGTCATGACCAAAACTATCCTTGTGAAATGAGCAGGGATTTCTCCCCTTCCAACGCTAAGCTGCTGGCAGGATGACACCATATAGCATGGCCGCAGGCCGGCGAAAGCCCCTTTTCGGGAGGGACGCCAGTAGCTCAGGATCCTCTGCGCAGACAGCGGATGTATGAATATGGCTGCGTACTGCGCCTGTGATGAGGAGCTACCCGCATTACCTATCAGCCGCTAACCGAGGGCCAAACACCGATTCAGATCACTTCGATTTTTTGATGAGATAGCTACTGACCGAGGCGCACAGAGGGATCGACGTATGCGTCCGGCCAAGTCATCTAGCTGGACTACCGTCTAATAAAGTAAGTTGGATGTACGGACGCTCACATTGAACTCCACATTGGAAGACTTGGAATGACTCGAATTATTGAAATCCTGATGTACACCTTAAAACCAGGATCGGGACTGGATTTTCATCAAATAATGCAGAATGTGAGCGTTCCACGTCACTTTGAAGCTGGCATAGATGTCGTTTCTTATGGCTGCTCATTGCATGATTGTGACAGCTATCACCTGATTCGTTCCTATGAAAGCGAGAGCCATCGCCAAGTGTCTCAAGATGCTTTTTACGCAAGTGCTGCCTGGATACACGGCCCGAGAGAAGACATTATCAGTCGGATTGAAATCAGTACAACGACGGTTATGGCGCTCGCTCAAGGCGCAGTTGATGCCATCAGAGCTTCCGCAGATCTATCTAGAGCCGAAGCTCGATCCGCATAGCTGACATCGACAAAGGCAGACCCCGTAGCCCCAAGCGCAGGGGGCAGGAAGATGTGTTGGCCGAACGGTTACGCTAATAATACTCAGCCTTGAGGCAATAACAGCAAAAACCTAAGCAAGGTGTGTTACCCGAAGCTTACGTTGTGTCTGCGTATATTCTGCTTAGCAACTAATTCAACAGGAATTCGTTCTGTTGGGTCATTTGCAAAGCAGTCTTCTCCAAACGCAGTAAAAATTCTTTCCTGGGCTGTCCTCCGCCATATCCGGCGAGTGCACCATTTGTCGCTATGACACGGTGACAGGGCACGACAATAGATAAGCGATTGTGTCCATTTGCATTGCCCACTGCTTGGCTTGCACCTGGCTTACCGATGCCCCTAGCGATGGCTCCGTAGGTTGAAATGGTTCCATAGTCGATTTTTAGAAGCTCTGCCCACACAAGCCTGTCAAAAGAGCTGCCTGGCATATGGAGCGGTACTGAAAACCTTTTTAGTTTTCCATCAAAATAAAGTTTTAGCTGAGCTTCGATCTGCTTGATGTAGAGATGCTCGCCAGGCGCAATTGAATACCCATGACGCCCACGCAGTTCGTTTAATTCAGCGGTTAAGGCCGGTCGGTCAAGAAATTCGAGCAGTACCAAACCTTGTTCCTCTGCCATGGCAATCATTGGGCCCAACGGTGTAGTCAGATGGCGATAAAGCAGTAGCGACGTTTCAGTTGCCTTACCGGGGGGCATTTGAAATGTTTTTTGAAAGCATCTCTAAAGCCACTCAATGACTCGTATCCTAAGTCAAATGCTGTGTTATCCAGCGTTTCGCCCGAAGAAATCCTGCCTAGGGCGACACCGAGCCTTCGAGAACGCATCCATGCATGAAAAGTCATGCCAAAATTTTGTTTGAACCACCTGCGTAAGCGTAACGGATCGATACCACGTGTAGTTAGTTCAGCATCACTCCAGCGAGCGTCAGGTGATGCAGATACAGAGGCCAGTAGCCCCTTGACCCAATCTGGCGCGGAAGCCGCGAGATCCAATGGCTTGCATCGTAAGCAAGGCCGATAACCTGCTGCCATCGCTTCGTTGGCCTGCGAAAAGAACTCTACATTCTCGGGCTTTGGCTTACGTGCACCACATGTAGGGCGGCAAAAAATACCTGTAGTTTTGACAGCAGTGAAAAAAACGCCCTCATAGGCGGTGTCGCTGCATAGCATTGCATTTACCATCTCGCTTCTGGGCGGAAGAGCGTGATTGTAAGATCTCATTAGAGCGTAGCCTCGTCCTCGAATGGGTGTGAAAAATCGCTTTCGAGGGTGCGGAAAACAGCGGCGATTTTCATGCGAATCACAGATTAATAGGGCAAAGATTACTTTTCGCCTAGGTGTTCTTTTGCTGCCATGAGGCTATTCAGGTCGCTGTAGGTATATGCGTCCAATGGATACTCGAAAAGCTTTCCCGTTCGCAAGAAACTCTTGGCTACCGTCTTGTTGGCGCCGTATAAGAATTCAGCAATGCTGGAACCGGCGCTTAGCCGTTTGACGCCTAGACTCGTTAATTCATCCATGCCGGGTTGGCCGTTCCAGGCAAGCAGGTTGACAGGTAGCCACGTTGCCTCGCACAGTGTAGCAATGTCGTTTTTCTCAACCATTCCAGCCGCAAAAATGCCGTCTGCACCTGCTTGCTCGAACAGCGATGCACGGAAGAGGGTCTCTGCCAATTGTCGCGCTGGCTCTACCAAACTTCTCAGATAAACGTCAGTTCGTACGTTCACGAACAGGTCGATTCCATGCTTGTTTGCTACCTTCTTTGCCACTTCGATTTTTCGCAAAATCAGATCGGTGCTACCTGTCCCGTCCTCAATGTTGATTCCAACCGCTCCAGCCCTAACTACGCAGTCAAGGTCGTCGGAATAGCCCCCTTCGACATCGACCGTGAGGGGGACTGTAAGCACTCGAACCATTGACTCAACTGTAGTAGTCAGCAGTTTTAGGGGAAGTTGATTGCCATCTTGGTATCCATTCGCCCAAGCAACGGCGGCGCTGCTGGTTGCGACTGCCTTACTCCCTACGCTCTCGACAATACGTGCGCTGCCAGCATCGCTCACGTTGGCGAGTACCAACAAATTATCTTGGTGAAGGTTGCGGAAAACCGCACTTAGTGGCGTCATTCAGTGGTACCCCGGTGAGAGAAGACAGATGCAGATCGCGGCATCGTAAGCTGACTACACCGACGTCTCCACCGAGAAATCGACAGTGATTTAAGAGCTAGCGAATATAGTTTTGCGGGCTAGGGATGGGTGAATACCTACTCAAAAGCCTGCTGAAAGACGTTGCCGTACACATCCAGTCATCGCAGGGATCGAGTAGATGACTTCTCCGGACGCTTACGGATCGACGCCGAACCTGGCCTGAAGACTGCGCCTTCATCCCGTAGCGGTCGATTTAGGTCGCGACCGGCGAGGATTGGCCTTAGGTCTTATCCGAGCTAGAAGTGAAGCGCATCGTCACTCTCTTCGTCGTCCTCAGGATCGAAATCTTCCAATTCCTCATCCTCCACCACATAACCTATTAGGCCGCTTTGATAGAGGCCAATGTCATACATCCTTGTCTTCAATTCCTCATGGGCGCTGCGAATCGCCAGCACTGTAGCTTCGATATGCAAGGTGCCCTTGAGGTCTCTTTCTAGCTTGTTCGCACGTAGCAAACACCCCAAAGAGCGTACTCCAAGAAGCCACTCGGTACGTGCTGAGCCGGACGTACCTTCGTTCCTGTCAAAGACGAACGTGATTTCGACTTTGTTGACTCTCCGCCGCCCCCGAACCATGTCAGCGCCGGAACCGTCAGGAGGCATATCTGCGAAGTGATACGAACCCTGTACAAACACCAGATCGCCAGGTGTGACCAGAATATCGAGTGTGCCCCGATCTAGGTCATCCGAAATGTTACGGACGCAGGCATGTTCAATGCCTGCCTTCAGCATGTTGCTCATGTACCGATACAGCGAGAGTGACCGAGCCTGACCAACGTATAAGAGACCTTCACTGGAACAGAGGTAACCTTCGTCATCACACACGCCATTCCGTAGGGCGGCTTGGAAACCCTTGAGCTGGGTGATTTCTACTCCGACATGTTCGGCGATTTCGAAAACCCTGAGGTGATTGAAGTACCACCATTGGCAACTCATTAGCTGTGTGGACTTGAATATGGCCAGAGGATCGTCACGACTGACCTTATCCTCCCAGGCTGCCTTCATTGCCTTGAGCCGGTCAGCGGTGAGCGTAAGCTCCAGAGCGTGCGTGGAATGCGCCTCCCCATGATGGATAGAGCAAAGGACTGCGAGGTTGGCCAGAGAGAGATCGCGACTTTCCGCCCATGATTTGATGTGGTGAACGACTACCGGGCGCTCAGCGTCTCGACAGACACAGCAAACCCAGCGGTTGTCATAAAGGGTCTTGATGAGGACATCCAGCGGTATCGGCGGCCTGCCTTTCCCGAGGATTTTGGGCACGAGGGATTCACTGAGCCCCAGTTCGAGCAGTTTCTCCGGACGCTGTAGTTGGAGCTTCGCGAGCGTCCACTTCGCCTCCCTCAGCTTCCTGGCCAACGCACTGTCTACCCCTCGTGCCATAAGGGCCCGCTCAACTGGATTTCTAGTCACGAGCTCGACTCCGTTCTGTGATCAGTAGAGATTAACCGATGACGATATGGGGCGCTGCCGAGCCTATGAGAAAGCGCCATGTAAAATAAGAAAGGTTCTGGGCCGCTAACGCCCACGGAGTTCGCAGGAATGAAAGTAGACTTAAGCGACGCGGTCAAGTGGATGTCCGAACAGCAGCGATCGAAGTCGGGCAGAGAGACCGACACGACTGATGACGATCAGGTTCGTCTTCACCAAGTGCACGACTAGCTGCCTCACCGGGTCAAGATTAAAGTCCCAGGTCTCCCGCAAAACACTGATCACGAATTGAAGCAGGGGCATGCCCATCGATTATCAGCTTATGCTGCAGATGGCGTACGAGATGCCACGCCAGAGGCTCGCGGATCTCCAAGTAACCTTCGAGCTGATGGAAGCTAGAGCGCTGCGTAGTAAGGGCCTCTCGGAGCGCTGTAAAGCCATCAACGCCGATAACCGCTGTGAGCACGGATAGAATTACTCAGCCCCGGACGACGCTCGTAGGCGCTCACAATCGATCGAAGGATTCCAGCAAGATCATGCCCATAGGCTTTGCAGGCAAGAGACCAGAGCTGACCATCAGACAGTAGGGTCATTGGGCTCGCATTATCAATAAATTGGCAAAATAGCCCCAAGCGCGGCCAGAATCCAGATGCACCTGTAAACCAATTTTTTAACGTGTTAACCGCAGGGGTTTACAGTTTAAAAATTTGGTTTACAGACCGAATTTTGTAAGCACCCGGCGAACTCATTTCACCTAAGATGTCTCATTGCAGAATTGATGATCCCGGCTGCATTCGATGTAACCATGCGTTCGCACTATCGCCTAGATAAGGTGCGTCCGCCTGCGGCCGATCGCTGCTGTTCACCAACTGTAGCTTTCGTCGCGGTCAGTCGCGAAGGCGGCCAACAACCCATTGCAGACGTTCAGCAGCGTCATACATTTTGCGACGCGGCTAAAGGCTAGTCAGGAAGGCCTGAGCAGTGTCACGGTCAAATCTTATTGTGGGGCAGCTTGTTAAAACACACGTATAAGAATTTCTGCATGCCGCCATTGGGTGTGCAGTGCTCTTCATACGCATGCTCTAGCACTTCATACTGGCTACCAAATATTGTGACTAAACTTGTAGCGCTGTAGCGCTCGGTTGGTAGCCCGCTGCATTGACTGGGCCCCTCTTCGGCGAACGTGCCGATGATCGCAATTCCGCCTGGCTTGAGGCTTGCGTTCATGACTTGAATGTATTTGGCTCGATCCTCTGACTCCGTCAAGAAATGGAACACCGCTCGGTCATGCCATAGGTCGTATCGATGACGTGGAAGAGAGGCAGAGGTGATGGCCCAATGCGCGAGCACTATCCTTCGGCTTTACCACTCAGAAGCTCGTGCCAACTTTTATCACGAAGAAACTCCGTACAGGTCATAATCTTCGGCTCTATTGATCTGCTATCACCTTTTATTATTTTGTGAAGCTCTGCAATAAACGAACGATAGGCGATTTTTCCATGACATTGAGAAATTTCGATGGGATGCCTTCCATCTTCAGGGAGAAATGTTTTGTTTTTTGGAGGTTTTAGAGAGATGCCGGAAGACTTTCTACCCTCTAACTTTTTCTTCATTCTTTCACAATCATACAAGTTTCTTTTGATAACTTCCCTAGCTGAATGTATTTTTGCGGTAAGTTCATCGCGCTTTATTGCCAAAGCATTGCTTAGTGCATCTTGGATCTGCTGTGGATTGGCGAGCTTGGCTAGGCTCTCCTCAAGGTGATGCGAATTCAGAAATGAGTGCTCTATATCATTTAGAGGGGTAAACATTTCAAAGGTTTTCTCGCATCCATCCAGTTTAAAGCGCGCAGATGCCAGTGCAAGCTCAAATGACATTTCTTCGGTAGTTCTAAAGTCTCGATCTCTGTGTATAACAATTCTCGCGTCAGGTCTAAGTTCACTTAGCAATACGGAAAGCTGTCGCGCACCGGATAAGTTTCCGCAGCCATGATAGGACAAACACGCAAAACTCCCCTCGTAGTTGGCTTTAACAAAAACCTTTATAAAGTCCGCTTCTTTGTCTTCAGTCAAAACTATAAGTTTGTTTTTTGGGTCAAATACTTGTGCACCAAGTGCAAGGGCTCCGAGCTCCATCAGTATGGGGATCGCAGGGAGTTGGCCGTCTGGGACTGATACTTCTTTACCGGAATCTAACCAAATTACTTTGACATCATGGTCATCCATCATTAACTGGAGTAGTTGAGGTGAATGTGTTGCCAATACGACTCTTGTAGTCGTATTCGTAGTAAGCGCCTTCAGTGCACGATGTAAACGAGTTTGACTGTCTGCATGTAAATGCGCGTCAGGCTCATCAAGTAGAAGGAGTGGTGGTGCATAGAAGCACGCGTACGCAAGAATTTGAATTACTTGCAACATTCCGGTTGACGAGGAGTCGAGTGTGAATTCCAAACCTCTATACTCCACACTTACATCAATATAGCGATCCTTGGCGCTGTTGTGCTTAATGTATACATAAGCACCAGGGTAGCAGTCATTTAAAAAAGTACAAAAGGCACGCCATGAAGATGATTCAGGTAGGTCTTCAATTTCCAAGGCGCCCCTACACCACTCTGAAACTGTATCAGCAGGTAAATCTTTATGTAGAAGGTGGTCTAGAAGAGTTCGCAAATATAGATTTGCGTCACCGTGCATAGCTGCGGCATCAAGTGCACCTCTAGTTTTCCATTCCTCCTTTAGGGGAATGCCTGAAAGCCCAGGAGTGAAAATGGAAAATGGTAAATCCCTGTCTCCAATGGTGGGCATTAGTTTGTCATCTCCCTCGTATTTTAAGGCGAGGTTTGCATTTTTTCCTCTCGTTACAGCAACTGATAGAGAAAGCGTTTCGGCTTCTTCGTTTTGTTTAGAAAGTGTGCACTCGAACCCAAGCTTGAAACCTTTGGTTTGGCTAGCAGCATCTCCATGCCTTAAGCTCAAAAGCTTTTCGGTAGGACGATAAAAAACCTCGTCCAATGCTAATGTTTTTAGCTTTCTAATAGTTCGACCTGTATTCTCAATATAAGCAGATTGCATTAGTGACGTGCAGAGCTGTGCTGCCTGAAGAATACTACTTTTTCCACTGGTATTGCCCCCTACTAACACAGTGATAGGTTTAAGAACTATTTCCTGATTTTCAATTTTTTTAAAATTTTGGATGTATATTTTATCAACGCGAACTCCAGTCATTTCTCTATCCCCTCAGGCTTTGATATCACTACAATATCACAGCGTCGTGGCGTTGAGTTACAGGGGGTAATTGATCACAAGGCTCCATGGTTCAGCGTATTAGAGGGATAGGCTAGTACTTCTTTCATACCCTAGCAAAGAAGCGTGATTTATCGATTTTCCGAGCTATGCCTTCACTAATGCTTGAAGGCCATCATCGGCGCCACCGTCCGCTATTGGCCGATTCTGTTGAAAAAGTCGGCTTCGAATTCCGCGCCAGAAAAGTACGCGCCTGAGATTGAAATCTGAATTTTTGGCAGAAGGCTCAGGACTCGGATTTCGCATAGCCGCGTGCAACTGAGGTGTTTTCATCCCTAAATATTCGAGTGTTTCGGGAAAGCCGACTTTTTCAACACAATCGGCCGATCTCTGCCGGTCATGTCTACGAATTATGCTGGTCAAGCCCGATGCAAATGACTGGTCAGGTCGAATGCAAATGGGTGGACAAGTCTGTGCAATTACCCATCGACTTCAACCCTTCAGCGATTGTGCCGAACAGCCATGATCTGCACGCATGCGGTCTAGACACACTCATTGTCCTGGCTTGGCTGTTGGTTGAAGTCATAGTGGTGCGCATCGTAGCGGCCCTGATCCACGCCTGGGGCTACCAGCGCTCTTTCAAGCCTCGTTCTAGGAACTAAGCCTCCCAACCCACTGACCGTTGGCACGCATGGACAGGGCCACCTCCTAGCACGGCCCATTAGCTCAGACGCAACGCTTACCATCGAATTGAAGATCTGCTCGCAGCTACCTATCACTCAGCACTGATCGTGCAAAGTGGGAAAGATTGGAAGCCCCGTCTCCATTCCTGCGCAACAGGTAACCCTTGATACCAACATGGCCAGGCCCATCCCGATCACACCTTTCTGAGTCGCCAATCATGACGATCCGCCTCTGACCGCTGAGCTCATTTTCTGGCCGGACATTAAGCAGATCGCAGGTGTGCTGGTAGATGGCGGCTTGCGGTTTCATAACACCAATGCGATAGCTGAAACCATAGGCCCCAAGGTGCGGGAAAATCCTTTCCACTACGGGGCCGTAGGCCATTGCCAGATTTGAACATACGGCCAGTCTCACCCCCGCAGCTTGCAGTAGCCCAACGGCCTCAACCGCGTCTGGATAAGGCTGAATGCTTGCCAGCTCTTCCTCCAAGCATTGATCAAGAAATGCGAGTTGGGAGGGCGAGATCTTGATACCAAAGGCCAGCGCAGCCTCGCTTAGAGAAAGGCAACGGGTCATGATCGTTCGAATGTCATCAGCGCGAGGCAAGCGGCCTTGGCGTCGCCCCTCTCGAAGCAACTGTCGAAACGGATGTGTCGGCTGCTGTATCTCGACCAGCGTTCCGAAGGCGTCAAAGATAACGGCATTGGTCTTCATCTGAGTTTCCTTCGCTGTTCAGCGTCCGCAAGACAGCCAGCCACTCTAACGAGAATCAAGTTCAACAACCAAAAAACCAAGCTACCGAAGAGTAACGCCAAATTTTGAAAATTCATCCACCAGCGTTTTTCGACCCAGCATTTTCGGAAGCTTGAAGACGTTCCTGTACCCATACCACAAAAACATAGGAATAATGACAAGCCCAACTCCAAAGGTTGCCGTTGCAGCAATAATCCCAGCTGGAACCGCTGCTAGCGAAATAACCACACCCTTTACCAAAGTCGACCTTGCAATAATTCGCAGATCATCCAAGTCGCACTCAACTTTCCCACCAGCCTTCTCAAAAGCGACAACAATTATCGATTTCTTTGAGGCATGCTTATAGTACCAAGTTCGCGGAACATCAGTCGCCAAAGCACCATGCTTCGCCAGGTACTTCAGCATCACAACCTCTTTGAAATAGAGAGTAGCGCCGTGCTCATCTTCATATCTAACACGTCGATAGAGAGCGTCTAGATCACCGCTCGCTTGAGCATCATAGTTCTTAACAGTCAATGTCAATTTCTTTAACTCGGACATGCTTCTTCCCTTAAACACACATTAACTATTAATGGAGTAGATGACGGTGGGGCCTAATGAAGCAGGCTGAGACAGCGGCCTCGACGACGCGGGGGCACTCAAGCGGCGGCAGGCAATCGGCTGACCATGACGTAATGATCGTTGCCTGACACTGTCCGCAATAACGCCATGCCTTCAACCTCCGCTATCACCTCACTAGGTGGTGTGACAATTGTCATCCCATCAACCAGTTGCCCTGAAAGATCGCCATACACATACGCAACGAAACGATCGCCAACTTCAGCTGCATCTACCAGGTACGCGTCCACTAGTGCACCCCAATCATGGGCCTGCGCGATCGCCAACTTAGCTGACACCAGACTGGGCAGTCGTATTACGCCCTCAACCACCCAGTCCTGGGAATTCAGACAACTCATGGATTCTCCATCACGTTCGAATTTGAAACCTACTCACTTACTGAAAAAGCTAAACGACGGCAGCCCAATCAGTCTTCATACACTGACAACTAGGTCTGGCCGAAAGCCAGTTTCTTCGGTGGGATAACCACGAGGATTACTCACAAACCGGACGCCATTAACAACCTCATCCACTGCTTCGTGGGTATGGCCAAAGATCCATAGATCGATCTTGAAATCCATCAGGCCATCCCAATTGTTTCCATAGGCTGCTCGCAAGTGAGGATCGGCTCCTTGGTCACTCACGAACTTCATAAGAGGCGGATGGTGAGTCACAACTACACGCTTACCGTTGAATGGCAGCGACAGCTGAGCCTCTAACCACTCCTTCGTCTCTCGATTTCTCGCGATCAGGTCGTCAGGGCGCAAACGCCGATACTGTTCACCGACACGGATAGCGCGAAAGTCATTCAGTGAGTCACGAGCACACCAAGAAGCAGCTAATGGGTCTCCGGTCGCGGCCAGGCTTGTCCAAGCCGTAGCACAGAGAAACTGCACATCACCGTACTCTAAAACCTGATTTTCCAAGACGTGGACGTGCGCCTCAGCAGCGTCAAGCAGCTTGCTGTGAGTTCGATCTATATTCCCGTTGTAGTGCTCATGATTGCCCATGGCGTAGACGACAGGCGTGCTGAAGGCCTGGCTGGCCCATCTGGCCCCCCTGGACTTCACATGGATGTCGCCGGCTAATACGACCACGTCACAGTCCACCACAGGGGGGACGAAATCGGCGAACTCACAATGTAAATCAGACAGTATGTGAAGCTTCATCCCTAGCCTGCTGACGTCGACTTTCTAATAAATTGATCACTCCCTGGCCGGTCGCCCGGACGCGGCGAGGCTGTCATCTGTAGGCCCACGATAAACGATAAGCGCCATTATTGCCATCTTTCGATATTTATCGACGCATGGCGCTGTGGCCCTATTCTTCGTTTTGAGCGCTCAGCATGCAGAACGAGATAGCAGCAATAGTCCGAGCTCTGCGCGACCTTAGAGGATCGGCCCAGGAGGAGCTCGCCGAGATCAGTTCCCAAGCCAATCTGTCGCGATTGGAGCAAGGGAAAACGCAGGTCTCTTTGGTCAAGCTGAGCAAGATCGCGCTGACCCTAGATTTCGACCTCGTGGCTCTGGTCGCACTGTGTCAGGCCCTCCAAGATGGGTCATCACCTATCGATGTCATGGCGAAGGCTTCGCAGGATTTGGAGGGCTTCATAGCCCTGGGAGGCTTGCAGGGCCTGAAGAAGCACTGGGACGCTGGTGAAGGGCTGGTAAAGCGCACGCGAGGCAAACCCAGCAGCCCAGATCGAATCCGAGCTGTGCTAGAGCTCAAGGCCAGTGGCATGTCGAAGGCGGAGGTGAGCCGGGTGCTTGCTATACCTGAAGCGAGTGTCAGGCGTTATTGGCTCAAAGATCTGCCTGGATAACCCCTCAGAAGTCACGAATAGGATCTCACAGGTCTATAGCGAACGTTTCGATTCGGTAGAATGTTATCCACGAAATGTTCCATCGGAGTTGTTAATGCAGCTAACCGAGGTAATCCGGGGTTTATCGCCGCGAAAGCCCGGCAAACTCATCGACGAGGGCAGGTTGAGAAAGGTGCACCAGCTCAAGGCTGAAGGTCTCAGCCAGAAGCAGATCACCGAAAAATTTGGGTTTTCTAAACAGGCAGCGCACGACCTGTGGCACCGTAAATTGGACGTGTGGGACTCCTCACCACCGGTCGAACAAGGAGTTTCTGCATGGTGAGTAAAGCGGTATGAAATTGAGTAAGTCCCATGTCGGCTGGTGGGCAAGCATCGTGGCGGGAATCGTTTTTCTCATTCCGCACCTCAGAGACATATCAACCATACTAGGGCCACTGGCACCCTACATGGTTCAGCCGAGCACACCCGATGGTCTGAACCCAAAACTGCTGGGCTTGTGGTATGAAAAATACCAATACCCTCAACGCAATGGAGTTGTTGGCTTTGAGGGCACTACAGAGTTCTTTCGTAACAGGACATACCGAATCAATGGCCTTCTGAAGAGCACTACTTTTTTTCCTGTCCCGCTCTCTCCCTACACCACGATCTATAACTTCGATGGCAATGGAGAGTGGCAAGCCTCCGACGATGAGCTGGTCATCAAACTGCTGAGCGTAAGAATGCGTGTAGCCTCCAGATTGCTGGCTGGCATGACCCTCAAAATCCCTGACACCTCGCACCCTCCAAGCGCTGAGGAAACCGAGTTGGAGCATGGTCTCCTCATGGCTCAGTCCCAGCGATACGACATCCGCAGTACGAAAAAGAACGAAGTCGTACTGGAGACCAATGGCCTGTTCGCTGACAGTTATCGAATCAACATGACTCGCACCAAACAGATGTACATGAGATAGCTCAAGTGCCCGGCTCAAGGCCAGGTCGCACCACCTCATTCACCATCGCTGTGGAAGACTGCCTTGGCCGAACAGCTCGCTCAATCGCCACTTGAACTGATCGACCTCACAATAAAAGTTTTGCCTCAGCACCATTACTTAGCCGTTCAACAACTGTCTTTCACAGACTCATCCCTTGCTCTTTTGAGTTCACGGCGCAGACCATCAGCACTGGCATTGCAAAGCTCCGCAAAAGCAAAAAACTCCCGACTGCTAAATAGCAGGTCGATCCTATCTATTAGAGACTTGCTAAAGATAGTTGGCTCCATCTGCCTGTAACGCTCAGCGGAGGGGTTGCATTCGACTAGGCCGAAGGTGCGCAAAAAAAACCACGCCAAACTTTTCCCTGCGATCTCTACCGACCGATCTACCCGCGAAGCGCAACGAGACTTATAGTGATCTTTCAATATCTCTCGAATAAGGATCTTGCTATAAAATGGCAGGCTTCTCAACGCCAAAGCACAACGATGAATTTGATCTGCAAGATCGGGCTCATTGAGCTGATCTATCTCAAGCGCCTCGACAATATCAGAAGATATGTTTTTTACGCGTCGGCGTACAAAATTTTGTGAAGCAGTATCTAGGTCGGCACGGTATGCCCGACGATAGCTCATCTGGCTCTTTTGGGGATGCGGCTCACCCAAGTAACGCCATTGACCATCATTGAATGAGAGCATGCCGCTATGCAATGGACAGGCGAGAGCACAATGATCTAGGTCATCAGATGGCTTCTGTCTTTTCCTCGTATTATAGTCGGAACTTATCTGATTAAAAATCCAAACAACATCCCCTACAAACTCTCCTGCTTCAAACAAAGAAGCCACGCATCCATCTTTTTCGCACAAGCCTTGTGATCGATAAAACGCCTTCTTAAGCTGACGCGGCTGAGCAATCGAACTGGGATGGGAGGCATTGGGATGGCCTAGCCCATACCTCTTGATTCCATGAGGGTCAAAAGAATCACCACCAGGGAAAGAAAAGACCGGGTGCAAAGCGTCCGGATTGCAAGCGGATTTCACTGTCGGCCCGTACGTCCCCACAGAGATTACATTTCTTGCAGAAACATGTCGTTCTGACTCCGCAAGCATCATTGGGTACGTCATGAACAAAATATTATTATCTAGGTACATCTGATCAATGAGCTGTTGTTGCTCTTGGGACTTAGGGAGCTCATTACCCATAATCAAGACGTAACCTATATCCAAACGAACACTAAGCTTGGAATTTTTCCCTTGACTGAAGATTGGGTACGGATATCCTTTGAAAATGCTTTGAAGCTTCCACAGCAGCGCTTCTCGGCCAAAACTGCTGGAAAGTTCCTTCTGCCAATCAGCAACTTGACTAAAAGGTTTTTTAGTCTCTGCGTGAAAAGTCACCTTACCTAAAGCATCCTTATCGAAAATACGCCAAGCAGCCTGTTCGATCTCTACCAACGTCACTCGAATCGTGCAATCCTGCACTGTCACATACAAAAAATCTGTTATATGGCCCTTATGCAAGGAAAACTTATTTATTAGAGTTTCAAGATATAGGCCACCCGCGTAAAGCTCTGGGGTATGAAGCAAAAATGGGTGCTTGACTATGGCCTGATGGAGGTGTTTTTCATGGTGCGCCTCTTTGAGTTGCTTAGCACGACCCTCCTCACCTTTAGATACCGTTCGGCGCCCCTTAAACTCTTCCCCTCTCACTCGATAAGCATTTGATATTTTTATGGGTGTTGCGGCGCTCAGCTTTTCTTTGCACGGTTTGGTAATCGCGATCAGTTTCCGAAAGTCAGAAAAAGCTTTTGCGTAATCGACCTGCTCATACATATAGCGCCCCTAAGAATCGAGACAATACCTAACAATCCAGAAAGTCGACACAGGGGAAATTGTCATGTTCGACTTATCTGGATCTGATCTTCAGAAAATTAAATGGATACTGGAGCAGGAATATGAGGATGAGGATTGTACCCTACAATCTCAAAGTCCTCAAATTTGTAATCGTAGATGCTAGCTGGCTTACGCTTGAACACCAACTTCGGAAGAGGGCGTGGCTCACGAGTAAGTTGCAGCTTTACTTGCTCAATATGATTCAAGTAAATATGCGCATCACCCATGGTAACTACAACTTCGCCAACTCCCAAATCGCACTGCTGCGCCAACATATGAGTTAAAAAACTAACTCCAGCCAAATTATAGGGATTCCCAAGCAATAGGTCACTAGACCGAATATATAAGTGCGCGGACAACTTATTATTTGCCACATAGAATTGATAGAGCAAATGGCAAGGTGGCAGTGCCATCTTCCCGTTCTGCGCATTCTCTTGTGGGCTTACCGACTCATCCGGAAGGTACTCAACGTTCCACCCGTGGAAAAGAATGCGACGACTGTTTGGGTTCGTTTTGAGCGTGTTGATGACGTAGTCAATCTGATTAATGGTCTTGCCGTCCTGGGTAGGCCAGGCCGTCCACTGCTTGCCGTAGATTGGGCCCAGGTCACCGTCTTCAGTCGCCCACTCATCCCAGATGCTGACACCATGCTCTTTGAGCCATTTGGTGTTGGTATCACCGTTCAGGAACCAGATCATCTCGTTGATGATGCTCTTGAAATGCAGCTTCTTGGTGGTGAGAAGCGGAAAGCCATCTTCCAGGTTGTGGCGGAATTGACGACCAAAGACACTCAGCGTGCCTGTGCCGGTGCGATCGCCTTTTTCGACGCCATTCTCTAGCACGTCGGCCAGCAAATCGTGGTACATCTTCATTTCGGTTCCTCAAGGTTCGCGCTGACCAAATCCAGCGCGTCACGCAATTTCAAAATTTCAGTCTCTTGCTCTTTGATCTTCTTACGCAGCTCATCTGCGACCTGGACGAAGTAGTCCCTAGACTCGCGGACAGTGTCCAATCTCTTATCGAGCGTTGCACAAGAGTTCTCAGATTCCTGATACCTATTGAACCAATAAAGCACTTCCAATCGACTCTTTTCAAGGCGTTGCATCAGAATCGTCTTAGGATCCTGCTTCTTCTCGGCCTTGACCCTTTGCGCAAGCACTGCAAGGCGGCGGTTGTCCTTGATCGCCTCAAGCCGCTGCGACGGAAAGTCGCGCTGGCGAATGGTATTGCGATGAATGCCGGTGATACGGCTAAGCTCCGCCATCGTCGGCTTCAAGTTCGGATCAGAGGCAATCTGCATAAGCCCCTGAGCCAGCAGCTCAGTGTTCCGGTCGTAGTCGAGCTTATTCTTGGCATCAAACGCCTGGCCTGTCATACCTCAACCTCCTCACCAAGATGCTCCAACACACCCTTGGCTTCCTCCATCGCCGCTCGCAATTCCTCCTCCGCGCCTGCTGAGTTCGGAGAGCTCAAGGCCAAGCTGTTCTGCACATAGATCTCCCGCCATTTAGGAGCGTGAGCCTTGGTGACGACGGCGTTCTTGCACCGATTCGGATTGCAACGCAGCGATCCGATGCAGGGCAGAGACTCGTCAAATACCTCGCGCTGACCGCCGTAGCAGAAGCCTTGCCCCACATTGATGATCGCCATGCGCTTCTTGGCCATCTGGGCGATGATTTGCTCTTTGGTGTAGCCAGCCGCCATGTACCCGCTGAACACCTTCTTCATCCGCGCCTTGTGGCTCTCTGCATTGGGGCCGGCGTAGTTCCCGTCAGGATCGCAGTAGCTCAGGATGTACTCCTCCTCTGCCATTTGCGTCGGCGTCTTGCTAGATGAACGCCCACCCTTGGACAAGATCTCAGCGATCGCTCCGTACCCAAGCGTCACCGCACTGAACGCCTTGTTCTGGCCAGCACCACCGATAAGGTCACCAAAGTGCTTTAGTTGGTGAGAGATGAATGGGAGCCCAAGCTCAGCCCTGGCCGTCTGATAGGCCAGGGTGTGTCGCAACGTGTAAGGCGAGAACTCCAGCGACTCGAACTCCTCATCCGTCAGAATCTCCTCGAAGAAAGCTCTGAACTGGTGAGTGATACCAAGCGAGGACATTGAGTTAGGTTCGGCGTCCTGCGCGACGGTATCCACACTGGAGAACAAGTAAGGATTCTGCTTCACCTTAGCGATGAGGCAAGCAGCACGAATAGCGTCACGCACGATGGGAATCGCGATCCACTTGTCGTCGAACAGCTTTGCTAAGCCTTGGCGATGTTTGATCACGTTGCTGATCAGCAACCAGTAATCGCTCTCCTGCTCCATGCATGACTCGACCAGGATCTCTGAAAGCTCTGAAGGCCGCATGCCTGTGTACTGCGCCACAAGATAGCAGGCACTGTACGAGACGAAATTGACGTACCGACGAAACTCATCGTCCAATTTCGCACTGGTGAGCTTGACCAAGGTTACAGGTGCCTTGAAATCATGCTGACCAATTTCCGACAGGTACTCAGATCGAACCTCATCTAACGCCTCAGCCATCGCGCCGGACTCGTAGCCTTTCCTGCGGAGCCGCAGAGCTACGTAGAGATCGAAGTTGTACCGCGACAGCTCCTGGGCCCTTGCCAACGAATAACCACTGGCGTTCTGGCGAGTCAGGGCGACTAGGTCATCGACAGGCTCTCTGAGGGTGCTTAGGAAGTCGACAACCGCGAACGACGCCTCGCGAGAAGCTTTCTCGAATACATCGTTCGGCAGAATCCGGTACGTTCGCTCGGAAGCAGGGACATGCTTGAGTACCCTGGCCCAAGCCAGTGACTCCAGTTCGACGTGGGCTAATGGCTTATCGAAAATTTGCTCTTGGAAAAATGGCGACCTGACCAAGGTAAAGAACTTCTTGAGATCAGGGCCAAAGGCGTACGGATGAATGAGCGCTGCCTCCCGGTACATACCCGCGTCGAAGTACGTCAGACCATGGTGTCCAACCTCGAAGAACTCATCCGTCATCAACTGACGCGCCTGCCCTGACATCGTATCCAGGAAGCTCAATCCAGCCTTCATGCACGAAATGGCGGTGTTGGCCTTGATGTTCGTTGGCGAGGCAAACGAGCGCGTTGCCGCCGGCATCTTCAGCCAGCAATACAGGGCCACCTTGACCTCCAAGACCGCAGACTGATTGAGCAATGGATACGATTCAAAATTGAGCCGTAGTTTGGCTCCTTGGACGTTCCTGGCGGCGTTCGGATGATCTTCATTGAAGTCCCAGACGGCGTCGCCCAAGACCGATGTCTTACTGACAGGCAACGCCATCAGCGCTTGGTACCAAGAGAGTGCTTCCAGCGACACAGGAGTCGGATCGGCGATGTTCCTGCGCAACTCAAGCAGCAGGGTGTGAGCAGCTGTACGCCACTGTTTGTACGCAGCGAGTTCAGGGATCAGAGCATCGTTCACAGCGTTACTCCCTCGGTCAAAATACTGACCTGCAGGTTTTCAGAGAGGCGCTCAGCCTTGGTCAGCTCCTCCACGGAAAAGTCCGAAGTCTCCTGATCAAGGAGGTTGTTGAGCACATCAAGGTTGTCCAGGATGACGGCTCCGTAGGGCGTATCGAGCACCCGGTTGACCTCAATCATCCGTTGGTAGTCGCGCCGCATGGCGAAGAGTTCCGGCAGGTGCGATACCGTGATGATGCTGTTGCTGCATGAAAGGCACATGTTGAACAGCGTGCAGGGCTTGCTGGGGTCGTAGCTTGCCAAAGCCTTGATGAAAGCAGGCGGGTCAAAAACGTTCATGCAGGTGGCCAGGCCAGACCGCAGCGGCATCGCCTCGGGCGTGGACTCGATAGTCTTGGTCGGGATGAGCTTCGGAGCCTCCTCCAGCGTGTCTTGCTGCATTTCATGGAGAACCTTATTCAGCATCCGGCGCGCCATGGGGTTGAAGTCCATCTGATCCAGATAGGCCATGGTGGTGCTGAGGTTCTTATGTCCCAGAAGCACTTGAATCTCACGTGGAGAGACGCCGCGCTCGATCAGCTCGCTCACGAAGCTTGGTCGGAAACGTGACGGAGAGAGCTTGAGAGGATTGCCATCTTCGTCAAGCAGCCCATGATCCTGAGAGAGCTTATCCAAGGTCTTGTTGAGCTGGTTGCCACCAGAGTTCTCAAAGGAATCCACAACCCCGTATTTCCTGGGAGAGCTTGAACGGTAGATGAAGAGCTTGTTCTGAGCCTCGACAGGCGCATTCAAGCGGATCTCACGGGTCAGATGCTTCACATCGTCAAAGATCTGCTTGACCACACGGCCTTGGGAGGTCGTCAGCCAAGAGATTTCCGCATGGAAAATATCGAGATGAAGCATCTTCGCGCCTTCAGAACGCTCTTTCCAATACAGCAAGCAAGGGCGATCGGTTAAATCATGGCGCTCAATGAAGTCATCTAGCTCCAGTCCCAGCAGCGAGTCAGCGTTCATCCCGGTGACCTGGGCAAGTCGAGCGATGTACGGCGCAATGACTCGACCATCAACCTGATACTGCACGCCCCAGCTTTTATAAACCTCGAAGATCGAAATCGACGAAGCCGAAATAATCGACATGAACGCCCGTTGATAGGGGTCTTTTTTATCTACGGATTCGAAGTTCAGGGGCTTGCAGTCGAGTTTGTTCTCAAAAATCCACCGCGCGTTATCGAGAGTGTTAAAGCCTCGGCGTACTTTTCCGTCAGGGTTCAGCGGATTTTCCCCTGCCTGGCTTGGAACGTAAGGCTGGGCCAAGCGATTGGTTTCCTCAATCTCTTGCTCAATGACTCGCGAGATTCGGTTTCGCACAGACTGGGGGTAAGGCTTGTACTGGTCAGTCTCACGTTCAGTATCAAACCCTGTAGCACCGACGAAACTGGTCAGCCCCAGGCCCTCAATCTGGATTGCGCGTGCCATCATTTTCCGAGCAGAGCTCATCAGGGTGCTGCTGTGGCTGGTCGATAGCGAACGCTCCAGGATCTTGTCCTGGAGATAGCCCCTGAACTTAGGAAGGGAGTACGGCGTTACCAGCTCCCGGATATCCTCCAGGCCTGTGTAGTTGGCCTCCGTGAGATAGGCTCGGTAGTGTTTGAAAGCTTCGATGAAATTGTTCTGACCAGAAGTGCTACTGCTCTTCATTGATGAAGCGCTGAAGAGGTGCAGCAAGTGCTGGAAGGGACGCTCCGCTTCCGGGCTTGCGAGGTCAGACAGGCGATGGATGCGGACTGAGCGCAAAGCGTTGAAGACGTCTCGCAAAGATTCAGTGGGTTTGCTCTCTGTTTTCGAGGCAACCCGTTGCTCAACAGTTTGGTAGCTGGAATCAAGAACGCCGAGCTTTCGGAGGTCATCGAGGATCTCCTCGAATGTCATCCTCACGAGTTCATATCTCGTTCTCGCTCCATTGAAGCCTGATAACTCAGGGATCTCGCTCAAGAAGCCTCGATCTTTGATGCTGTTGCCAAACACCGGTATGGCCAACTTCTCCTCCATAGGCATGCCTTCATACCAAGCAAGCAGCCTACGGCGCCAATCGCAAGCGTTCGACGAATGACCTGGGACAATGATGCCTTCGGCGCGCATCGCATCGAAGATCGGCTCAAAGCTTGGGGCACGCTTCGAAATCGTTGCGGGGTTTAGATTGGTTTGTTCGATGACGTATTTAGGAGCCACCGCCAATTCGTCTCCCCTACTCAGACATACCTTCAGCAACGACTCCCGATCATCAGTAGCGCGAGCCACAAATGACTCAATGACGGCGTCTGCCTGATCCTTAGTCAGCCGACTCATTTCATATCTCCCGCATCAATTCTCAGGCGCGTCTGTTGGGAAAGCTCAGCCATCTCGCCTGCTTTCGTCTTGGTTTCAGTTCCGGGGCGTACGAGTTTCTGGTAGAGGTCGTAGGGGATCTGGGTATAGGTTTCCGAAGTGCTGAGGCGCGAGTGACCCAGCGTCTTTTGCACGGTCACTAGCCGGTCAAGGTAATCACTACCAATGTCTGGCGTCCTCAACAGGGCATAGGCGTTCCCGTGCCTCAACTTGTGGGGAGAAATCATCCTGTCGATTTTCAGCAGGTTCAGCGCTCGCTCGGATGTGCGCTCCAAGAGCTTGGAGATCGAGCGAGGGGTGTACTCACCCCCCTCCGCATTCAGGAAAGCAGGGGTGTTCTCAGCCCCCTTGAATTGACGCTTAGTCATTTTGTACAGCGGCGAAGCATGGTACTTTTTGATGCGCAGCAGCGTGGCGCGGCTGACCAACGTCTGACGGGGTTTGAAGGAGTCCGCAGGGCCTTTGCTTCCATCAATATGCAGCGGGCAGTAGTCCGCGTTCACCGGTTCTGAAACACCAGGCGAGATGAACAACGTGTCCTGGAATTGAAGGGCATCATCGATGGCCTTGAGGGTCACTCGCGGGACTTCTGAGCGGCGCACGCCTGCGTCGTACATGAACTGGAGCAAGCAACGCTCACGCTCACTCTGCGTGGCCAGGATGAGCTCTCTAAGATTATTCAGGGAACAGGCCACCACCAAGTTCTTGTTAGGACGGGGAGATAGGTACCCGGCAGTGTAAGGGTTAGGCGCGGTACGAGGCGCAGGTACGTCGTCCACTCCCCGGCATAGAGAATCGTTGAAAAACGCCATCAAAGACGAATCCCGGTTGCGCACCGTCTTCTTGGAAAGGCCTTCTGCCTCGCGCAGGTGAGCGAAGTACTCCTCGATCACGTGGGTGCGGATTTCCAAGAACGCTGAGTCACGCTCGCAATCACGGAACTCACGGCGGTTCATCAGGTACTCGCAGGTGTACCCAAGGTTGCGACCATAGGTGATGGCCGTCTGCTGGGATATATCGGCTTCCCGGAGCGCGTGGGATAGGTAACTCGATATCAAGGGCATGAGGCGCTCATCGTCATCAAAGACGGCTGTCCCTGTGACGTTCACGGCTTCCTGGAACGGGGATTCTTCGGATGGATCGTCCCGCCTGGTTGGGGACTCTCTGAAATCTAGGGGTTTGCCCTTAATTGCGATGACCTTCACTGCTTCCATTCTCCTCAAGGCGGCCCGTACTATACACAATGTGCATTTCGTACCGGGGCACAATAAATGAGCTTGGAAGGTAAAGCCTTACTACGCAGCCATTGCGTACTGTGCGGATTCTTCGAGGGGGTATAATAGGCCCAGGTCATTCGAACGGATGTAAAGCGTCAGGGAAATCTCTTTGGTCTCGACGTTCGGATGGAACTGGTACAGCAGATGGCACGGCGGCAGGGCCATTTCATCGAGCTGAGCGACGTTCCAGCCGTGGAACAGAATGCGGCGGCTGCCCGGATCCTTGATGATCGTGTCGACGCACTGGCGCACCTGGTCGATGGCTTTGTACAGCACCACGTAGGCCTGGCCGTCTTCTTCGCCTTGGGCGATCTGCTTGTAGCCGTTGCTCAGGGTTTGTTCGATGGCGGCGGTGTTGCTCAGCGGGATCTGCTTGTACGCCGGCCATTTGCGCCATTGCACGCCGTAGATCTCGCCGAGGTCGTCGTCACCCTGACGGAACGGGTTGGCCAGCCACTGCGCGTTTTCGTTGGCATTCTGGTCCCAGACCTTGCAGCCCAGCGCACGAAACTCGGCAGCGTTGTTCACCCCACGGAGGAAGCCGCACATCTCGCCGATGGCCGACTTGAAGGCCATTTTGCGCGTGGTGATCGCCGGGAAGCCTTCCTGCAGATCGAAACGCAGCATCGCCCCCGGAAAACTGATGGTGTTGATGCCGGTGCGGTTGGCCTGTTTGGTGCCGTTCTGGATGACGTGCGAGACCAGTTCGAGATATTGCTTCATGAGTTACCTGTGTCCTTTGAGCCCCGGCGTCGCGCGCCGGGGTTCGTAGTTTAAGCCGTCGGGGCGAGCGGCGCTGCCGGGGCGCGACGATAGGCCAGCCAGATCAGGAACAGTCCGCCGACGATCATCGGTACGCACAATACCTGGCCCATGGTCAGCCAGTTCCACGCGAGATACCCCAACTGGGCATCCGGCACGCGGACGAACTCGACGATGAATCGGAAGATGCCGTAGAACAGCGCGAACATCCCCGACACTGCCATGGTTGGCCGCGGTTTGCGCGAGAACAGCCAAAGGATCAGGAACAGCGCCACGCCTTCGAGGGCGAACTGGTACAACTGCGACGGATGACGCGGCAGTTGCGCCGGGTCGCTGAACGGCGGGAACACCATCGCCCATGGCACGTCGGTAGCCTTGCCCCACAGCTCGGCATTGATGAAGTTGCCGATACGCCCGGCGCCCAGACCGATCGGCACCATCGGCGCAACAAAGTCCATCAACTGGAAAAACGACTTGCCGTTACGCTTGCCGAACCACAGGGCCGCGAGCATTACACCGATGAAGCCGCCGTGGAACGACATGCCGCCCTTCCACACTTCGAAAATCAGCGTCGGGTTGGCCAGATAAGCGCTCAGGTCGTAGAACAGCACATAACCCAAGCGCCCACCGACGATTACCCCCATCGACAGCCAGAACACCAGATCGGAAAGTTTCTCCTTGGTCCAGGTCGGGTCGAAACGGTTGAGCCGGCGCGACGCCAGCAGCCACGCACCGCCGATGCCGATCAGGTACATCAGCCCGTACCAGTGGATTTTCAGCGGACCGATGGCCAGGGCCACCGGGTCGATCTGCGGGTAAGGCAGCATTGCGACTCCTCGTAAGAGTGAAACCAGAATTCCCGGGCGACGCTGCCACCACAGGATTAAGCCAGGATTTTTACAGCAGGAAGCTCAACCCGACGCTGAACAGCAAAGCGGCGAACAGCCGTTTCAGCAAGCGCGGCGACAACCTGTGCGCCAGACGCGCGCCGAGACGGGCGAAGACCATGCTGGTCAGGGCAATGCCCAACAACGCCGGCAGATACACAAAACCGAGACTATGCGGTGGCAACAACGGATCGTGCCACCCCAGAATCATGAAACTTGCCGCACTGGCCAAAGCGATCGGCAGACCACACGCCGATGACGTCGCCACGGCCTGCTGCATCGGCACGCTGCGCCAGGTCAGAAACGGCACGGTCAGCGAGCCGCCACCAATACCGAAAATCGCCGAGGCCCAACCAATCAGCGTGCCCGCCGCAGTCAGACCGAGTTTACCCGGCACCGTTCGGCTGGCCTTGGGTTTGACGTCCAGCGCCAGTTGCACGGAGACCAACAGAGCGAACACGCCGATGATCTTCTGCAGGTTCGGCCCGGAAATCGCCTCGGCCGTCAGCGCACCGAAACCGGCGCCGAGCAAAATGCCGACGGTCATCCACATGAAAATCGGCCAGCGCACCGCACCACGGCGGTGATGCTCACGCACGGCGTTGACCGAGGTGAAGATGATCGTCGCCAGCGACGTGCCGACCGCCAGATGCGTGAGGATCGACTGATCGAAACCCTGCAGGGTGAAACTGAACACCAGCACCGGGACGATAATGATCCCGCCACCGACGCCAAACAGCCCGGCCAGCACGCCCGCACAGGCGCCCAGCGCCAGATAGAGCAGAAATTCCACGAGCGTCTCCCCAGACCGCATCCGCAAAACAGGAGCGGCATGGTAACGGATGCACACCCTTCGGCTCCACTGGCGATGGATGCACGGACGCCGGATGCGTAGAGTGAGCAAAAATCACACAAGGACCACCTTATGTGCCTGATCGTTTTCGCCTGGCGCCCGGGCCATGCCCAGCCGCTGATCGTCGCGGCCAACCGAGACGAGTTCTACGCCCGGCCGAGCCTGCCACTTGCGCCGTGGCCAGAGGCGCCGCAGGTCCACGCCGGACGGGATCTGGAGGCTGGCGGCACCTGGCTGGGGATTGGCACCAACGGGCGCTTTGCCGCGCTGACCAACATCCGCGATCCGCAGCAGCAGCCGGCGCTGAAGTCGCGCGGGGAACTGGTGGCGCAATTTCTCAGCGGCAATGCGTCGATTGATGATTATTTGAGCGATGTGGTTGGCCGCGCCGGGGAATATGCCGGGTTCAACTTGCTGCTCGGCAACAATCATGAGCTGTGGCACTTTAATGCGCGAGCGTCCGAGCCGGTGATGCTCGCTCCGGGGGTTTATGGCTTGTCCAACGCCGGGCTCGATACGCCCTGGCCGAAGCTGCTCAAGGCCAAAGCGGCGCTGAACGCCGTGCTGGACGATCCGCAGCCTGAGCGGTTGCTGGAATTATTGAGTGACGCACAGACGCCGCCCGAAGCCGAGTTGCCGGATACCGGGGTGGGCATGGCGACTGAAGCGCTGCTGTCGAGTGTGTTTATTGCCAGCCAGAGTTACGGGACGCGGGCGAGTACCGCGCTGGTGGTGCAGGCGGATGGGACGCGGCGGATGGTTGAGCGCAGTTTTGGGCCGTATGGCGGACGTCTTGGCGAAGTTGAAGTCTTGCTTGAGCGGTGTGTCGACTGACGCCTTCGCGAGCAGGCTCGCTCCCACACTGGTTTTGTGATCGACACAAATCTCTTGTGGGAGCGAGCCTGCTCGCGAAGGGGCCGTCAGCCCTTTCAGAGCGCTTTGTTAACCACCGGCGCATTCATCTTCGCCAACCCAAGATTCTTCAGCGCCAATTGCAGCGAGCTGTGGATAACTTGCGGGTTATCGATGGTCATCAACTCCGCCAACAATTCCTGCGCCTTGCTCAGATTGACCTGACGCAGCATCCACTTGACCTTCGGCAAGTTGGTGGCGTTCATCGACAGGCTGTCGAACCCCATCGCCATCAACAGCACTGCTGCCGCCGGGTCACCGGCCATCTCGCCGCAGATGCTCACCGGTTTGCCTTCGGCATGTGCGTCACGCACGACGGTTTGCAGGGCTTGCAGCACCGCTGGGTGCAGGTAGTCGTAGAGATCGGCCACCCGCGGGTTATTACGGTCGACCGCCAGCAGGTACTGGGTCAAGTCGTTGGAACCGACCGAGAGGAAGTCGACCATCCGCGCCAGCTCCTTGGTCTGGTAGACCGCGGCGGGGATTTCGATCATCACGCCGATCGGCGGCATCGGCACGTCGGTGCCTTCGTCGCGCACTTCGCCCCAGGCCCGGTGAATCAGGTGCAGGGCTTCTTCAAGTTCGTGAGTGCCGGAGATCATCGGCAGCAGAATCCGCAGGTTGTTCAGGCCTTCGCTGGCCTTGAGCATTGCGCGGGTCTGCACGAGGAAGATTTCCGGGTGATCGAGGGTGACGCGAATGCCGCGCCAGCCGAGGAACGGATTGTCTTCCTTGATCGGGAAGTACGACAGCGACTTGTCGCCACCGATGTCGAGGCTGCGCATGGTCACCGGTTGCGGATGGAACGCGGCGAGCTGCTCACGGTAGATCGCCAGTTGTTCCTTCTCGCTCGGAAAGCGCTGGTTGATCATGAACGGCACTTCGGTGCGGTACAGACCAACCCCTTCGGCGCCACGCTTCTGCGCCCGTGCCACGTCCGCCAGCAGGCCGGTGTTGACCCACAGCGGCATGCGGTGGCCGTCGAGGGTCACGCACGGCAGATCACGCAGGGCATCAAGGCCCAGCGCCAGTTGTTTCTCTTCTTCGACGATTTCCGCGAACTGCTTGCGCAGCACTTCGCTCGGGTTGGTGTAGACCTCGCCGCGTACGCCGTCGACGATCATTTCGATGCCGTCGACCTTGGCGTACGGCAGGTCGACCAGACCCATTACCGTCGGAATACCCATGGCCCGCGCAAGGATCGCGACGTGGGAGTTACCCGAACCGAGTACCGACACCAGACCGACCAGCGTGCCTTCCGGCACTTCGCCGAGCATCGCCGGGGTCAGTTCTTCACTGACCAGAATGGTTTTTTCCGGGTAGACCAGGTTCTGCTGACGCTCTTCCTGCAGGTAGGCCAGCAAGCGGCGGCCAAGGTCTTTGACGTCCGAGGCGCGCTCACGCAGGTAGGCGTCGTCCATCAGTTCGAAACGGTTGACGTGATCGGTGACCACCTGACGCAACGCGCCCTGCGCCCACTGGCCGGTCTTGATCACGGTGGTGACTTCGCTGCCCAGCGAGGCATCGTCGAGCATCATCAGATAGACGTCGAACAGCGCACGTTCTTCCGGGCGCAACTGCGTGGCAAGTTTGGCCGACAGCGTGCGCATGTCGGCACGCACGCCTTCGATGGCGGTCTTGAACAGCGCCAGCTCGGCGTTGATGTCGGTGATGGTCTTGTCCGGCACCACGTCCAGATCCGCCGGCGGCAGCATCACCACCGCGGTACCGACCGCCGCCCCCGGCGAGCCCGGCACGCCAACGAACTTGGCTTCCTGAATGCCCTTGCCCTGCCGGCCCAGACCACGGATCGAGCCCGTAGCCTCGGCGTGGGCGATTACGCCGGCGAGCTGTGCGCTCATGGTCACGAGGAAGGCTTCCTCGCCCTCGTCGAACTGACGGCGTTCTTTTTGCTGGATGACCAGCACGCCGACGACGCGGCGGTGGTGAATGATCGGTGCGCCAAGGAACGAGGCGTAGCGCTCTTCACCGGTTTCAGCGAAGTAGCGATAGCGCGGGTGATCCGCAGCGTTTTCGAGGTTCAGGGGTTCTTCACGCGTGCCGACCAGACCGACCAGACCTTCGTTGGGTGCCATGCTGACCTTGCCGATCGAGCGCTTGTTCAAGCCCTCGGTGGCCATCAGGACGAAGCGATTGGTCTCGGGATCAAGCAGGTAGACCGAGCAGACCTGGCTGCCCATGGCCTCTTTGACGCGCAACACAATAATCCCCAACGCCGCCTTGAGATCCTTGGCGGAGTTAACTTCCTGGACGATCTTGCGCAGCGTATTGAGCATGGCTCGGGGTCGAACTCCGTCGTCAGTCGCGCGCTAAAAGGCGCGGGGCAAGCTCTTTGAGAGCGCGTCGATACACCTCGCGCTTGAATGTCACCACCTGGCCCAACGGATACCAATAGCTGACCCAGCGCCAGCCATCGAATTCCGGTTTACCGGTCAAATCCATCCGCACCCGCTGCTCGTTGGAGATCAGGCGCAGGAGAAACCATTTCTGTTTCTGGCCGATGCACAGCGGTTGGCTGTGGGTACGCACCAGGCGTTGCGGCAAACGATAGCGCAACCAGCCTCGGGTACAGGCCAGTATTTCAACATCTTCACGTTCCAGGCCAACTTCTTCGTTCAGCTCGCGGTACAAGGCGTCTTCCGGCGTCTCTTCAGGGTTGATTCCCCCTTGCGGAAACTGCCAGGCGTCCTGATTGATACGGCGAGCCCATAGCACCTGGCCGGCGTCATTCGTCAGAATGATCCCGACATTGGGACGGAAACCATCGGGGTCGATCACGGCAACAACCTCGCAAACGCATGTCGCCGCATTGTTCCACAAAGGTTGATCAGGCGGCAACGAAGCTTCCGAGCTTATGTGCACTCTTGTGAAAAGACCGTATTCTTGTCGCCTTTTTACTGACTTTTCAGCGGGTAACTGCAATGCGCCTGGCTCTATTCGATTTGGACAACACCCTTCTGGGCGGCGACAGCGATCACGCCTGGGGCGACTATCTGTGCGAGCGCGGCTTCCTCGATCCGATCGCCTACAAGGCGCGCAACGACGAGTTCTATCAGGATTACCTGGCCGGCAAGCTGGATAACGCGGCGTACCTGAATTTCTGCCTGGAGATCCTTGGCCGTACGGAAATGGCCGTGCTGGACGCCTGGCACAGCGATTACATGCGCGACTGCATCGAACCGATCATGTTACCCAAGGCGCTGGAGCTGCTGAAAAAACACCGCGACGCTGGTGACAAACTGGTGATCATCACCGCGACCAACCGCTTCGTCACCGCACCGATTGCCGTGCGCCTGGGCGTGGAAACCCTGATCGCCACCGAATGCGAAATGATCGACGGCCGCTACAGCGGGCGCAGCACTGACATTCCGTGCTTTCGTGAGGGCAAGGTGACGCGGTTGAATCGCTGGCTGGAAGAGACCGGACACTCGCTGGAAGGCAGCTATTTCTACAGCGATTCGATGAATGATCTGCCGTTGCTGGAGCAGGTGGCGAATCCGGTGGCGGTTGATCCGGACCCGAATCTGCGCGCCGAGGCCGAGAAGCGTGGTTGGCCGGTGATTTCGTTGCGCGGCTGATATCGCCTTCGCGAGCAGGCTCGCTCCCACACTGGATCTGTGTCGTTCACAATCCCCTGTGGGAGCGAGCCTGCTCGCGAATAGCGTCGACGCGGTCTGAAGCCCTAAACCGGCTTGGCCCCCATCAACCCCGCGATGGCGAGAAATCCAACTCCGCTGACAATCGCCAGCGCCAGATTGAATGTGCGGTTGCCCACCCCGGTTGTCCACAACCGATCAAGCCGTACCAGCAGCCAGACCGCACTGAACGTGGCCACGGCATAGATCACGCTGGAGCCCAGAATCCACAATTGTCCCAGTGGCCAGCCAGTCAGGTGCACCAGCCACCAGCCGGTAAACGGCATGCTGAGGATACCAATCAACATCAGGCACCAGATAAACAGCCAGGGCCGCCGCATCGTCGTGGCCGGCCCTTCGCTGCGATTACGCCAGGTCAGGACGGCGAGCAACAGCCCGCTCGCGAGGATGACCACGGTCGCGACGACGTGAAGGACCTTCAGGGTTGTCAGGGTTTCCATGCGTTTCTCTTCCTTGGGCCATGCCCTTCAGCGTAGCCGCTCAGCCAAGAAACAGCTGATAGGCCGGGTTCTCGCTTTCATCCCAGTACGGGTAGCCGATTTCCGCCAGTGCCGCTGGCACCAGATGGCGCTCGTCATGGGGAACTTGCAGGCCCGCAACCACACGGCCATCGGCGGCGCCGTGGTTGCGGTAGTGGAACATTGAAATGTTCCAGCGCCCGCCGAGTTTATTGAGGAAGTTGAACAGCGCCCCCGGACGTTCGGGGAATTCGAAGCGGAACACCATCTCATCGATGACATGCGCGGCGTGCCCGCCGACCATGTGGCGAATGTGCAACTTGGCCAGTTCGTTGTCGGTCAGGTCAACCACCGGAAAACCCTGCTCGGTCAGGCTCGCCAGCAGTGCGCTGCGCGGGTCGTTGTCCGGGTGCGTCTGTACGCCAACAAAGATGTGCGCTTCGCTGCCGGTGTTGTAGCGGTAGTTGAATTCGGTGATCTGGCGTTTGCCGACGGCTTCGCAGAACGCCTTGAAGCTGCCGGCCTTCTCCGGGATGGTCACGGCGATGATCGCTTCGCGGCCTTCACCCAGCTCGGCGCGCTCGGCGACGTGGCGCAGGCGGTCGAAGTTGACGTTGGCACCGGAGTCGATGGCGACGAAGGTCTGCCCGCTGACACTGCGCTGCTCGACATACTTCTTGATTCCGGCCACGCCCAGCGCGCCGGCAGGTTCGGTGATCGAGCGGGTATCGTCGTAGATATCCTTGATCGCCGCACAGATCTCGTCGGTGCTGACGGTGATCACTTCATCGACGTAGTCTTTGCAGATTTCAAAGGTGTACTGACCGATCTGCGCCACCGCCACGCCGTCGGCAAAGATGCCCACGGTCGGCAGAACCACACGCTCGCCCGCCGCCATCGCCGCTTGCAGGCAATTGGAATCGTCCGGCTCGACACCGATGATCTTGATGTCCGGGCGCAGGTATTTCACATACGCCGCGATGCCGGCGATCAGACCACCGCCGCCCACCGGAACGAAAATCGCGTCCAGCGGTTGCGGATGCTGACGCAGGATTTCCATCGCCACGGTGCCTTGCCCGGCAATGGTGTGTGGGTCGTCGTACGGATGGATGTAGACGTAGCCTTTCTCATCGACCAGTTTCAGCGAGTAGGCCAGCGCCTCCGGGAACGAGTCACCGTGCAGCACCACTTTGCCGCCGCGCGAACGCACGCCCTCGACCTTGATTTCCGGGGTGGTCTTGGGCATGACGATGGTGGCTTTGACGCCCAGCACTTTCGCCGCCAGCGCCAGGCCCTGCGCATGGTTGCCCGCCGACGCGGTGACCACGCCGCGGGCGCGTTCTTCGTCGCTCAGTTGCGTCAGCTTGTTGTAGGCCCCGCGAATCTTGAACGAGAACACCGGCTGCAAGTCTTCACGCTTGAGCCAGATGTCATTGCCCAGCCGCTCGGAGAGCTGACGGGCGTTGTGCAGCGGGGTTTCTACGGCAACGTCATAAACGCGCGAGGTGAGGATCTTTTTGACGTACTGTTCAAGCATCGGAAAGCATCACTGAGCGGTTGGGCGGGACCCGGGAGTCTAACCCGGCTTTTGCCGATGCGACCACACGAATCCAGAGGTTTTAGCCACGCTTGCGGCTATAATGCCGGCCTTTCTGCCCACCCCTTGCCCGCTTCGGAGCCCGCATGACCCAGGATCAACTCAAACAGGCCGTGGCCCAGGCCGCCGTCGACTTCATCCTGCCGAAACTCGACGACAAGAGCATCGTCGGCGTCGGCACCGGCTCCACCGCCAATTGCTTCATCGATGCCCTGGCCCAGCACAAGGGCGCTTTCGATGGCGCTGTTGCCAGCTCCGAAGCCACTGCCGCGCGCCTCAAGGGCCACGGCATTCCGGTGTATGAGCTGAACACCGTCAGCGACCTGGAGTTCTACGTCGACGGCGCCGATGAAAGCGACGCGCACCTGAACCTGATCAAGGGCGGTGGCGCCGCGCTGACCCGCGAGAAGATCGTCGCGGCCGTGGCCAAGACCTTCATCTGCATCGCCGACGCCAGCAAACTGGTACCGGTGCTGGGCGAGTTCCCGCTGCCGGTCGAAGTGATCCCGATGGCCCGCAGCCACGTGGCGCGTCAACTGGTGAAACTCGGCGGCGACCCTGTTTACCGCGAAGGTGTGCTGACCGACAACGGCAACATCATCCTTGATGTGTTCAACCTGCAGATCACCAACCCGGTGGAGCTGGAAGCGCAGATCAACGCGATCGTCGGCGTGGTCACCAACGGCCTGTTTGCCGCGCGGCCAGCGGATCTGTTGTTGCTCGGGACCAGTGAGGGTGTGAAGACCCTGAAGGCTGAATAAGCCAGACTGCCCACCTTGGTGTGGGCAAATGAAATACCTGTGGGAGCTGGCTTGCCAGCGATAGCGGCTTGTCAGTCAACAATGATGTTGAAAGTGATGGCCTCATCGCTGGCAAGCCAGCTCCCACAGTGTTTTGGGTGTTGGTCAGGGCTGTGCCGGTTTCTTGAACACATAAAACAAATTCGGCTCGCTCACCAGATACAACGTCCCGTCATCATCCATCGCAATGCCTTCGGCCTGCGGCACGGTTTTCTGCAAACCCTGGCGACCGCCGCTAATGGACATGGTGCTCAACGGGCGCCCGTCGACGTCCAGCTCCAGAATCAGCCGCGACTCATCCGACAGCGCCAGCAAGTGGCCGCTGCGCTCGTCGTATTGCAGGCTCGACAGATCGCGCACGAACATCCCTGCATCGCGCTTGGGGTTGTTGATCACATGTACGGCGTAGGATTTTTCCGGATTGAAATGCGGGAAGCCGTGCACTTCATAGATCAGCATCGGGTTACGCTCTTTGGCGACGAACAGACGCTTGCCCACCGAATCGTAGGCCAACCCTTCGAAGCCCTTGTTGCTGGCCATGTGCACGCCAAGAGTCATTTGCTCGGCATCGTCGGCATCGAGAAACGTGGTGTCGGCATCGAGGTGCACCTTGATCAGGCGCTGTTGGCGCTCGTCGGTAATCACGTAAGTATCGGCGCTGATGAACTCGACAGCTTCCGGATCGCCGAAGCCGACCAAAGCGATACGCCGCAGAATCTGGCCTTGCAGCGACAGCTCGATCAGCTCCGAATTTTTATTGGTGACCGTGAACAGGCTCTTGCGCACCGGGTCGTAGGTCAGCGCTGACACATCATCGTCCAGGCCTTCGATCACCCGCGCTTCGATGTCCACGCGATATTGATCCAGACCAATGGCCTCGCCACTCAGCGGCTGCCACAACGTGTGCAGGTTGAACCAGGCGCGCTCGAACAGACGCATGTACTGGCCGATGCCGATCAAAGCGATCAGGGCAATCACCGACAGGAAAATAACCAGAGGCTTGGGACGGGCAAGTCGACGCATTCGGATGGGCTCGGGAGCAGAACAGGCGGATGAAATATCACGCCTGTCTGAACTGAAGCTTAATGGCCACTTGCCTTCGAGAACAACCGCAGAAGTCTGCAATTATCGTAGGCAAAGTTACCGCTGCTTTTCGAAGCGATAGAACAGGTTCGGCTCGCTGACGATGTACAGCGTCCCCGCTTCGTCCATGGTCACGCCCTCGGCGCGCGGGATGGTGTCCTTAAGGCCATTGAAGCCACCAAGCAGGGTCATGAAGCTGACTTGCCCACCCTTTTCGTCGAGCTCCAGCAGCAGGTGCGAATCGGCGGACAGCAACAAGGTATGACCCGTACGCGGGTCAATCTCCAGCGCGGAGAGGTTACGGATATCCAGTTCATCGCTGGCGAGTTTCTGCTTGTCGCCTTTGAGTGCCTGGCTGCCATCGCTTTTCCAGGTGAACAGCGCCGGCGGCCGCTCCTCGCCCAGCAACAATTGCTGGTTGCGCGCATCCCAGGTAATCGCCTCGAAGGCCTTGTTCTGGTCTTTCGACGGGCCGAGGTCATATTTCGGGAAATCAGCGATGTTCAGTTCGCGGGTGCTGGCATCGACCTTGACGATCGACAGGGTGTGCTGGCGTTCATCGACAATCGCCATCAAGCCGTTGTCCATCACGGTCAGGCCTTCCGGATTGCTCCAGCCCACCAGCGGCATCTTGCGCAGCACCTCGCCTTGCAGGCTCAACTCAACCAGAAACGGGTTTTTGCCCATTACCGAGAACAGGGTCTTGCTCAGCGGGTTATAGGACAGGTCCGAGGCCTCGTCCTTTTCCAGGCCCGGCAGCGGCTTGGCATCAATTACCACGTGGAAATCCGGCAGCCAGATGCTCTCCTTCTGTTCGGCTTTGCTTTCAAACCGCTCGAGCACCCAGAGCACGCCGCGGTCATCCCAGTGCATGGCAAACGCCAGCGCATAAGCGGCGCCCAGCGCGAGCACCATCCAGACATACCAGCGCAGGGCAAAACGTGAGCGGCGGGGAGTTTTGAGCTGAGTTTGAGATGACATCGAGGGACGCGTTCCGAAAATTCAGGCTATGGGTAATAGCACAAAAGAGGCCGGCTCAGACGCCAGAATGCGCGGAATTATCCGTACAGGATGTGAAAAAAACGGCAAATGGCGCGATTGCCCGGTTATCCGGGCAGGTAACAAACCACTGTGGGAGCGAGCCTGCTCGCGAAGACGGCGTGTCAGTCAACGATGATGTCGACTGACCTGACGCTTTCGCGAGCAGGCTCGCTCCCACAGGGTACGGTGGGGTGGCGATATCGTTCGGTTAGCGCACGCTGCTCTCGAAGCGGCTCGCGCCTACCAGTTCGAGGACAATGTCGTCGCCTACGTTCAGCGGGCCGACGCCCACCGGCGTGCCGGTGAGAATCACGTCACCGGCCTGCAGCGAGAAGCAGCCGGCCATGTGCTGGATCATCGGCACGATCGGGTTGAGCATGGCGCTGCTGTTGCCATCCTGGCGCACTTCGCCGTTGATGGTCAGGCGGATGCCAATGTCGGTCAGGTCGGGGAAAGTGCTGCCGACCACAAACGGCGCCAGTACCGCTGCGCCGTCGAACGACTTGGCAATTTCCCACGGCAGGCCCTTGGCTTTGAGCTCCGCTTGCTTGTCGCGCAGGGTCAGGTCCAGCGCCGGGGCGAAACCGGAGATCGCATCGAGCACTTCTTCGCGGCTCGGCTTGGTCGACAGCGGCTTGCCGATCAACACGGCGATTTCCGCTTCGTAGTGCACCGAACCGCGCTCGGTGGGAATGCTGAAACCGCCTTCCAGCGGCACCACGCAACTGCCCGGTTTGATGAACAGCAGCGGCTCGGTCGGGACCGGGTTGTCCAGCTCCTTCGCGTGCTCGGCATAATTACGGCCAATGCACACGACTTTCCCGATCGGGAAGTGGATGCGCGTGCCGTCGACGTACTGGTGCTGATAGCTCATTTACCGACTCCTGCGTTCATTGATTCATCAGAGATTGCTGATCAAACCGCGAAAATCTTGCCCGGGTTCATGATGCCGTTCGGGTCGAACACCGCTTTGACCGCTTTCATGTACTCGATCTCGGCCGGCGAACGGCTGTAGGTCAGGTAATCACGCTTGGTCATGCCGACGCCGTGCTCGGCGGAAATCGAACCGTTGTACTTCTCGACGGTTTCGAACACCCACTTGTTGACCGTGGCGCACTTGGCGAAGAACTCGTCCTTGCTCAGGTTATCCGGCTTGAGGATGTTCAGGTGCAGGTTGCCGTCGCCGATGTGGCCGAACCAGACGATTTCGAAGTCGGGGTAATGCTCGCCGACGATCGCGTCGATTTCCTTGAGAAACGCCGGGACTTTCGAAACGGTGACCGAGATGTCGTTCTTGTACGGCGTCCAGTGCGAGATGGTTTCGGAGATGTACTCGCGCAGCTTCCACAGGTTGTGCAGCTGGGTGTCGCTCTGGCTCATCACGCCATCGAGGACCCAGCCCTGTTCGACGCAGTGCTCGAAGGTTTCCAGGGCGCTGTTGGCCACTTCTTCGGTGGTCGCCTCGAATTCGAGCAGGGCGTAGAACGGGCAGTCGGTGTCGAACGGCGCCGGCACATCGCCGCGGCCCATGACTTTGGCCAGGGCCTTGTCGGAGAAGAATTCGAACGCGGTCAGGTCGAGCTTGCCCTGGAAGGCGTGCAGCACCGGCATGATCGAATCGAAATCGGCAGTGCCGAGGACCATGGCGGTGAGGTTTTTCGGTGCGCGATCGAGGCGCATGGTCGCTTCGACGACGAAACCGAGGGTGCCTTCGGCGCCGATGAACAGCTGGCGCAGATCGTAACCGGTGGCGTTCTTGATCAGGTCCTTGTTCAGTTCGAGCACATCGCCCTTGCCGGTGACCACTTTCATGCCAGCCACCCAGTTGCGGGTCATGCCGTAGCGAATCACCTTGATCCCGCCGGCATTGGTGCCGATATTGCCGCCAATCTGGCTGGAACCCGCGGAGGCAAAATCGACCGGGTAATAGAGGCCGTTTTCTTCGGCGACGTTCTGCAAATGCTCGGTGACTACCCCCGGCTGACACACGGCGGTGCGATCCGTGAGGTTCACGTCGAGAATCTGATTCATGTAATCGAACGAGACCACCACTTCGCCATTAGCGGCGACTGCGGCGGCGGACAGCCCGGTGCGTCCGCCCGATGGCACCAGCGCGACCTTGTGGGTATTGGCCCAACGGACCACGGCCTGCACCTGCTCGACGGTTTTGGGAAACACGATGGCACTCGGCGCGGGGGCGAAGTGCTTGGTCCAATCCTTGCCGTAAGCATTCAGGGAGTCGGCGTCGGTCAGGACCTTGCCAGGCTCGACCAGGGTCTTCAGTTCATCAATCAGCGCAGGATTGGTCATCGACAGAACTCTCGAACAATTCATGGTCATCCTGAGAACGCTTCACGTCGCAGGAATGAGTGTTTAGCGGGGTGGCTATGCTAGCATACCGACCCCGCAGGACAGTGCCCAAGGCCTGACCGCGGTGACGGCTTTGTTGCCGTGCGGGTCAGCTCCAGGCTGCTCCCTCCCTGCCATTTTTCTCCGGGATACAGGTTTACGCAGATGAGCAAGACTTCTCTCGATAAGAGCAAGATCAAGTTCCTTCTTCTCGAAGGCGTCCACCAATCGGCTGTCGACGTCCTCAAGGCGGCGGGCTACACCAGCATCGAGTACCACACCAGTTCTCTGCCGGATGCCCAGCTCAAGGAAAAGATCGCTGACGCTCACTTCATCGGCATTCGTTCGCGCACGCAACTGACCGAAGAGATCTTCGATCACGCGAAGAAGCTGGTCGCGGTCGGCTGTTTCTGCATCGGCACCAACCAGGTTGACCTGGGCGCAGCCCGCGAGCGCGGCATCGCCGTGTTCAACGCGCCGTACTCCAACACCCGCTCGGTCGCCGAGTTGGTATTGGCCGAAGCGATCCTGCTGCTGCGCGGCATCCCGGAGAAAAACGCTTCCTGCCACCGTGGCGGCTGGATCAAGTCCGCGGCCAACTCCTTCGAGATCCGTGGCAAGAAGCTGGGCATCGTCGGCTACGGCTCGATCGGCACGCAGTTGTCGGTTCTGGCCGAAGGTCTGGGCATGCAGGTGTTCTTCTATGACACCGTGACCAAGCTGCCGCTGGGCAACGCCACGCAGGTCAACAACCTGCACGAGCTGCTGGGCATGTCCGACATCGTCACCCTGCACGTTCCGGAAACCGCTGCGACCCAGTGGATGATCGGCGAGAAGGAGATCCGTGCAATCAAGAAGGGCGGCATCCTGATCAACGCCGCGCGCGGCACCGTGGTCGAGCTGGACCACCTGGCGGCAGCGATCAAGGACAAGCACCTGATCGGCGCGGCCATCGACGTGTTCCCGGTCGAGCCGCGTTCCAACGACGAAGAGTTCGAAAGCCCGCTGCGTGGCCTCGACAACGTCATCCTGACCCCGCACATCGGTGGCTCGACCGCCGAAGCGCAAGCCAACATCGGTCTGGAAGTGGCGGAAAAACTGGTCAAGTACAGCGACAACGGTACGTCGGTGTCGTCGGTCAACTTCCCGGAAGTGGCCCTGCCGGCTCACCCGGGCAAGCACCGCCTGCTACACATCCACGAGAACATCCCAGGTGTGATGAGCGAGATCAACAAGGTCTTCGCCGAAAACGGCATCAACATCTCCGGTCAGTTCCTGCAGACCAACGAGAAGGTCGGCTACGTGGTGATCGACGTCGACGCCGAATACTCGGAGCTGGCGCAAGAGAAGCTGCAACACGTCAACGGTACTATCCGTAGCCGTGTTCTTTTCTAAAGAAGCAGCGGCAAGCTACTAGCTTCAAGCGGCAAGGGAAAAGCGCTTTTGCTTTTACTTGAAGCTCGTAGCTTGAAGCTTGAAGCTTGAAGCTTGCAGCTTGCAGCTTGCAGCGATAAAAAAGGGAGCCCCGCAGGGCTCCCTTTTTTTATTCCACGTTAACGGTGATTTTCTTCGAGACGATGGGCGGGTCGAACGCCATGTGGCCGCTGTCACCCAGTTCCAGCTGCAAGGTGTGCTTGCCCGGAGCGAGCTTGATGTCAGCCTGGGTCTGCGCCTTGCCAAAGTGCATATGGTTGGCGTCGGTAGGAACCACTGAACCGGCCGGCACGATTTCCTTGGCATCGATCAGCAGGTGATGATGCCCGGTGTTCTTGGTGACATCACCGGCAGGTGCCAGCGCGACGTTTTTGGTACCAAACTTGACGGTGAAGGTCTGGGAAACCGTAGCCCCGTCCTCGGGCGAAACGATGAACACTTCAGCATCCTTCGGCGCCGGCGTCGCCGCACTGGCCAGCACCGAAACACCCATCAGCACACCGGCCAACGCTGCACGTGACATAAAGCTTTTCATTTTCTTCTCCAGTTTTTCCGTAAAATCCGCACGGTCATGACAACTTCATGACCATTCGTTGTCGAAGGCACTCGACAACCATAGCAAAGCGAGCCTGAATCAGAGCATCGCCATAATGATTTCAAAGGAGTGACCATGCGCTTTCTGCCTGGCCTGATCTGTCTGCTACCCCTTCTGAGCCCGCTGGCCCATGCCGAACTGATTGATGACGTCAACGACCGTGGCGAGCTGCGCATAGCCCTTGAGGCTAATACACCGCCCTTCAATTACAAGGAAGGCGACACCCTGACGGGGTTCGAGGTCGAGCTTGGGCAACTTCTCGCCAAAGAGCTGGATGTGCGCGCCGATTTCATCGTCACCGACGCAGGCGATCTGCTCCAGGGCGTCGAGAGCGGCAAGTACGACGTCGCGCTGAATCACATAGCACTGACACCCGAACTCAAGGATCGTTTCGACTTCAGCGCGCCGTACGGCAAGGTCGACGGGCAGTTGCTGGCGAAGAAGGATGAGACGCCGCGGCCGATGGTACTGGTGCAGGCGCTGAACCCAGAGCAGCCGAAGGCGCTTGAGCCGGTGGAGCTGGCGATTCCGTTTCAGAAGGGTAATCCGGCGTTTCAGGCCAGCCTGCAAAGTGCGCTGGAGCGGATCAAGGCGGATGGGCGTTTGGCGGCGTTGTCCGAAAAGTGGTTGAAACCTTAAAAGCCCCCTCACCCTAGCCCTCTCCCAGAGGGAGAGGGGACTGAATGGGGGATGCTTTAGAAATACGCCGATTTGGGATTGCTATACCGAATCCGAAATCGACTGACCATGGCTTCGTCGACGCCATAATCGATCGGTCATGGCTGTGTTGAATCCATAGTCGAAAAGGTCTTTCAGGTCGATGCAAGGCGCCGGACAACTCGGTCGGCCGCCTCTCCCCTTGGGAGAGGGCTGGGGTGAGGGCAACGATTGCGGATCAGTCCAAACTCGCCAAGGCCACCGCGACCTCAGCTAATTCAAGCTCGCTGAACACCTGCACACCATGGCGCTTGAGCAATGCGGCCGTTACGCCCTCACCGGAGACTTTCACGCCACTGAACGTGCCGTCATACGTCAGCAGATTCCCGCACGAAGGACTGTTGGCCTTGAGCACTGCCACCCGAATGTCATGCCTGCGCACCAGCTCCAGCGCCTGCCGCGCACCGTCGAGAAACTGCGCGCTGACATCCTCGCCCTCAGTGGTGATTACCGCCGCAATGCCATCCAGCACCTCACCACCCTGCCCACCCGGAATTTCCGCCGCCGCCCGTGGCGTCGGCAGTCCGCCTGCGACCTCAGGACACAACGGCACCACTCGCCCTTCGGCAATCCATTGTTCAAGCAGATCAAACGGCCCGCTGGCCCCGCCGTCATAGCGCACGCGATGGCCCAACAGGCAGCGGCTGACCAAAAGCTTGTGCATGTCAGAACGGCTCGTTGCCGCGGCGGCGGAACCAACCGGTCAGCGACAGCCGCTCGCGGTTGGCCGGCAGCACTTCATGCGGCACTTCGCCGGAAAGAAATACCACCAGACAGCCGCCGGTAGGCTGCACGTCATGCACGCGGTCTTCATTCAGATACATGCGCAGTTGGCCGCCATCCTCCGGCAGCCAGCCATCGTTGAGATAGACCACCACCGAAACCATGCGCTTGTCATCGTCGCGAAAACGGTCGACATGCCGGCGATAAAACGCGCCGGGCGGATACAGCGCGAAGTGGCATTCGAAATCTTCGAGACCGAGGAACAAACCGCGATTGAGCGCTTCGCGCAGGCTCTCCATCAGGTTCAGATAGCGGTCGCTGGCCGCGGCCTGGCCCGGGTCGATCCATTGGATATGGTCGCCGCGAATGCCCTCGCGAATCTCTGAAAACGGCCCGCGCCCGACCGCCGCCGGCGCCAGCTCACCCTCGGCTTCACGTTTGCGGCACTCGGCCGCCAGCTCGCGGGTCAGACCGGTGGGCAGGAAAATGTTCTGCTGCGACCAGCCATGCTCGGCCAGGTCGTCGACAATGCGTAACAGCAGTGGGTGTTCAGAGGATATTGGCATGGCGCGCATAGTATGCCTGCGGCAACAAATCCGACAGAGCCACGCAGCGGCTTGATACGAATTCTCGACAAGTACCGGCACCGCACGGAGAATAGTCCGCTGCTGACAGGAGTCCCTATGCGCCGTTTGCTTTTTTCACTGTTGATGTTCTGTGTGTTGCCCGCCTGGGCGGACGGCTACGACCAGTTGTACAAGGTCGCCGGCTGGCCAGATCAACGTGCGCATTTCAATGACGCCCTGAGTGCCGCGCAGCAGCGCTATCAGAACAGCCTGCCGCCGGCGGTGTTTCAGGCGCTGGTCAACAACAGCAACCAGCGCTTTGCCCCGCAGGCCGTGGATCAACGCGCCGAGGCGCAACTGCGGCAGAAGCTCGCCGACCCGAAACCGGCGCTGAGCTTCTTCCAGTCGCCGCTGGGCAAGAAAATCGTCGCCGCCGAACTGCTCGCGACCCGCCGCGATCAACTGGCGAAAAACGCCAAGGGCCTGCCGAAAATGCAGGTCAGCGACAACCGCCAACTGATCATCGGCCACCTCGCCCAAGCCTTGCCGGCGCGTGAAGCCGGCGCGGAGGTCAGCCTGGCGATTGCCGGCGTCGCGGCGGACAGTCTCAGTTCGATGATTCCCGGCCTGCTCGGTGGCGGTCAGGCGCAGGGCATGTTGAACGGGCAGCGCCAGCGTCTGATGGATCAGATCGGCGCTGACCTGAACAACACGCTGCTGTACGTCTATCGCGACCTGTCGGATGAAGAGCTGGAAGAGTTTGCGACCTTTGCCGAGTCGGCTGAGGGCAAGGCTTATTACCAGGCGGCGCTGGCGGCGATTCGCGCAGGGCTTGCGGTCGGCCAGTGATCATCGGCGCCTGACAGACCGCTTTCGCGAGCAGGCTCGCTCCCAAAGTAGATCTTCAGTGGACACGAGATTGTGAACAACTCAGTCCCCTGTGGGAGCGAGCCTGCTCGCGAAGAGGCCCTCACAGTCGCTAGAGATTCCGCCCCCTGATGCGCTTGCTCAGAAACTCGAAATACTCCTCGCGCATCTCCGCCGTTTCATTGGCCAGATGATGCCGTGCCTCGGCCAGCAACAGGATCTGCGGCCGGTCGAACTTCCATTTCAACACTTGCAGGTTGTGCTGCCAGTCCACCGTCATGTCCGCTTGCCCCTGAATGATCAGCGGCCGTCGCGGGCTTTTTTTTGCGTGCTCGACGCGAATGATCCATCGTGACAAAGCGCCCACCCATTGGGTCGGCAAGCGTCGCGGCTGCAACGGATCGGCCTGCAGGAACGGCAGAAAATCCGGGTCATTGGAGTTCTCGCTGAAGCGCCGCGCGACACCGCGGACGAATGGCCTGAGCAGGTAATAACTGAGCTGCGACCAGCCCCACGCCCGCGGTCGGACCAGCGGTGCCAGCAGAATCACCTGGCCCTGCGCCGGGCTGCCCTCGCCATGGTTGAGCAGATGATCGACTACAATCGCCCCGCCGGTGCTTTGCCCGCACAAGTGCCACGGTTGCGGCAGCGCGATCGACTGCGCTTCGGCGAACAAAGCCTGGAGCATGTGCTGATATTCAGCGAAATCGCGAATGCTCGCCCGTGGCCCGCTCGACAGGCCATGCCCCGGCAAGTCGCAGGCGATCACGGCAAAATCCTGATCCAGCGCCCACTCGATCACATGCCGATAGAGCCCTGTGTGATCGTAATAACCATGCAGCAGGAACAGCGTCGCCTTGACCTTCTCCGGCCACCAGCAATGGCTGACCAGTTCGTAGCCATCGACTTCGAAACGGCCCATGCCGCGCCAGACGTCGCGTTCGGGAAAATCGGTCTGGTAGAAGCGCTGATACGCCTTCGCCTCGTCCGACAACGGCTGCCACTCGGCCAGAGGCTTGAGGCTCGCGCGGATTTGATCGGGGTCGAAAGTGTCAGGCATGCGGGAATTCCAGAACGGTAATCAGACTTTATCGGCCTGCGATATTCATCTGTCGCGACAAGCATGGCAAGCTAGCCGGCTCTGAGGAACCAAATCCATGCGTTCGCCCTACCGCACCGCACTGTTCGCCAGCCTGCTCGTGCTGATCTGCGCCGGCGTGCTGTGGGCCGCGTATGACTGGTTTCAGGGCCGTTATCTGCGCGCATTCAGCGAGCATACGGCAGTGTTTTCCGGCGATCCGCTGCGCCTGCCGGATGAACTCGCCGGGCCGGGCAACATCCGCCTCGTGCATTTCTGGGACCCGGCCTGCCCGTGCAACGTCGGCAACCAACAGCACCTGAGCGAGATGGTCGAGCAGTTCGGCGCCCGCGGTGTGGAGTTCTTCGCCGTGCAGAAACCCGGCAGCCACGGCCAGTTGCCCGCCACCCTTTCCAGCCTGAAAACCATTGTCGTTCTGCCGGGTTCTGAACAGATTCCGGCCAGCCCGGCCGTGGCGATTTGGGACCGCAGCGGCAAACTGGCCTACTTCGGCCCTTACAGCGAAGGCCTGACCTGCAACTCCAGCAACAGCTTCATCGAACCGATCCTGCATGCCCTGACAGAAGATCGCCCGGTCAATGCCACGCATACGCTGGCGGTGGGTTGTTATTGCCCGTGGCCGGTGGAGGCGAAATAAGGCATTCCGGACATTTAAAGGATTGCGCTGCACGGCACAGAGCCTTTGTGCTAATTGTTTGCAGCCCGACGGGCGGCAACTCCCGCCTGCACAAGGAGTCACCATGAAGCGCGTGCTCACCCTTCTCGCTTTGCTCATTGTCGCCCTGCTCGGCGCCCTGGGCTGGTACGTCTACAGCAAACAACCGACGCGCCAGGGCCAGGTCGAGCTGCGCGATCTGCAGGGCTCGGTGACCGTGCGCTACGACGAGCGCGGTGTGCCGCACATTCGCGCCGAGAACGAAACCGACCTTTATCGTGCACTCGGCTACGTACACGCGCAGGACCGGTTGTTCCAGATGGAAGCCATGCGCCGTCTCGCCCGTGGCGAGTTGGCCGAGGTGCTCGGGCCGAAACTGCTCGACACCGACAAACTGTTTCGCAGCCTGCGCATTCGTGAGCGCGCCGCCAGTTACGTCGCCAGCCTGGATAAACAGTCGCCGGCGTGGAAGGGCCTGCAAGCCTATCTGGATGGCATCAACCAATATCAGGACAGCCACGCTGCGCCAATCGAATTCGACGTGCTGGGCATCCCCAAGCGGCCTTTCACCGCCGAAGACAGCATCAGCGTCGCCGGTTACATGGCTTACAGTTTCGCCGCGGCGTTTCGCACCGAGCCGCTGCTGACGTTCGTGCGCGATCAACTGGGCGCCGATTACCTCAACGTGTTCGACCTCGACTGGCAAGGCAAAGGCGTCCTCGCCAACGACCACAACCACGCCGCGCCCGCCCTCGCCGCTGGTGACTGGAAAGACCTCAACGCCCTCGCCCGCCTCAGTGAGCAGGCGCTGATCGACAACGGCCTGCCGCAGTTCGAAGGCAGCAACGCCTGGGTCATCGCCGGCAATCGCAGCCAGAGCGGCAAGCCGTTGCTGGCCGGTGACCCGCACATCCGTTTTTCGGTGCCGTCGGTGTGGTACGAGGCGCAGCTGTCGGCGCCGGGTTTCGAGCTGTACGGCCATCATCAGGCGCTGGTGCCGTTCGCGTTTCTCGGCCACAACATGGAGTTCGGATGGAGCCTGACCATGTTCCAGAACGACGATCTGGACCTGATCGCCGAGAAGGTCAACCCGAACAATCCCAACCAGATCTGGTATCGCGGCCAGTGGGCCGACCTGCTCGTCAGCGAACAGCAGATCAAGGTGAAAGGCCAGGCACCGGTGACCCTCACCCTGCGCCAGTCGCCCCACGGTCCGATCGTCAACGACGCACTGGGTGCGGCGGCCGGCAAAACCCCGATCGCCATGTGGTGGGCATTTCTCGAAACGCCGAACCCGATCCTTGAAGGTTTCTATCAGCTCAACCGCGCCGACACCCTGGCCAAGGCCCGCACCGCTGCCGCGAAAGTCCAGGCGCCGGGGCTGAATCTGGTTTATGCCAATGCCAAGGGCGATATCGCCTGGTGGGCCTCGGCGTTGCTGCCCAAGCGCCCGGCCGGGGTCAGGCCGGAATTCATTCTCGACGGCAGTACAAACCAGGCGGACAAGGACGGCTACTATCCGTTCAGCGCCAACCCGCAGGAAGAGAACCCGCCGCGCGGCTATATCGTCTCGGCGAACTTCCAACCCGTGTCGCCGACCGGCATGCCGATTCCCGGTTATTACAACCTTGCCGATCGCGGCCAGCAGCTCAATCGTCAGCTCAGCGACAAGAGCGTGAAGTGGAGCAACGAAGCCAATCAGAAGCTGCAACTGGGCACCGCGACCGGCTACGGCCCGCGTTTGCTCGCACCGCTGCTGCCGGTGTTGCGCCAGGTGGTGAGCGATCCGGCGCAACTGAAACGGGTCGAGCAACTGGCGCAGTGGCCCGGTGACTATCCGCTGGATTCGGTCAGTGCGACGCTGTTCAATCAGTTCGTCTATGACCTGGCCGATGCGGCGATGCGCGATGAGTTGGGCAACGAGTTTTTCGACACGCTGCTGTCGACGCGGGTGATCGATTCAGCGCTGCCGAGGCTGGCGGCGAATGCCGATTCGCCGTGGTGGGATAACCGCAGCACGCCTGCGAAGGAGACTCGCGCCGATAGCGTCCGCGCGGCGTGGCAGGCAAGCCTGCAGCACTTGAAGCTGACCCTGGGCGACGATGTTGAAGCGTGGCAATGGGGCGCGGCACATACCCTGACCCATGGCCATCCATTGGGCCAGCAAAAACCGCTGGATCGTCTGTTCAACGTCGGGCCGTTCGCAGCGCCGGGCAGCCATGAAGTGCCGAACAATCTTTCAGCGAAGATCGGCCCGGCGCCGTGGCCGGTGACCTACGGGCCGTCGACACGGCGACTGGTGGATTTCGCTGATCCGGCGCATGGGCTGACGATCAACCCGGTGGGTCAGAGCGGCGTGCCGTTCGACAGTCACTACGACGATCAGGCTGAGGCGTATGTGGAGGGGATTTATGTGCAGGCGCATTTCAGCGAGGAAGAGGTGACGGCGAATACGCGTAGCACCTTGAAGTTGTTGCCGGCGCGGGGGGCCCGATAGATTTGTATCGCCTGCACCGGCCTCTTCGCGAGCAGGCTCGCTCCCACTTTCGAAATGCGTACTCCTGTGAGAGCGAGCCTGCTCGCGAAAGGGCCATCAGCAGCACCGTCAATCTCAGAGCATCACAGCAAAATTCATCCGAAACTGCTGCGGCGTCACCCCCAGCCGCCGGTTGAACACGCTGCGCATATGTTGCGCATCGCGAAACCCGCACTGATAGGCCACGGTCTTCAGCGGCGCGGCAGTGCTTTCCAGCATCACCCGCGCCGCGTCAACCCGCGCCCGCTCAACGAACTCTGCCGGCGTGACTTTCGCCTCACGGGCAAACACCCGAGAGAAATTGCGCGCACTCATGTTCGCCGCATTGGCCAGATCGGCAATCGTCAGATCGCCGGTGAGATTGGCCAGCACATAGAACTGCACCATCGCTACCGCTGATGTCGGCTCGGCGTGCGGGGTGAGGAACGGGCTGAACTGCGATTGCCCACCGGAGCGCTGGGTGAACACCACCAGCCGTTTCGCCACGCTGAGCGCCACCTCGGCGCCGTGATCCCGCGCCAGCAGATACAACGACAGATCGATGCCCGCCGTGACCCCGGCCGAGGTGTAGAGCCTCCCATCCTCGACGTACAAGCGATCAGCCTCGACTTGCGTGGTCGGGCACAACTGCGCCAAGGCCTCGGCATCGTTCCAGTGAGTGGTCACCGTGCGCCCGCCCAGCAGCCCCGCCCGCGCCAGCATGAACGCGCCACTGCAGATCGAACCGAAACGCTGCGCCCGCGCGCAGGCATCGCGCAACCAGCCATCGAATGCGCTGCCGAAATCCATGAACGGCAACTGCGGCCCACCCGCGACCAACAACAGGTCATAGGTCTCGAGCGCTTCGCTGAAATGCCGATGCGCTGTCACGCTCAGGCCGTTGGAGCAGGCCATCGCCCCGTGCTCGACGCCGATCACTTGTAGCCGATAGTGGTCCTGCGGCGCGAGGAACCGATTGGCCTCGGCAAACACATCCAGCGGCCCGCTGACGTCCAGCGACTGCACGCCGGCAAACACCACGATGGCGACGGTTTTGTTCATGATTCAAACGTCCTCGATACCTGTGACAAACACCCAAACCTGTGGGAGCGAGCCTGCTCGCGAAGAGGCCATCACACGCAACCTGGCTGTCGAATGACACACCGCTTTCGCGAGCAGGCTCGCTCCCACATGGGCCGTGTCTGACTTGGTGATCGCGTCAACCCTAGCCAATCCATACCCAACAAGCGAGGTTGGCACGATTTGCAGGTCGATTGGCAAGGATCGCAGCCACGCTTCGATTGTTCGCCTTCCGCGCGAGGAACAGACTTTTCTCATCAGCGCCATCACGGCGTTTTCGACGAGGAAAGCGTTATGAGCACCACTATCGCCGGCATCAAGATCCCTGACAGCGCCCTCGCCCGGGCCACCACCGAGTACATGCGCGACATCGAGTCCGACCTGCTCTATCACCACTCGCGCCGGGTATTTTTGTTCGGCGCCCTGAGTGGCGAGCGCCAGCAACTGGCCTACAACCCGGAGCTGTTGTACGTCGGCGCGATGTTCCACGACCTCGGCCTGGTCGAAGGTCATCGCAGCGATGAAGAACGTTTCGAAGTGGATGGTGCGAATGCGGCAGCAGCGTTTCTCAAACCGTACGGACTGAGCGACGACGATATCGAGCAGGTCTGGCTATCGATCGCCTTGCACACGACACCGGGTGTGCCGAAGCATCTGCGTCCGACCGTGGCGCTGGTCACTGCGGGAGTGGAAATGGATGTGCTGGGCATGGATTACGCGGCGTTCAGCAGCGTGCAGCGCGAAGCGGTGGTGCATGCGCATCCACGCGGCGAAGGTTTCAAGGAATGCATCATCTGCGCGTTTGCCGATGGCTTGCGTCACCGCCCGCAGACCACGTTTGGCAATGTGAAGACTGATGTGCTGGTGGATCAGGAGCCGGGGTTCAAACCGCTGAACTTCGTTGAAGTGATCCGCCAGTCTCCCTGGAGAACCTAGAACCAATGTGGGAGCGAGCCTGCTCGCGAAAGCGGTGTACCAGGCAACATTTGAGTTGACTGACACTCCGTCTTCGCGAGCAGGCTCGCTCCCACAGGGATTGGGGTTGATCGCAGCACCGCAATCAACCCGGTTGGCCTAAACGGCCTGCGGCGCAGGTGCGCGACGCGCGTCCGGTTGCTTCCATGAATCGGCTGCGCTTTCTTCGATGGCTTGCTGGATGGCTTTCTTGCGCGCTTCTTCGGCGCGGCGGCTGAAGAACCAGACAAGGAAGGTCACCAGCGACACCGCCAGCAGAATCAGACTGGCCACGGCGTTGATTTCCGGCTTCACGCCCAGGCGCACCGCCGAGAACACTTCCATCGGCAGGGTCGTCGAACCCGGCCCGGAGACGAAGCTTGCCAACACCAGGTCATCCAGCGACAGGGCGAACGACATCATCCCGCCCGCTGCCAGCGACGGTGCGATCATCGGGATGGTGATCAGGAAGAACACCTTCCACGGCCGCGCGCCGAGATCCATCGCCGCCTCTTCGATCGACAGGTCCAGCTCACGCAGACGCGCCGACACCACCACCGCCACATACGCCGCACAGAACGTGGTGTGAGCGATCCAGATAGTGACGATGCCACGTTCCTGCGGCCAGCCAATCATCTGCGCCATGGCCACGAACAGCAGCAACAGCGACAGACCGGTGATCACTTCCGGCATGACCAGCGGCGCCGTCACCAGGCCACCGAACAGCGTGCGGCCCTTGAAGTGCGTGATGCGGGTCAGCACGAACGCCGCCAGCGTACCCAGTGCCACCGCCGCCACCGCCGTGTAGCAGGCGATTTCCAGCGAGCGCAGCACCGAGCCCATCAGTTGCGAATTGTCGAGCAGGCCGACGTACCACTTCACCGACCAGCCGCCCCACACCGTTACCAGTTTGGATGCGTTGAACGAGTAGATCACCAGGATCAGCATCGGCAGATAGATGAAGATCAAACCCAGTACCAGCATCAGGCTGGAGAAACGGAAGCGTTTCATTCTTTACCCTCCATTTCCTTGGCCTGACTGCGGTTGAACAGGATGATCGGCACAATCAGGATCGCCAGCATCACCACCGCCAGCGCGGACGCCACCGGCCAGTCACGGTTGTTGAAGAATTCCTGCCAGAGCACTTTACCGATCATCAGGGTTTCCGGACCGCCGAGCAGTTCCGGGATGACGAACTCACCGACCACCGGAATGAACACCAGCATGCAGCCGGCAATGATGCCGTTCTTGGACAGCGGAATGGTGATTTTCCAGAAGCTGTTGAAGGTGCTCGAACCGAGGTCCGAGGCCGCTTCGAGCAGACTGTTGTCGTGCTTCACCAGGTTGGCGTACAGCGGCAGGATCATGAACGGCAGGTACGAATAGACCACGCCGATGTACACCGCCAGGTTGGTGTTGAGGATCTGCAGCGGCTCGTCGATCAGGCCCATGCTCATCAGGAAACCGTTGAGCAGGCCGTTGTTGCTGAGGATGCCCATCCACGCATAAACGCGGATCAGAATCGCCGTCCAGGTAGGCATCATGATCAGCAGCACCAGCACCGTTTGCAGCTCTTTGCGCGCACTGGCGATGGCGTAGGCCATCGGATAGCCGATCAGCAGGCACAGCAGCGTGCTGATGAAGGCCATCTTCAGCGAGCCGAGGTAGGCGGCGATGTACAGCTCGTCGTCGCCCAGCAGCGCGTAATTGCCCAGGTTGAGCAGCAATTGCAGCTTCTGCTCGGCAAACGTGTAGATCTCGGTGTACGGCGGGATCGCCACGTCGGCTTCGGCAAAACTGATCTTCAGGACGATGAAGAACGGCAGCATGAAGAACAGGAACAGCCAGATGAACGGCACGCCGATGACCAGTTGCCGGCCATTGGGGATGATCCGGTTGATGCGGCGTTTGAATTTGCGCATGTTCATGAGCGAAGTACCACGCCGCTGTCATCTTCCCACCACACGTAGACCTGATCGCCCCAGGTCGGACGTGCGCCACGGCGTTCGGCGTTGGCCACGAACGACTGCACCAGTTTGCCGCTCGGCAACTCGACGTAAAACACCGAGTGACCGCCCAGATAGGCGATGTCGTGGACTTTACCGCTCGACCAGTTGTACTCGCAGGTCGGCATCTCCGCGGTCACCAGCAGCTTCTCCGGACGGATCGCGTAGGTGACCGACTTGTCCTGCACCGAGGTGCTGATACCGTGGCCGACGTAGATCTGCCGGTCGAGGTCCTTGCAGGTGATGGTCGCGTGGCCCTCGGCGTCGTCGATCACTTCGCCTTCGAAAATGTTGACGTTGCCGATGAATTCGCAGACCAGACGGCTGGTCGGGGTTTCGTAGATGTCGATCGGGCTGCCGATCTGCGCGATCCAGCCCAGGTGCATGATCGCAATGCGCTCGGCCATGGTCATGGCCTCTTCCTGGTCGTGGGTCACCATCACGCAGGTCACGCCGACGCGCTCGATGATTTCCACCAGTTCCAGCTGCATCTGCGAACGCAGTTTCTTGTCCAGAGCGCCCATCGGCTCGTCGAGCAGCAGCAGCTTCGGCCGCTTTGCCAGGGAACGCGCCAGTGCCACGCGCTGACGCTGGCCACCGGAGAGCTGATGCGGCTTGCGCTTGGCGTACTGGCTCATCTGCACCAGCTTGAGCATTTCCGCCACGCGGGCGTCGATCTCGGCCTTGGGAATCTTGTCCTGCTGCAGGCCGAAGGCGATGTTCTGCGCCACGGTCATGTGCGGGAACAAGGCGTACGACTGGAACATCATGTTGATCGGACGTTCGTACGGCGGCATGTCGGTGATGTCGACGCCGTCGAGGAAAATGCGCCCCTCCGTGGGCCGTTCAAACCCTGCGAGCATGCGCAGCAGGGTGGATTTGCCCGATCCCGAACCGCCGAGCAGGGCGAAGATCTCGCCTTTCTTGATTTCCAGGGACACGTCGTCCACGGCAATCGTCTCGTCGAACTTCTTCGTGACCCGGTCGATTTTGACCAGCACCTGTTTTGGTGTCTGGTCGCCCTCGAGGGCTTTCTTGTAGGCGCCGGAGGCAACTGCCATTTACGAAACTCCCAACAGAAGCAGCGGTTCGCCACGCAAGACGAACACTGGATAGTTTGTGCGTTATTTGCCCGACTTGACCTTGGTCCAGCTGCGGGTCATCAAACGCTGAATATTGGCTGGCAACTCGGTCGACACGTAGGTCTTGTCGAGGACTGCTTGCGGTGGGTAAACCGCTTCGTCGGTGCGGATGGATTGTTCCATCAGCTTGTCCGAACCCGGGTTGGGGTTGGCGTAACCGACGTAATCACTGACCTGGGCGATCACCTCAGGTTTCAGCAAATAGTTGATGAAGGCGTGAGCCTCTTTGACGTTGGACGAGTCCTTGGGGATCGCCAGCATGTCGAACCACAGCGCGCCGCCCTCTTTCGGAATCGAGTAGGCGATGTTCACGCCTTTCTTGGCTTCCTCGGCACGGTTCTTCGCCTGGAAAATATCACCGGAGAAACCGATCGCCACGCAGATGTCGCCGTTGGCCAGATCGCCGATGTATTTCGAGGAATGGAAATAGGTCACGTAAGGACGCACCGCGAGCAGCTTGGCAGTGGCTTTTTCGTAGTCCTTGGTGTTGGTGCTGTTGGCGTTCAGGCCCAGGTAATTGAGCATGGTCGGCATCATTTCATCGGCCGAATCGAGGAACGCCACGCCGCAGCTGTGCAGCTTCTTGATGTTTTCCGGCTCGAACAGCACGGCCCAGGAATCGATCTTGTCGATGCCCAGCACAGCCTTGACCTTGTCGACGTTGTAACCGATGCCGTTGGTGCCCCACAGGTACGGCACGGCATACAGGTTGCCCGGATCGTTCTGCTCCAGACGCTTGAGCAGTACCGGATCGAGATTGGAATAGTTCGGCAGTTGCGCCTTGTCGAGTTTCTGGAACGCGCCGGCCTTGATCTGTTTGCCGAGGAAGTGGTTCGACGGCACGACCACGTCGTAGCCGGTGCGCCCGGCGAGGAGTTTGCCTTCCAGGGTTTCGTTGGAATCGAAGACGTCGTAGACCGGTTTGATCCCGGTCTCCTTTTCGAAGTCGGCCAGGGTCGATTCGCCGATGTAATCGGACCAGTTATAAATATGCACCGTACCGGCGGCCTGGGCTCCGACAGCGAGGGTCAGGCCGGCAGCGGCCAGCAGGGCTTTGCGCAAAGAAGAAAATACAGGCAAGTGGAGGTCCTCTAAATGGATTGGGCCCAAGTTGCCCGCGCTGCGTGACAGCCATGGCTGCCCGACAACAAAACCGGCGCGCAACTTACCCTCGAAAAACCGATCCAGCAAAACTTTCTGTCATTTAATTGCCCCGCTGGCCGCCATCGCGGAAACGACGGCCAGCGGTTGCTGCGACAAAACCGGCTTATTTGCCCGATTTGATCTTGGTCCAGCTGCGGGTGATCAGGCGCAGGGTCGCCGCGTCCAGGTCACTGATCGCGTAGAGCTGTTTCTTCACTTCAGCCGACGGGTAGATGCTCGGATCGCTGGTGATGTCCTTGTCCACCAGTGGCGTGGCCGCCTTGTTGCCGTTCGGGAAACGCACGGCGTTGGTGATGCCGGCCATCACTTGCGGCTCGAGCAGGTAGTTCATGAACTTGTAGGCGGCTTCGACGTTTTCGGCATCCTTGGGAATGGCGACCATGTCGTAGAAAGTACCGGCGCCTTCTTTTGGAATGGTGTAGGCCAGTTTGACCTTGTCACCGGCTTCCTGGGCGCGGGTTTTGGATTGCTCCAGGTCACCCGAGTAACCGACAGCGACGCAGATGTTGCCGTTGGCCAGGTCCGAGATGTACTTGGAGGAGTGGAAGTAGGCAACCGACGGACGAATTTTCAGGAACAGGTCTTCGGCGGCTTTCAGGTCAGCCTTGTCCTTGCTGTTGGTCGGCTTGCCCAGGTAGTGCAACGCGGCCGGAATCATCTCGGTCGGAGCGTCGAGGAAGCTCACGCCGCAGCTTTTCAGCTTTTCCATGTTTTCAGGCTTGAACACCACGTCCCACGAATCGATCTTGTCGATGCCCAGCGCAGCCTTGACCTTGGCCGGGTTGTAGCCGATGCCGATCGAGCCCCACATGTACGGGAAGGCGTGTTTGTTGCCCTGGTCGCTGGCGTCGCCAACGGCCTTGAGCAGGTCTTCGTCGAGGTTTTTCCAGTTCGGCAGCTTGGACTTGTCCAGCTCCTGGTAAACCCCGGCCTTGATCTGCTTGGCGAGGAAGTTGTTGGAAGGCACCACGATGTCGTAACCGGACTTGCCGGCCAGCAGCTTGGCTTCCAGGGTTTCGTTACTGTCGAAGACGTCGTAGACGACTTTGATCCCGGTGGCTTTCTCGAAGTTGGCCACGGTGTCCGGCGCGATGTAATCGGACCAGTTGTAAACGTGCAGTACCTTGTCGTCCGCGTGAACCGCACCCGCCATCATGCCCGCCACGGACAGCGCGAGAAGTGTCTTGCCAGCAAGCTTTTTACCTAATGCCTTCATGCGTCATGCTCCAAATTTTTCTTTTTTGAACCACATTGTTCAGCGGCCGAACCCGGACAACTGGAACCGCGGCTAGTCTGGCAAGATCCGAGGCGGTCTTTCAAGGAAAGACCGGCCTTTCTGACAGCTTTGAACGAGCGAGCCGCAACCTGCTCGCTCAAAGCCTAGCACTTAGCCCTGCAGCGCACCGAGGGTCAGGTCCAGACACTTGCGTGCCTTTGTAACCAGCTCGTCGATCTCGGCTTTGCTGATCACCAGCGGCGGCGCGATGATCATCGTGTCTCCCACCGCGCGCATGATCAGGCCGTTATCGAAGCAGAACTGCCGGCAGATCATGCCCACGCCCTTACCTTCGTAACGCTTGCGCGTGGCCTTGTCCTGCACCAGCTCGATCGCCCCCAGCAGACCGACGCCGCGAACTTCACCCACCAACGGATGATCGTTCAGCTCGCGCAGACGTTTCTGCAAATACGGTGCCGTTTCGTTGTGGGCGTTCTCGATAATTTTTTCATCGCGCAGGATGCGGATGTTTTCCAGGCCCACCGCGGCTGCCACCGGATGCCCGGAATAGGTAAAGCCGTGGTTGAAATCGCCGCCTTCGTTGAGTACCGCCACCACGCTGTCACGAACGATCAGGCCACCCATCGGGATGTAGCCGGAGGTCAGGCCTTTGGCGATGGTCATCATGTCGGGTTTGAGGTCGTAGAAATCGCTACCGAACCACTCACCGGTGCGGCCGAAACCGCAGATCACTTCGTCGGCCACAAACAGAATGTCGTATTTGGCGAGGATTTCCTTGATGCGCGGCCAGTAGGTGTCGGGCGGAATGATCACGCCACCGGCACCCTGAATCGGCTCGGCAATAAAGGCACCGACGTTGTCGACGCCGACTTCGAGAATCTTCTCTTCGAGCTGATTGGCCGCCCAGATGCCGAACTCTTCTGGCGTCATGTCGCCGCCTTCGGCAAACCAGTACGGCTGCGCGATGTGCTCGATGCCTGGGATCGGCAAGTCGCCCTGCTCATGCATATAGGTCATGCCGCCGAGGCTGGCGCCGGCCACGGTCGAACCGTGATAACCGTTCTTGCGGCTGATGATGACTTTCTTGTTCGGCTGGCCTTTGATCGCCCAGTAATGGCGAACCATGCGCAGCATGGTGTCGTTGCCTTCGGAGCCGGAACCGGTGAAGAACACATGGTTCATGCCTTCCGGTGCAACGTCGGCAATCGCCTTGGCCAGTTGCAGTGCCGGCGGGTGTGCGGTCTGGAAGAACAGGTTGTAGTACGGCAGTTCGCGCATCTGTTTCGCGGCAGCGTCGGCCAGCTCATCGCGGCCATAACCGATCGCCACGCACCAGAGCCCGGCCATGCCGTCGAGGATCTTGTTGCCTTCGCTGTCCCACAGATAAACACCCTTGGCATTGGTGATGATCCGCGGGCCCTTCTCTTTCAGTTGCTTGAAATCGCTGAACGGGGCCAGGTGGTGATCACTGCTGAGTGCTTGCCACTCGCGGGTTTGCGGGTTGTTGCTGGTCATGCCAATTCTCCTTGTTATCGGTGAAGGCGCGCCGCCTGCGCGGCGCGCCCGGCGTATCAGACGGCGAAGAGCAGGTACTCACGCTCCCAGGAACTGATCACGCGCTTGAAGTTTTCATGCTCGGCCCGCTTGACCGCGACGTAGCCTGTGATGAAAGTCTTGCCGAGGTATTTCTCGACGGTTTTGCTGTTTTCCATGCGCTCCAGCGCGTCTTCGATGGTCAGCGGCAGGCGCAGGTTGCGGCGCTCGTAACCACGACCCACCACTGGCGCGCTCGGGTTGAGGCCTTCGACCATGCCGATGTAACCGCACAGCAGGCTCGCGGCAATCGCCAGATAAGGGTTGGCGTCGGCCCCCGGCAGACGGTTTTCCACGCGGCGGTTCTGCGGGCCGGCGTCCGGTACGCGGAGGCCGACGGTGCGGTTTTCTTCGCCCCACTCCACGTTTACCGGTGCCGAGGTGTCCGGCAGGAAGCGGCGGAACGAATTGACGTTGGGAGCGAACAGCGGCAGCAATTCCGGGATCAGTTTCTGCAGGCCACCGATGTGGTGCAGGAACAACTGGCTCATGGTCCCGTCTTCATTGGAGAAAACGTTCTTGCCGGTGTGGATGTCGATGATGCTCTGGTGCAAGTGCATGGCACTGCCCGGCTCGCCGGTCATCGGTTTGGCCATGAACGTCGCAGCCACGTCGTGCTTGAGCGCGGCTTCGCGCATGGTGCGTTTGAACACCAGGATCTGGTCGGCCAACGACAGTGCGTCACCGTGACGGAAGTTGATTTCCATCTGCGCCGTGCCGTCCTCGTGGATCAGCGTGTCGAGGTCCAGCTCCTGCAATTCGCACCAGTCGTAAACGTCTTCGAACAGCGGATCGAATTCGTTCGCTGCTTCAATCGAGAACGACTGACGACCGATTTCCGGGCGACCGGAGCGACCAATCGGTGGCTGCAACGGATAGTCAGGGTCGTCACTGCGCTTGGTCAGGTAGAACTCCATCTCCGGCGCGACGATTGGCTGCCAGCCCTTGTCGGCATACAGCTTGAGGACTTTCTTGAGGACGTTGCGCGGCGACAGCTCGATCGGGTTGCCTTGCTTGTCGTAGGTATCGTGGATCACCTGCGCGGTCGGCTCGATGGCCCAAGGCACCAGGTACACGGCGTTCTGGTCGGGGCGGCAGATCATGTCGATGTCGGCCGGATCGAGCAGTTCGTAATAGATGTCATCTTCGACGTAGTCGCCGGTCACGGTCTGCAACAACACGCTTTCCGGCAGACGCATGCCTTTTTCGGCGATGAACTTGTTGGTCGGGGAGATCTTGCCGCGGGTGATGCCGGTCAAGTCGCCGATCATGCATTCGACTTCTGTGATCTTGCGGTCTTTCAACCAATCGGTGAGCTGGTCGAGGTTGGTACTCATAAATGCCTCTGGGCTGAGTCTCCTGACGCGATGTCAGGCAAGTTTGACGCTGAGAGCGTCGCGTTAAAGGGGGGCTTGCTCGCGCAGTGCCGGCTTACGCCTGGCACCGCGCATAGACAATGAACGAGGAGCTTACCTGCCCTTGACGCTGGCGTTGCATTTCCTGTGCACATTCAAGGCGTGCAGAATCGTGAGCACGGCTGTGGAAGCGGCACAGGCTGTGACGATGAAAGCGATCTATATTGAAAGGAGACGCCATAAACAGGATGCTGTCGTCTGCGTCCAGAATATCGGACGCTGTCGCTTGGCAGGCTGCTGCGCAGTGCAGCGACGGCAAACCGCAAGCCTTGATGGCCGCGTTACGGACGGATGGATCGCCACTGATGTGATAAGCATGCAGACCGGACTGTTGCGAGCAGTCGGTGACGCCGATTAACGGCAGGCGAGACATGAAGCACCCCGGTATTATTGCTGTTATGGGTTTGATCGGAGCTTAGCCTTGTTCATTTTTTTACACAACACCCCCGTAAAAAATACAACACGGCCTGCTCAAGCCTGCGGGTGCCCGCCATGTACACGGCGCAAAAACGCCCGGAAATGCCCCATAAATGCCCTCACGGCGCTTTTTTAGGGCAAAAAAGGCCTCGCTTGACTTCGGCAGGCTGTTCGGGTTGACTGAAACCAGAAAAGATCAATGATTGATATTTTTAACAACAAAGGTGTTGCATCATGTCGGTACCCCCGCGTGCCGTTCAGCTTAACGAAGCGAACGCGTTCCTTAAGGAACATCCTGAGGTTCTGTACGTTGACCTTCTGATTGCGGATATGAATGGTGTGGTGCGCGGCAAGCGCATCGAACGCACCAGCCTCCACAAGGTTTACGAGAAAGGCATCAACCTGCCGGCCTCTCTATTTGCTCTGGATATCAATGGTTCGACGGTGGAAAGCACCGGCCTGGGCCTGGACATCGGCGACGCCGACCGTATCTGCTATCCGATCCCCGATACCCTGTGCAACGAGCCGTGGCAGAAGCGCCCGACCGCGCAACTGCTGATGACCATGCACGAACTCGAAGGCGACCCGTTCTTCGCCGACCCGCGTGAAGTGCTGCGCCAGGTGGTGACCAAGTTCGACGAACTGGGCCTGACCATCTGCGCCGCCTTCGAACTCGAGTTCTACCTGATCGACCAGGAAAACGTGAACGGCCGTCCGCAGCCGCCACGCTCGCCAATCTCCGGCAAACGCCCGCACTCGACTCAGGTCTACCTGATCGACGACCTCGACGAATACGTCGACTGCCTCCAGGACATTCTGGAAGGTGCCAAAGAGCAAGGCATCCCGGCCGATGCGATCGTCAAGGAAAGTGCCCCGGCGCAGTTCGAAGTGAACCTGCACCATGTCGCCGACCCGATCAAGGCCTGTGACTACGCGGTCCTGCTCAAGCGCCTGATCAAGAACATCGCCTACGACCATGAAATGGACACCACTTTCATGGCCAAGCCGTATCCGGGCCAGGCAGGCAATGGTTTGCACGTACACATTTCGATTCTGGACAAGGCCGGCAAGAACATTTTTGCCAGCGAGGATCCCGAGCAGAACGCCGCGCTGCGTCACGCGATCGGCGGTGTGCTCGAGACCCTGCCCGCGCAGATGGCGTTCCTCTGCCCGAACGTCAACTCGTATCGTCGTTTCGGCGCGCAGTTCTATGTACCGAACTCGCCGTGCTGGGGTCTGGACAACCGCACCGTGGCGATTCGCGTACCGACCGGCTCTGCCGATGCCGTGCGGATCGAACACCGCGTTGCCGGTGCCGACGCCAACCCGTACCTGCTGATGGCTTCGGTACTGGCCGGTGTGCATCACGGTCTGGTCAACAAGATCGAGCCGGGCGCGCCTGTCGAAGGCAACAGCTACGAGCAGAACGAGCAAAGCCTGCCGAACAACTTGCGCGATGCCCTGCGCGAGCTGGACGACAGCGAGGTGATGGCCAAGTACATCGATCCGAAGTACATCGATATCTTCGTCGCCTGCAAGGAAAGCGAGCTGGAGGAGTTCGAACACTCCATCTCCGACCTTGAGTACAACTGGTATCTGCATACGGTTTAAGTGTTTGCAACTTCAAAACAACGCCGTTGGCTGATTCAGCCAGCGGCGTTTTTTTATGGCCGCCTGCGGCGGTTCGCGAGCAGGCTCGCTCCCACAATTGATCTCCAGTGAACGATGACTTTGTGTACGCAGCGGATCCTGCTCGCGAAGGCGTCATGGCAGACAACACACAAGCCTGCTCGTACAATGCCCGCTGCCCCGCAGGAGACTTTCATGACGCGTCCCGCCACCGTCCGCAAACCCCGTGCCCGCAGTCAGGCGCGGATCGATTCGATCCTCGACGCCGCGCGCACGCTGCTGGCCGCCGAGGGCGTGGCGAGCCTGTCGATCTACAGCGTGGCCGAGCGAGCGCAGATTCCGCCCTCCTCCGTTTATCATTTCTTCGCCAGCGTCCCGGCCTTGCTCGAAGCGTTGACCGCCGACGTACACGCGGCCTTTCGCGCCTGCCTGCAAGCGCCGATCGATCATGAGGCCTTGCGCGACTGGCGCGATCTGTCGCGACTGGTCGAGCAGCGCATGCTCGAGATCTACGGCGAAGACGCCGCGGCACGCCAGTTGATTCTCGCCCAGCACGGGCTGACGGAAGTGACCCAGGCGGACCGCCAGCACGATCTGGAACTGGGCGAGCTGATGCACAAACTGTTCGACCATCACTTTGAATTGCCCAAGCTGCCGGACGATGTCGATGTGTTTGCCTTGGCAATGGAACTGGGCGACCGCGTTTATGCACGTTCGGTGCAACAGCATGGGCAGATCACGCCGCGCATGGCCGAGGAAGGGATGCGTGTGTTCGATGCCTATATCGGGTTGTATCTGCCGCCCTATCTGCCGAAGAGAAATCTTTAGCGTCCTCACCGCCTCTTCGCGAGCAGGCTCGCTCCCACCTTTGAAATGCATTCCCCTGTGGGAGCGAGCCTGCTCGCGAAGGCCGCACTGCCGATTTCAAGCCAGGCACAGAAAACCCCGAAGGGCTCACACCCTTCGGGGCTGTTGTTTATCCACAGGTTTACAACTTGGCGATCGACACCTCAGTGGATTTCACAAAGGCAATTACCTCACTGCCCACCACCAGTTCCAGCTCTTTCACCGAGCGAGTGGTAATCACCGAAGTGACGATGCCCGAAGCGGTCTGCACGTCGATTTCCGACAGCACGTCGCCGAGGACGATTTCCTTGATCGAGCCTTTGAACTGGTTGCGCACGTTGATGGCTTTGATAGTCATGATATTTCTCCTGAGGTCGAAATAAGCTGCAAGTGGCAAGCTACAAGCGGCAAGTAAAAGCACAGTGTTTCTACTTGTAGCTTGCAGCTTGTAGCTTGCAGCTGCGTCATTGCGCCCAACGCAATTGCGTAGGCAGGGGTGAAACAGGTTCCGGCGTCGGCGGTTCGCCGGGCAGGGACAGAACACGGTTGAGCACTTCGGTTTCCAGTGCGGCCAGGCGATGCGAGCCACGCACGCGTGGGCGCGGCAGTTCGACGTGCAGGTCGAGGCCGACTTCGCCGTCCTCGATCAGAATCACCCGGTCGGCAATCGCCACCGCTTCGCTCACGTCGTGCGTCACCAGCAGCACGGTGAAGCCGTGTTGCTGCCACAGGCGTTCGATCAGTTGCTGCATCTCGATGCGGGTCAGGGCGTCCAGCGCGCCGAGTGGTTCGTCGAGCAACAGCAGGCGCGGTTTATGAATCAGCGCCCGAGCCAGGGCGACACGCTGCTTCTGGCCGCCGGATAACGCCGCTGGCCATTCATTGGCGCGATCGGCCAAGCCCACCGCTTCGAGCGCGTCCAGCGCTTGCGGCCGCCAGTTGCCCTTGAGGCCGAGGCCGACGTTGTCGATGATCTTTTTCCACGGCAGCAGGCGCGCTTCCTGAAACATCAAGCGAGTGTCATCGCGCGCTTCGCTGAGCGGCGCAGAACCGGCGAGCAGGTCGCCGCCAGTCGGTTGATCAAGCCCCGCGAGCAAGCGCAGCAAGGTGCTTTTGCCGCAACCGCTGCGCCCGACTACGGCGACAAATTGCCCCGCCGGAATGTGCAGATCGATGTCGCGCAGCACTTGGCGCGTGCCGAAGGTTTTCTGCAGGTTGCGCAGGGCCAGCGGAATACCGCGCAGCAAGCGTGGCGGCTGTTGAGCAGTCATGCCGCACCTCCCTTGGCTACCTGATAGGCCGGATGCCAGCGCAACCACACGCGCTCAAGCCCACGGGCGGCGAGGTCGGCCAGTTTGCCCAGCACGGCGTAAAGCAGGATCGCCAGCACCACCACGTCGGTCTGCAAAAACTCACGGGCGTTCATCGCCAGATAGCCGATGCCCGAGCTGGCCGAAATGGTTTCAGCGACGATCAGCGTCAGCCACATGAAGCCCAGGGCAAAGCGTACGCCGACCAGAATCGACGGCAGCGCGCCGGGCAGAATCACCTGGCGGAACAGGCTGAAACCGCTCAAACCATAACTGCGCGCCATCTCCACCAGCGCCGGGTCGACGTTGCGGATGCCGTGATAAGTGTTCAGATAAATCGGGAACAACGTGCCCAGCGCCACGAGAAAAATCTTCGCCGACTCGTCGATGCCGAACCACAGGATCACCAGCGGAATCAGCGCCAGATGCGGCACGTTGCGGATCATCTGCACCGAGCTGTCGAGCAGGCGCTCGCCCCACTTCGACAGGCCGGTGATAAAGCCCAGCACCAGACCAATGCTGCCGCCGATGGTGAAACCGAGTGCCGCGCGCCAGCCGCTGATGGCCAGGTGCGTCCAGATTTCGCCGCTGCGTACCAGACTGACGCCGGCTTCGAGCACCGCCACCGGCGCCGGCAGAATCCGGGTCGACAACCAACCGGCCGACACCGACAACTGCCACACCGCCAGCAGCAACACCGGCAACGCCCAGGGCGCGAGGCTGTGGATAAATTTCTTCATGGCCGCGCCTCAGCTCTGCGATGCGGCTTTGGGCAGGATGTCGTTGGCGACCATTTCGCCGAACGGGCTGACGTAACCGGCGCTTTTCGGCAATTCCGGGCGCTCGACGTCGAGGTGCGGAAACAACAGCTCGGCGACCCGATAGGATTCTTCGAGGTGTGGATAACCGGAGAAGATGAACGTATCGATGCCCAGATCCGCGTATTCCTTGACCCGCGCCGCCACGGTCGGGCCATCGCCGACCAGCGCCGTGCCGGCGCCGCCACGCACCAGACCGACGCCGGCCCACAGGTTCGGGCTGACTTCAAGATTGTCGCGGCTGCCGCCGTGCAGCGCGGCCATGCGTTGCTGGCCGACCGAATCGAAGCGCGCCAGCGAAGCCTGCGCACGTTGGATGGTGTCGTCGTCCAAATGCGAAATCAGCCGATCCGCCGCTTGCCAGGCTTCGGCATTGGTTTCACGGACGATCACATGCAAACGAATACCGAAGCGTACGGTGCGGCCGAGTTTGGCGGCTTTGGCCCGGACTTGTACAATCTTCTCCGCCACCGCCGCTGGCGGCTCGCCCCAGGTCAGGACCATTTCCACTTGCTCGGCGGCCAGATCCTGCGCCGCTTCAGACGAGCCACCAAAATACAGCGGCGGACGCGGTTGCTGGATCGGCGGATAGAGCAACTTCGCCCCCTTCACACTGATGTGCTGGCCATCGTAATCAACGGTTTCGCCTTCCAGCACGCGGCGCCAGATGCGGGTGAATTCCACCGAGGCCTGATAGCGTTCTTCGTGGTTGAGGAACAGGCCATCGCCAGCCAGCTCTTCCGGGTCACCGCCAGTCACCAGATTGAACAACGCACGACCGCCGGATAGACGATCCAGGGTCGCTGCCTGTCGCGCCGCCACCGTCGGGGAAATGATCCCGGGGCGCAGGGCGACCAGAAACTTCAGGCGCTGGGTCACTGGAATCAGCGACGCCGCCACCAGCCACGAGTCTTCGCAGGAACGCCCGGTGGGAATCAGCACACCGCCAAAACCAAGGCGATCCGCCGCTTGCGCGACTTGCTGCAAATAACCGTGATCCACCGCGCGGGCGCCTTCAGCGGTGCCAAGGTAATGGCCGTCGCCGTGGGTAGGCAGGAACCAGAAAATATTGAGGCTCATGGAGTGGTCTCCTTGTGGATTCGAATTACTGCGCTGGGGAGCTTTGGGCCACAGCGGCCGGCGGGGTCCAGATCACGTCCTTGATGCTCAGCGGCTTGGGAATCAGCTTGAGCTGGTAGAACGTGTCGGCGATTTTCTGTTGCGCGGCGACCACTTCCGGGGTCAGGAACAGCGCGCCATAGCCCTGGCGTTTCACCGAGGTCAGGGTGATGTCTGCCGGCAGACCGAGCAGTGGCGCCACCTGTTGGGTCACGTCTTGCGGATTGGCTTGCGACCATTCGCCGACCGCGCGCACTTCTTCGACAAGGGTCTTGATCACCTCGGGATTTTTCTGCGCGTAAGGTTTGGTGGCGAGATAGAACTGATGGTTGTCGACGAGGCCTTTGCCGTCACGCAGGGTATGCGCCTGCAGTTGTTGCTCGGCCGCGGCCTGATACGGATCCCAGATCACCCAGGCGTCGACGCTGCCGCGCTCGAACGCTGCGCGGGCATCGGCCGGTGGCAGGAAAACGGTTTGAATGTCGCTGTACTTGAGGCCAGCATCTTCCAGCGCGCGCACTAACAGGTAGTGAACATTGGAGCCTTTGTTCAGGGCAATTTTCTTGCCTTTGAGATCGGCCACCGATTTGATCGGCGAATCTTTCGGCACCAGGATCGCTTCGCTGTGCGGCGCGGGTGGTTCGTAAGCCACGTAGAGCAGATCGGCGCCAGCGGCCTGGGCGAACACAGGCGGGGTTTCGCCGGTCACGCCAAAGTCGATCGAACCGACATTGAGACCTTCGAGCAGTTGTGGGCCGCCGGGGAATTCAGTCCATTGCACGTCGACGCCCTGGGCGGCCAGACGTTTCTCCAGCGTGCCTTTGGCCTTGAGCAGCACCAGCGTGCCGTACTTTTGATAACCGATCCGCAAGGTCTCGGCTTGAGCTTGGGTAATAGCGCCGATGGACACAGCCGCAGCAAACAGAGCGACCAGACCACGACGCAAAAATACAGGGCGCATGGCGCTCTCCTTTTTGCTGTTGGGTTGTGGCTGCACCTGCTTGCCCGTTGGCGGGCGAGTAAGGCCAGTACTTCAAATTTCGATGAGACTCAAATGCTCCAGCGAGCACTCAACAAACGTTCGTTCAACAGGCCCGGCTCCAGCGGTTTCGGCCGGCGTGCCATGGCTCCGACAAACTGCTCCAGCGCTTCATGCAGTCGCAATTCCAGGGTCGGCGCCAGTTGCGCATCGGCACTGCCTTCGCCGTAAGCGATCTGGCTGTCCTCGGCAAAAATCCCCTGGAGCATTTCCTGGGCTTTCAACGCCGACAGCACTGGCTTGAGGGCGTAATCGACTACCAGCATGTGGGCGATGCTGCCACCGGTGGCCATCGGCAAGACGATCTTGTGGCTCAGTGCACATTCGGGCAGCAGATCGAGCAGGGTTTTCAGTGCGCCGGAAAACGACGCCTTGTATACCGGCGTAGCGATGAGCAGGCCGTCGGCGTTTTCGATCTGTTGCAACAGATTGAGAACCTTGGGACTGTCGAAGCGCGCGTGGAGCAAATCTTCGGCCGGGAAGTCCCGCACCTGATAACTCACCACTTCCACTCCGTGCTGTTGCAGCCAGCGTTGCGAACGCTCCAGCAGCACCGCGGAGCGGGAGCGCAGGCTGGGGCTGCCACCCAGTGAGACGACCAGCATTGAGACGATTCCTTAAACGTTAGCGGCGATTCGCAGGTTGCGATCTCGCTTCAATGGAATGACCTTACCAGCAGATTTATATATCCATAAATCATATTTATTCATTTGGTTATGCGTTTTAGAGATATATCAACTGCCTTTATTTGGACAAAAAAAAGGCCGTCGAAACGGCCGAAATTCCCCTGCGTTGTCATTCTGGATTCTCAAGTGCCTGGGCTGACGCCTTCGCGAGCAGGCTCGCTCCCACATTGAAATGCGATCCCTGTGGGAGCGAGCCTGCTCGCGAAAGCGGTGGTGGCTAGACCGCGAATATTATTTGTTCGGCTGCGGCGTCAGACGCAGGTACGGCTTCACCGCGCGATAGCCTTTCGGGAAGCGCTGCTTGATCTCGTCTTCATCCTTGAGCGAAGGCACGATCACCACGTCTTCACCGTCCTGCCAGTTGGCCGGGGTGGCCACCTTGTAGTTGTCGGTGAGCTGCAGCGAGTCGATTACCCGCAGGATCTCGTGGAAATTGCGCCCGGTGCTCGCCGGATAAGTAATGGTCAGACGAATCTTCTTGTTCGGATCGATGACGAACAGCGAACGTACGGTCAAGGTATCGCTGGCGTTCGGATGGATCAGGTCGTAGAGATCGGAAACCTTGCGATCGGCATCGGCCAGGATCGGAAAATTGACCACGGTGTTCTGGGTTTCATTGATGTCTTCGATCCACTTGTGGTGCGAATCCACCGGGTCGACTGACAGCGCAATGGCTTTGACGCCGCGCTGGCTGAATTCGTCCTTGAGCTTGGCGGTGAAGCCCAGTTCAGTGGTGCATACCGGTGTGAAGTCTGCCGGATGAGAGAACAGCACGCCCCAGCTATCGCCCAGCCATTCGTGGAAACGAATCTTGCCGGCGCTGGAATCCTGTTCGAAATCGGGGGCGATGTCGCCAAGTCTGAGGCTCATGATGCAGCTCCTGTTGGAGTTGTTGGAGACCTCAACTGTAGCTCGGGATTTGCGCTCATGAAAAAGATTAAATAAAGCGATATCTAGATCTTTATTGAATATTAAAAATCTGTTCACTGGACCCTTGGCGAGATCGCGTCGAACATCGGCATCAAGGTTCGAGAAGGCCTTGAGTTGCAGTAAGAGGGAAACTTCGAGACAGGCTTACGGGGGTGGGCCTGACTCGAAAACGCAAAAGCCCCGTCCGGCGCAATGCCGGACGGGGCTTTTTTTACGTCTGCGAATCGAGCCGCGCTATTACAACAGCGGGATCGAGTAGCTGACGATCAGGCGGTTTTCGTCCTGCGAACGGGTGTTCGGCAGGTCGGTGCGCCACACAGCGTTTTTCCACATCAGGCCGACGTTCTTGAACGGGCCTTCCGGTACGACGTAACCGATGGTGAAGTCGCGTTCCCACTCGGAACGGTTCGAAGCGCTTTCGCGACCGTTGCTGCCAACGGTGTCGATGCTGTCGCCCTTCAGGTAAACCACACCGGCGGTCAGGCCAGGTACGCCAACCTTGGCGAAATCGTAGGAGTAGCGAGCTTGCCAGGTTTTCTCACCGGCACGGCCGAACTTCTGGATCTGCATGTCGGTGATGGTGTAGTTCGACGAACCGTCGCCCTGGTTCAGCCAAGGGAAGTCGCTGCTGCCGTTGGAAACCTGGTAGCCGCCGCCGAAGGTGTGGCCGGCAACGGTATACAGGAACAGGCCGCTGTACAGGTTGTTGTCGACTTCGCCACGACCGTTACGGAAACCGGTGTAGTTACCCGAGCTGTAGTAAGCCGAGTCGGTGCCGTTCTTGCCGTCGTCGGAGCTGTTGAAGTAACGCAGGTCAGACTTCAAGACGCCCGGGCCGATCGACCAGTTGTGTACCAGACCCAGGAAGTGCTGCTTGTAGAAGTCTTCCAGGTTGCCGTAGTAGTACTGGGCAGTCAGGTCTTTGGTGATCTTGTAGTCACCACCGGCGTAGATGAACTTGTTGCTGTCGCGGAACGCCGTGCCACGGGAGTTGGCGCCACCGATCGAGAGGTTTTCATTGTTGCTGGAGTTACGACCTTTTACCGCTTCGATCTGACCGCCGACCAGGGTCAGGTCCTTGATCTCGCCGGAAGTGATCTGGCCGCCCTGCCAGGTTTGTGGCAGCAGACGACCGTCGTTGGTCACGATGACCGGCAGTTTTGGCTGCAGAGTGCCCAGCTTCAGTTCGGTCTGGGAGATCTTGGCTTTGGCAGTCAGGCCCAGGCTGGAGAAGTTGTCCACGGCTTTGCCGTTGGACTCGCTCGGGAACACGGTGCCGCCGTAAGCGGTGCCACTGTTGCCGTTGGTGCCGCCGCCCGAATCCAGACGGATGCCCAGCAGGCCGATGGCGTCAAGGCCGAAGCCGACGGTGCCTTGGGTGTAACCGGAGATGAAACGCAGATCGAAGCCTTGGCCCCACTCTTCGTTCTTGTTGGCGCCAGCGCCATCACGGTTGTCGGTGTTGATGTAGAAGTTGCGCAGCCCCAGAGTTGCCTTGCTGTCTTCAATGAAACCGGCGGCGCCTGCTTGCTGCGCCATAACCCCAACAGCCACGGCCAGGGCCAAGGTGGACTTGTTCATGTATCGCTCCTCTCGTTCTAATTCTTGTGTTCCTGGTTCGGGGTCGTTTTGCCCTGAATCCTAAGATGCGCGATTAGCGCCAGACCGTGACTGCCAAGTCAATCGTAACCTTGTGTGTCTACGACCAACGTCTAATCGCCAGTGATTGGGTCCCTGCAGAGTAAAGATTTCCTGATAAAGCCAAAAAGAATTTATTCGTTCTTTTTCATACCATTCGGGCATATGGCCCAATAATGGCCATCTCCTGCGGGAGACAGCGTATCGGCAACTAAGCTCATTCCTAAATGGTATTTGCTGACCTTTTTTTAGATCGATTAGCTTTGGCGTGCTCCCAACACGTCAAAACCCATCGAAAAGGCGACGCATCATGGCGAAACGCGCACTATCAAGTCAATTTGTTACAGTTTGTGTGTCGGCACTGATTTCTTTTTCCGCACATGCCGCTGGTCTGACCGTTGGCTATCAGACCGGCATCGACCCGAGCAAAGTGCCCCAGGCGGACGGCGTCTATGAGAAGACCATCGGCGAGAAGATCGACTGGCGTCGCTTCAACAGCGGCCCGGAAATTGTGACAGCCATCGCTTCGGGTGACGTGCAGATCGGCAACCTTGGCTCGAGCCCTCTGGCCGCAGCCGCGTCACGCAATCTGCCGATCGTGGCGTTTATCGTTTCGGCGCAGATCAATGCCGCCGAAGCCTTGGTGGTGCGCAATGGCAGTGGCATTGATAAACCGCAGGATCTGGTCGGCAAAACCATCGCCACGCCGTTCGTGTCCACTTCTCACTACAGCTTGCTCGGGGCATTGAAGCACTGGGGCCTGACAACCTCGCAAGTCAAAGTGGTCAACCTGCAACCGGCAGAGATCGCCGCCGCGTGGAAACGTGGCGACATCGACGGAGCGTTTGTCTGGTCGCCGGCGCTGGGTGAAATCCGCAAGACCGGCAAGACGTTGACCGATGCCGCGCAGGTCGGCCAGTGGGGCGCGCCGACCTTTGAAGTGTGGGTTGCGCGCAAGGATTTTGCCGAGAAGCACCCGGACGTCGTGGCGAAATTCGCCAAGGTCACGCTGGACTCGTTCGCCGATTACGCCGCGCAAAAAGGCAGCTGGACCGCCGACTCGGTGCCGGTACAGAAAATCGCCAAACTGACCGGTGCCAATGCCGCCGATGTACCGGAACTGCTCGCCGGCTCGACATTCCCGGATGCCAAGGCGCAGCAAACCACAGCGCTGCTGGACGGCGGCACGGCGAAGGCGATTGGCGAGACAGCGAAGTTTCTCAAGGAACAGGGCAAGGTCGAAACGGTGCTGACGGATTATTCGCCGTATGTCAGTGCGAAGTTTGTCGCGCAATAAAAAGCTTCGCGAGCAGGCTCGCTCCCACAGAGTTCACTGAACAAATGTGGGAGCGAGCCTGCTCGCGAATGGCGTGACGCGATTACAGCGTCTTTTCGAAGATCTTCGAGTTGCGCTGATAGTTGTACAGCGAAGCCCGCGCCGCCGGCAGGCGCTCGACGCTACTCGGCTCGAAACCACGCTCACGGAACCAGTGCGCAGTGCGCGTGGTGAGCACGAACAAGGTCTTCAAACCCTGCGCCCGTGCACGGGTTTCGATGCGCTCAAGCAGTTCATCACCGCGGCCGCCATGACGATACTCCGGGTTCACCGCCAGACACGCCAGCTCACCGGCATCGGAATCGGCAATCTGATACAGCGCCGCGCAGGCGATGATCATGCCCTCACGCTCGACCACGCTGAACTGCTCGATCTCGCGCTCCAGCACTTCGCGTGAACGGCGCACCAGAATGCCCTGCTCTTCCAGCGGACTGATCAGGTCGAGCAAGCCGCCGACATCTTCAATCGCCGCCTCGCGCACTAGCTCGAATTGCTCCTGCGCGACCAGCGTACCGCCGCCGTCACGGGTGAACAGTTCGGTCAGCAGCGCGCCGTCTTCGGCGTAGCTGACGATATGGCTGCGCGCTACACCGCCGCGGCAGGCTTCTGCAGCCGCGTCGAGCAACTCCGCCTGATAATTGCTCATGCCCAGACGCTGCAAATGCGCCGGCACTTGTTGCGGACGCAGTTCGCGCACCAGTTTGCCGTTCTCGTCGATCAGGCCGAGCTCGGCGCCGAACAACAGCAGTTTATCCGCACCCAGATCGATGGCGGCGCGGGTGGCGACGTCTTCGCAGGCGAGATTGAAGATTTCACCGGTCGGCGAGTAGCCCAGCGGCGACAGCAGCACGATCGAGCGCTCGTCGAGCAGGCGGTTGATGCCCTTGCGGTCGACCCGGCGCACTTCGCCGGTGTGGTGATAATCAACGCCTTCGAGAACGCCGATCGGCCGTGCAGTGACAAGGTTGCCGCTGGCCACGCGCAAGCGCGAGCCCTGCATCGGCGAGGAAGCCATGTCCATCGACAGCCGCGCTTCGATGGCAATGCGCAACTGACCGACCGCATCAATCACGCATTCCAGCGTTGCCGCGTCGGTGATGCGCATGCCGTGGTGGTAATGCGGAGTCAGGCCGCGCGCGGCGAGGCGGGTTTCGATCTGTGGACGCGAGCCATGCACCAGCACCAGGCGCACGCCGAGGCTGTGCAGCAGGACCAGGTCGTGGACGATGTTGCCGAAGTTCGGATGCTCAACGCCGTCGCCGGGCAGCATGACGACGAAGGTGCAATCGCGGTGGGCATTGATGTAAGGGGACGCGTGACGAAGCCAATTAACGTATTCGGGCATGAACCTGGGCCTGTAATAAAGAGCAGCCGAAAAAGGGGCGAAACGAAAAAACGCACAGCGGGCTGATGGTTATCGTCGGAACAGGCTTGGCGACACGCGCGCTCTCCTCATGAATACGGGTTGGGGTGATGGCAATTTACAGTCTTTGTGCGGATAAAACACAGTTCCCTTGTGGGAGCGAGCCTGCTCGCGAAAGCGGTTTATCAGTTGACGTTGAGGCGTCTGAAAGGGTGCTTTCGCGAGCGAGCTCGCTCCCACAGGGGGCATCATCGTTCGTCAGTCGTCAGGCAGTAATGTTCAATCAACTGCCGCAATAGCTGCACGGTAGGCTGCAAACGTGACATTTCAAGGTATTCGCCGGGCTGGTGCGCGCAGGCGATGTCGCCGGGGCCGAGCACGATGGTTTCGCAGCCGAGGCGCTGAAGATAAGGCGCTTCGGTGCCGAACGCCACTGCTTCGGCGCGATGGCCGGTGAGCTTTTCGGCGATGCGCACCAATTCAGCGTCTTCGCTCTGCTCGAACGGCGGCACTTCCGGGAACAATGGTTTGTAGTCGATCTTGACCTGATGCCGCTCGGCCACCGGGTTGAGCTTGCGCAGGATTTCCGCGCGCAGGACCTTCGGGTCCATGCCCGGCAGCGGGCGCAGGTCGAATTCAAGCGAACACTGGCCACAGATGCGATTGGGGTTATCACCGCCATGGATGCAGCCGAAGTTCAGGGTCGGCTGCGGCACGCTGAATTGCGGATTGTTGAATTCGCGCTGCCACAACAGGCGCAGGCCGCGCAGCTCGCCGATCGCATCGTGCATGGCTTCGAGGGCGCTGTGGCCGAGGCGCGGGTCCGACGAATGCCCGCTCTGCCCGAGAATGTCGATGCGCTCCATCATGATGCCTTTGTGCATGCGGATCGGCTTGAGCCCGGTCGGCTCGCCAATCACCGCCGCGCGGCCCAGCGGTTGCCCGGCCTCGGCCAACGCGCGGGCGCCGGACATCGAGCTTTCTTCATCGCAGGTGGCGAGGATCAGCAGCGGCTGCCTGAACGGTTTATCGAGCAGTGGCTGCACGGCCTCGATGATCAGTGCGAAGAAGCCTTTCATGTCACAACTGCCGAGGCCGACCCAGCGGCCATCGACTTCGGTGAGTTTCAGCGGATCGGTCTGCCACAGGGCGTCGTCATACGGCACCGTGTCGCTGTGCCCGGCCAGCACCAGCCCACCGGGACCGCTGCCGATGCTGGCGAGCAGGTTGAATTTGCCCGGGCTGACCTGCTGGATATCACAGGAAAAACCCAGATCGCCCAGCCAGCCGGCAAGCAGGTCGATCACCGCCCGGTTGGATTGATCGAGGCTGGGTTGGGTGCAGCTGACCGATGGCGCGGCAATCAGCGCAGCGAACTGGTCTTGCATGGATGGCAAAGGCATCGCTGACTCCAACTCCCGGATTGAGGTCCATCATAGAACCATCCGGCGCTCGGAATAAACCGCCGCAGGGCGTAGGAAGTTTGACTCCTGTACACTGCACGGCCTTGGCAGCCACACATTCCCCCGGCTGCGCTCCCGATACTCTGGATTTTCCGGCCATGCAGAAAGAAACCGAAATCAAACTCCGCGTCAGCCGCGAAACCCTCGCCGCGCTGCGCGAGCACCCGCTGCTGAAGAAACGCAACAAAAGTGGCTGGGAACGCCGTGAGTTGATGAACCAGTACTTCGACACCCCGGAGCGCGATCTGGCCCAGGCCAAAGTCGCCCTGCGCCTGCGCAAGGATGGCGACGAAGTCATTCAGACCCTGAAGACTCGCGGCCACAGCGTCGCCGGTCTGTCCGAGCGTAACGAGTACGACTGGAAACTGCCGAAAGCCAAGCTCGATGTGAAGAAACTCGACGGCGAATGCTGGCCCGAGTCGCTGGCCGAGCTGGACAAGAAAACCCTCAAGCCGATCTTCACCACCGACTTCGTCCGCGAGCGCGCCGAAATCGCCTGGGGCCGTGGCAAGACCAAAGTGGTCATCGAGGCCGCACTGGACCTCGGTCACGTGGTGGTCGGCAAGCAGAAAGAAGAAATCTGCGAGCTGGAACTGGAACTGCGCGAAGGCGAGCCTGCCGCGCTGCTCGAACTGGCCGCCGAACTGGCCGAAACCCTCGCCTTGATGCCGTGCGACATCAGCAAGGCCGAGCGCGGTTATCGCCTGTACGACGCCAACAGCTATTCGCTGAGCCTGCCGGCACCGGAGCTGACCCCGGAAACCCAACTCGACGACGCCTTCGCCGCGCTGAGCTGGCACTTGCTCGGCAGCAGCCAGCGTCTGGCCGAACAGTATCGTTTCAACGGCCATTGGCGCCTGCTGCAGGACTGGGTCGAGAACCTCGCAGAAATGCGCGCCCTGCTCAGCAGCCTCGGCCAGGCCGCGCCGCGTCAGTCGACGCACGACCTGCGTGTGGCGCTGGATGCTTTGCTCGAAGACTGGCGCCCGCTGGTGCAGGTCGGCATCGAAGACGAAGACGTGCGCAAAGCCGCACCGGAGCAGTTCCTCGAAGAACTCGAAGATCCGCGCTGGGGCCTGTTCTCGCTGAGCACGTCGCGCTGGTTGCTGGCCCGCACCTGGACCACCGACCGCAACGTGCGCGGCAATCGTCAGGGCGGCGCGCAGCTGCACAGCTGGCTGCCGCGCCTGCTCGGCGAAGAAGCCACGGCCCTGCAACTGCAGCGCTATCAACAGCAGCCGGAAGACCTCGCCGAACAACTGCCGCGCATCGAGCGCATTCAGGTCTGGCTGCACCACGCGCGCAACGTACTGGAAATCCCGGAAATGGATCGCCTCTACGGCGAGCTGAACAAGTTGGCGCAACTGGCCAACGAGCCGACCATCACCGACGAACTGCTCGACGCGCGCAAGCAGCAGGCGATCGCGGTTTACCAGAATCGCGCATGGAAAATGCTGTTGCGCATGTAATACCGCATTCGCGAGCAGGCTCGCTCCCACATTGGATGCAATCCTCTGTGGGAGCGAGCCTGCTTGCGAAGAGGCCCGCCGCCTCACCTCAGACCGGCAGGCTGGTGATGGATTGATCGTTCCCACGCTCCGCGTGGGAATGCAGCCCGGGACGCTCCGCGTCCCAAAGCGGACGCAGAGCGTCCGTTGAGGCATTCCCACGCGGGAGCGTAGGAAGGATCAGGGTAGAACCGGCAGGCTGGTGGTGGATTTGATTTCCGACAACGCGACAATCGAATTCACTTCCTGTATCCCCGGCACCAGCGACAGCTTTTCAAAGAAAAACCGCTCATACGCCTCGATGTCCGCCGCGACAATGCGCAACAGAAAATCCACCGCGCCCATCAACACATAACATTCCAGCACTTCCGGGAAGCCGCGAATCGCCTCGGTGAACTCGGTGAAATTCGAACGCCCGTGGGCGTTGAGTTTGATCTCGGCGAAGATCTGCGTGTTCAGACCAATCTTCTTGCGGTCGAGCAAGGTCACCTGACCGCGAATGATCCCCTCCTCCTTCATTCGCTGAATCCGCCGCCAGCACGGCGACTGCGACAGACCGACCTGCTCGGCGATCTGTGCACTGGACAACGAAGCGTCCTCTTGCAGCAGGGCGAGTATCTTGCGGTCGTAGGCGTCCAGCTCGCTGTGCATAGAAAAACCTCAGAAACTAAATAATGCGAATTGATCACGTCGATCAATTGCCAATATCGCCGATCTTAGCCAAGAAATACCCGCCAGCGAATGTAAAAATTTCTTCAGTGATCTGGAGACTTGCCATGCCGCACCTTGAAGCCGTAAACAGCGCCCCGACCCGCGCCGACGTGTGGAACGTCAGCAATGCCCATTGCCTGGCGCAGTATCAGATTCTCGCCGAGGCCGAGCCGGATCTGTTGGTGCGGGTGCTGAACCTGTTCGCACTCCAGTGCCTTACGCCCGAGCAGGTCAATGTGCAGCGCACGGATGATCTGCTGTCGATCGACCTGGTCATCGGCGGCCTGAGCTGGCACCGCGCACAAGTGATCGCGGAAAAACTTCGTAACCTGATCAGCGTCTGCTCGGTCGATCTGCGAAACGCCGACAGCGCTTGGGATGCCCCGGCACAGGCCACCGGCTGACAAACCCGGCAACGGCTTCGTCGGGTAGTGGCCCAACGGTCAGCAGGGCCACGGCTATTCTTTTGCGCACTGTCGCTTGAAAAGGAAGCCCGCATGTCCGTTCAACTCGCTCTTCAGGACCGCTGGCTGGACCTCAATGAAGTGCTGCGCGAGCTGGTCGCGCAGGGCTTTATCTGCCAGGACGCCGCCGAGCAGGCGTTGAATGCGCGTCGCCGTCACGCGGCGCACGCGCAGAAGCATCCGCTGGAATTCATCGCCAGCCAGCAGCTCGACGACCTCAGCCGTCCGGGCAAGCACCTGGACCTGGAAAGCCTGACCTTGTGGCTGGCGCAACAGGCCGGCCAGCCGTACCTGCGTATCGATCCGCTGAAAATCAACGTTGCGGCGATCACGCCGCTGATGTCCTACGCCTTCGCCCAGCGGCACAAGATTCTCGCCGTCGCCGTAGACCGCGACTCGGTGACCGTCGCCAGCGCCCAGCCCTACGTCACCGGTTGGGAGGCTGACCTGACCCATGTGCTGAAGCTGCCGATCAAACGGGTGGTGGCCAACCCGGCGGACATCCAGCGTTTCAGCGTCGAATTCTTTCGCTTGGCGAAATCGGTCAGCGGCGCCAGCAATGCCGATGCGCAGGGCGGCAACCTTGGAAATTTCGAACAACTGCTCAACCTCGGCGCCAGCGATCAGGAGCCAGACGCCAATGATGCGCACATCGTCAATATCGTCGACTGGTTGTTCCAGTACGCCTTTCAGCAGCGCGCCAGCGATATCCATATCGAACCGCGCCGCGAGCAAGGCACCGTGCGTTTTCGCATCGACGGCGTGCTGCATAACGTCTATCAATTCCCGCCACAGGTGACCATGGCGATTGTCAGTCGCCTGAAAAGCCTCGGCCGCATGAACGTTGCGGAAAAGCGCAAACCGCAGGACGGCCGGGTCAAGACCAAGACCCCGGACGGCGGCGAGGTGGAGCTGCGCCTGTCGACGCTGCCTACGGCGTTCGGCGAAAAAATGGTCATGCGGATCTTCGACCCGGAAGTGCTGCTCAAGGATTTCGATCAACTGGGCTTCAGCGCCGACGACCTGCGCCGCTGGCAGGACATGACCCGCCAGCCCAACGGCATCATTCTGGTCACCGGGCCAACCGGTTCGGGCAAGACCACCACGCTGTACACCACGCTGAAAAAACTGGCGACGCCCGAGGTCAACCTCTGCACCATCGAAGATCCGATCGAAATGGTCGAGCCGGCCTTCAACCAGATGCAGGTGCAGCACAACATCGAGCTGAGTTTCGCCGCCGGCGTGCGTGCGCTGATGCGACAAGACCCGGACATCATCATGATCGGCGAGATCCGCGACCTTGAAACCGCAGAAATGGCGATTCAGGCCGCGCTCACCGGGCACTTGGTGCTATCGACCCTCCACACCAACGATGCGCCAAGCGCGATCAGCCGTCTGCTCGAACTCGGCGTGCCGCATTACCTGATCAAGGCTACGGTGCTCGGCGTCATGGCCCAGCGTCTGGTGCGCACCCTGTGCCCGCACTGCAAGGCGCCGCAGACCCTGGACGAGGACGACTGGCAGACGCTGACCCGGCCATGGCAGGCGCCGTTGCCGGGCCATGCGCAACGGGCGATCGGCTGCGTCGAATGCCGCGACACCGGTTATCGCGGCCGCGCCGGGGTTTACGAAATCATGCAATTGAGCGACAGCCTCAAGGCGTTCATTACCCCGGACACCGATCTCACGGCGATCCGCCGTCAGGCCTTCAAGGAAGGCATGCGCAGCCTGCGCCTGTCCGGCGCGCAGAAAGTCGCGGCGGGGCTGACCACGGTTGAGGAAGTGTTGCGCGTGACACCGCAAAGCGAGCAGAGGTAGTCCACCACGGAACCGGATCCCGGAACGACGATCCAACGCCGTAGTTAATCCCCCAGGAGTCACCTCATCATGCGTCTCAAACTTGCTGTCGCCACCATGGCCCTGTTGTCCCTTCCCGTCGGTTCGGCCATGGCGGACAGCTTTTGGCGTAACGTCATCTCGTCCGGTGCCACCACCGGCTCCACCTATCTGACCTTCAAGGATCACAAGCTGATCGTTGCCGCTCAGGACGACGCCGGCAGCTTCGTCGCCAGCGACGGCGGCATTCGTGGCCCGTACCTGGAAGCGGCGATGCAGAAAGTCCGCGCCGACAATCCGGGCCTGCAAGCGTCGGACATGGAATTGGCGAACGCGATCCTGGCGAAGAATGCCGTGGCTGCCGAATAAGCCTTTCGCGTATGAAAATGCCGCTCGATGAGCGGCATTTTTTTTGCCCGGATTTCAGTCCCACCCCATATCCCTGTGGGAGCGAGCCTGCTCGCGAAAGCAATCTTTCACTCAACACTTTCGGTGACTGAATCACCGCTTTCGCGAGCAGGCTCGCTCCCACAGGGGAAGGTGTGCTTGCCGGGGAATCAGCGGTAATCGTCCACCGGGACACAAGCGCAGAACAGATTGCGATCGCCGTAAACGTTATCCACCCGATTCACCGCCGGCCAATACTTGTGCGCCTTGGTGTGCGCATCCGGGGTGACGGCCCGTTCGATGCTATAGGGCCGCTCCCAGACGCCGGTGACATCGGCCAAGGTATGCGGCGCGCGCTTGAGCGGGTTGTCTTCCGCCGGCCAGTTACCGTTCTGCACCTCGTTGATCTCGGCGCGAATGCTCAGCATGGCGCCGATAAAGCGATCCAGTTCAGCCTTGGATTCGCTTTCGGTCGGTTCGACCATCAGCGTGCCCGGCACCGGAAAGGACATGGTCGGCGCGTGGAAACCGTAATCCATCAGGCGCTTGGCCACGTCTTCTTCGCTGATGCCGGTCTGCGCTTTCAGCGGACGCAGATCAAGAATGCACTCATGCGCCACCCGCCCGTTACGCCCGGTGTACAGCACCGGAAACGCGCCGGATAAATGCTGGGCCAGATAATTCGCCGCCAGGATCGCCACTTCACTGGCATCGGCCAGTTGCGGGCCCATCATGGCGATGTACATCCAACTGATCGGCAGAATGCTCGCACTGCCCCACGGCGCGGCGCTGACTGCGCCGTTCTGCGCCAGCGGCCCGTCGATCGGCACCACCGGATGGTTGGCCACGAACGGCGCCAGGTGCGCACGAATACCAATCGGCCCCATGCCCGGCCCGCCACCACCATGGGGGATGCAGAAGGTCTTGTGCAGATTCATGTGCGAAACATCAGCGCCGATGTCCGCCGGCCGCGCCAGGCCGACCTGCGCATTGAGGTTAGCGCCGTCCATGTACACCTGACCGCCATGCTGATGAATCACCTCGCAGATCTCGCTGATGCCCTCTTCGTACACCCCGTGGGTCGACGGATAGGTCGCCATCAGACACGACAGCTTGTTCCCCGCTTCAGCGGCTTTGGCTTTTAGATCATCGAGGTCGACATTGCCGGCCTCGTCGCATTCGACGATGACCACGCGCATGCCGGCCATCTGCGCCGACGCCGGATTGGTGCCATGGGCTGATGCCGGAATCAGGCAGATGTCGCGCGCGCCCTGCTGGCGACTCTCGTGGTATTTGCGGATCGCCAGCAACCCGGCGTATTCGCCCTGCGCGCCGGAATTGGGCTGCATGCAGATCGCATCGAAGCCGGTGATCGCGCACAGCCAGCGCTCCAGCTCTTCGATCATCAATGTGTAACCCACCGCCTGCTCGCGCGGTACGAACGGGTGCAGGTTGGCGAACTGCGGCCAGGTGATCGGGATCATCTCGCTGGTAGCGTTGAGTTTCATCGTGCAGGAGCCCAGCGGGATCATCGACTGGTTGAGCGCCAGATCCTTGTTCTCCAGTTGCTTGAGATAGCGCAGCATCTCGGTTTCGCTGTGATGAGCGTTGAACACCGGATGACGCAGGTACGGCGCGGTGCGTTGCAGGTTTTGAGGAATTCCCGAGGCGATTGCTTCGGCATCCAGCGCGTCGACGTCCAGCCCGTGATCGGCGCCGAGCAGCACATCGAAGAGCCGCGCCACAGTGCTTTCGTCGCAGGTTTCGTCGAGGCTCAGACCGAGGTGGCCACGACCCAGAATGCGCAGATTGATCTGCGCCGCCTTGGCACTGTCGATGATCGCGGTCTGTGCCCCGCCGACGTCGAGCGTCAGCGTGTCGAAGAACTGCGCATTGATGCGCTTGATCCCGTGGCGCTCAAGCCCCGTGGCGAGAAGGCAGGTCAGCCGATGCACACGCTGGGCGATTCGCCGCAGACCTTCCGGGCCGTGATACACCGCATAGAAACTGGCGATATTGGCCAGCAACACCTGCGCGGTGCAGATGTTCGAATTGGCTTTTTCGCGGCGGATATGTTGCTCGCGGGTTTGCAGGGCCATGCGCAGCGCCACGTTGCCCCGAGCATCTTTCGAGACGCCGATGATCCGCCCCGGGATCGCCCGCTTGTATTCTTCGCGGCTGGCAAAAAACGCCGCGTGCGGGCCGCCATAACCCATTGGCACGCCAAATCGCTGCGACGAACCGAACACCACGTCCGCGCCCAGTTCGCCCGGTGGCGTCAGCAGCAACAGGCTCAACAGATCGGTGGCGACGCAAGCCAGCGCCTGCTGCGCATGCAAGTGGTCGATCAGCGGTCGCAGATCGCGAATCTCGCCATGGGTATCGGGGTATTGCAGCAGCGCGCCGAACACATCGTGTTGTTTCAGGTTATCCACAGCGTCGACGATCAGCTCGAAGCCGAACCCTTCAGCGCGGGTCTGCACCACGGAAAGGGTTTGCGGATGGCAGTTTTCATCGACGAAAAACACATTGCTCTTCGACTTCGCCACGCGTTTGGCCAGCGCCATGGCCTCAGCCGCCGCCGTGGCTTCATCGAGTAGCGAAGCGTTGGCCAGTTCGAGGCCGGTGAGGTCAATGGTCAGTTGCTGGAAATTCAACAGCGCTTCGAGCCGGCCCTGAGCGATCTCCGGCTGGTACGGCGTGTACGCGGTGTACCAGCCGGGATTTTCCAGCACGTTGCGAAGGATGACGGCTGGCGTGAGGGTGCCGTGATAGCCCATGCCGATCAGGCTGGTCCAGAGCTGATTCTGCTCGGCATAGCCGCGCAGTTTCGCCAGCGCCGCCGGTTCGTCGAGGGCCGCCGGCAAGTCCAGCGCACGGTTGAAGCGAATCGCCGGCGGCACGGTCTGCTCGATCAATTCGACCCGACTGCCGAGGCCGAGGCTGTCGAGCATCGCCTGTTGCTCGGCGGCATCCGGACCAAGGTGACGGCGGGCAAAGGCATCGGGATCGCGTAACTGGCGCAGGGACGGCAACTGGGACATGACGGGCTCTCCTGGCGGGTGCTGGGCGTCAATGCAACACGGTCAAACCAGCATAGCAGGCGATTTTTCAAGCTCACACAGTCCCTGTGGGAGCGAGCCTGCTCGCGAAGGCGTCATGTCAGTCTATTCAAATGTGACTGCTAAACCGCTTTCGCGAGCAGGCTCGCTCCCACAAGGTTTTTTCGCAAGTGATGGTTCGTCGGGCACAAAAAACCCCGACGAATCGGGGCTTTGGGTATTGCTCACGACTTACTCGCCGATGGCAGCCTTGTATGCCGCCGCATCCAGCAGCTTGTCCAGTTCGGCCTTGTCGCTTGGCTTGAGCTTGAAGATCCACGCGCCGTACGGGTCGGAGTTGAGCAACTCGGGCGAACCGCCCAGCTCTTCGTTGATCGCGATGACTTCACCGCTGACCGGGGCGTAGATGTCGGAAGCGGCTTTCACCGACTCAACCACGCCGGACTGATCGCCCGCGGCAAACACCTTGCCCACTTCGGTCAATTCAACGAATACCACATCACCCAGCGCTTCCTGCGCGTGATCGCTGATGCCCACGGTGACGGTGCCGTCGGCTTCCAGACGCGCCCATTCGTGACTTTCGGCAAAACGCAGTTCGGCAGGGATATCGCTCATCTTCAGTGTCCTCAGGAATTGGTCAGCGGTCAGGCCCGCCGGAAAAGGTTAGATCAAAGTCTTGCCATGACGCACGAAGGTCGGTCTGACCACTCGCACCGGGTACCACTTGCCACGGATTTCCACTTCGGCGCGGTCGGCAGTCGCCATCGGTACACGCGCCAGGGCAATCGATTTGCTCAGCGTAGGAGAGAAACTACCACTGGTGATCTCCCCTTCGCCAACATCAGCGATACGCACCACCTGATGAGCGCGCAAAACACCGCGTTCTTCCAGCACCAGGCCGACCAGTTTGTGCGCGACACCGGCGGATTTTTCGGCTTCCAGCGCCGCACGACCGATGAACTGACGCGAGGCCGGTTCCCAGGCGATGCTCCAGGCCATGTTCGAGGCCAGCGGCGAAACGTCCTGATGGATGTCTTGCCCGTAGAGGTTCATTCCGGCCTCGACCCGCAAGGTGTCGCGGGCGCCAAGGCCGATCGGGGATATCCCGGCGCCGACCAGATCGTTGAAGAAACCCGGCGCCTGATCGGCCGGCAGGCAGATTTCCAGGCCATCCTCGCCGGTGTAACCGGTGCGAGCGATAAACCAGTCGCCGTCACAGTAGCCTTCGAAGGGTTTGAGCTGCTGGATCAGGGTCGCACGGGACTGAGTCACCAGTTCGGCAATCTTGTGCCGGGCCTGCGGGCCTTGAATGGCGAGCATCGCCAGCTCGCTGCGTTCGTGCAGTTGCACGTCGTAACCGCCGAGCTGGGCATTCATCCACGCCAGATCCTGATCGCGGGTGGAGGCGTTGAACACCAGCCGGTACGCGTCGTCGAGACGGTAGACGATCATGTCGTCGACGATGCCGCCGCGCTCATTGAGCATGGTGCTGTACAACGCCCGGCCGGGACGGTGCAGGCGGTCGACATCGTTGGCCAGCAAATGCTGAAGCCAGGCTTTGGCCTGGGTGCCGCTGACATCGATCACGGTCATGTGGGAAACATCGAACACCCCGCAATCGCGGCGCACCTCGTGGTGCTCCTCGACCTGCGAGCCGTAATGCAGTGGCATGTCCCAACCGCCAAAATCGACCATCTTCGCGCCAAGGGCGAGGTGCAGGTCATACAGAGGCGTACGCTGTCCCATGGGTTTCTCCTTCCGGGCGTGGCGAAGGTGCGGACCGCCGCCAAGCGGACGAAAGCCTTGATGAACAGGGTTTTCAGCCGATTCCAGCGTACGGGTCTGTCAGACGGACCGCTCCGAATGCCGCGCATTGTAGCCGCATGATGTAGGACTCACTACTAAGTGTTTCGGTGCGCGGAACGACGGATCAGACCGATGACCGGCAACAAGCCGACCAGAACCAGCGTCAGCGCCGGCAACGACGCCCGCGCCCACTCGCCTTCGCTGGTCATTTCAAAGATGCGCACCGCCAGCGTGTCCCAGCCAAACGGGCGCATCAGCAGGGTTGCGGGCATTTCCTTGAGCACATCGACAAACACCAGCAGCGCCGCGCTCAGCGTGCCGGGCAGCAACAACGGCAGATACACTTTGAAAAACAGTCGCGGCCCACTGACACCCAGGCTACGTGCCGCTTCGGGCAAAGACGGCCGTATACGCGCCAGACTGCTTTCCAGCGGCCCGTAAGCTACGGCCACAAAACGCACCAGATAGGCCATCAGCAATGCCGCCAGACTGCCGAGCAGCAGGGGCTTGCCCGCACCGCCCAACCAGCCCGAAAGCGGAATCACCAGTTCGCGATCCAGATAACTGAAGGCGAGCATGATCGACACTGCCAGCACCGAACCCGGCAAGGTGTAGCCAAGGTTGGCCAGACCGACGCCGGCATTGATCGCCGGCGTCGGCGCCAGCCGTCGGGCGAACGCCAGCAGCAAGGCGACGCTCACCGTGATCAACGCGGCCATGCCGCCCAGGTACAACGTATGCAAAATCAGCCCGGCGTAACGCTCGTCGAGATCGAAGCGCCCGCGCTGCCAGAACCACGCCACCAGTTGCAGCAGCGGAATCACGAAGGCGCAGGCGAACACCAGACCGCACCAGCTCATCGCCGCGAAGGCCTTGAGCCCGCGCAAGTGATACAGCGCCTTGACCCGCGGCCGTTCGTTGCCCGCCCGATTCGCCCCACGGGCGCGACGCTCGCCGTAAAGCACCAGTATCACCACCAACAGCAACAGGCTGGCCAGTTGCGCCGCGCTCGACAGGCTGAAGAAGCCATACCAGGTCTTGTAGATGGCCGTGGTAAAGGTGTCGAAGTTGAACACCGACACCGCACCAAAATCCGCCAGGGTTTCCATCAACGCCAGCGCCACCCCCGCGCCGATCGCAGGTCGCGCCATCGGCAGTGCGACGCGCCAGAATGCCTGCCATGGCGACTGGCCAAGCACACGCGCGGCTTCCATCAGACCTCTGCCTTGAGCCAGGAACGCGGTGCGCGCCAACAGGTAAACATAGGGATAGAAGACCAGCACCAGCACGATGATCACCCCGCCGGTGGAGCGCACCCTGGGCAGACGCAGGCCGCTACCGAACCACTCACGCAAAACGCTCTGCACCGGGCCGGCGAAATCGAGCAGGCCGACGAACACGAACGCCAGCACATAGGCGGGGATGGCGAAAGGCAGCATCAGCGCCCAGTCGAGCCAGCGCCGACCGGGGAATTCACACAGGCTGGTGAGCCAGGCGAGGCTGACGCCGAGCAGCGTTACGCCGAAACCGACGCCCAGCACCAGCGTCAGCGTGTTGCCGAGCAGGCGCGGCATCTGGGTTTGCCACAGGTGCGCCCAGATCTGCTGATCGATGGTCTGCCACGAGAGCAGCAGAACGCTCAGGGGCAACAGCACCAGCGCGGCGATAGTAAAGACGATGGGGTACCAGCGGCGTTGGGCGGGGTGGGCCAAGAAGACAATCTCGTTTAAATGATTGTGCCCACGCTCTGCGTGGGCACACATCCTGTGACGCTCTGCGTCACGCTTTCAGCGGCACGACGCAGAGCGTCGAGGGCTGCATTCCCACGCGGAGCGTGGGAACGATCAATGTCGCATGGCGCAGTATAAACGCCGGGTCAGTTCCACCCCGCCCGATCCATCATCCGGATCGCCTCAGCCTGACGCTTGCCCGCCACTTCCACCGGAAGGGTATCGGCAACAAACTTGCCCCACGCTGCCACTTCCTCGGAAGGCGCCACCGCCGGGTTGGCCGGGAACTCCTGGTTCACGTCAGCAAAAATCTTCTGCGCTTCAGGCGTGGTCATCCATTCAACCAAGGCCTTGGCCGCTTCCGGGTGTGGTGCATGCTTGGTCAGGCCGATGCCCGACAGATTGACGTGCACGCCACGATCGGCCTGATTCGGCCAGAACAACTTCACCGGCAACTCCGGCTTCTGCTTGTGCAGGCGTCCGTAGTAGTAGGTATTGACGATACCAACATCGCATTGCCCGGCGCTGATCGCTTCGAGTACGGCAACGTCATCGGAGAACACATCGGTGGACAGGTTGTTGACCCAGCCCTTGAGGATTTTCTCGGTTTTCTCGGCACCGTGGACTTCGATCATGGTGGCGGTCAGCGACTGGTTGTAGACCTTCTTCGCCGTGCGCAGGCACAAGCGGCCTTCCCAGTTCTTGTCGGCCAAGGCTTCGTAGGTGGTCAGTTCGCCCGGTTTCACCCGCTCGGTGGAATAGGCGATGGTCCGCGCGCGCAGGCTCAGACCGGTCCAGGCATGCGTGGACGAGCGATATTGCAACGGGATATTGGCGTCGATGGTTTTCGAAGTGAACGGCTGCAGGATGCCCATCTGCTCCGCCTGCCAGAGATTGCCGGCGTCGACGGTGAGCAGCAGGTCGGCAGTGGCGTTCTCGCCTTCGGCCTTGATGCGCTGCATCAGCGGCGCTTCCTTGTCGGTGATGAACTTGATCTTCACCCCGGTCTTGGCGGTGTAGGCATCGAACACCGGTTTGATCAGCTCATCGATGCGCGACGAGTAAACCACCACCTCATCGGCGGCCTGGGCGGTGGTGCTGCCGATCAGGGTCAGGGCCAGTGCGGTCAGAAGACGCTTGGGTGCCAACATGGGAGTGGTCTCTCGGTCCGGAAATGTGGGCCAAATGATAAGGACTCACATTTACCATCACAATCGAACACTGGGGGAAGGCGTTACCAGATGTTGCACAGGTTGAATGTTGCGGTGACTGGATTGACGCCTTCGCGAGCAGGCTCGCTCCCACAGGGGCAACGCATTCCAATGTGGGAGCGAGCCTGCTCGCGAAGGCGGTATCAGCCCCGATGAGAAATCAGGGCTTGGCCAGGACTGGAAGGTCACCCGTCAAACCCAACGCCTCGCGCACAAACAGCGCCTTCGCCTCCGGCATCCGCTCGACCAGCTTCAACCCGGTATTACGCAACCAGCGCAGCGGCAGCGGATCCGCCTGGAACAACCGCTCAAAGCCTTCCATCGCCGCCATGAGCGCGAGATTGTGCGGCATGCGCCGACGCTCGTAGCGGCTCAGCACTTTGATATCCGCCAGGCGTTCGCCGCGCTCGTGGGCTTGCAGCAACACCTCCGCCAGCACCGCCGCATCGAGGAAACCCAGATTCACGCCCTGCCCCGCTAATGGATGAATGGTATGCGCAGCGTCGCCAATCAGCGCCAGGCCTTCGGCCACGTAGCGTTTCGCGTGACGCTGACGCAATGGCACGCAGACGCGCGGATCGGCGCTGATGACTTGACCGAGGCGCCCTTCGAAAGCCCGCTCCAGCTCAGCACAGAATGCAACTTCATCCAGCGCCATCAAGCGCTCGGCTTCGCTCGGCGTGGTCGACCAGACGATCGAGCACCAGTCCTGCTGGCCGTCACGCTCCAGCGGCAAAAACGCCAGCGGCCCGTGATCGGTGAAGCGCTGCCACGCGGTCAACTGATGCGGTTGGCTGCTGCGCACGCTGGTGACGATGGCGTGATGCAGGTAATCCCATTCGCGGGTCGCTACGCCAGTGAGGCGGCGTACCGCCGAGTTGGCGCCGTCCGCGGCGATCACCAGCGGCGCGCGCAACTTGCGCCCATCCGCCAGGGTCAGCAGCCAGTCATCGCCGGAGCGACGCATCTGCTCCAGTCGCGCATTGGCCAGCAGGCCCAGATCGCAGTCGTGCAAGCGCTCGAGCAAGGCATCCTGCACCACGCGGTTTTCGACGATGTGGCCGAGCACATCGGCATGCACGCTGCTCGCCGAAAAATGAATCTGCCCGGTGCCGCTGCCGTCCCACACATGCATGTCGGTGTACGGGCTGGTGCGCCGTTCGACGATGCCGTCCCAGACGCCAAGGCGTTCGAGAATACGTTGACTGGCCGCCGACAGCGCACTCACCCGCGGCTCGAACGGCGCCTCGGCCGCGAACGGTTTGACGCTCAACGGGCTGCCGTCGAGCAGCAGCACTTCCAGGCCGCTGTCCTGCAGCGCCAGCGCGAGGGCGCTGCCGACCATTCCGGCTCCGACAATCAGCAGATCTGCGCGCATTTCCATGCTTTAAGCCTGTCTCGCTTGCGGCTTGAGCCGCACGAAAAGGGTTTTACCGACCCGCGCCACCAGATGGCCGGCGCCGTCATGAATATCGACCTGCAACTGCGGCAGGTATTTTTCGCCATCGGCGGTCTGCCGGCGGATCTCGGCGAGCAACGTCTCGTCGATGGTGAACCGGGCGAACACCGGGCCTTTGCCCGGCGCGATGAAATCGATGTCAGCGGCCTTGTCCCAGACTATGTAGCGAGAGCCGAGGTTTTCCATGAGCATCAGCATGAAGAACGGATCGACCATCGAATACAGACTGCCGCCGAACTGCGTGCCGACGTAGTTGCGGTTGTACCAGCCCAAACCCATCGACACCTGAATGTCGCGAAAGTCATCGCTGATCTGCCGAACCCGCACCCCGGCGCCCAGATAAGGCGGGTAGAACGTCATCGCCCAGCGCATCAGCCGCGCCTTGCCGAACCTGGCGATCAACCACTTAAGCATCCGGACGCGTTCCCAGGCCCATGGCCTGACGAGCGAACCAGCGCTTGGCCGGTGGCAGCAGTTCAAGGCCGAGCAGGCCGATATTGCGCCCCAGCGAGACCAGCGGCTGGGTGCTGCCGAACAGGCGTGTGACCTGATCGGAAAAACCTACGGTGAGGTCCTGATCCAGCCGCTGGCGTTCGCGATAGGCCTGCAACGTGGCGAAGTCGCCCAGCGCTTTATCGCTGGCCAGCAACGCGGCGGCCAGGGCATCGGCGTCACGCAACGACAGGTTGAAACCCTGGCCAGCGATCGGATGCAGGCTGTGCGCGGCGTTGCCAAGCACGGCCAGATGCGAACGCACCTGCTCCTCGGCTTCAACCAGCGAAAGTGGATACAGATGCCGCGCACCGACCTGCTTCAGCGTGCCGAGGCGGTAACCGAACACACCCTGCAATTCGCTGAGAAAATCCCGTTCGCTCAACTCGGCCAGACGCTGCGCGTCCATGCCCAGACGGGTCCAGACCAACGCGCAACGGTTGTCCGGCAACGGCAGCAAGGCCATCGGCCCTTCGTCGGTGAAGCGCTCGAACGCCATGCCGTTGTGCGCTTCACTCGGGGTGATGTTGGCGATCAGCGCGCTCTGGTTGTACGAACGCGTGCGCACGTTGATGCCCAACTGCTCGCGCAGCCCGGAGCGACCGCCATCGGCGAGCACCGCCAGATCGCATTCAAGGGTTGTTTCATCGTTGAGCGTCAGGCGATAGCCGTCGGGCAGCGGCTCCATGCGCGAAACTTCTGCCGGGCAGCGCCAGGTGATCACGTCTTTATCGAGGTGCTGCCACAGGCACTGGCCGAGCCAGGCATTCTCCACCACATAGCCGAGCGCCGGCACACCCTCTTCCATCGCCGACAAACGTGCGGTGGAGAAGCGCCCGCGATCAGAAACGTGAATCTGCTTGATCGGCTCGGCGCGGCGGGAAATTTCCTGCCATACGCCCAGCCGTTGATAAATCTGCCGCGAGCCGAAGGACAGCGCCGATGAACGTGCGTCGTAGCTTGGCTGCCAGCTGTTGCCGGGGGCAAACGGTTCGATCAGGACGATTTTCCAGCCACGGGCCTTGGCCCCGGCCTGCAGGGCCAACGCCAGACTGGCGCCGACCAGGCCGCCACCGATGATTGCCAGATTGACTCGACTCATGCCGCGTGTGTCCTTGCCTGTGCCATCAGCGCTTCGATTTCAGCGACAGTCTTTGGCACGCCGCCGGTGAGGATTTCACAACCGGTTCGGGTCACCACCACGTCGTCCTCGATGCGCACGCCAATGCCGCGCCATTTCTTCGCGACGTTCTGATTGTCCGGGGCGATGTAGATGCCCGGTTCCACGGTCAACGCCATGCCAACCTCCAGCACCCGCCATTCGCCGCCGACCTTGTATTCGCCGACGTCATGCACATCCATGCCCAGCCAGTGGCCGGCGCGGTGCATGTAAAAAGCCTTGTAGGCTTCGCTGGCGATCAACTCGTCTACGTTGCCCTGCAGCAAACCGAGTTTCACCAACCCCGTGGTGATCACTCGCACGGTCGCTTCATGCGCCTGATTCCAGTGCTTGTTCGGGGCGATTTCAGCGAAGGCTGCCTCCTGCGAAGCCAGCACCAATTCGTAGATCGCCTTCTGCTCTGGCGAAAACCGGCCATTGACCGGCCAGGTGCGGGTGATATCGCTGGCGTAGCAGTCGATCTCGCAACCGGCGTCGATCAACACCAGATCGCCATCCTTGAGCAGCGCGTCATTCTGCTGGTAATGCAGGATGCAGCTGTTGCGCCCGGCGGCGACGATCGAGCCATAGGCCGGCATCTTCGCCCCGCCCTTGCGGAACTCGTAATCCAGCTCGGCTTCGAGGCTGTATTCGTAAAGCCCCGGACGACTGGCCTGCATCGCGCGGATATGCGCTTGCGCCGAAATTCGCGCGGCTTCGCGCATCACCTTCACTTCTGCCGCCGATTTATACAGGCGCATGTCGTGCAGCAGATGATCCAGGGCAACGAATTCGTTCGGCGGCTGCGCGCCAAGGTGGGCCTTGGAGCGGATCACGTTGATCCAGTCCATCAGGTGCCGGTCGAATTCGGGGTTGCTGCCCATCGCCGAATACACCCTGTCGCGCCCTTCGATCAGGCCCGGCAGGATGTCGTCGATGTCAGTGATGGGAAAGGCATCGTCGGCGCCGTACTCGCGGATCGCGCCTTCTTGCCCTGCGCGCAGGCCATCCCACAATTCGCGTTCCGCGTTGCGCTCACGACAGAACAGGATGTATTCGCCGTGCTCACGACCGGGCATCAGCACGATGACGGCTTGTGGCTCGGGAAAACCGCTGAGGTACTGGAAGTCGCTGTCCTGGCGATAGACGTGCTCGACGTCGCGGTTGCGGATGGCCACCGCCGCGGCGGGCAGGATCGCAATGCTGTTGGGTTCCATCTGCGCCATCAGCGCCTTGCGGCGCCGGCTGTATTCCGCTTTGGGGATATGGGTCATGGGCAGATGGCTTTCCCTGGCACGCGATTAATGCAGCGACGGCTTGGCGGCAGGCGCCGTATCGGCCTTCTTCGTTTCCGAGAACAGCAGCAGCGGCGCGACGCGCAGGTACTCCATGACTTCCATGTAGTCGGACTCGCCGTCCTCGGATTCTTCCAGTGCGTCCTGCACCTGGGAGATGGCCGCCAGATCCTGCAGCACTTCGGTGGCTTCGGTGCTGAGCATGCTGCTGTCGCGGCAGTTCAGGCCGAAACCGCTGAGGAAGCCCTGGCACCATTGGCCCAGCGCCGCAGCGCGGTCCGGCAGCGGTGCGTCATCGGTCGGCAGCAGCAGAACGACGGTAACGTCGTCGCCGGTCAGCTCGCCCTTGACCATCTCCTGCAGGCCGATCAGGGCGTTGCGGACGTTGTCCTGGATGTCGCCTTCGAGCAGTTCGGCGGCGTCGATCAGCCAGCCTTCGTGGTCGAAGCCGGCGCCGGCGCAACTGCGCCCGAGCAGCAGGCCGTGCAGTTCGGCAGGCGAGACGTTGTGGCCGCTGGCAGTCAGCAGAGTGGCAAAGGCTTGGTACGGGGAATTCGCAATGGTCATGGGCAGCTAGGCGCCAGACGGCGCTATGTCTAGAATGAAGGCCTTGTATCCTACATCGACAGACTCGCCAAGACTATTAAAGGCTGTCCGCCAGCTATCCCATCAGACAGACTCCAACCCAGTGGACACAATGGAAGACACCGACCTGCAAGCGCTGATGGCCAGACTCGAACTGCTGATTGGCCGAGTCGAGCAACTAAAGAGTCAAAACGCACTCTTACTAGCTCAGGAAAAGACCTGGCGCGAGGAACGCGCTCACCTCATTGAAAAAAACGAAATCGCCCGGCGTAAGGTCGAATCGATGATTTCGCGCCTCAAGGCCCTGGAGCAAGACTCATGAGTTCAAGCAATAGCGTCACCGTGCAGATCCTCGACAAAGAGTATTCGATCATCTGCCCGCCGGAAGAACGCAGCAATCTGGTCAGTGCCGCGCGCTATCTCGACGGCAAGATGCGCGAGATCCGCAGCAGCGGCAAAGTCATCGGCGCCGATCGCATTGCCGTGATGGCCGCGCTGAACATCACCCATGACCTGTTGCACAAAGAAGAGCGCCCGGACATCCAGGCCAGCGGTTCGACCCGCGAACAGGTGCGCGACTTGCTCGATCGTGTCGATCTGGTCCTGGCCGACGATCAGAACACCGCCAAGGGCTGATTCGCCTGGCAGCTTGAGGTATACTCGCGGCACTCCCTGGGGTGCTTGCCAGTTGACGATGTCCCGGAGCCGATTCGCACTACCCTGGAAGTTGCACGTTGGGCTGGTGTGCATGTCCGCTAGACGGAAAGCCTTAAAGTCTACTGCTTCTTCCACCTTGAACTTTCGGGTTCAAGGGCTGAGTTGACAGCGGTACATCCGGGGAGCCTGATTCGAATCCGATGTCGGTTTATGCCGACATCGGATTTTTTATGCGTACGTTTTCGTCCACCCTGCCGAAGCCGAACCATGACCGAACCCGCGCTGCTGCCCCGCCCGCAACTCCGCCGCCTGCTGCGCAAGGCGCGCCGCTCGCTGAGCAAAGCCGAGCAACATCAGGCTGCCAAAGGCCTGTTCCGGCAACTGGCGCAAGACCCGCACTTTCGCCGGGCAAAACATATCTCTCTTTATTTGCCCACCGACGGCGAAATTGATCCGCGGCTTCTGCTGCGCGAAGCCCAGCGCCGGGGCAAGGCGACCTATCTGCCGGTGCTCAGCGCCTGGCCGCGGACCAAGATGGTTTTCCAGCGCGTGCGTCCCGGCGAAAAGCTCACACCCAATCGCTTTCGCATTCTCGAACCGCGGGCCAATCTGGCTCTGCAGCGCAAGGTCTGGGCACTGGACCTGGTGCTGTTGCCGCTGGTGGGGTTCGACGATGTCGGAGGTCGGCTGGGCATGGGCGGCGGTTTCTACGATCGCAGCCTCGCCTATCTGGCCCGACGCCAGAACTGGCGCAAGCCGACGCTGCTGGGCCTGGCCCATGAATGTCAGAAGGTCGAACGTTTGGCGCAGGCGAGCTGGGATGTACCGTTACAGGGCACGGTCACCGACAAGGCGTGGTATTTCGCGTGACAGGACGCCGCCAGAACAGCGGCGTCGAAGAAGACAGTTTCAGCGCTTGAAGGCCGTCGACTGTTGCACTTGTTGCGCAATTTCAATCGGTGCATCAGCCTTGTTCGCCCACAGGCTCTGCGCGTAACCGGTGGTCACGACGCCCAGGCCGAACAAAATTACCAAAGTCCATAGTAAATCCGGTTTGCGTTTCATCGATTGCCCCCCTCAAGGCACATCATCACGATGACAGCAGCGGTTTCCGTGTGTAGGCCGTGCAGCAGCGTCAAGCTTTAAAGGCCGGCATTTTGCGGCAACGTGAACCTGTGCGCAAACGCTGACGTCAACCGACTGTCGGTTTGTCATAAAATTGCCTGACAACCTGCCCAACGACCGTTTCAGGAGCACCCAACATGGCCTATTGGCTGATGAAATCCGAGCCCGACGAGCTCTCGATCAAAGGCCTGGAGCAGCTCGGCAAGGCGCGCTGGGACGGGGTTCGCAATTATCAGGCGCGCAATTTCCTGCGGGCGATGGCGGTAGGCGATGAATTCTTTTTTTACCATTCCAGTTGCCCGGAGCCGGGGATTGCCGGCATCGGCAGGATCATCGAAGCGGCGTACCCGGACCCCACCGCACTGGAGCCGGAAAGTCATTACTTCGATGCCAAGGCTACGGCGGAGAAAAACGCCTGGAGCGCGATTGATGTCGAGCACGTCGAGACGTTTGCGCGAGTGCTGAAACTGGATTATCTGAAGCAGCAAACCGCGCTGGCCGAGATGCCACTGGTGCAGAAGGGCTCGCGGTTGTCGGTGATGCCGGTGACAGCGCAGCAGTGGGCGGCGGTGATTGCGCTCAAGCCCTGATTCATTTGGCGCCTGCCAAAATGCAATCGCTGGCAAGCCAGCTCCCACAGGGGTTTTTAGTAGGCACATAATTTGTGACCACCGCAAAACCTGTGAGAGCTGGCTTGCCAGCGATGGGGCGAGCCCGGACAGCAGAAGCCTTACTGAATGATCAGGTTGTTGAACAACAGATCCTCAACCACCGGCTTGCCGGTCTCGTCATTCATCACTTGCTGCGTCTGCTTCAGCGCTTCCTGACGCAGTTTTTCCTTGCCTTCGATACTGCCCATCGCTTCGGTGCTCTGCTGCGTGAACAGCGCCACCAGTTGATTGCGGATCAGCGGCTCGTTGGCCTTGACCAGTTTGGTCGCTTCTTCACCGGTTACGCGCAAGGCGACATCGGCCTTGTAGACCTTGAGCTTGGCCGTGCCGTCGAGGCCGTAATTGCCGACGAACGGCGGGCTCAGGGTGATGTAATTGACCTTCGGCGCCTCGCCTTCTTTGGCTTCTTCGGCCAGCGCTGCCACAGGCAGAGACAGGGCCAGCAACAACATGATCCACGCTTTCACAATTCGCTCCTTATCCGGTTTGCGGCCTAGCATAACGACCCGCCGCACAAGCACAAGCTTATGCCTGACTATCAGGGCCGGGCATGCTCGTTGACCCGTTGATTCACACACCTACACTTATCGGCCATCACTCCCAAAGGAATAGCCCTGATGAAAGCCGTGCTGTGCAAAGCCTTCGGCCCTGCCGAATCGCTGGTGCTGGAAGACGTCGCCAGTCCTGTCGCCAAGAAGAATGAAATCCTGCTGGACGTGCACGCCGCCGGGGTCAACTTCCCGGACACGCTGATCATCGAGGGCAAGTACCAGTTCAAGCCGCCCTTCCCGTTCTCGCCGGGTGGTGAAGCGGCGGGCGTGGTTCGCGAAATCGGGGAAAAGGTCAGCCACCTCAAGGTCGGCGACCGGGTCATGGCGCTGACCGGCTGGGGCAGTTTTGCCGAGCAGGTCGCGGTGCCCGGCTACAACGTACTGCCGATTCCGCCGTCAATGGATTTCAATACGGCCGCCGCGTTCAGCATGACTTATGGCACCTCGATGCACGCGCTCAAGCAACGCGCCAACCTGCAGCCGGGTGAAACCTTACTGGTGCTCGGCGCCTCCGGCGGTGTCGGTCTGGCGGCAGTGGAAATCGGCAAGGCCATGGGTGCGCGGGTCATCGCGGCGGCCAGCAGCGCCGAAAAGCTCGAAGTAGCCAAAGCCGCTGGCGCCGATGAGATGATCAATTACAGCGAAGCCAATCTGAAGGATGAAATCAAACGCCTCACCGACGGCCAGGGCGCCGACGTGATCTACGACCCGGTCGGCGGCGACCTGTTCGATCAAGCCATCCGCGCCATCGCCTGGAACGGCAGGCTGCTGGTGGTCGGCTTCGCCAGCGGGCGCATACCGGAGCTGCCGGTCAACCTCGCCCTGCTCAAAGGCGCGGCCGTGCTCGGCGTGTTCTGGGGCTCGTTCGCGCAGCGCCAGCCGCAGGACAACGCGGCCAACTTTGCGCAACTGTTCGGCTGGTTCGCCGAGGGCAAGTTGAAGCCGCTGGTGTCACAGGTTTATCCGCTGAGCAATGCAGCGCAGGCGATCAATGATCTGGGGCAGCGCAAGGCGGTCGGTAAGGTCGTGGTGCAGGTGCGCTGAGCCCAGAAAGCGATCCGGGGCACTCGCCCGGATCGCTCTGGCGCTTGAGGCCGCGGCTCATAAAAGCTGGCGAATGTCCTCAGGTAGAAAAGTCATGAACTTGCTCACCGGCCGCTCCCGACACCGTACAACGATGTCAGATACCCTCCGGTTGAGCTTGGCGATAAGAGACAAACGTTGCTCGTTCGATAACTGATGCTGGAAGAAAGTATTCGACAGGTAGCCACGTGTGTAATGGAACGGCAGGGAATCGATCCAGGAATATTCCGCCACATTCGCCAGGTAGGCATTCACCTCTCGACACGGCAGCGCCTTGATCCATTGATTGATGCCGGGTGGCGCCTGCATGCGAAACGCCAACGGTGCATGAACCTCCTGCTCGGCCGGTTTATCGCCCTCCACCGTCCACGGTTTGAATCGCCAGCCCTTGACCGCCGCCAGGGCGGACTCAGCCAGCGCCGGATGATCACTTTGCAGGACACTGACTTTGTTCACCGAACCATCGGCATTCACGGTGAATGAGACCCTCACGTCTCCGGTAATCCCGCCCCGCTGCAATACTCGCGGATACTCGGGACCGGAATTGGACTCGGGGATCAGAAACACTTCCCCTGCCTGACTCGTAGTGGCTAACACCAACAACAGCATGCCTATCCAGTTCATATCGCTCCCTTGCGCTCGGTTCGAGCCTGGAAAAGCAATCAGGTTAGGGCGTCGTCGCCGGCTTGAGCAGTTGCTGACGTCCTGTTCACGCGCAGGACATTTCCGAAAGACATGGCCTAACTTGTTCCGAAAAACCGCAGAAACCGTCCGCGGTAACTATTCCCACAGCGCCCTTCTCTTACGTCTGAGCGACATGTTCATAAAGGAACGCCCGACGGCCCCAATTTCCGCTTTTTTGCCGACGTGAAGCGGTGCTATTTTCGGTAACGAAACTGTAACATTCGCATCCGCAGTCAAAACAAGAAAACTGGAGCTCTTGAATGTTTGCTTTCTTTCGTCCCGCCGCACATCAGGCTCCTTTGCCTGAAGAAAAAATAGACAGCACCTACCGACGCCTGCGCTGGCAGATCTTCGCCGGTATCTTCATCGGTTATGCCGGTTACTACCTGCTGCGCAAGAATTTCTCGCTGGCCATGCCCTACCTGATCGACGAGGGCTACAGCCGCGGCGATCTGGGCCTGGCGATGTCGGCGATCGCCATCGCCTACGGTCTGTCGAAGTTCCTCATGGGGCTGGTGTCCGACCGTTCCAACCCGCGCTTCTTCCTGCCGTTCGGCCTGTTGGTGTCGGCCGGGGTGATGTTCATTTTCGGTTTCGCGCCATGGGCAACGTCGAGCGTGACCATGATGTTCATCCTGTTGTTCATCAATGGCTGGGCGCAGGGCATGGGCTGGCCGCCGAGCGGGCGGACCATGGTGCACTGGTGGTCGCAGAAGGAACGTGGCGGCGTGGTCTCGGTGTGGAACGTGGCGCATAACGTCGGTGGCGGCCTGATCGGCCCGCTGTTCCTGATCGGCATGGGCCTGTTCAACGACTGGCACGCGGCGTTCTACGTGCCGGCGGCGGTGGCGCTGGGCGTGGCGGTGTTTGCCTTCATCACCATGCGCGACACCCCGCAATCGGTCGGCCTGCCACCGATCGAGCAGTACAAGAACGACTACCCGGAAGGCTACGATGCCAGCCACGAAGACGAATTCAGCGCCAAGGAAATCTTCGTCAAATACGTGCTGCGCAACAAAATGCTCTGGTACATCGCCCTCGCCAACGTCTTCGTCTACCTGCTGCGCTACGGCGTGCTGGACTGGGCGCCGACGTACCTGAAGGAAGCCAAGGGTTTCACCGTGGATAAGACCTCGTGGGCGTATTTCTTCTACGAGTGGGCAGGCATTCCGGGCACGCTGCTGTGCGGCTGGATGTCGGACAAGATCTTCCGTGGCAACCGTGGCCTGACCGGCATGGTGTTCATGGCCCTGGTGACGGTCGCGACGCTGGTTTACTGGCTGAATCCGGCCGGCAACCCGATGGTCGACATGATCGCCCTGCTGTCGATCGGCTTCCTGATCTACGGCCCGGTGATGCTGATCGGTCTGCAGGCGCTGGAACTGGCACCGAAGAAAGCCGCCGGGACTGCCGCGGGCTTCACCGGGCTGTTCGGTTATCTGGGCGGTTCGGTGGCGGCCAGTGCAGCGATGGGTTACACCGTCGACCACTTCGGCTGGGACGGCGGCTTCGTGTTGCTTGTCGGCGCTTGCCTGTTGGCAATGGCCTTCCTGGCCCCGACGCTATGGCACAAGCAAGTCGCCAGTCAGAGCCGCGAAGCGGTCGCCTGATCGCAGGTTGACTGACAGCGCTTGAGCCGCGCCTCCAGATTACGGTCTGGCATGGCGTGGCTGCGCAGGGCGTGTGCGGTCTGCTCGACATAATCACGAGTGGTGCCGTAACGCCCGCTGGCGCTGGCGAATACCTGGCTCAGCACATGGTCCGGCAGGTTGCCGGCATAGCTGGGCAGGTGCCGCTCCAGCACGAAGCCCAACGCCTGCACCTGAGTGCCATCTTCGAGCCGGCAGTTGAGCCAGTGCGGCCGATACGATGGCACCGGCATCTCGCGCTTCCACAAGGCGTACAGCGCGGTATCGAGATTGTCTTCGGGCAGCCGATAGGCGAAGCCGCTGCATGAACCGCCCCGATCCAGACCGAACACCAGCCCGGGCATCTCCGGCGTGCCGCGATGTTCATGCGACCACAAATAGAGGCCACGGTGATAACCGTGCACGCGACCGCGCATCCTCTCGACCGCCGTGCATTCCGGGCGCCAGATCAACGAACCGTAAGCGAATAGCCACACCGGCCCGCCCTTGTGGCGCGCCATGGTCGATTGCATGGAGGCGAGCAATTGCTCGTGGGTCAGCTGCGGCCCGAGTTCGAGCCGCGGAGGGTAAGCCAGGTTCAGAAAAGCGTTTTCAATGGCGCTCATGGCGAATAGCGTTCAGCTCCCCGCGGGTGAAGAATTACTTAATAGAACGCACCGCTGTAACAATAAGGCACATATGTTTTCAGGCAAATTAAGTGCCATGGCACAAAGATTATTTAATTGCTTGATGGATATATAACCTACCGATATTTACGCCAATACATAAATACCGATCGGCTATATACGAAGTTATATGGATATCAGGAACGCGGTGCGTAGGCAAATACGTCCGCGCGCATTTGATGGGCATCCATCCCCGCCTCGACCAGCGCGTCGAGGGTGCCGTAGACCATGGCCGGTGAACCGCTGGCGTAGACGTGCAAAGGCTTGAGATCGGCGAAGTCTTCGCACACCGCTTCGTGCAGCATGCCGCAGCGCCCTTCCCAGCCGCACTGATCGCTGACGACCTTGTGCAGGAACAGGTTGGGCAGTTTCAACCATTCGTCCCAATGTTCGATCTGGTAGAAATCTTCCGGACGGCGCACACCCCAATACAGATGCACCGGGTGCTTGAAACCGTTGGCGCGGCAATGTTCGATCAGGCTGTGAATCTGGCCCATGCCGGTACCGGCGGCGACCAGTACCAACGGACCGTCAGGCAGTTCGGCCAGATGGGTGTCGCCGAACGGCAACTCGACGCGCACCATCGGGTTGCGTTGCAGCTGCTCAATCAGGCTCAGTGCACTGGCTTCGCGCGCCAGCACATGGATTTCCAGATCACGCCCGCCGTGCGGCGCAGAGGCCATGGAGAACGCCGATTTCTCGCCGTTCTCACGTTCGATCATCAGATATTGCCCGGCGTGATAGCGCGGTGGCTTGCCGGCCGGCGCGCGCAGACGCACACGCCAGGTGTCGCCGCCGACTTCGCGGCACTCTATGACTTGGCACGACAGGCTGCGCACCGGCAGCTCACCCAGCGCGAGGACGCCATCCCAGAGCAGCACGCAGTCTTCCAGCGGCTCGGCGATGCAGGTGTAGAACTCGCCATGATCATGGACCTGGCCATTCTGCTCGACGCGACCTTCGACCAGCAGCGCCGCACACACGTGACAGTTGCCGTTGCGGCAGCTTTGCGGGCAATCAAAACCCAGGCGCCGCGCGCCGTCGAGAATCCGCTCACCGGGCTGTATCTCGAGCACTGCTCCGGAAGGCTGCAGGGTTACACGCATCAATCTATTCCTAACTGATTCCAGATGGCATCGATCCGTTGAGTCACGGCGTCGTCCTTGACGATCACGCGGCCCCACTCGCGGGTGGTTTCGCCCGGCCACTTGTGGGTGGCATCCAGGCCCATCTTCGAGCCCAGGCCGGAAATCGGCGAGGCGAAATCCAGATAGTCGATCGGGGTGTTATCGATCATTACCGTGTCGCGCTTGGGGTCCATGCGCGTGGTGATGGCCCAGATCACATCGTTCCAGTCACGGGCGTTGATATCGTCGTCGGTGACGATAACGAACTTGGTGTACATGAACTGTCGCAAAAACGACCAGACACCGAGCATCACGCGCTTGGCATGCCCCGGATACGACTTCTTCATGGTCACGATGGCCATGCGGTACGAGCAGCCTTCGGGCGGCAGGTAGAAATCGGTGATCTCCGGAAACTGCTTCTGCAGGATCGGCACGAACACTTCGTTCAATGCCACGCCGAGAATCGCCGGCTCATCCGGCGGCCGGCCGGTGTAGGTGCTGTGGTAGATCGGCTTGATCCGGTGGGTGATGCGCTCGACGGTGAACACCGGGAAGCTGTCGACTTCGTTGTAGTAACCGGTGTGGTCGCCGTACGGGCCTTCATCGGCCATTTCGCCCGGATGGATCACGCCTTCGAGGATGATCTCGGCGGTGGCCGGCACTTGCAGGTCGTTGCCACGGCACTTGACCAGTTCGGTGCGGTTACCGCGCAGCAGACCGGCAAAGGCGTATTCGGAGAGGCTGTCCGGCACCGGCGTGACCGCACCGAGAATGGTCGCCGGGTCGGCACCGAGGGCCACGGACACCGGGAACGGCTGGCCCGGATGTTTCTCGCACCATTCGCGGAAATCCAGAGCGCCGCCACGGTGGCTGAGCCAGCGCATGATCACCTTGTTGCGGCCGATCACTTGCTGACGGTAGATACCGAGGTTCTGGCGTTCCTTGTTCGGGCCTTTGGTGACGGTCAGACCCCAGGTGATCAGCGGGCCGACGTCACCGGGCCAGCAGGTCTGTACCGGCAGCATCGCCAGATCGACATCGTCACCTTCGATGACCACTTCCTGGCACACCGCGTCCTTGACGACTTTCGGCGCCATCGAAATGATCTTGCGGAAAATCGGCAGTTTCGACCACGCGTCCTTCAGGCCCTTTGGCGGCTCCGGCTCCTTGAGGAATGCCAGCAGCTTGCCGATCTCGCGCAGCTCGCTGACCGACTCGGCGCCCATGCCCATGGCCACCCGCTCGGGGGTGCCGAACAGGTTGCCGAGCACCGGAATGTCGTAGCCGGTGGGTTTCTCGAACAGCAGCGCCGGGCCCTTGGCCCGCAGCGTGCGGTCGCACACCTCAGTCATCTCCAGCACCGGCGAGACGGGAATCTGGATGCGTTTCAACTCTCCGCGCTGCTCAAGCTGCTGCACGAAATCCCGAAGATCCTTGAATTTCATTGACGATGGCACCCTCAAAATAGGCGTACATCCTACCTGCTCTGACGGGCAAACAGCAGCCCGTCAGTGCCGGGCATCGATCATTGGCGGCTGGTGCCCAGCAACATCGGCGCAAACAACGGGCTCAAACGGGCGCTGCCGGCGTCGGAAAGATGATCGGCGTCCTTGTATTGCGAATGGCCGTCGACATCGATCATGCACAGGCCGTCCTTGCACATCAGCGGCGTCGGGTCGATCACATGAATTCCAGCATCGGCAGCGCTCATCGAGCCGAACAGACCGGTGAAAAACTGCTGCCGCGCCAGATGCTCAGCCAACGGCCGACCAAGGCCTTCGGCCGAGCGGCCAACCCGCGCAAGGCTGGTCAGGCGGCTGATGTAACTCTTGTGCTGCAATGGCACTTCCTTGAACAACCAGACCTGCACGCCCGCCTCACGCAGTTCGCTGACTTGCGCCTTGATCGCCGCCGCCATGCGTGTCTCCGATTGCGCCACATTGCGTGAGGGATCGAGCAGGAACTGCTTGTCGCCGTCGCCGTCCTCACGGCCGTAGACGTACAGACTCCAGTTCGCCGCCAGCACCACGTCCTTGATGCCCAGATCACGCACCAGCTGCATGTTGCGCTGGTTGAACTGCTTGCACTGCGCACGAAGGGCATCGTCGATGATCGGTGGGCATCCGGTCAGGCTGTACAGCCACACCGGCTGGCCATCACGCTGGCTATTGCCTTCGATGGCCGGCAGCAGCGCGGCGGCGTGGCTGTCGCCCCAGAACATTTTCGTCGGCGCGATCTGCTGATCACCGCCCACGCGACAAGCCTTGTCCAGGGTCTTGTCCTTGCTCATGTGCATGCACTTCATTTGCCCGGCGTTCCACTCCTGGGACTGCGCATACTCAAGTGCCTTGCCGCTCAGACGTTGCGGCACGCCGTCGGCCGAACGGATGGCCGAGCCAACCACCGCCAGCGCGGCGATGGACACCAGGCCACCGACCAGCACCGAGTTCCGGCTGGCAAACACACGTTTCTCGCGAAACGGCAGCTCGACAAAACGCAGACTCAGCCACGCCAACGCCACGGCCAGGGCGATCCAGCCAAGCGCTTCAAGCGGCTGGATGCCATCGATTGAGATCGCGTTGGCGTACACGTAAATCGGCCAGTGCCAGAGATACAACGAGTACGACAGCAGACCGATCCACACCATCGGCCGCAGGCTCAACAACTGGCCGGCCAGTGTCGGACCGCGTGCGCCAGCCCAGATCAAGGCAGTCGTACCGAGTACTGGCAGCAAGGCTGCCCAGCCCGGGAACACCGTGGATTTGTCAAAGGTGAAGACCGCCAGCAGCACCGCGGCCAGCCCGGCCATGCCGACCGCCTGCCGGACCCACAGCCGCGGCGCATGCTTGGCCGCCGGCAGCACCGCGAGCATGGCGCCGCAGAGCAATTCCCAGGCGCGGGTCGGCAGGGAGAAAAAGGCGAATTCCGGGCGACGCTCGATGTAGACGATGTTCAGCCCGAACGACACCAGCAGCACGGCGAACAGCATCCAGCGCCAATGCCGGACATAGCGCATCAACAGCACCATCATTAGCGGGAAGAAGATGTAGTACTGCTCTTCGACGGCCAGCGACCAGGTATGCAATAAGGGTTTGAGATCGGAGGCCGGCTCGAAGTAGCCGTCCTCGCGCATGAACAGGATGTTGGAAATGAACAGCGACTGGTAACGGATCGTCCGCCCCAGATCGGACAGGTCTTTGGCAGTCAGTAACAACCAGCCCAGCGCCAGCGTCACCACCACGACCACGGTCAATGCCGGCAGGATACGTCGGGCGCGACGCCCCCAGAAATCGAGGAAGCTGAAGCGCTGGGCACTGATTTCACGGAACAGGATCGAGGTGATCAGAAAACCGGAGATGACGAAAAAAACGTCGACGCCGACGAAGCCGCCGCTGAATGTATTGAATCCGAAATGGAACAGCACGACGGGAAGAACCGCGAGTGCGCGTAAACCGTCGATATCACGGCGATTGCCAAACGTGTGCATGAAAACCTTACCTGTTCTGGATACAAAGTCCCTTGAAGGCGCGAAGTTATCAGTCGGGCAAACTTCAATCCAGACACAAATAAATCGCGGGCAAAAAAAAGCGCCCCTTACGGAGCGCTCCTTTCAACGGCTTGCGTGTTACTTGCGCTTCATCGACAAGAAGAACTCGTCGTTGGTCTTGGTCGTTTTCAGCTTGTCGACCAGGAATTCGATGGCAGCGACTTCGTCCATCGGGTGCAGCAGCTTGCGCAGAATCCACATGCGCTGCAGTTCGTCGTCGGCGGTCAGCAACTCTTCACGGCGGGTGCCGGAGCGGTTGATGTTGATGGCCGGGAACACACGCTTTTCGGCGATCTTGCGATCCAGCGGCAGTTCCATGTTGCCGGTACCCTTGAACTCTTCGTAGATCACTTCGTCCATCTTCGAGCCGGTTTCAACCAGCGCGGTGGCGATAATGGTCAGCGAGCCGCCTTCTTCGATGTTCCGCGCGGCACCGAAGAAACGCTTCGGTTTCTCCAGGGCGTGGGCATCGACACCACCGGTCAGAACCTTGCCGGAGCTCGGGATCACGGTGTTGTAGGCACGGGCCAGACGGGTGATGGAGTCGAGCAGGATCACCACGTCTTTCTTGTGTTCGACCAGGCGCTTGGCCTTCTCGATCACCATTTCGGCAACCTGGACGTGACGTGTCGGCGGCTCGTCAAACGTCGAGGCAACCACTTCGCCGCGCACGGTGCGCTGCATTTCGGTCACTTCTTCCGGACGTTCGTCGATCAGCAGCACGATCAGGTGCACTTCAGGGTTGTTGCGCGCGATGTTCGCCGCGATGTTCTGCAGCATGATCGTCTTGCCGGCTTTCGGCGGCGCAACGATCAGACCACGCTGGCCTTTGCCGATCGGCGCGCACAGGTCGATCACCCGACCGGTCAGGTCTTCGGTGGAACCATTGCCGGCTTCCATTTTCATGCGCACGGTCGGGAACAGCGGGGTCAGGTTCTCGAAGAGAATCTTGTTTTTCGCGTTCTCCGGACGATCGAAGTTGATCGTGTCGACCTTGAGCAGTGCGAAATACCGCTCGCCTTCCTTCGGAGGGCGGATCTTGCCAACGATGGTGTCACCGGTGCGCAAGTTGAAGCGGCGGATCTGGCTCGGCGAGACGTAGATATCGTCCGGGCCGGCCAGGTAGGAAGCGTCTGCGGAGCGCAGGAAGCCGAAGCCGTCCTGGAGAATCTCCAGCACGCCATCACCGGAAATTTCCTCGCCGCTTTTCGCGTGTTTTTTCAGCAGGGAGAAAATCACGTCCTGCTTGCGCGAACGGGCCATATTTTCTATGCCCATCTGTTCGGCTAATTCGAGCAGTTCGGTAATCGGCTTTTGCTTGAGTTCAGTCAGATTCATATAGGAATGACGTAATCATTTATGGAGGGGGGAAATTAAGCTTTTGGCTTAATGAGGCCGCGCCGCGGAGAAGGCGACAGGATCGCGAACTAATTCGAAAAGGAGTGCGTCGGCGACGGCTAGCAGGGGGCAGTGGAGAAACCAGTGCGGGGCCGAATGTACCACCTGAGTTTCGGAGCGTCTAGCCCTGAATACGCAAAAAGCCCCGCGATTTGCGGGGCTTTTTTTCAACGATTTACCGTGACGCTCAGATGTTGGCGTCGAGGAAAGCCGCCAGCTGCGACTTCGACAGTGCGCCGACCTTGGTCGCTTCAACGTTGCCGTTCTTGAACAGCATCAGCGTCGGGATACCACGCACGCCGTGCTTGGCCGGGGTTTCCTGGTTTTCGTCGATGTTCAGTTTGGCGACGGTCAGCTTGCCTTTGTAGGTCTCGGCAATCTCGTCCAGAACCGGTGCGATCATTTTGCAAGGGCCGCACCATTCAGCCCAGTAGTCGACCAGGACAGCGCCTTCGGCCTTGAGTACGTCGGCTTCGAAGCTAGCGTCGCTAACGTGTTTGATCAGATCGCTGCTCATGGAATTCTCCAGGTTGTAAGCAAAAAAACGTGGCCCATCATAGCCGCCCTTCCCGTGTTCAGGAAGCCGCAGTTGATTGAGTCTTGCTATGGTGACTGATTGAGTTTGGGTATGGTTCAAGTCAGCCGGCGGCGGGGGCGATAAACGCGATTCCAGTGCGCAGGGCCGCGTTGCGCACATGTTCCTGCATGGCTTTTTGCGCCGCAGCCGACGCGCGGCGGGCCAGGGCGCGGAGAATCTTGCGATGTTCCTGCCAGGTTTCCATGGCCCGCTCGGCGCGGATGAACGGCAGTTTCTGGCTTTCGAGAAAGATCTCGGCGCTGGCGGTGAGGATGCTCAGCATCGCCTGATTGCCGCTGGCCAGCAGGATCCGTCGATGAAATTCGAAGTCGAGTTTTGCCGCCGCTTCGAAATCGCCGGCGCGCAATTGCTCACGCATCGCCGCGACGTTGTCCTCGAGTGCATCCAGGTCGAACGTGCTCAGCGTTACCGCTGCCAACCCTGCCGCAAATCCTTCCAGCGCATAGCGCAACTGAAAGATATCCAGCGGCGAGGCCTGCGCCGCAAAGGCCCATCCCGGTGCGCTGTCGCCATTGGCCAGTTCCATCGGTGCCTGCACGAACACCCCTTTGCCCGGCTGGATACTGACCACGCCCAGCGCACTCAGCGAGGACAACGCCTCACGCAACGACGCGCGACTGACGCCCAGTTGCAAGGCCAGATCCCGTTGTGACGGCAAGGCATCGCCGGCGCTGAAGCCCTGTTCGGTGATCAGTTTGCGGATCGCTTGCAGCGCCACTTCGGGTACCGCACGGGAAATCGAGTTCATGGTTTTTCGGACGCGCCAGGGTCAATGTGCGGCTAGTTGTAAAGCTATTCGGCGGGCCCGGCAAGTCGTGCCCCAGCGGGGTTCGGTGCGCACCAGCGATGCGCCATCGGGGTGCGAAAAGCCTGCCGACTGTTCAGACCAGTAAGACCGAACGAAGCCGCTGAAACCGCGGCCTGGCGCAATGAAAGCGCAGTCTTGGCACGGCCCATGCTCTGTCTGATCGCAGAAATCACTTCCCGCCGATCCGGAGATTGTCCATGACCCAGCGTTACAGCGCCCTCCTCGCTTCCCTGTTTGCCGGCCTGCTGCTGTGCCAGGCTCCCGCTCACGCCGACGGTCTGGACGACGTGGTCAAACGCGGCACGCTGAAAGTCGCGGTGCCCCAGGACTTCCCGCCGTTCGGTTCGGTCGGCCCGGACATGAAACCCCGTGGCCTGGACATCGACACCGCGAAACTGCTGGCCGACCAGCTCAAGGTCAAACTTGAGCTGACTCCGGTCAACAGCACCAACCGCATTCCGTTCCTGACCACCGGTAAGGTCGATCTGGTGATCTCCAGCCTCGGCAAGAACCCCGAGCGCGAGAAAGTCATCGACTTCTCCCGCGCCTACGCCCCCTTCTACCTCGCCGTGTTCGGCCCGCCAGACGCTGCGATCAGCAGCCTCGACGACCTCAAAGGCAAAACCGTCAGCGTCACCCGTGGCGCCATCGAAGACATCGAACTGAGCAAAGTCGCCCCCGAAGGCGTGACCATCAAGCGCTTCGAGGACAACAACTCGACCATCGCCGCCTACCTCGCAGGGCAAGTCGACCTGATCGCCAGCGGCAACGTGGTGATGGTCGCGATCAGCGAGAAGAACCCGAAACGCGTGCCGGCGCTGAAAGTGAAGCTCAAGGATTCGCCGGTGTATGTCGGCGTGAACAAGAACGAAGCCGCGTTGCTGGCCAAGGTCAACGACATCCTGACCACCGCCAAGGCTGACGGCGCGCTGGAAAAGAATGCGCAGACCTGGTTGAAAGAACCGCTGCCGGCCGATCTCTGATCGACGACGCGGGAGACTTTCATGGCTTATCAGTTCGATTTCTTGCCGGTGGTGGAAAACACCGACCTGCTGCTGCGCGGGGCGCTGTTCACTCTTGAGTTGACCGCCATCGGCGCGCTGCTCGGGGTAGGCGTCGGCATTGTCGGCGCACTGGTGCGAGCGTGGAACATCCGCCCGTTTGCGGCGATCTTCGGCGTCTACGTCGAGTTGATCCGCAACACGCCGTTTCTGGTGCAGTTGTTCTTCATTTTCTTCGGCCTGCCGTCCCTCGGCGTGCAGATTTCCGAGTGGCAGGCGGCGGTGCTGGCAATGGTGATCAACCTTGGCGCTTATTCGACGGAGATCATCCGTGCCGGCATTCAGGCAATTCCGCGCGGGCAACTGGAAGCGGCTGCCGCGCTGGCGATGAGTCGCTTCGAGGCGTTCCGCCATGTGGTGCTGCTGCCGGCGCTGGGCAAGGTCTGGCCGGCGCTGAGCAGCCAGATCATCATCGTCATGCTCGGCTCGGCGGTGTGTTCGCAGATTGCCACCGAAGAGCTGAGCTTCGCCGCCAACTTCATTCAGTCGCGCAACTTCCGCGCCTTTGAAACCTATGCGCTGACCACCCTGATCTACCTGTGCATGGCGCTGCTGATCCGCCAATTGCTCAACTGGATCGGCCGGCGCTATATCAGCAGGAGCCGGGCATGAGCGACTTCACTTTCTGGGACATCCTGCGCAACCTGCTTACCGGCCTGCAATGGACGCTGGCACTGTCGCTGGTGGCGTTCATTGGCGGCGGCATCGTCGGGTTGCTAATCCTGATCATGCGCATCTCGAAAAACTCGCTGCCGAGCAGCATTGCCCGCACCTGGATCGAGCTGTTTCAGGGCACGCCGCTGTTGATGCAGCTTTTTCTGGTGTTTTTCGGCGTGGCGCTGGCCGGGGTCGAAATCTCGCCGTGGATGGCCGCCGCGATTGCCCTGACCTTGTTTACCAGCGCTTATCTGGCGGAGATCTGGCGCGGTTGCGCCGAGTCGATTCCCAACGGCCAGTGGGAAGCCTCGGCGAGCCTGGCGCTCAATCCGCTGGAGCAATTGCGTTACGTGATCCTGCCGCAGGCGCTGCGCATCGCCGTGGCGCCGACCGTGGGCTTCTCGGTGCAGGTGGTCAAAGGCACTGCAGTGACTTCGATCATCGGCTTTACCGAATTGACCAAGACCGGCGGCATGCTCGCCAATGCCACGTTCGAACCGTTCATGGTCTACGGCCTCGTCGCCCTCGGCTACTTCCTCCTTTGCTACCCCTTGTCCCTCAGTGCGCGCTACCTGGAAAGGAGACTGCATGCCTCTGCTTAGAATTTCCGCCCTGCATAAATACTACGGCGATCACCACGTTCTCAAAGGCATCGACCTCAGCGTCGAGGAAGGCCAGGTCGTGGCAATCATCGGCCGCAGCGGCTCGGGCAAATCGACCCTGTTGCGCACCCTCAATGGTCTGGAGTCGATCAATGACGGCGTGATCGAAGTCGACGGCGAATACCTCGACGCCGCCCGCGCCGACCTGCGCAGCCTGCGGCAGAAAGTCGGCATGGTGTTTCAGCAGTTCAACCTGTTCCCGCACCTGACCGTGGGCGAAAACGTCATGCTCGCGCCGCAGGTGGTGCAGAAAGTGCCGAAGGCCAAAGCGGCCGAGCTGGCGCGCGAAATGCTCCAGCGAGTCGGCCTGGGCGAGAAATTCGATGCATTCCCGGATCGGCTGTCCGGCGGCCAGCAGCAGCGCGTAGCGATCGCCCGGGCCTTGGCGATGTCGCCGAAGGTGCTGTTGTGTGACGAGATCACCTCGGCGCTCGACCCGGAACTGGTCAACGAAGTCCTCGCCGTGGTCCGGCAACTGGCCAAAGAAGGCATGACGCTGATCATGGTCACCCACGAAATGCGCTTTGCCCGCGAAGTCGGCGACAAACTGGTGTTCATGCACCACGGCAAAGTGCATGAAGTGGGCGATCCGAAGGTGTTGTTTGCCAACCCGCAGACGGCGGAGCTGGCGAACTTTATTGGTAGCGTCGAAGCGACTGCCTGAAGGCTCCGCGTCGTCGGGGCTGTCGCCTTCGCGAGCAGGCTCGCTCCCACATTGGAACGCGGTCACCTGTGGGAGCGAGCCTGCTCGCGAATGGTCGCGCCGCGGTCTCAAGCTTTTCTGCGCGGGATCAACGGTTTGAACCGTGCGCGTTGGCGTCAGCGTGTGATCGTGGCACGATGGCAGGGTTATCGACCGAGACCCCCTGACCATGCCGCAATCCCAAGCCAAGAATCTGTCCCTGATCGCCGCAATCGACCTGGGCTCCAACAGCTTTCATATGGTCGTGGCCAAGGCCCAGAACGGCGAAATCCGCATCCTCGAGCGCCTCGGCGAAAAGGTGCAACTGGCCGCCGGCATCGACGACGCGCGCCAGCTCAACGAAGAATCCATGCAGCGCGGTCTCGACTGCCTCAAGCGCTTCGCTCAACTGATCAACGGCATGCCGCTGGGCGCCGTGCGCATCGTCGGCACCAACGCCCTGCGCGAAGCACGCAACCGGATCGAATTCATCCACCGCGCCGAAGAAATCCTCGGCCACCCGGTGGAAGTCATCTCCGGCCGCGAAGAGGCACGTCTGATCTACCTCGGCGTTTCCCACACCCTCGCCGACACACCGGGCAAACGTCTGGTCGCCGACATCGGCGGCGGCAGTACCGAATTCATCATTGGCCAGCGTTTCGAGCCACTGCTGCGCGAAAGCCTGCAGATGGGCTGCGTGAGCTTCACCCAGCGCTATTTCAAGGACGGCAAGATCACCCCGGCCCGTTACGCACAGGCGTACACCGCGGCGCGGCTGGAGATCATGAGCATCGAGCACGCCCTGCACCGCCTGACCTGGGATGAAGCGATCGGCTCCTCGGGCACCATCCGCGCCATCGGCCTGGCGCTTAAGGCCGGCGGCCACGGTACCGGTGAAGTCAACGCCGAAGGCCTGGCCTGGCTCAAGCGCCGGCTGTTCAAGCTCGGCGATGTCGACAAGATCGATTTCGAAGGCATCAAACCTGACCGCCGCGCGATCTTCCCGGCCGGCCTGGCAATTCTCGAAGCAATCTTCGACGCCCTCGAACTGCAACGCATGGATCACTGCGAAGGCGCCCTGCGTGAAGGCGTGCTCTATGACCTGCTCGGCCGCCATCACCACGAGGATGTGCGCGAACGCACCCTGACCTCGCTGATGGAGCGCTACCACGTTGACCTCGAACAAGCGGCGCGGGTCGAGCGCAAAGCCTTGCACGCATTCGATCAGGTCGCGGCAGACTGGGAGCTGGATGACGGCATCTGGCGCGAACTGCTCGGCTGGGCGGCGAAAGTCCACGAAGTCGGCCTCGATATCGCTCACTACCATTACCACAAGCACGGCGCCTACCTGATCGAGCACTCCGACCTCGCCGGGTTCTCCCGCGAAGACCAGCAAATGCTCGCCCTGCTGGTACGTGGCCACCGGCGCAATATTCCCAAGGATAAGTTCGCCGAATTCGGCGATGACGGCATCAAGCTGATTCGCCTGTGTGTGCTGCTGCGCTTTGCCATCCTGTTCCACCATATTCGCGGCACGCAGGCGATGCCGCAGGTAGTGCTGCATGCCAATGGCGACAGCCTTGAGGTGGAATTTCCGGAGAACTGGCTGGATGAAAATCAGCTGACCCAGGCGGATTTCGGGCTTGAGGCGGACTGGCTGACGCGGGTGGGGATTGTGCTGACAGTTCACTGATTAGCGGGCAGGTGCAAAAAAGGCGATCCGTTGGGATCGCCTTTTTATTGGCTGCACGGCTGGATTTTGGCGGTGCGCTTTGGATCGATCCCCCTCACCCCAGCCCTCTCCCCCAAGGGGAGAGGGGGAAAGGGAGCCGACCGCGTGCAGTTCAGAACCTGAGTTCGACTCGATGCTTCAGGTCGGCGTAGCTCGAAAAGACACCTCGGTCAGTCCCCTCTCCCTCTGGGAGAGGGCTAGGGTGAGGGGCTTTTGATTTTCAAGGCCTCAACTGCTCACCGGCAAAATCGGACTGCCCAACCGCTCCAGCAACGTCGCCTGCGCACTGCGCGGGTTCTGGTTGCCGGTCGGCGTGTTGCGGATGTAACGGCCGTCTGACTGCAGGCTCCAGCTGTGGGTGTTGTCAGTCAGGTACAGCTCCAGCTCTTTCTTGACTCGGGTCAGCAATTTTTTGCCTTCCACCGGGAAGCAAGTCTCGACGCGCTTGTCGAGGTTGCGCTCCATCCAGTCGGCGCTGGAGAGGAACATCTGCTCGTCGCCGCCATTGAGGAAGTAGAACACCCGCGTGTGTTCGAGGAATCGGCCGATGATCGAGCGCACATGGATGTTGTGCGAAACCCCGGCGATGCCCGGCCGCAGGCAGCACATTCCGCGTACCACCAGATCGATGCGCACGCCCGACTGGCTGGCCTTGTACAGCGCGCGGATGATCTTCGGATCGGTCAGCGAGTTGAACTTGGCGATGATGTGCGCCGGTTTGCCGTCGAGCGCAAATTGCGTCTCGCGGGCGATCATGTCGAGCATGCCTTTCTTCAGGGTAAACGGCGCATGCAGCAGCTTTTTCATGCGCAGGGTTTTACCCATGCCGATCAACTGGCTGAACAGTTTGCCGACGTCTTCGCACAAGGCGTCGTCGGAAGTCAGCAGGCTGTAGTCGGTGTAGAGCTTGGCGTTACCGGCATGATAGTTACCGGTACCGAGGTGGGCGTAACGCACGATTTCGCCGGCCTCGCGACGCAGGATCAGCATCATCTTGGCGTGGGTCTTGAAGCCGACCACGCCGTAGATCACCACCGCACCGGCCGCTTGCAGGCGGCTGGCCAGTTGCAGGTTGGACTCTTCGTCAAACCGCGCACGCAGTTCGATGACCGCCGTGACTTCCTTGCCGTTCCGCGCGGCGTCCACCAGCGCATCGACGATTTCCGAGTTGGCGCCCGAGCGGTACAGCGTCTGGCGCACTGCCAGCACATGCGGATCTTTTGCCGCCTGACGCAGCAGGTCGACAACGGGGGTGAACGACTCGAACGGGTGCAGCAAGAGGATGTCCTGCTTGCTGACCACACTGAAAATGTTTTCGCTGTTCTGCAGCAGTTTCGGGATCTGCGGGGTGAACGGCGTGTATTGCAGCTCCGGGTGGCTATCCAGACCGGTGATGCTGAACAGCCGCGTCAGGTTGACCGGGCCGTTGACCTGATACAGCTCGGTCTCGCTCAGGTTGAACTGCTTGAGCAGGTAGTCCGAGAGGTGTTTCGGGCAAGTGTCGGCAACTTCCAGACGCACCGCGTCGCCGTAGCGCCGCGAGAACAACTCGCCACGCAGCGCGCGGGCCAGGTCTTCGACGTCTTCGGAGTCGAGCGCCAAGTCGGCGTTCCGGGTCAGCCGGAACTGGTAGCAGCCTTTTACCTTCATGCCCTGAAACAGGTCATCAGCGTGCGCATGAATCATCGACGACAGGAACACATAGTTGTCGCCGGCGCCGCCGACTTCTTCCGGTACCTTGATGATTCGTGGCAGCAGACGCGGCGCCGGGATGATCGCCAGACCGGAGTCACGACCAAAGGCGTCGATGCCTTCGAGCTCGACGATGAAGTTCAGGCTCTTGTTTACCAGCAACGGGAACGGGTGCGTCGGGTCGAGGCCGATCGGCGTGATGATCGGCGCGATCTCGTCGCGGAAATAGCGGCGTACCCAGGTCTTGAGCTTGGTCGTCCAGTTGCGCCGACGGATGAAGCGCACCTGGTGCTTTTCCAGCTCCGGCAGGAGGATGTCGTTGAGGATCGCGTACTGACGATCAACGTGACCGTGGACCAGCTCGCTGATCCGCGCCAGCGCCTGATGCGGCTGCAAGCCGTCAGCGCCGGCCTGTTCACGGGCGAAGGTGATCTGCTTTTTCAGCCCGGCGACGCGGATTTCGAAGAATTCGTCGAGGTTGCTGGAGAAGATCAGCAGGAACTTCAGCCGCTCCAGCAATGGGTAGGACTCGTCCAGCGCCTGTTCGAGCACGCGGATGTTGAATTGCAGTTGCGAGAGCTCGCGGTGGATGTACAGGCTGCTGTCATCCAGGCCGGGGATAGCGATCGCCGGCACCGCCACTGCGGGTTCGGCGACCGGCGCGGGTGGCGCAGGCTCGAGTTCCGGCGGGGTCTCGGCGATCTGCTCGACCACCGGTTGAGCTTCTTTTACGGCAACTTCAGTGAGTCCTTCGGTATTCATCGCATGTTCCTGGGAGGGCTATTTCTGCTCTCGTAACAATTGAGCGGCACGAACGGCAAAGTAAGTCAGGATGCCATCTGCGCCGGCACGTTTAAAGGCGGTCAGTGATTCAAGAATCACCGCTTCGCTCAACCAGCCATTCTGAATGGCGGCCATGTGCATGGCGTACTCGCCACTGACCTGATAGACGAAGGTCGGCACCTTGAAGGCATCTTTGACCCGAAAAAGAATGTCCAGGTACGGCATGCCGGGCTTGACCATGACCATGTCCGCGCCTTCGGCCAGGTCCGCACCGACTTCGTGCAGCGCTTCGTCGCTGTTGGCCGGGTCCATCTGGTAGGAGGCCTTGTTGGCTTTGCCGAGGTTGCTGGCCGAGCCGACCGCATCACGGAACGGGCCGTAATAGGCGCTGGCGTACTTGGCCGAGTAGGCCATGATCCGCACGTTGACGTGGCCGGCAATTTCCAGCGCTTCACGAATGGCCTGAATGCGACCGTCCATCATGTCCGACGGTGCTACGACTTGCGCACCGGCTTCGGCATGAGACAGCGCCTGGCGGACCAGTGCGTCGACAGTGATGTCGTTCTGCACGTAGCCGTCTTCGTCGAGGATGCCGTCCTGGCCGTGGGTGGTGAACGGATCCAGCGCCACGTCGGTGATGACGCCCAGTTCCGGAAAACGCTGACGCAGCGCGCGGGTAGCACGCTGGGCAATGCCTTCAGGGCTCCACGCTTCGGCAGCGTCGAGGGATTTGAGTTCCGGTGGAGTGACCGGGAACAGCGCCAGCGCCGGAATCCCCAGCTCCACCCACTTGGCCGCTTCTTCGAGCAGCAAGTCGATCGTCAGCCGCTCCACGCCAGGCATCGACGCCACGGCTTCGCGACGGTTTTCCCCGTCGAGCACGAACACCGGCAGAATCAGGTCATCGACCGTCAGCACATTTTCCCGTACCAGCCGACGCGAAAAATCATCACGTCGGTTGCGACGCAGACGAGTGGCTGGGAACAGGCGATTGGCGGGGGTAAAGCTCACGGCGGACTCCTGAGCCCGGGCAAAACGGGCGAGCGTGACAGTTATAGACGGCCATTATGACCAACAGATGACAGTAATGTGTGCCCCGTGTCACGTAGCCGCATTCCATTGTCAGCGTAGGAAATGTTCACGTCGAGACACATTTGGACACTTTCATGAATGTGTCCGAAGGGTTAGGCTGCGCGTTCATTTCGCCAGCACCCAGACAATGCTCCAACAATTTCTGCATGACTTTGGCTACTTTGCCTTGTTTCTCGGCACGTTCTTCGAAGGCGAAACCATTCTGGTGCTCGCAGGCTTCCTCGCGTTCCGCGGATACATGGACATCAACCTGGTGGTGGTCGTGGCCTTCTGCGGCAGTTATGCCGGCGATCAGCTGTGGTACTTCCTCGGCCGCAAGCACGGGCGCAAATTGCTCGCGCGCAAACCACGCTGGCAGCTGATGGGCGACCGCGCGCTGGAGCACATCCGCAAGCATCCGGACATCTGGGTCCTGAGTTTCCGCTTTGTCTATGGCTTGCGCACGGTGATGCCGGTGGCGATCGGCCTGTCGGGTTATCCGCCGGGACGTTATCTGTTGCTCAACGGCATTGGTGCGGCGATCTGGGCCACGGCACTGGCAGCGGCGGCGTATCACTTCGGTGCGGTGCTCGAAGGCATGCTTGGCAGTATCAAAAAGTACGAGCTGTGGGTGCTCGGCGCCTTGCTGATCCTCGGGCTGGGCCTTTGGCTGCGTCGTCGCTTCAAGAATGCGCAACTGGCGAAGAAAATCTATCAGGACGAGCAGATCGCCAAAGCCGCCGAGGCCGAGCAGTTGCATAGGGCCGAAGCGACGAATCCTGCCGAGCCGAAAACGCCAGCCGAATAATCCATTCGCTGACGGCCGCCCCGCGCCGCCCAGCAAATAATGAACACCCCGCCGTCGTTGCGATCCATTGAGAGAGCGCTCTGCCCCCGCGAGCCGCCGACCGTGCCCTATGGCAACCCGCGGCGATTTAGAGGACATTGAGCGCCATGAATCTGGAGAGAAGCCCATGAGCAAAAAAGTTGCAGTGATCCTGTCCGGCAGTGGCGTTTACGATGGCGCCGAAATCCAGGAAAGCGTGATCACCCTGCTGCGCCTCGATCAACGTGGCGCGCAGGTGCAGTGCTTCGCGCCGAACATCGCGCAATTGCATGTGATCAATCACCTGACCGGCGAGGAGATGCCCGAGTCGCGCAATGTGCTGGTGGAATCGGCACGCATTGCCCGGGGCAACGTCAAGGATATCCGCGACGCCGACGTCGAGGCGTTCGACGCGCTGATCGTGCCGGGCGGTTTCGGTGCGGCGAAAAACCTCTCGAACTTCGCCATCGAAGGCGCTGGCTGCAGCGTACAGCCTGAAGTACTGGCGCTGGCCGAGGCGTTTGCCGAAGCCGGCAAACCGGTCGGGCTGATCTGCATTTCTCCGGCACTGGCAGCGAAGATCTACGGCCCCGGCGTGACCTGCACCATCGGTAACGATGCCGATACCGCCGCGGCGATGAGCAAAATGGGCGCGACCCACGAAGAGTGCGCGGTCACCGATATCGTCGAAGACAAGGCGCGCAAACTCGTCACAACTCCCGCCTACATGCTGGCGCAGACCATCAGTGAAGCGGCGTCGGGCATCAACAAACTGGTCGACCGCGTGCTCGAGCTGACCCACGAGAACGACGCCTGATCATTGCCTGCATGCAAACCCGACTGTGGGAGCGAGCCTGCTCGCGAAAGCGCTGGATCAGGCAACTCTGTGTTGAATGACCCACCGTCTTCGCGAGCAGGCTCGCTCCCACAGGGACTTGTGTAGGGCTCAGGGTTTGCGGGTGAGACGGGTGAGAATCCGGTCCAAAGCATTGGCAAACGCCTGCTTCTCCCGTTCGCCAAACGGCGCCGGCCCGCCGCTGAGCTGGCCCTGTTCACGCAGGTCGGTGAACAGGTTGCGCACCGCCAGGCGCTCGCCCATGTTCTGTGCATCGAACTCCTTGCCGCGCGGATCCAGCGCTGCCACGCCTTTCTTCACCAAGCGGTCGGCCAGCGGGATATCGCTGCAGATCACCAGCTCACCGGGCGCCGCATGCTCGACCAGATAGTCGTCAGCCGCATCCGGCCCGCTCGGCACCACGATCAGTTTGACGATCGCCAGCCCCGGCTTGGTTTGTGGCTGCCCGGCCACCAGCACCACTTCGAACTGGCGCTTGAGGGCGAACTTCACCACCAGATCCTTCGCCGCCCGCGGGCAGGCGTCGGCATCGATCCAGACACGCATTTTCTTTCTCCAAAAACAAAGGCTCGCCCCCACAGGATACACACCGACCCTGTGGGAGCGAGCCTGCTCGCGAAGTGAGCGCCAGCGAATGCCTGTTAAGCGGCGACGCGGCGTTTCTCAGCCATCCAGCTACGCCCATACAGCACCACAATCGCCAAAATCGCCACTGCCTGCGCCGCCAACGAATAGGCATCGGCGTGAATACCCAGCCAGTCGAAGTCGAAAAACGCCACCGGCCGTGTGCCGAAGATCCCGGCCTCTTGCAGGGCTTTTACGCCATGCCCGGCAAATACCACCGACAACGCGCACAGCAGCGCCGCGTTGATGCTGAAGAACAACGTCAACGGCAGCTTCGCCGAACCGCGCAGGATCACCCAGGCCAGCCCGACCAGCAGCACCAGCGCCGTCGCCCCGCCCGCCAGCACCGCGTTGTGCCCGGCAGGTCCGGCCTGCAACCACAGGGTTTCGTAGAACAGGATCACTTCGAACAGCTCGCGATACACCGAGAAGAACGCGAGAATTGCGAAGCCGAAACGCCCGCCACCGCCGACCAGGCTGCTTTTGATGTAATCCTGCCACGCGGCCGCATGCCGACGGTCATGCATCCACACGCCGAGCCACAACACCATGACGCTGGCGAAGAGCGCCGTCGCGCCCTCAAGCAATTCACGCTGCGAACCGCTGACATCGATCACGTACGCCGCCAGCGCCCAGGTGCCCAGACCGGCCAGCAATGCCAGCCCCCAGCCAACGTTGACGCTGCGCACCGCCGATTGCTGGCCGGTATTGCGCAGGAACGCGAGGATGGCCGCCAGCACCAGAATCGCTTCCAGGCCTTCGCGCAGCAGAATCAGCAGCCCGGAGATGTAGCTCAGCGACCAGCTCAGGCCATCGCTGCTGCCCAACAGACCGGCCGACTCCTGGAGTTTGGCCCTGGCCGCGTCCAGACGTTGCTCGGCCTGTTCGACCGACAGACCGTCCTGCAAGGATTGCCGATACGCCATCAGCGATTTTTCGGTGTCCTTGCGTACGTTGGCATCGACGTTATCCAGCGAACTTTCAACCAGCTCGAAGCCTTCCAGATAAGCCGCCACCGACAGATCGTAAGCCTGATCGTGCTCACCGGCGCGGTAGGCCGCCAGACTCTTTTCCAGCGTCGCCGCGGTGTAGTCGAGCAACTGCGCCGGGCCACGTTTGACCTGCGGCGGCTGCGCCCGTTGTGCACGGAACGTCGCCGCAGCTTGCGGGCCTTCGGCGGCCTGCACTTCGGCCGGGGTCTGGCGGGCCAGGTCGGCGATGTTGTAGGTCTTGTCGGCTTTTGCAGCCGTAGCATCGGCACTGAAACCGGCGATGTAGGTCGCCAGATCCCAGCGCTGCCGATCGTCGAGCTGATCGGCAAACGCCGGCATATCGGTACCTTCGACGCCCTGGCCGAGGGTGTTGTAGATCGCGTACAGACTCAGGTGATCGATCCGCGCCGCATCGCGCAGATTCGCGGGCGCCGGAGACATGCCGAGCGCGGCCGGGCCGTCACCGGCACCGCTATCGCCGTGGCACACCGAGCAGTTCTGCGCATACAGCGGTGCGCCGCGAGTCGGGTCGGGGGTGATGATCGGCGCCTGGCTGACTTCGTATGCCACCGCCAGTTGCGCACCCAATTGCCGCGCCTGCCGCGCCACCTCTGCACCGTCCTGCCTGGCGCTGATTGCAGCGTGCAGAGCGCCGACACCCTGTTCCAGTGCGGCTTTTTCCGGTTTGGCCGGCATGCCGGCAATCAACCCTTGCAGCGCCTGGGTGAATTCCAGTTGCTCGCGATATTCGGCGTCATCGACGACTTTCCCGGCCTCGACCGTTGGCGGGTAATCCGCACTGATGTAATCGAGCAGGTGCAACGCCTGCGGCGCGCCTTCCACGGTATCGGCCAGCAGCGGCAGGCTGCTCAGGGCAAACAACGGGAACAGCAGCCAGGCCAGCAATCGGGACGAGGCAGTCATGAACGAGTCTCAAATGGAAATGCGAAGTTACATATTGTTCACTTCGCAGACGTTTCACTCAAGCTTTGTCGCTTGCAAAGTGATCTCAGACTGATGCAATGGCAATTTCAGACGCTGATCGAATCGCCCTTATACTGCGTCATCTCCCCTGCCCTGCCGTTCAAGGAAGAACTCGTTTCCATGCGCCAACGCTTGCTGTTTCTGCTGATCAGTGCCGTTTTGCAATTGAGCGGTTGCGCCGCCTATCGTGACTACGATCAGGAAATGCAGCGGACCATCGATCGGATAGCGGAGGGCAATCTCAACGAAGCGCTGTACCTGCTGCAGTTGAACAACCCTTGGGAAAACAAGGATCTGCTCTATTACCTGGAGCGCGGCGCCATTCTCAGCGCCGGCAATGCTCTGCCGCAAAGCCAGGCAGCTTGGCGGGCCGCTGAGCAGATAATTGTTCAGCGCGAAGACGCCATCCCTTCGGCGCCGATGAAGTTGCTGGCTCGATTCGCCGATGAAATGGGCACGACGCTCGTTAATGACAAGCTGCTGCGCTATGAAGGTTACGACTACGAAAAGGTCATGTTGACCACTCAGATGGCTCTAAACCAACTGGCGAGCAATGATTTCGACGGCGCCCGCGCCGACATTCGCAAAACCCATGAACGTGAAGCCCTCATCGCCCGCCAGCGAGAACAGCAATACTCGCAAGCTGAAGAAGAAGCCAAACGTCAGGGCATCACCCTGCATTACAAAGATCTTGAAGGTTATCCAGTGGCAATCCTTGACGCCCCGCAAGTGGTCGAGCTGAGGAATGGCTACCAGAGTGCATTCAGCCATTATCTGGCAGGTTTCACCTACGAAGCCCTGGGTGAGCGCACGCTCGCCGCGCCGGGTTACCGTCAGGCTATCGAGCTGCGCCCCGACCTGCCGGCGCTTGAAAAGGCGCTGCGCAACCTGGACAAGCCCGGACCGGGCAGCGACGAAAGTGATGTGCTGATCGTGGTGCAAAGCGGTTTTGCGCCAACACGCAGCTCGGTAAAAGTGCCAATCCCGGTGCGGGTGAACGAGAACCTTACGATCATCGCACCCATCTCATTCCCGGTATTGCTACCGAACGTGATCAAGCGCGACGTTTCGAAGATTGTCGTCGATGGCCGCACATATCCGCTGACCATGATCAGCAGCACAACCGACATGGCCATGCGTACCTTGCGCGATGACATGCCTCAGATCATTGCTCGTGCCATGTTCCGGGCGAACATGGCGGCCATCGGTCAAGCGCAGAAAAATCAAAGTGATCCAGCCCATGCTTCGCTGGTCGTCACCGCTCAAGACCCTTTTGAAGAAGCCGACACGCGTACCTGGCGCACGCTGCCAGACCAAACCCTGGTCACCCGGCTACGCCTGAAAAAAGGTCTGCACCGTGTGCGTTTTCCGTTTTACTACGAAGGTGCCGCGTTCACGGTACGCGTCGATCAAAGCCATCAGGTAATTGATTTGCGGGTTATCACCGAGCAGACATTTTACGTAGGCTCCGCGCAAGTGCTAACCGATAACGCCACCACCGAGAGGATCGACATGCCGAAGCAGTAATGGCACCTTAATGGCAGCCAACCCGCGCCTGCGTCAAGTCTCAGCAACGCCCCACGTAATCGGCAAACACATGACGTCAATCACCTGCATCCCTTGAAAATCGGAGTCTTTGCATGGATTTCAAACTCATCGCGGTCGTCGCCATCGCTTTGCTGGCAAGCGGCTGTGCCTCGCCGCAGCCACCTGTACCCGCACCTGGCAGCGCCGCAAGCAAAGTCATGGTCATGGGCCCGCAGAAATATATCGTCGTCGAGGCCATGCGTGTCGCCCGCGAAAACGGCTTCATGTTAGTCGACGTGCAATTGAGCAACTCCGCAGAGAAAAACAAGACGCTGTATTACCGCTTCGCCTGGCTTGGTGCGGAAGGTTTCCCGGTCGCCGAGGAGGAAGTCTGGAAAAGCCAGGTCCTGTACGCCTCCCAGAATCGCTTCATCCAGGGCATCGCTCCAACGCCAAAAGCCGTGGACTTCCGCCTTGAACTGAAGACACCTTAACGGCGCCACCCCATTTCTGCTTCAGAGAGCACTGCCATGTTTGCACGCTTTTCCTGCATCGCTGTCATCGCCTTGCTGGCCTCCGGTTGCGCCGATACTTCGCCGACCCTGGGGAGCCGTTACATCACCTACGGCGACACCAAGGCGGTGGAAACCGTGACCAATGAATTCGGCTCGACCGATCTGCAAATGATTGCCGAATCGATGACCCGCTCGCTGGCCCAATCCGGCGTCCTGCGAGGCCGCCCGGTGGTTCAGGTCTACGATGTGAAGAACAAGACCAGCGAGTACATCGACACCCGCGATATCACCAACAGCATCAAGACGCAACTGATGAAGACCGGGGTTGCCCGCTTCACCAGCGACAATAATGCAATGCAAAGTCAGATTGACCAGCTAAAGCTGCAGAATCAGAGTGGCCTCTACAAGAAAAGCACCGTGGCGAAGACAGGGAACATGATCGCCGCCAAATACCGCATCGAAGGATCGATCAGTTCGATCGTCAAGCGCAGCAGCGATTACAAGGACGTCTTCTACAAATTCAGCCTGCAATTGATCGATGTCGAAAGCGGTCTGGCCGAGTGGATGGACGAAAAAGAGATTCGCAAAACCACGGAGCGTTGAGCAATGCGCATTTGGATCGGCATGATGGCCCTGGCTTGCGCTCTCAGCGTGCAGGCAGCACCGAAAGTTGCGGTGATGGATTTGGCGTATCAGCAACGCGTGGAACAATACATTCACAGCGTATCGGCGCAAGACCACCACTATGAGGACGATTACAGCGTCAGCGGCTCCTCGAACTATAACGAGAGCGAAGCGACCAGCAGCTACATCGAGCAAGGCGAACTGCGCCGGTTCACCGGCGACATCAAGGGTGAAATGCTGCGCACCGGCCTGTTCCGGCTGGTGCAGGGCACGCCGCACACCGCCTCGTCGAGGGGCGATGTGTACGATGTGATCAAGCGCATCAGGGCTGGCAATTTCAAGGGCGCCGACTATGTGCTGTTCGGTACGGTGTCCGACATCGAGTTCACTCAGGACATGAACGAACTCGCGCACACCGATAGCTATTCGGCGGTGCTGGCGTTGACCCTCGTGGCAGACTTCAGCCTGATCAATACCAAGACCTTTGAAATAACCTCGGCATTTACCGCGATGGGTGAAGCGCAGGATACCCGACTGGTCAACGCCCGCGACGTCAGGGTCTCGCTGAACCGGCCAAGAGTGGTACGTGAGGTATCGAAGGCATTGGGTGAGGATGTAGCCGGGCAGCTAAGCCTGCAATTGGGTGGCGAAGGTTACGAGCCGCCGCGCGAAGAACCGCAGCGCAATAATCTGCCGCCCGATACCGCGCCGGTGATCCTGCGCTGACGCGGGCTTTCGCTCGCGTCCTTGCTCTGCGCCCAGGCACGAAAAAAGCGACCGGCAACGGTCGCCTATTTTGTACCTGCGCGGTTTACACCGCCGCTTTGCGCAACGTCGCCATGAACGCCGCCGCACCGATGAACAGCCCGGCAAACGTGCGGTTCATGCGGCGCTGCTGCTTCGGCGTGCGCAGCAAACGCAGCACTTTCGAAGCCAGGCCGGTGTAGCCCGCCATGACGATCAGATCAACGAGGATCATCGTCACCCCGATCACCAGATATTGAATCAACAACGGCGCATGCGGGTTGATGAACTGCGGCAGCACCGCGAGCATGAACACCAGCGCCTTGGGATTGCTGATGTTCACCAGAAACCCGCGGAACACCAGCGCCAGCGGCTTGCCGATCGGCCGCACTGCGGCGTCATCGCTCATGTCCATGGGCAGCGCACGCCACTGTTTGATCGCCAGATAAACCAGATAGGCCACGCCGAACCATTTGATCGCATGGAACGCCGTGGCGGAAGCCGTGAGGATCGCGCCGACCCCGGCGCCGACAATCGCAATCTGTACGGCCAGACCGATCTGCAGGCCGAGGGCGTTCCAGTAACCGCGCCAGAAACCGTATTGCAGACCGCTGGACATCGACGCGATGGCGCCGGCACCCGGCGACAGACTGATCACCCAGCAGGCGGCGAAAAACGCCAGCCATGTTTGAAGCTCCATCGCACACCTCGACTGATGCTTGTGACAAATGCCTAAGCTAATGCGGCTTCGTGTGGATGACTACCGATTTCTTGCTGAATGTTGCAGGTGCGGCTGACGGCCCCTTCGCGAGCAGGCTCGCTCCCACAGGGAGAACGCATTCCAATGTGGGAGCGAGCCTGCTCGCGAAAGCGTCGGAACAGGCGCCGCAAAAATTACTTTTCGAACCCGCTCGACGGAAACACATCCGTCCCGCGCCAGCGCCGCACCGAGCGTTGGAAGAACAGGCTGTTGGGCACCTGGACCATGGCGCTGCCGGTGCCGAGTTCTTCGGCCTCGATCAAGGTGGTGTAGAGCAGATTGATCGCCACCACCCGGCCTTTGACCCCCGGTTTGTCAGTGGTGTCGACCAGCTCGACGACATCGCCGAGGCGGAACGGCCCGACGGTAAAGATCAGGATTGCGCAGAGCAGGTTCGACAACACGCTCCACATGGCGAAGAACGCCACCGCCGCCACCGCGACGAACCCGGAGAGTGCGGTCCACAGCACCGTCGCCGAAACCCCGAGCCGTTCCAGCACGAAGATCACCGCGCTGCCCATGATCAGCCAGCGCAACACACCGCGCAGCGGCATCAGCAGTTGCGGCGGGAACGGATAGCGCTCACCCAGACGGGTCAGGCCCCTGGCGACCACGCGCTGGGTCAGATAGCCGGCGAGCAGGATCAGCAGAATCTGCACGCCGAGCCAGATCGGCTCGATCCACATGGCCGGCAGCGGCAGTTTGAACGCCTCCATCAGGACAGCGCCTCCAGCTCCGCCTGCATGCTTTCCAGAGTCTCCAGCGCTTCCATCCAGGCTTCTTCAAGCTCGGCTTCGCGAACTTTCAATTTGGCCTGCTCGGCGAGCAGATCGCGCAGTTCGTTCTTGCGCGCCGGCTCGTAGATATCACTGTCGCCGAGACTCGCGTCGACTCTGGCGAGCTTTTCGTGCAGCTTGCCCAGCTCGGCCTCGAGCTTGTCGGCCTCACGCTTGTGCGGGGCCAGCTGCTGACGCAGCGCCGCAGCCGCTTGACGCTGAGCCTTCTTGTCGGTCTTGTCCGGGTTCACCGGGGTGTTGCTCACCGGCGCGTTGCGTTGGCGATACTCGACCAGCCAGCGCGCGTAGTCTTCGAGATCGCCATCGAACTCTTCGACCTTGCCGTCAGCGACCAGGTAAAAGTTGTCGGTGGTGCTCTTGAGCAAATGCCGATCGTGAGACACCACCAGTACCGCGCCGCTGAATTCCTGCAGGGCCATGGTCAGCGCCAGGCGCATTTCCAGATCGAGGTGGTTGGTCGGTTCGTCGAGCAGCAACAGGTTCGGCCGTTCCCAGGCGATCAGTGCCAACGCCAGACGGGCTTTTTCACCGCCGGAAAAATTCAGCACCGGCTCATCGATGCGCGCACCGCGGAAGTCGAAACCACCGAGAAAATCGCGCAGGGTCTGTTCGCGCTCGGTCGGTGCCAGACGCTGCAAGTGCAGCAACGGGCTGGCCTTGGCATCGAGCGAATCGAGCTGATGCTGAGCAAAGTAGCCGACCACGGTGTTTTCACCGCGGGTGAGGCGCCCGGCCAGCGGTTCGAGTTCGCCGGCGAGGTTCTTGATCAGCGTCGACTTGCCCGCACCGTTCGGACCCAGCAGACCGATGCGTGCGCCTGGAGTCAGTTGCAGCTTGACCTTCTCCAGAATGGTTTTGTCGCCATAACCCAGACGCGCATCGGAGAGGTCGATCAGCGGGCTGGAGATCTTGCTCGACTCGCGGAATACGAAATCGAACGGCGAGTCGACATGCGCCGCCGACAGTTCTTCCATCCGCTCAAGGGCCTTGATCCGGCTCTGCGCCTGACGAGCCTTGGTCGCTTGTGCCTTGAAGCGGGCGATGTAGCTTTCCATGTGCGCACGCTGCGCCTGCTGCTTCTCGTAGGCCTGTTGCTGCTGGGCCAGACGCTCGGCACGGGCGCGCTCGAAGGCGGTATAGCCGCCACGATAGAGAGTCAGCTTGCGCTGGTCGACATGGGCCACGTGATCGACCACTTCATCGAGGAAATCGCGGTCGTGGGAAATCAGCAGCAAGGTGCCCGGATAGCTTTTCAGCCATTCTTCGAGCCAGATAATCGCGTCGAGGTCCAGGTGGTTGGTCGGTTCGTCGAGCAGCAGCAGGTCCGATGGGCACATCAGGGCCTGCGCCAGGTTCAGACGCATCCGCCAGCCACCGGAGAAATCGCCGACCTGACGATCCATCTGCTCGTTGCTGAACCCGAGACCGGCGAGCAGTTTGCGCGCCCGCGCATCGGCGGTGTAGCCGTCGGCGCTGTCGAGCTCGGCGTGCAGGCGCGCCAGCGCGGTGCCGTCGTGGGCTTCCTCGGCGGCGGCGAGCTCGCGCTGCACTTCGCGCAGGCGCAGGTCGCCGTCGAGCACATAGTCGACAGCCAGGCGCTCAAGCGTATCGACCTCCTGGCGCATGTGCGCGATGCGCCAGTCGGCCGGCAGCAGGCAATCGCCCGAATCCGGGTGCAACTCGCCACGCAGCAAGGCAAACAGGCTGGATTTGCCGGCGCCGTTGGCACCGATGAGGCCGGCTTTGTGGCCGGCGTGCAGGGTCAGCTCGGCGTCTTCTAGCAGACGTTGCGGGCCACGCTGTAAAGTCAGGTTCTGAAGTCGGATCATAATGGCGGCGGAGTCTACCAGCTTCGCTCACAACTGGCGCGAGTAGCACGATGTCCTCTGACCTGTGGAGCTTTGCCCTGAACGTCTACGCCCAAGCGGGCGTGGAAGATGCCTGCCTGCAACTGCAAACAGCGGGTGCCAATGTCTGCCTGTTGCTGTGTGGTGTGTGGCTGGAACAACGCGCGGTAGCGTGTGACGAACAACGCTTGAGCCAGCTGAAGACGCTGACCGAGCCTTGGGATGCAGAGGTGGTGCAGCCGCTGCGAACACTGCGGATGCATTGGAAAACCCGGGCGGTCGACGATGCCGTGTTGAAAGGGATGCGCGAGCAGATCAAGTCACTTGAGCTCGAGGCTGAGCGAGCATTGCTGTCACGGCTTGAGGGTGTAGCGCAGGCGTGGGCGCGAAACGCCGCCGGTTCGACCACCTGGCTTGAAGGATTGGCTGGCGCCGCAGCCAGCCCGAACCGCGACGCGCTGCAAGTGCTGCGCGTCGCGGCAACCGGCACTTAGGAAGCGCTGGTCGGGTTGTTGCTGACACTCGATGCAGCGGCTGGCGATGGCGCAGTCGACGGGATCGAGGTAGTAGCGGCAGGTGCAGCGGCGGCTGGCGTGGCCGGAGTGGCTGGCGCGGCAGGCTTGGCCGCTGGAGCGGTGGCCGGTTTGGCGGCGGCTGGTTTGGCAGCGGCTGGTTTGGCAGCGGCTGGTTTGGCAGCGGCGGGTTTTGCGGCAGGCTTTGCAACGGGCTTGGCAGCAGTTTTTGCAGCAGCAGGCTTGGCAGCGGCGGTGGCCGGTTTAGCAGCGGCGGCTGGCTTGGCTGCCGGTTTTGCGGCGGCTTTTACTGCTGGTTTTGCAGCTGGCTTGGCGGCAGCTTTTGCAACTGGTTTTGCAGCTGGCTTGGCGGCAGCTTTTGCAACTGGTTTTGCAGCTGGTTTTGCAGCAGCCGGTTTTGCGGCTGGCTTGGCAGCTGCGGTTTTGGCGGCAGGTTTAGCGGCGGGTTTCGTCGCAGCTTTCGTCGCAGGTTTAGCAGCCGGTTTGGCAGCTGCGGTTTTCGCTGGAGCGGCTTTGCTCGCGGCTGGTTTCGCAGCCGGCTTGGTAGCGGCAGCTTTAGCGACAGGCTTGGCGGCAGCAGGTTTGGCAGCGGTGGTTTTCGCCGCCGGTTTTGCTGCGCTCGCGGCAGCCGGTTTTTTCACCGCAGGTTTCGCCGCAGTTTTGGCAGCCGGTTTGGCCGCAGCTTTCACCGCAGCCTTGGCAGCAGGTTTGGCTGCCGTTTTAGCAGCAGGTTTAGCCGCTGCGATTTTTGCTGGAGTCTTGCTGGCAACCGGTTTGGTGGCGACTTTCTTCGCTGGCGTGGCGGCTGGTTTGGCTGCGCGGGTGGACAGGACTTTGCCTACGGCTTCTTGCACACGACCGACACCCTGCGCCAGTTTCAGGCTTTCCTGGGCATCGCGCTTGAGCTGCAGAATGTAGCTGCGCGTCTCGGACTGACGATCTTTCAGCGCATCGAGCAGGTCTTCCAGTTCTTTCACCGCGCCCTTGGCTTTGGTCTGTGCCTTGGCTTTGCCGGCCGCTGCTGCGTCCTGCAATTTGGTGCGCGATTTGTGCAGTTTTTCCTGCGCCTTGCCGCGTTGTTTTTCCAGTTTGGCGAGCAGTTTTTCAGCATCAGCCAAGGCTTGCGAGCAAGCGTTTTCCAAATGCTCGAGCAGGCTGCCCGAGAGTTGTTGGAGTAAGTGCAACGGAGTATTTACAGGCTTCTTGGTGGCCGACATGGTTTACCTCCTGGCTGACGTGAGTGCGGCTCATACTAGACCTCTGCTGATACCGCCGCTAGGGCATCTTGACAGTATCGAAACCGTTGCGTTGCACCGAAGCGAAAATGTCTTGCATGAAAACCAAAGCAGTTAACCGATGCAGCGCTTTGCGCTGGCATAATCCAGCACATCTCAGGTCGGAGAGTGCCCATGTCGCGCTACGTTTTATTATCCCTTTGCGTGCTTTTTTCTGTCGCCCATGCCGACGAAAAAAACGCTGCGAATGATGCTCATGATCTGGCTTACAGCCTTGGGGCGAGTCTTGGCGAGCGCCTGCGTCAAGAGGTTCCGCAGTTGCAGATTCAAGCGCTGATCGAAGGCTTGCAACAGGCTTATCAAGGCAAGCCACTGGCATTGAGTGAAGCGCGTATCGAGCAGATTCTGGCTGACCACGAATCGAAGAATGCCGAGCAGGCATCGCTGCATTCGAGCGACGCTGCGATGGAAAACGAACAGCGTTTTCTGACGGCTGAAAAAGCCAGACCCGGCGTGAAGGAATTGGCCGACGGCATCCTGCTGACTGAACTTGTTCCGGGTAACGGCGCGAAGGCCGGTCCCGATGGAAAAGTGCAGGTGCTGTATGTCGGCAAGCTACCGGACGGCACCGTGTTCGATCAGAACACTCAGCCGCAATGGTTCAACCTCGACAGCGTGATTGCCGGTTGGCGCACCGCGTTGCAAAACATGCCGGTCGGGGCGAAATGGCGATTGGTGATTCCATCGGATCAGGCTTATGGCGCTGACGGCGCCGGCGACTTGATCGCACCGTTCACGCCGCTGGTGTTCGAGGTGGAATTGCGCGGTGCGACGAGCTGATCAGGTATAAAAAAAGGTGCGCTTTCGGGCGCACCTTTTATTTGCTCAGGCTTTTCAATAATCAGGCCTGAACCGGCTCCTCAGCTTTGTGCGCTGTATGCAGCACTTCGATCAGGCAGTCTTCGAGCTCAAAGCGCTCGTGCAGCAGACCGCCCAGCTCCTTGAATTTCTCCGCGACGCATTTGCCTTCATCACACAGATCGTTGAACGCAAGCAGCTTCTCGGTAATGACGTCGATGCGCGGATAGATCGTCTCGGCGAGTTCCAGGCCGCGCTTGTCGTTGAACGCTTTGGCTTCGCCGGTCAGCTGTTCGTAGATTTCGAAGTGGCCGGCCGAAACGTAATCAACCAGCACACCGCAGAATTCCTGCAAAGGCTTGCGGCTTTCCGACAGGGCTTCAGGCTGCGCACCCAGCTTGTCATAGGCGCCGATCAGTTCTTCACGCTCCTGCAACCAGCGGTCGATCAGCAGATGAACTCCACCCCAGCGTTCCTGAGCATTCTGACAACTTTCGAGCATGGCGATCTCTCTTCCCTTGTGGGTCATGCTGCTCTACACCCGCATCCCTGTTCTGGTCTGGATTGGGGGGACGGTCGGGCAGAGCGTCATCGAGCAACATAATTCCAATGACACGTGCGGGCCAGATTATGCCCGCGCGCTTATGGCTTCAAGGTACGCAGGAGATAAAGTTCATACAAGTGTTTAATCGCGCAGCAGCAGCGCGTGCGACGCTTCGCCGCTGAGCGGGCGTTGCAGAGCACTCCAGACCAGCCGCAACAATTGATACACCGCCAGAATCGATACCGCAACGAAGAACAGCAGACTCCATTCCGGAATGCTCAGATCAAACAGCGTCCAGGATATTTCTGCGCATTCGGCGCCGCCGGTAAACATTTGCTGCAACGCACAGAGCCACGACAGCCCACCGAGAAACGACTCGGGAGCCGCTGTGCAATGGTGCAATTGCAGCACGGGGTCGCTCTGGATCAACACTTGCCGCCAGGCAGCCGTGGTGCCACCCAGACTCGCGCCCAAGGTAAGCAGCCAGTACAACCCCAGGCCGACGCGCTTGGGGCCGTGCACTGCGGCCACACCACTGCAAACGCAGAGCAACGTGAGGAACAGACGCTGCACCAGGCACAGACTGCAAGGCGCCAGGCCGACCGCGTATTCAAGATAATAGGAGGCTCCCAGAGCAATGGCCCCCGCAATGAAAGCCATGAAGAACAAGGAGCGTGAGCAGGCCAACGACATGGCTATTCCGTAACAGTAGAGACAGGCGGTTACGGTAGAGGAAAGCGTGTCAGCCTTTCAAGGCGGGGCCCTGCGGACAGTTCACCAGAGGTGTAGGGAAAACCCGACAGGTTCAATAGGAATTGATGAAGCGCGCTGTAGGACTTTGCCCCGCAGCCCCACTGAAGATCGAATTGCAGCAGTAAGCGGTAGCGAGGGAGACACCTCCCTCACCCATTTCAGACCGCTGTCGACACCGGCAACGGCGCCGCCAGCAAGCGCTCATCCAGAAGACCAAGGCCTTCCTGAAACAACTGATTGCTGCGCTCGGTGTCACCCAATTGCGCCAGCAGCCGCGCCAGCTCGGCACAGGTTTCCGGATTGCGCTGCATGCGCAGGCTGCTTTCCAGGTAATCCCGCGCCTTGCCCCACAGACTGGTTTGCAGACACAAACGGCCCAGGGTCAGCAGCAGGCTCGGATCGTTCGGGTGGTCCTTCAACCAGCCTTCGGCGGTCTGCAACTGACGCGCCGGATCGCTGCCGCGCACCAAACCGTAGAGGCGGGCAAGATGGCTGTCGTATTTGCGCTTGAGCGCGGTGCGCAGCACCTCTTCGGCCTCGATCTGAGCGCCCAACTGGCGCAGTTGTTCGGCATACGCCAGCACCAGCGAAGGCTCTTGCCGTTGCGCCGAGGTCAGTTGCTGCCAGGCGCGAGTCAGCGATTGCAGGCCCACGCTGCCGTCTTCTTCGCGCTGCGCGGCCAGCGACAGGTTTTCACCCCAGGCACGACGCTCCAGTTCAGCCAGCTCCGCCGGCGGTAGGACCTTGTCCTTGCGCAGCTCTGGTAGCAGACGGATCACCGCCGACCATTCGCCGCGCTGCTGATACAAACGCTGCAACTGGCGCAGCGTTTGCGCATTGTGCGGATGCCGCTCGTGCATCGCTTGCAAAGTCACCAGGGCGCCGTCGGTATCGCCACGGTCGGTCTGCAATTGCGCGTGACTCAAGGCGATCGCCAGTTCCGCCTGCGGCTGACGTTCCAGAGCGCGTTCAAGCAACCGATCGCATTCCTCGTAATGACCTTGTTCGTTAGCCGCGCGGGCGGCGCCAAGGTAGTAGAGAAGCGGTTGGCGCTCGGCTTCGGCGGCTCGCGACAGATGCCGCTGCGCGCTGGCCCAGCGGCCTTCGGCCAGATCCAGCTGACCATGTTCGATCGCCACCTGCACGCGCCGGCTGCGGTTACGCCGCGACCATGGATTGACCACACCGCTGGAGGTCATGATCAATTCGATCAGCACCTTGATGCCCCAGACGATCAGCCACAACACGGCGATGACCGCCAGCGTTGCCCACAGGCTCGATTCATAGCGCAAGCTCTTGTAAGCCACCAGCACGTAACCGGAATGCTCGGCAATCGCCAGCCCCAGCGCCGCTGTTGCCGCGATCACCAGAAACACGATCACATACAGGCGTTTCATGGCGTGGCCTCCTGCGCAGCGTTGGCAGCAGGCTTGGCAAACGGTTTCACCGACTCTTCAGCGTTGACGTTGCGTCGCTCAAGATAGGCCTGCACCGCGCTGAGGGTGCCGGCCAGATCCGGCGTCACGACCGTCACCGGTTCCTTGCTCAGCTCGCCGACCTGCTCCAGCATCACCTTGCTTTGCGGATTGTCGGGATTGAAATTGCCCTTGAGCACATCACGCGCCTCGGCCAGCGCCTGGGTATACACCGACGCCTGCCCATTGAGGGCTGCCCACTGCGCCTGCTCCAGCGCCAGGCTCAGGGCCAGACGCACCTGACTCAGGCTTTGCCCGGCCAGCAACGGCTTCACATTCTTGTCGGCGTTGAAATCGATGCGGATATAGCGCGACACCTTGTCCCACCACTGCGCCCAGCGACTCGCGCCGTCGCCGTCGGCGGTCAGACCCAGCAGCGATTCGCCGCGGTCCTTGTACTCCGGCGCCAGCTCGGTGAGATTGATCACTTGATCGCGCAGCGCGCCCAGGCGCAGGAACAACCCGGTGCGGTCCGGCTGCTCGGTGCTGCGCAGCGCCACCAGGGTTTTCGCCACTTGCTCGCGCGCGGCGAACGAACCCGGGTCGTTTTGCTCGCGAAGAATTTCGTCGGCGCCCTGCACCAGCGCCTGAGCGCTGCTGATGTCCTGCAAGGCTGACAGGCGCAGGCTGGCCAGACGCAGCAAATGTTCGGCTTCGGCCAGACGCCAGTCCTTGCGGCTGGCGCCCAGCACGGTTTCCAGACGCTGGTTGAGGCGCTGCTGATCGCCCTGCAACTGCGTCACCAGACGCTGGCGTTCGGCAAGTTCGTCGGCCCCCGGCAGTTGCGCGAGGCGCTCGGTCAGGCGCTGCTCGTTGAGCTTCAGGCTCTGCGCCTGATCGTTCAACGCCTGCACCTGAGCGGACTGTTGCTGAGTATTGGTCTGCAGGTGACGGACCTGCCAGACACCCCAGCCGCCGATCGCGACACCGGCGGCGCCAAGCAACAGGGCGACGATGGCCAGTCCATTGCCTCGGCGCGGCTTTATGGCCGGCGGTGGAGTTTCAACCTGGGTATCGGTCACAGGTTGCACATCATCTTTAGGCAAGGCTGTTTCGCTCACGTATCCATCCTTTGCATCAGAGAACGGCCACGGGATGTTCCCGTAACGCCGTCAGCAAAGCCGCGGCACTCGCGCCGCGGCAATCCACAACTGTTTGAGCCCCGGCGGCACGTGCCAGCTCGGCGACTCTCGGGCTTGGTACAAACAACGGCAACTGCGCGATGCCTGGCCAGGCAGCACCGGCCATATGGCGCAGGTGCTCGAAACCCTGTCCACTGCTGACCACCAGGCCGTTCAAGCGTTCCGCTTCGATCCGCTGTGGCAGTACTTGCGGCGCATAGCTCGGCAGCTCGCGTCGATACAGCTCCAGATACTCGACACTAGCACCTGACTCGCGCAGACGCTCGGCGAGCAACTCGCGCCCGCCCTCGCCACGCAGGATCATCACCCGCGCACCAGACTCGCTGAGCACCTGACGCAGACGCGGCAATTGCAGCAAGGCTTCGCTGTCATCGCCAGCCTCCGGGAAATGCACGTCCAGGCCATGCTCGCGGAGAATCTCGCCGGTCGCCGAGCCGACAGTGAACCACGGCATCGTCAGCGACTGCGGCTCGTACGCATCAAGCAGATCCAGAGCAATGCGCGCCGCCGGCTTGCTGACCACAATCACCGCGCTGCAATCGGATAACCGCTCCAGCGCCTGACGGATTGTGGCAGACACCGGCAGCGGAGCTATTTCCAAAAGCGGCAGGCAACTGCTGAAAATCCCCTGCGCGGCCAACGTCTCGGCCAGCGCCGCGCAGTCGTCCGCAGGGCGTGTCAGCAGCAGGCGCCAGCCGGTCACTCGTGGCCTGCCTCGCCGTACACCGCTTTGAGGATGTCGTCGGCGCCCTGGCGCAGCAAGTCTTCGGCGACCTGCACACCCAACGCTTCGGCATCGTCGCGTGGCGCACGGGCTTCAGCGCTGAGCAGCTTACCCCCGCTTGGCTCACCGACCAGACCGCGCAGCCACAATTGCTCGCCTTCGAGCACGGCATAGCAGGCGATCGGCACCTGGCAGCCGCCATTCAAATGTTTGTTGAGTGCACGTTCGGCGCTGACGCGCGACGAGGTGTCGGCGTGATGCAAAGGCGCCAGCAGCGCATGGATGTGCGTATCGGCGCTGCGGCATTCGATGCCCACCGCACCCTGACCACCGGCCGGCAGGCTGTCATCGACGCTGATCGCCGAAGTGATGCGTTCTTCGAAGCCGAGGCGGATCAGACCGGCCGCCGCGAGGATGATCGCGTCGTACTCACCGGCATCGAGCTTGGCCAGGCGCGTATTGACGTTGCCACGCAGGAAACGGATCTGCAGGTCCGGGCGACGCGTCAGCAACTGCGCCTGACGACGCAGGCTGGAAGTGCCGACGATGCTCCCGGCAGGCAATGTTTCGAGACTCCCATAGGTGTTGGAAACGAAGGCGTCGCGCGGGTCTTCGCGCTCGCAGATGCAGAACAGACCGAGGCCCGCGGGGAAGTCCATCGGCACGTCTTTCATCGAGTGCACGGCGATGTCGGCTTCGTTTTCCAGCAGCGCGGTTTCCAGTTCCTTGACGAACAGGCCCTTGCCGCCGATTTTCGAGAGTGGCGAGTCGAGCAGCTTGTCGCCGCGACTGACCATGGGCACCAGCGTTACCTGCAAGCCGGGATGGGCCGCTTCCAGACGGGCTTTGACGTATTCGGCCTGCCAGAGGGCCAGCGCACTTTTTCGGGTGGCGATGCGGATTTCGCGAGAGGACATGGATCAATCCGTACTGAATAGATACGGCGGATAATAACAGCTCAGTCAAATCCACTTTGACCTGAATCAGAAACGACGCGGCCTCCCTGGCCTGTGATGCCCGGTTTCAACAAACTGCAGCCGCCCGGAGTAACCGGGTCAAAGCCCCTGCATCATTTTGCGTACGCCGGCGACATGGCGACGGCTGACGATCAGCGCATCGCCATTGAGGCCTTTGAGAAACAGTTGGAAATGCCCGAGCGGCGTGCGTTGCAGACGCTCGATGCGGTCGCGGGCGACCAGCGCGTTGCGGTGGATCCGCACGAAGCGCTCGCCGAATTCGTCTTCCAGCGCCTTGAGCGGCTCGTCCAGCAACACCTCGCCGGCCTCGTGGCGCAAGGTCACGTATTTGTGATCGGCTATGAAGTACACCACCTGATCCAGCGGGATCAGCTCGATGCCTTTACGAGTGCGGGCGCTGATATGGCTGCGTGGGCCGTTGCCGCTTTCGGCAGCGGGACGGGTCAGCGACGAGAGTTGTGCCCGGTTGGGGCGGTCAGCCCGCTTCAGGACTTCCTGCAAATGTTCGGTTCGCACGGGTTTCACCACATAGCCCACGGCGCTGGCCTGCAGGGCTTCCACGGCAAATTCATCGGGGCTGGTGCAAAACACCACGGCCGGCGGCGTTTCGCGTTCGCACAGTCGGGCAGCCACCTGCAGGCCATCGAGGCCCGGCATGCGGATATCGAGCAAGACGATATCCGGCTTGTGGCTGTCGATCAGTGCCAACGCCTCCTCGCCATTGGTGGCGCTGGGCTCCAGAACTGTATAACCCTCAAGCTCGCTCACCATTCGGCTGAGGCGCTCGCGAGCCAGTGGTTCGTCATCAACGATCAGGACATTCATATTGCGCTGGATTCCTGCGTGAGTCTCGCACAAGGATAGCTAGACAGGTGAAGTGACGTCCGTCACCGCGATCCACGCTAAGACTAGCCCGAGCGCCAAAAAGTGCCGTACGTCGGCCAGCAATATTTGCCAGTGTCCGGGTCGTACTGCTCGAAGCCCGCTGTTTCTTGCGTTTTTCACGGGGTTTGCCGAAGGACAATCCACCCACCCCCTCTTCTTATAGTCGGCGCCCTGCCCTTTGCGCGAGACAAAGCCACGCCAACCCTTACGTCCAACTGTAGACGTTCGTCGGAGCGATATTGCTCAATCGAAAAATATCCTTGCGCAAATTCCCGGCGGGCAGCGCCAACCGCGGCCGACATGCGCCGAAAAAAACGTATCGACCGGTGTCAGCGACAGGATTGGCAACCCTGTTATTATCCGCGCCAGCGTTTCACGCCTTCTTTCTTCAAGCCGATACGAGCGAATTCATGAGCACTGACAAGACCAATCAGTCCTGGGGCGGCCGCTTCAGTGAACCCGTCGACGCCTTCGTCGCCCGCTTCACCGCCTCCGTCACCTTCGACCAGCGCCTGTATCGCCACGACATCATGGGCTCGATCGCCCACGCCACCATGCTGGCCAAGGTCGGCGTGCTGACCGATGCCGAGCGCGACAGCATCATCGACGGCCTGAACACCATTCAGGGCGAAATCGAGGCCGGCCAGTTCGACTGGCGCGTCGACCTCGAAGACGTGCACATGAACATCGAAGCGCGCCTGACCGATCGCATCGGCGTGACCGGCAAGAAGCTCCACACCGGGCGCAGCCGCAACGACCAGGTCGCCACCGATATCCGCCTGTGGCTGCGTGACGAAATCGATCTGATCCTTGCCGAAATCACCCGCCTGCAAAAAGGCCTGCTGGAGCAAGCCGAGCGCGAAGCCGCGAGCATCATGCCGGGCTTCACGCACCTGCAGACCGCGCAACCGGTCACCTTCGGCCACCACATGCTCGCCTGGTTCGAAATGCTCAGCCGCGATTACGAGCGTCTGGTCGACTGCCGCAAGCGCACCAACCGCATGCCGCTGGGCAGCGCCGCGCTGGCTGGCACCACGTACCCGATCGACCGCCAATACACCGCACAACTGCTGGGCTTCGACGCCGTTGGCGGCAACTCGCTGGACAACGTTTCCGATCGCGATTTCGCCATCGAATTCTGCTCGGCCGCGAGCATCGCGATGATGCACCTGTCGCGCTTCTCCGAAGAGCTGGTGCTGTGGACCAGCGCGCAGTTCCAGTTCATCGATCTGCCAGATCGCTTTTGCACCGGCAGCTCGATCATGCCGCAAAAGAAAAATCCCGACGTGCCGGAACTGGTACGTGGCAAGACCGGCCGTGTGTTCGGCGCGTTGATGGGCCTGCTGACCCTGATGAAAGGCCAGCCGCTGGCCTACAACAAGGACAATCAGGAAGACAAGGAACCGCTGTTTGACGCCGCCGACACCCTGCGTGATTCGCTGCGTGCGTTTGCCGACATGATCCCGGCGATCAAGCCCAAGCACGCGATCATGCGTGAAGCGGCACTACGTGGCTTCTCCACCGCGACCGATCTGGCCGACTACCTGGTACGCCGTGGCCTGCCGTTCCGCGACTGCCACGAAATCGTTGGCCACGCGGTGAAATATGGTGTCGATACCGGCAAGGATCTGGCCGAGATGAGCCTGGAAGAGCTGCGCCAGTTCAGCGATCAGATCGAGCAGGACGTGTTTGCCGTGTTGACCCTGGAAGGCTCGGTAAATGCCCGTGACCATATCGGCGGGACTGCGCCGGCGCAGGTCAAGGCAGCGGTGGCGCGCGGTCAGGCCCTGCTGGCCAGCCGCTAAAAGCCAAAAGCTTCGCGAGCAGGCTCGCTCCCACAGGGGATTTTTGTCGGCCACAAATTTTGTGTTCAACAAAAATCCAAATGTGGGAGCGAGCCTGCTCGCGAAGGCTTCCTCAGAGCGCTAAAAATCTCACTTCTTGGCGGCAATCATCGCCAAAAACGCCGGCATCGCCGCATCCTTGTCCGCGGCAATCTTCTGCACATGCGGATTTTGCTCAAGCCGCTCCAGCAGCGCCTTCGCCTGTGGCATGTCTGCCAGCCAATCGATCCCGAACAGCTTCTGCCCGACCGCACACGCCAGCGGCACGCTGTAGAGGAAATACAGATCCGCCATGCTCAAACTGTCGCCCGCTACATACGGGGCGAACTTGCCGTGCCGGCCCAGCGCGGCAAAACCCAGCTGCAGCTCAGTGCGGGTCTTGTCCTTGATCGCGTCCGGCAGGGGCATGCCGAAAAACGCTTCGCCGTAACAGGCGCGGCCCGGCAGTTCGATGTACAGCTCGATTTCCTTGGCGATCGCCAGTACCTGCGCGCGTTCGAACGGGTCGCTCGGCAACAGTGGCGTGCCTTTCTGAGTCTGCTCGAGGTATTCGAGGATGATCGCGGTTTCGTTGATGTAACCGGCGTCGACGCCGAGCACCGGCACCTTGCCGCGCGGGCTGATGGCCAGCGATTCTGCGGTTTGCGTCGGATAAAACGTCACTTCTTCGAAAGGCAGGCCTTTTTCCAGCAGCGCCAGTTTGACCATGTTGTAGTAATTGCTGACAGAGAAACCGTAGAGCTTGAACATCACAGAGCCTCCAGGCCGTGCGGGGTGGGCAGTGCCTGTTTATAGATCGCCACGGTGATTCCCGCCAGCAGCATCACGCCGCTGAATGCGGGTAAACTGGGCGCCTTTCCTTGAGGAGCCTGCCATGAGCGAGCCGACAGATATCGTCAACGATGACGACGAAGAAGCATTCACCGAGGCAACGCTGATCGAAGCCATCGAAAACCAGATCGAGAGCGGCAACCCGCCGGCGGCTAAAGCGACGTTCAACAAGCTGACGTTGGTGGGTGTCGAGCGCGAAGAGATCCTCGAACTGATGGCGCATGTGCTGGCTTGCGAGATTGACGCGATGCTGGATGAAGACCGCGCGTTCGATACCGAATGGTACGAAGCGGCGCTGCGTAAATTGCCTGAGCTGCCACCAGAAAAGCAGTAACAGCACCGTATCCTGTGGGAGCGAGCCTGCTCGCGAAAGCGGTACACCAGCGAAACAACGCTGAATGACACTCCGCTTTCGCGAGCAGGCTCGCTCCCACACAATTTGTCACCCATCTATTCGGCCTGCGGCCGAGCCCCGACTACACTGGAATCCGTCTCAAGACAAAATCCCTTGATCTGAGCACTGGACATGCCGCACCCGCGGGTTCACCTTAGGGGCGCTGTCGTCCAATTCCTAGAAAGTCTGGAGTCCTTATGTCGCTTACCCCTGAGTTGGTTGCCGAACTGGAAGTCCTCGCACTCTTTCCCCTGGACAGTTCCCAGGAAGGTCTGAAAATTCATCAGACCGCTGCCCCGAAACACATCGCCGCTGCCCAGCGCCTGTTTGAAAAAGACCTCACCGATCAGCCCGATGGCGGCTATCTGACCAGCCTCGGTCGCGATGCCGCGCAAAACGTGCAAACCGTGCTGACCATTTTGAAAGAGCAGGAAACCGCCTGATTCCCTGACTTCGCCCACGGAAACTCCTGCCACGGGATTTCCGCGGGCCAGCCATTTTGTTCCGCGATAGAAACCTGACGTCAAAAAACAAATTCAGCTGAAACTCCCGCTGCGCTACGGCTAAACTGCCTCCCATTCCGAGACCCTCTACGTCCGAGCCTGCGAGCCGGTTTGAGCTGACATGACGCGCACCCATGAAATCCGCCCCGACCTGGACGAGGGCATTGACCGCAAGACGCTCAGCCAACTGCGCGCGCGTTTCCTCAAACTCAATGAAGGCCGCCTCGGCCGCGCCCTCGAAGGTCTATCGACCCGGCAACAGAGCGTGCTGACGCTGCTGCCGCTGTTCTTTCACGTCAATCACCCGCTGTTACCTGGTTATGTCTCAGGCAGCACGCCGGCCGGCCTGTCGAATTACGAGCCGGACACCGACACCCTCGCCGAAGCCCAGCGCCTGACCCGCTCGTTTTCCTACAAGCCGCGCCACGGCAGCAACCCGCCGCGACCGATCCACGGCCTGTTTCTGATGGGCAGCCTCGGCACGTTGGCCCAGGCCGATCAGAGCGATATGGACGTGTGGGTGTGCCACGCGCCGGATCTGAGCGAAAGCGAACTCGCCGAACTGCAGCGAAAATGCCAGCTGCTTGAAGCCTGGGCCGCGAGCCAAGGGGCTGAGGCGCACTTTTTTCTGATCGACCCGGTGCGTTTCGTCAAAGGTGAACGCGATTCGCAGCTCAGTTCGGAAAACTGCGGCAGCACACAGCACTTTCTGTTGCTTGACGAGTTCTACCGCACCGCCATCTGGCTGGCCGGGCGCACGCCGATCTGGTGGCTGGTGCCGGTGTATGAAGAGTCCGCCTACGACGCTTACACCCACACGCTGCTGTCCAAACGCTTTATTCGTGCCGACGAAACCCTCGACCTCGGGCCCATGGCAACCATCCCGCCGGGGGAGTTCATCGGTGCCGGGTTGTGGCAATTGTTCAAGGGCATCGAGTCGCCGTACAAATCGGTGCTCAAGCTGCTGTTGACCGAGGTCTATGCCAGCGAACACCCGCAAGTGCAGTGCCTGAGTCTGCGTTTCAAGAAAGCCGTGTTCGCCCATCAACTGGACCTTGATGAGCTGGACCCGTACATGGTCGTGTATCGGCGCATCGAGGAATACCTGATCGCCCGCAACGAGCCGGAACGCCTTGAGCTGGTGCGTCGCGCGCTGTACCTCAAGGTCAACCGCAAGCTCACCGGCAACAGCCGCACCCAGAGCTGGCAACGCTCGCTGCTCGAGCGACTGGCCAACGAGTGGCATTGGGATCAGCGGCAACTGACTCTGCTCGACAGCCGCAGCCAGTGGAAAGTCCGCCAGGTCAGCGCCGAACGTCGCGCGCTGGTCAATGAGCTGAACTACAGCTATCGCTTCCTGACTCAGTTTGCCCGCACCGAGCAGACCGTCAGCCTGATCAACAAACGGGATCTGAACGTTCTTGGTCGTCGCCTGTACGCGGCGTTCGAGCGCAAGGCCGACAAGGTCGAGTTCATCAACCCGGGCATTGCCCCGGATCTGGCCGAAGACACCCTGACCCTGGTGCAATCGCGCAACAAAAAGGAGCCGGGGCAAACCCAGTGGGGCCTGTACAACGGTAGCCTGACTGCGCTGGAGTGGGAACACTTCGCGCCGATCAAGCGCAGCCGCGAACTGCTCGAACTGCTGACCTGGTGCCACCGCAACGGCGTGATCGACAGCAGCACGCGGCTGGCCCTGCATCCGGGCAGCAGCGACCTGAGCGAGTTCGAGTTGTTCAACCTGCTCGGCAGCCTGCAACAGTGCATCGCCCTGCCCTTGCCCACCGTGGCCGAGGAAGCGCTGCTGCGCGCCGCCGTGCCGAGCGAGGTGCTGATGCTGGTCAACGTCGGGATAGATCCGCTCAAACATCATCGCGATCTGAATATCCTGATGACCACCGAGCGCACCGACTCGCTGAGCTATGCCGGCGTGCGCGAAAACCTCGTGCTGACGCTGGATCAGGTCACGCTCAACAGCTGGAACGAAGTGCTGGTCAACCGCTTCGACGGGCCGCACGCCCTGCTCGACTGCCTGCGCGATTACCTCAACAACCTGCCGCGTGGGCCGTTGCAGCCGTCGCTGAAAGTGCGCTGCTTCTGCCACAACCGCGCGCAGTTCATTGCCCGTCGCGTTGAAGAAATCGTCGACACCGCGCAGACCCTGCTGCTCAGCGAACTGAACCATCGCTACCTGATTCAAGTGCAGCAGCACTATCACGTGCTGGAACTGGTGCCGGGCCAGGTCAACCATGTCGCCCTCGCAACATTGCCAGCGCTGCTCGATTACCTCGGCGAAGAACAGCCGCGCTACAGCCCGTTGCATCTGGACCCGATGGCGCTTGAGGAGCACGACCTCGCGCTGATCCTGCCGATGGGCCAGCCGGAATGCATTCAGGTGTTCTACCGCATCACCGAACACACCGCCGAGCTGTACGTGCTCGATGAGTTCAATGCGCTGTGGCAGCAACATCTGCCGTACCACGACGAGCAGAGCCTGCTGGTACCGTTGCAGCGTTTCCTGCAGTCGATTCTGTTCCGCCGCGAAGCCGTGCTGCCGATGGAAGCCGGCTCCGACAGTCGCCTGGAAATTTTGTATTACCAGTTGTTGCCTTCAGGTCCGGCACGCGCACGCCGGGTCGAAACGCGGCCCGCGCCGCAGACGCCGGTCAACAAGCCGTTCTACGACGTGCAGGCGATCGTCGGCAAAGCTGCGCCGGGCGAAGTGCAGGTCACCTTGTATTGCAATCAACGGGAATTCAGCGAGCTGGAGCATGGCGACCAGTTGTTCAGCGTGGTCGCCCGCGAGATCGTCGGGCAGCGCCGCGAAGCCGAGCGCTACCGTTGCTACATCACCGATCTCGACCTTTCGGGCCTGCTCGGTGACGGGCAGAGTTCGAGCAATCTGTATTTGCGTTACAAAGCTGACCTGGAGCGCGCTCTGAACGAGGCGCTTGAACAGGTCTGACGCGGGGCTTATTCGGGAAAAGCGCCACCGTTGGCCGGCTGCGACTCGACTTCGAGCAGGGTCAGCTTGAGGGTCTTGCCACCCGGTGCCGGCCAGTCGATGTGCTGCCCGACCTTCAGGCCCAGCAGCGCGCTGCCGACCGGCGCGAGAATGGAGATCTTGCCCTCAAGAGCGTTGGCATCCTTGGGATAGACCAGCGTCAGGTGGTAATCCTTGCCACTGCCTTCTTCGCGGCAATGCACACGGGAATTCATGGTCACGACGTCCGCCGGCACTTCATCGTGGCCGACCACGGTGTCGGCGCGATCCAGCTCGGTTTGCAGCGCGATCACGCCCGGCGCAGCCTGGTCTTTCTCGCTCAGGCTATCGATCAAGCGCTCCAGACGTTGCACGTCCAGACGGGTAAGGGTGATGGAAGGTGCGGTCATGATCCGGGCAGACTCCTTTCTTCTGCACAAAAAAAGCAAAACCCCGCCAAAAAAGACGGGGTTTTTACCAGGCCTCGGTGGTTTGAGGCGTTCGCGGACACTATCACAGCTCAAAAAATATACAAGTCACGTCCCACTGGATTGCTTGCGCTGTGACGCCTGGGCGACGATCACCCGGCGCCGCTGGTCATCCGCCGAGCGCCATTCGCGAATGTCTTCGACGTGGCGCGCGCAGCCGAGACAGACTTTATGGTCGTCCAGTCGACACACACCCGTGCACGGCGAAGGCACCGCCGGACTGACGTTGCTGTAGAGCGGTTTTGGCGGTCGAACAGGCGCTGCATCAGTCACGAATCACAGACCTTCGAAATCGAATTCAGCGCCAGCCTGCTGCTTGACGATGCGCTCGAGCATTTCGCCCAACTGCTCTTCGCTCTTGTCGCACATCCAGCGCTCGCTTTCTTCGTCGTAGTCGAAGTGGAAGCCGCCGGACACTGCCGCCAGCCACAGCTGACGCAGCGGCTCCTGGCGGCTGAAAATCAGTTGGCTGCCGTTTTCAAACTTGACGGTCAGCACACCGGCCGAGCTTTCCAGGTCGATGTCCAGGTCGCTTTCATCAAAGATGTCTTCCAGTTTTTCCTGGGTTTCATCGACCAGATCGTGGAAACGGGCTTCGGACAAACTCATTGCGGCAACCTCAAAAATTGTCTGATCAGGCTCAAGCGCCGAAAGATACGGACGCTGCCGGCCGATTGCAAAGGATAACGACCAAGCGCCTGCAGCGCCTCCCTGTGCGAGCGAGCCTGCTCGCGAAAGCGCGGTGTCAGGCGCTGAAGGTGTCGAATCTACCGGCCCCTTCGCGAGCAGGCTCGCTCCCACAGGGACGCTGCGGCTGACTTGGGTACCCCGCCAGACGGGAGGGCCATTACATAGGCAAGCTGCCGGGTGGCCGGTATACTCCGGCGCAATTAACGCATTTTCAAGGATTTCGCCATGAAGCGCCTGATCTCTTCCCTTGCTGCGCTCGTCGCGGTTGCCTGCCTCGTTTCGGCCTGCGGTCAAAAAGGCCCGCTGTACCTGCCCGATGACAATCAGGACCCGGCCGAACAAGCCCAATCGTCGCAAAAGCAGCCGTCCAAAGCACATAAGCACGACGTTTACTAAGGGATCGCCATGGACGCTTTTAACTACCGCGGCGGTGAGCTGTTCGCGGAAGGTGTGGCGCTGTCGGCCATCGCCGACCGCTTCGGCACCCCGACCTATGTCTACTCGCGCGCGCACATCGAAGCCCAGTATCTGGCCTACGCCGATGCGCTGGCCGGCATGCCGCACCTGGTCTGCTTTGCGGTCAAGGCCAACTCAAACCTCGGCGTATTGAATGTCCTGGCCCGTCTCGGCGCCGGTTTCGACATCGTCTCCCGTGGCGAGCTGGAACGCGTACTGGCCGCTGGTGGCAGCGCCGACAAGATCGTTTTCTCCGGCGTCGGCAAGACCCGTGACGACATGCGTCGCGCCCTCGAAGTCGGCGTGCATTGCTTCAATGTCGAATCCGCCGACGAGCTCGAGCGCCTGCAAGTGGTCGCCGCCGAGCTGGGCGTGCGTGCGCCGGTGTCGCTGCGCGTCAACCCGGACGTGGATGCCGGCACCCACCCGTACATTTCCACCGGTCTCAAAGAGAACAAGTTCGGCATCGCCATTGCCGACGCCGAAGACGTATACGTGCGCGCCGCGCATCTGCCGAACCTGGAAGTGGTCGGCGTCGACTGCCACATCGGCTCGCAACTGACCACGCTGCCGCCGTTCCTCGATGCACTCGACCGTTTGCTGGATCTGGTCGACCGCCTCGGCGATTGCGGCATTCACCTGCGCCACATCGATCTCGGTGGTGGGTTGGGTGTGCGCTATCGCGATGAAGAGCCGCCGCTGGCCGCCGACTACGTCAAAGCTGTCCGCGAACGCCTCGAAGGCCGCGATCTGGCGCTGGTGTTCGAGCCGGGCCGTTTCATCGTCGCCAACGCCGGCGTACTGCTGACCCAGGTCGAGTACCTCAAGCACACCGAACACAAGGATTTCGCCATCGTCGACGCGGCGATGAACGACCTGATCCGCCCGGCGCTGTATCAGGCGTGGATGGACGTCACCGCGGTCAAGCCGCGTGATACCGCCGCCCGCACCTATGACATCGTTGGCCCGATCTGCGAAACCGGCGACTTCCTCGCCAAGGACCGTGAGCTGGCGCTGGCCGAAGGCGACTTGCTGGCGGTGCACTCGGCCGGTGCCTATGGTTTCGTCATGAGCTCCAACTACAACACCCGCGGCCGTGCCGCCGAGGTGCTGGTAGACGGTGATCAGGTTTTTGAAGTGCGCCGCCGCGAAACCGTGGCCGAGCTGTTTGCCGGCGAAAGCCTGCTGCCGGAGTAACCCATGCTGCTGCGTTTTACCAAAATGCACGGCCTGGGCAATGACTTCATGGTTCTCGACCTGGTCAGCCAGCACGCGCACATTCAGCCCAAACACGCCAAGCAATGGGGCGACCGCCATACCGGCATCGGCTTCGACCAGTTGCTGATCGTCGAAGCCCCGAGCAACCCGGACGTGGATTTCCGTTACCGGATCTTCAACTCCGACGGTTCCGAGGTCGAGCAGTGCGGCAACGGTGCGCGCTGCTTTGCACGGTTCGTGCTCGACAAGCGTCTGACTGCGAAACGGCAGATCCGCGTCGAGACCAAGGGTGGCATCATCGAACTGGACGTGCGTAACGACGGCCAGATCGGCGTCAACATGGGCGCGCCACGCCTGGTGCCTGCGGATATTCCGTTCGAGGCGCCAGCGCAGGCCAGCAGCTATCAGCTGGAAGTCGACGGCACCACCGTCGAACTGGCGGCCGTGTCGATGGGCAACCCGCACGCGGTACTGCGCGTGCAAGACATCAACAGTGCACCGGTGCATCAGCTGGGGCCGAAAATCGAACACCATCCGCGCTTTCCGGCGCGGGTCAATGTCGGTTTCCTTCAGGTCATCGACCGCCACCGTGCGCAATTGCGCGTATGGGAACGCGGCGCCGGGGAAACCCAGGCCTGCGGTACCGGCGCGTGCGCGGCGGCCGTCGCGGCCATCAGCCAGGGGTGGATGGATTCGCCGCTGTTGATCGACCTGCCCGGCGGGCGTCTGTCCATCGAGTGGGCCGGCCCCGGCCAACCGGTGCTGATGACCGGCCCGGCAGTGCGTGTATATGAAGGACAAGTGCGTCTTTGAGTGAGCAGAAACCATGACCGATAAGCCTCAGGTACCCGCCCGACAGTCCGACGAATCCGCGTCCGCGAATCTGGAAGCGGCAACAGTCGCCGCCTACCTCGAGGCTCATCCGGACTTCTTCGTCGAGCACGAAGAACTGCTGCCGGCCATGCGCATCCCGCACCGTCGCGGTGACACCGTGTCGCTGGTCGAACGACAGATGACCATCCTGCGCGATCGCAACATCGAGATGCGTCACCGCCTCTCGCAGTTGATGGACGTCGCCCGTGACAACGATCGTCTGTTCGACAAGACCCGCCGCCTGATCCTCGCTCTGATGGACGCTTCAAGCCTGGAAGACGTGGTGATGAGTGTTGAAGACAGTCTGCGCCAGGATTTCCAGGTGCCGTTTGTCAGCCTGATTCTGCTCGGCGACAATCCGGCACCGGTCGGTCGCTGGGTCACTCACGCCGACGCTCAGGTCGCCATCGGCGGCCTGCTCACCGAAGGCAAAAGTGTCAGCGGCAGTCTGCGTGAACATGAGCTGGATTTTCTCTTTGGGGAAGAACAGCGCAAGCAGATCGGCTCGACCGCCGTAGTCGCGGTCAGCCATCAAGGCATCCACGGCATCCTGGCCATCGCCAGCCGTGATCCGCAGCATTACAAAAGCTCGGTCGGCACGCTGTTCCTCAGCTATATCGCCGAAGTCATGGGCCGGGTGCTGCCACGGGTCAACAGCTCGCTGCGCTCGGTACGCTGAACATGGAACGGCAACTGGACGCTTACTGCGAACACCTGCGCAGTGAGCGCCAGGTGTCGCCGCACACGCTGTCGGCCTACCGCCGCGACCTCGATAAAGTCCTCGGCTGGTGCATCAAACAGAACATCGACAGCTGGGCCGCGCTGGATATCCAGCGCCTGCGCAGCCTGATCGCCCGCCTGCATGCGCAGGGCCAGTCCTCGCGCAGCCTCGCCCGCCTGCTTTCGGCCGTGCGCGGGCTCTATCACTACCTCAACCGTGAAGGCCTGTGTGATCACGACCCGGCCACGGGTCTGGCGCCACCGAAAGGTGAGCGTCGGTTGCCGAAAACTCTCGACACCGACCGCGCCCTGCAACTGCTCGAAGGTGCGGTCGAAGATGATTTTCTCGCGCGGCGCGATCAGGCGATTCTGGAGTTGTTTTATTCCTCGGGCCTGCGCCTTTCCGAACTGACCGGGCTCAATCTCGATCAACTCGATCTGGCCGACGGCATGGTTCAGGTGCTCGGCAAAGGCAGTAAAACCCGCTTGCTGCCAGTGGGCAGAAAAGCCCGCGAAGCGATCGAACAATGGCTGCCATTGCGTGCGATGACCAACCCGGCGGACGATGCTGTGTTCGTCAGCCAGCAAGGCCGGCGCCTCGGTCCGCGAGCCATTCAGGTCCGCGTCAAACTGGCCGGCGAACGCGAACTGGGGCAGAACCTGCATCCGCACATGTTGCGGCATTCTTTCGCCAGCCACTTGCTGGAGTCCTCGCAGGACCTGCGCGCCGTACAGGAACTGCTCGGCCACTCCGACATCAAGACCACGCAGATCTATACCCACCTGGACTTCCAGCACCTGGCCGCGGTCTACGACAGTGCCCACCCTCGGGCCAAACGCATGAAAGGCGATGATTCATGAGCATTCAGTTGATCACCTTCGACCTCGACGACACCTTGTGGGATACCGCGCCGGTGATCGCCAGCGCCGAAAACGTTCTGCGCGAATGGCTCGCCGAACACGCAGCGAATCTGGGCGCGGTGCCGGTCGAGCATCTGTGGGCGATTCGCGAACGCGTGCTGGGCAGCGAGCCTGGGCTGAAACATCGCATCAGCGCCCTGCGTCGGCGCGTGCTGTTCCATGCGCTGGAAGAATCCGGTTACGCGCACGGCGAGGCGTCGACGCTGGCGGACAAGGCATTTGAAGTATTTCTGCACGCTCGGCATCAGATTGAAGTGTTCCCCGAAGTCCAACCGGTGCTGGAAATCCTTGCCAATCAGTACGCGTTGGGCGTGGTCACCAACGGCAATGCTGACGTGCGCCGGCTGGGGCTGGCGGATTTTTTCAAGTTTGCCCTGTGCGCCGAAGACATCGGCATTGCCAAACCCGATGCGCGGCTGTTTCATGAGGCGTTGCAGCGCGGCGGCGTGAGTGCCGAGGCGGCGGTGCATATCGGCGATCATCCGGGCGATGACATTGCCGGCGCTCAGCAGGCCGGGTTGCGGGCGATCTGGTTTAACCCGATGGGTAAAGCCTGGGAGGCCGATCGCCTGCCGGATGCCGAAATCCGTAGCCTGAGCGAACTGCCAGGATTACTCGCTCAATGGAATACTGCCGGCGTTGGCGATAAATCGTCTTAAGCCATAAGAGGTCTGGGCACAGTACGAATGTGATGAACACCGCAACCTCGTCGAGTATCCATTCGTATTTGCACTATATGGCGACTCTGGAAAGAATCGCCTGCACACAATCGTCCACGCTCAGTTCACTCGCATCCAGTTTAAGTGCTGGCGCTACAGGAACTTCATAAGGGGCACTGACCCCCGTGAAATTCGGTATTTCACCCGTTCTGGCCTTGCGATAAAGTCCCTTCGGATCAAGTCGCTCGCAAACGCTCAACGGCGTATTCAGATACACCTCCAGAAACCGCTCTTCGCCAATTATCGATTTGGCGTTATCGCGATCCGCTGTGCAGGGGGAGATACAGGCAACCATGACCATCACCCCGGCCTCGTTCATCAGTTTTGCCACCTCAGCAATACGACGAATATTTTCAGTACGATCTTGCGCAGTGAATCCGAGGTCTTTGCACAGTCCATGCCGCACATTGTCGCCATCTAGCACAAAGGCAGATCCGCCACTTTCCACAAGCATTTTTTCCAGAGCGAATGCCAGCGTTGACTTGCCCGAAGCACTCAGGCCAGTGAGCCATATCGTCAAAGGCTTATGTACTGAAAGCAGTCCACGCTTGTCAGACGTTACTTCAGTTGCGTGCCACACCACATCGTCCTTGATATCCGTTGTTGTTTTGTTCATAACAGATACCTCCACAGTACAGAAAGTCCGAACCTGAATTTGATCAGGGGTGCTTTTGCGCCCCCTTCATTCAGTTTCATCAGACAATGTGACAATAGAACATCAAATCGTACCAACGCTGTTGTCGACACGCCTGATGGTCGAGCCGACCCAACGTATGCCCAGTGGTCCCATCAGATAGGGCAGCCTTTTGGCTTCCAGACTGAGGACAACCTTGGAATCCACATGAAACGACAACCCTTCATTGCTGGTCGTCACCCGAATGACCCCAGAGAACGGCAGGCCCGGCACGTCAACATCCGACTCCTGAACCCACTCGGTACCATTATGGGTCCAGAGCACGAGGCCAGCTTCACCCGTATCGGTGGGGTGAATCAACAAGGCATGCATATCGGTGTCACCACCATTACCCTGATAGGTAACGACGCCGGCATGGGCATCGCTCGAAGTGCTGCCCAGCGTGTAGCTGAACTCCAGAGACCTTTCAGACTTCTCTGAATCGCCAAGTTGTTTGATCAAGCAAAGTGTATCTGGCTTTGCCTCTTTGCCACCATCTGAAAGTTGTGTCGGGCTACCGTAGATGAGTTCCATATCCGCCCACTGACTTTTCGCACTCAACAACCGTTGACTGGCAGCCAGGCGCTCTTCGGATTCGCGCTTGAACAAGTTGTTCTCAATGAGCGCCGATACATTAGAGAAAACATGCCCATGATGTGCCAGGTCAACAACATTCAACAAGCGAACCTCATTGACTGCACCGTATGGTCCGAGGCAAATATAGTCCAACGCGTTAAAGGTATCGCGTTCCAGAATCCACAAACCGCTCATTGAACTACGACGCAGATCACGCCCGGTCATCTGGCTCTCACCGACAACCATAAAATCCGTAGACACTGCCAGTCCACGAGTAAAAATCGGACTGCCTGCTTCCCATATGATGCTGTTTTCGTCAACGTCGATCAATGCGCCGATATTGCTGTGGCAGGCGATCTTCTGCCCCTGATCCGACAACCATATATTATGCAAGCCGGTTCTTCCTTCAAGCGGCTTCAGGCTTATGAGCTCCAGCTCCGGATAAGAAAGAACAGCCAATAACGAGCCATGATGATGCCCGTGGGCCACTACGTATAAATGCCCGTCTTTTTCAAATACGGAATTTAAATGATCGCCGGTAATTTCGTGAATGGATAATCGGTCCCAGCGGGCGTCTGACAGTCTCTTTTCCTGAAAGAAACCTGGCTTTTTTAAATCAACCACGGTTATGGCATTTCTGCCCGTGTTGGTGCTGACGACGCGACCATCAGATGCACAAAGGATTTGATGGGGCGCCGACAGGAACGGCTCAGTGCATTGCTGGCCGTGGGAGATCCAACCAAGCTCAGAGTTGGCGTAGGCGTGAATATCATGCAGTTTGGAGTTATCCAATCCTGAATGCGAAAGCACCAATTCATGCCCATCGGGGAACCAGCTGATACCGTAATACTCTGAGCGATTCTTCTCGAGAGGGATGACTCTTTTGGAGTTCAAATCAACCAGCAGCAAATGCCCGACTGTACCAACAATGGCATATATTGGATCCACTATTTTTCCCCCTAAGCACCCCATGTTGGCGTCGTCGCATCTTTTTTGATTGCGCGCCTTCATTCGCGAAATGAATTTAAACAAATCAATTAAATTAATCAATACACCAACAGAAATAAAAATAGCTTGTTGGCCATTGTAACAACACAGCAAGAAATGCTTCGCTCGAAGCATCTTTCAAATTCGGATCGAGCATCAAGCCGTACAGACCTCAACTACATAACTGCTAACTGGTGCAACCTGTCAGAGTTACAAAAGCACTCCCCTATGCGAATTAGTACGAAGGTACACAGAACAGCCTGAAACCAGGTTGTTCTGTGTACCTGCATACTCTGCACATTCAGTCACTCATCAATAATTTAAAGGCCGGAAGGGTCGCTATTTTTTCAGCGACATACTTCGCCCCGGCGGGCGTCAAATGCGAGCCATCGTAAGACATGAGCATGCCGTTCATATCAAACAAAGAGCACTGACCTCGGTTGCATATGTTTGGTTCCAGATCTATAAAGCGATTTTCTTGCACTGCCGAAGCCAGAAGTTTATTTATATCTGTGATCCCAGCGTCCTGTGGCGAGCGATAGGATATTCTGCGATCAAAATCCAGACCGCTAAGCTTAAGCAAGTCAACCGCTCCGAAGAACTTTCTGCCGACTACAAAGAACTTATCCTTGCCAAATTCTCGGCCCAGATTATCCAGGCTCTGCCTCAGCAACTCGACCTGCCATGGGACCCAAACCGATACGAGGACAACTCGATCCGCTTCGGTAAGCAAACGCTTGAGTTTTGCATTGCCGTACCAGTTGCCGTTCAGGCATATCTGTCGATGGTCTTTATCAACCTTGTCTATGAAGCTCTCATCGAGATACAGATTTCCGCAAGCGTATTCAATCCGGTAAAAGGAAAGATCAAGTTTCTCGGCGTACTCTGTTTCGTCTAGCACATTAACAAAGTCAGCAGCCATGCTGTCACCAATCACTAATACTTTATGACCAGCGCTACCGTTAAAATCCTTCAAACGCAGTTGATCTGCCTTGGTCCAGACGAAATCGCCCTTTTCTTCAGTAAAAGCAAGAATCTCCATGGCTGCAGAGTCATATCTGGCAAAATTCCCTTCTGTTGCGTATCCAAAAAAACCAAATGTTAAAAAGCAAATCGGTGTAAGTGCGCTGAATGAAGCCACTTGCTTGAGGCTAAACACCCGCGCCTGTCTGAAAGGCCCCTCAACAAACCGCCAGCTTAAGTAGGCACAGACAGCGGTTAGCAGAAGCAAAATAGCGACCACCTCCAAACCAAGGTTTGGGGAGATTTTATACCTGGCGAAGGCGAACAACGGTTGATGCCATAAATAGGCGCTATAGCTGACCAAGCCCACAGCGACAAATACCCTCATCCCAAGAAGTTTACCTACCAAGGTTGTCGGCGTTGCGCAAAGAATGATAAGTGCCGCACCCACTGTTGGCACAAGAGCATAAAAACTGGGAAATGGCGTATTCTTGTCGAAATAAATCGCCGAGAAGATGATCAGCATAAGGCCAACGCTAGAACCCAACTGCTTTGTGAGCTGCGCCAGCTGCTTATCTTTGCCGAGAAAAAGATAGAACGCCATGAGCGCGCCGATTACAAGCTCCCAGGCTCGTGCAGGCAACAAATAAAAGGTAGCAGCCGGAAACTCCTTGACGTATATCTGCGCGATGAGCAAGCTGGCAAAAAAAACTACCAATAATGCAATGACGATAAATTTTTTGCCCAGCTTCCAAGTCGCCATGAGGAAGACCGGAAACAACAAATAATACTGTTCTTCTACCGCCAGACTCCACGTGTGAAGAAGCGGTTTAAGCTCAGCAGCGGTATCAAAATAGCCACTTGCATTCCAGAAAAATATGTTCGACGAAAAAATGGAAACTGCCGCCAGACTGCCTGAGAAATCCTTCATATCTCTGGGAAGCAACCACATCCATGCGAAAAACATCGAAACGACCAGCATGACGAAAAGTGCGGGCAAAATACGTCTCGCTCTTCGCTCGTAGAATTTAAGCAAAGAGAAAGTGCCCCGTTCTTTTTCGGAAACAAGGATTGATGTAATTAGATACCCGCTGATAACGAAAAAAACATCGACACCAATGAAGCCTCCTTTGAATATATCAAAGCCAGCGTGAAACAAAATTACAGGTATTACTGCGAGGGCGCGAAGGCCGTCAATTTCTCTTCTGTATGTCAACACTGCTTACATACCTTCTCAGAGCATTTGTTCACGCCAAATCAGCTCCGTATGATTTATTTTTTTAAACACTACCGACAATACCGCAGACAACCGGACAACGGCTATTTCAGCGTCCCACCTTCGTGCTTATGTTATTTTTGGCAAACAGCCCATAGCAGTCTATAGCCGCAAAATTTGCCGAAATCTTATAACATTTTTAGCGTTTGAAACTGTAAAAAGAAAAATCATTGACTGCTACAACTCAGGCCGTTCAACGGCGTCTGCGGTTGTTGGGTGCGTAAATCCTCTTTATTGTCATTGCACAGACATGAAAAAGCCCGCAGCGACGGCGGGCTTTTTCAGCAAGCGAGCGAAACGCCTCAGATAGGGCGGCTGCCGTACTTGTTGTCCGGCTTCTTGGGCGGATCGGCGACCACATTGGCCTCCACTTCCTGCACCTTGCCGCCGCGCGCAAGGAACTCTTCCATGGCCTTGGCCAAGGCGTCGCGCTCCTTGTTCTTGGCTTCGATGCTCGGCAACTCATCCACCGACACCGCAGCCTTGGCTTTGCCTTTGGCAGCCGGGGCCGGCGTATCGTCACCGCTGTCGTCTTCAGCAACGTCTTCCGCTGCTGCTTCCAGACCTTCTTCGGCCTCGTCTTCGTCGCCTACTTCGAGGTCGTCGTTTTCCAGATCATCGTCGCTCATGTTCTACCTCATGACTTGCGAAAAGCAGATTAGTTATAGACCAGCTTTGGCGACTGTCGAAAGTCGCCGGAAAAAAATCGGTAACCATTGATGACCAACGGTTCATGCCCCTTCACCGTGCAAGGTGGCGAGGACTTTACGGGCACCGCCATGATCACGGTGCTCGCCCAGATAAACGCCTTGCCAGGTTCCCAGTGCCAGGCGACCTGCCGATACCGGCAGGCTGATCTGGCAGCCAAGCACGCTGGCCTTGAAGTGCGCCGGGAGGTCGTCCAGGCCTTCGTCGTTATGCTCATAGCCGTCTGTTCCTTGTGGGATCAGACGATTGAAAAATCGTTCGAAGTCGCGACGTACCGCCGGATCGGCGTTCTCGTTGATGGTCAACGACGCCGAGGTATGCTGCAGCCACAAATGCAACAGACCGACCCGACACTTCCTGAGTTCAGGCAGGTTTTCGATCAGCTCATCCGTCACCAGATGAAAGCCCCGGGGCCGTGCCCGCAGGGTTATCAGAGTCTGTTGCCACATACAGTTCTCCGCACGTTCGGGGCGCATTCTAGCGCGCTCTGGGAAAAAACAAAGGCCCTAATATTCCCGCAATGATGTAAGCCATTCGCCGGGTAAAAACGCCACGGGTAAACACGACCAAAGCCGTACGAAAAATCCTTTCAGCTGCTCTCACAGTGACAAATCACAGACAAAAAAATGCCCGGCGAGCCGGGCAATTTTTTTGCTGCGCGTACTTACAGGTTGTAGCCGCGTTCGTTGTGTTGTGCCAGATCGAGGCCGACCGATTCTTCTTCCTCAGTCACGCGCAGACCCATCACCGCGTCCAGGACCTTGAGGATAATGAACGTGACGATCGCGGTGTAGATCACCGTGAAGCCGACGCCTTTGATCTGAATCCAGACCTGTGCGCCGATGTCGGTCACGGTGCCGAAGCCGCCCAGTGCAGGAGCTGCAAATACACCGGTGAGGATCGCGCCGAGGATACCGCCGATACCGTGCACGCCGAACGCGTCCAGGGAATCGTCATAACCGAGTTTGCGCTTCAGGGTGGTGGCGCAGAAGAAGCACACCACGCCTGCGGCCAGACCGATCACCAGAGCACCCATCGGGCCCACGGTGCCAGCAGCCGGAGTGATTGCCACCAGGCCGGCAACCACACCCGAGGCAATGCCCAACGCGCTTGGCTTGCCGTGGGTGACCCACTCCGCAAACATCCAGCCCAGTGCCGCAGCGGCGGTGGCGATCTGGGTCACCAGCATTGCCATGCCGGCAGTGCCGTTGGCGGCCGCAGCGGAGCCAGCGTTGAAGCCGAACCAGCCGACCCACAGCATGGCCGCACCCATCAGCGTGTAACCGAGGTTGTGCGGAGCCATCGGGGTGGTCGGGAAGCCTTTGCGCTTGCCCAGTACCAGGCACGCCACCAGACCGGCGATACCGGCGTTGATATGCACCACGGTGCCGCCAGCGAAGTCGAGTACGCCCCAGTCCCACATCAGGCCGCCGTTGCCGGACCAGACCATGTGCGCAATCGGCGCATAAACGAGGGTGAACCAGATGCCCATGAAGATCAGCATCGCGGAGAACTTCATGCGCTCGGCGAAAGCACCGACGATCAGCGCCGGGGTGATGATCGCGAAGGTCATCTGGAAGGTGATGAACACTGCTTCAGGAAACAGCGCCGCCGGGCCGGTGATGCTCGAAGGCGTGACACCGGCGAGGAACGCCTTGCCCATGCCACCGAAGAACGAATTGAAGTTGACGACGCCCTGTTCCATGCCGGTGGTGTCGAACGCAATGCTGTAGCCATAGATGACCCACAGGATGCTGATCAGACCGGTAATGGCGAAGCACTGCATCATCACGGAAAGAATGTTTTTCGAGCGGACCATGCCGCCATAGAACAGCGCCAGGCCAGGAATGGTCATGAACAGCACGAGGGCTGTCGAGGTGAGCATCCAGGCGGTGTCGCCGGAATTGAGGACTGGGGCCGCCACTTCGTCTGCCGCCATTGCAAGGCTTGGCATTACGAGGGACAACAGGGCTCCTAGCCCTGCGAATTTACGCAGAGTCATATTGTTTTCTCCTGGGGCGTTGGGGTTTGTGGCGGCTTAGATCGCGTCGGTATCGGTTTCGCCGGTACGGATGCGGATCGCCTGTTCCAGATTGACCACGAAGATCTTGCCGTCACCGATCTTGCCGGTGTTGGCGGCCTTGGTTATCGCTTCGATAACCCGGTCCAGATCCTTGTCGTCGATGGCCACGTCGATTTTCACCTTGGGCAGAAAATCGACCACATATTCCGCGCCGCGATACAGCTCGGTGTGACCCTTCTGCCGGCCGAAGCCTTTGACTTCAGTAACGGTAATGCCCTGCACGCCGATTTCGGACAGCGACTCGCGCACGTCGTCCAACTTGAACGGCTTGATGATGGCAGTGACTAGCTTCATGAAACTCTCTCCCGAATTGGTGGACTTGCCCCAGGAAAACAAACCCGACTCAAGTCTAAGCGCAGTGCCTGGCTTTGTAACGCATCGTCGGCCTTGCCTGCCCGACTGACGCCAGCTAACCGCATCCAGACGAAACTCCCCGCTCCGTCTGCCGCACTGCATTCGTCACAGCGACTGCATCAGTGCATGGGTCGAGGGTGACTAAGCAGAAACCTTGCCATCTCGCCCAAAATCCCCTGACTTCAATCCCTTGGCCGCTACCGCACGCCCTCTCGCGCAAACTGCCGCGCCGATACGCACAACAACGGTGCGCTGCCGTCCGTCCGCCTGCGCGAAAAGCGTGCATCCCTGACCACGGGATTGACTATAGACACTGCGTGATACACTGCCGGCCATTGTTTCCAGGACCTCCACCATGCTCGCGCCCAAAGACTTCCTCGACGCCCTGAGCGGCACCGCCTCCCGCCTGTTCAGCGGCGACACCCCGCTGCCGAAAGCCGAAATCGAAAGCCAGTTCAAGATGCTGCTACAAAGCGCCTTCAGCAAACTCGACCTGGTCAGCCGTGAAGAATTTGATAGCCAGATGGTGGTGTTGGCCCGAACGCGTGCACGTCTTGAGAGCCTTGAAGCGAAGGTTGCCGAGATGGAAGCGAAGCTGACGCCGCCTGCTGAATAACACCGCAATCCCCTGTGGGAGCTAGCCTGCTAGCGATTGAAGGTACGCACGACCTTCAGCTTCATGTGTAGGAATTGGCGCGGGCTGCGATCTTTTGATGCGCAGCCCTGCAACAATCCCGGCAACGTCCTACACACTGCACCACCGCCGTCCGATTGCGCCGAAAAGCCCAGGTTTCTAAGCTCACCCGATGCTGAATGTTCAGCACCGGGTTTGGCGACCTGGACAGCTTAAGGCGCACGACAACCATGATGGCGGCTACATTTTACCGCCACATCGTTTCATGGCGGTTGTGCGTGGGAGACCTTCGGGTCTGCCGGGTTCCTTTTGCTCCGGTTCGCCAACCCGCGTACAACTGCCACCCAATCGTTTGGCGACGATTGAGGGCAGCCCCTTAAGCAAGAGGAACTGCTCAATGAATCAAGAAGAGACTTATCTGACCCCGCACATCTTCACCCGCCACAAACTCCCCCTCCACGCCCTCCTCATCCAGAACCAACCCTGGTTCTGCGCCCGAGACCTGAGCCGCCTGCTGCACATCTACCTCAACGAACGCATGCTGCGAAAACTCGACCTCGACCTCGACCAATACCAAACCCGTAAAACCCTGATCCACAACCAGATCGAAAACACCCTGCTGATCAGCGAATCCGGCATCTACGCCCTCCTCGTCTACCACTACTGCCCCGAATACCGAGCGCTACGCGAATGGCTCACCCACCAAGTCATCCCAACCCTGCGCGACGCCCAACACCCCACCACAAGCGAACGTCCACACCTCAGCTTGCTCAGTTGGCCGGACATGACGTTGAGTTTGTTGCACTGGAATAACCAGCCGTGGATACGGTTGCAGGATGTGCCGCTGATGGTGGTGGAGCGAGAGCAGGTAAAACGTCCGATAGGAACAGCAGGTTCTTGGTGGAAAAAGGCGCTGCAGTTGATATGAATACCCAATCAAAATGCCAAAAGCACAAGGTCCGTATGAGTCTAAAAAAGCGAAAAGCAAAGCTGCTTAAAGTTTTTGAACTGCGCGCGGAAATGCTTAGTTTGAGCGTGCGCCCTTCAGCCAATCAACTGAGGTTTATTGAAGTTGCCGTGACGTGTGGGCCAGAGCTTGAGCCAAGTGGCCTGCTGGCTGGAAGAAGACATTGAATTTGGCTAGATAGCAAAAAAAAGGCGTCCAAAGGACGCCTTACAAATGTTCTCTGAGAAATAGTTACCGCAACTCTTGAGTTCCTAACCGTCCGACCTTGAATTCGGATTCAAGCGCAATGTGCCAGCCGTTCAACTTGATCACGGATGGAAGCTCCTTTCTCAATTTCAGCTTTTCGCAAATCGTAAGCAGATTGCAGGTTCAGCCAAAATTCAGGGGTGGTGTCCAGGCAGATAGAAAGCCTTAACGCCATATCAGCGCTGACACCTCGCCGCTGTAGAACAATATCGTTCACCGTCGGAGTCGACACATTTAGTGCTCTCGCCAACGCAGCTGCTGTAAGGCTCAAAGGCTCCAGGTACTCCTCTTTGAGGATCTCACCGGGATGAACCGGACGCATACCATTCTTAGTCATAGTCACCTCAGTGATAATCGACGATTTCCACACCCTCAGGACCATTAAGCCCCCAGACGAAGCAAATTCGCCATTGGGCGTTGATCCGAATGCTGAATTGCCCTTTTCGATCTCCTTCCAGAGCTTCGAGCCGATTTCCCGGAGGAGACCGGAGATCAGCTAATACCGCCGCCGCATCAAGCATCGTCAGTTTGCGTTCCGCGACACTCAATATGGCTGACCAGAAACGGGTTTTACCGCTGCGGAACAGGTATTCGGTTTCAGAACATCCGAAGCTAACGATCATAGGTTAAAGCTTAACGTTATGCATTAATCCTGAGTGTATTCGCGGAAGTCATCAAAGCAAACAGTCCATCCTGTGATTTGGGTGTTCTTTCAAGACTCTCAGAAATGGACTACTCACGCGGCCCGCATCCTCACCGAATCCGTTGCTTTTTCCTACATAAATAACTCGTATGTCCGCTTGCAGTACTGGATAGATTCCTTGCGATTTGTTCCAGCAACATCCTGAGAAATTTTCGCGCTCCGCTCGACCCGCTTAAGCGTCCTCTTCCAACTACCCTTCAAAAACCCGCAGGAAGCGGCCCCCGATTCAGCTCAAGGAACGACCATGTCCCTATCCATCGTCCACAGTCGCGCCCAGATTGGCGTGGAAGCCCCTGCTGTCACCGTCGAAGTCCATCTGGCCAACGGTCTGCCGTCGCTGACCATGGTCGGTCTGCCCGAGGCGGCGGTGAAGGAGAGCAAGGATCGGGTGCGCAGCGCGATCATCAATTCCGGGCTGCAGTTTCCGGCGCGGCGGATCACATTGAATCTGGCGCCAGCGGATCTGCCCAAGGATGGCGGGCGGTTTGATCTGGCGATTGCCTTGGGGATTCTGTCGGCGAGTGTGCAGGTGCCGTGCCTGACGCTGGACGAGGTTGAATGCCTGGGCGAACTGGCGTTGTCCGGCGCGGTACGGCCGGTGCGTGGCGTCCTGCCGGCAGCGCTGGCGGCGCGCAAGGCGGGTCGTGCGCTGGTGGTGCCGCGAGCGAATGCCGAGGAGGCGTGCCTGGCCTCGGGGTTGAAGGTCTTTGCGGTGGATCATTTGCTGGAAGCGGTGGCGCATTTTAATGGGCATACGCCGGTTGAGCCTTATGTCTCTGACGGCTTGATGCTTGCCAGCAAGCCTTATCCCGACTTGAATGAAGTGCAGGGTCAGATGGCAGCCAAACGTGCGTTGCTGATTGCTGCGGCGGGGGCGCATAACCTGCTGTTCAGCGGGCCGCCGGGAACGGGCAAGACGTTGTTGGCGAGTCGTCTGCCGGGCCTTCTGCCGCCGCTGGCCGAGAGTGAAGCGCTGGAGGTGGCGGCGATCCAGTCGGTCGCCAGCGGTGCGCCGCTGACCCATTGGCCGCAGCGCCCCTTTCGCCAGCCGCACCATTCGGCATCCGGGCCGGCACTGGTCGGTGGCAGCTCGAAACCGCAACCTGGAGAGATCACTCTCGCCCATCACGGCGTGCTGTTTCTGGATGAGCTGCCAGAATTTGATCGCAAGGTATTGGAGGTCCTGCGCGAGCCGTTAGAGTCTGGGCACATCGTGATTGCCCGAGCCAAGGATCGCGTGCGGTTTCCCGCGCGGTTTCAGTTGGTGGCGGCGATGAATCCCTGTCCCTGTGGATATCTTGGCGAACCGAGCGGCAAGTGCTCGTGCACACCGGACATGGTCCAGCGCTATCGCAACAAACTGTCAGGCCCGCTGCTCGATCGCATCGATTTGCACCTGACGGTGGCGCGCGAGGCGACGGCATTGAACCCGCAGGTGAAGCCGGGCGAAGACAGTGCCAGCGCTGCCGCGTTGGTTGCCGAGGCCCGTGAGCGACAGCAAAAAAGGCAGGGCTGTGCCAATGCCTTTCTCGATTTGCCAGGACTGAAACGCCATTGCGAGTTATCCACAGCCGATGAAATCTGGCTGGAAACCGCCTGCGAACGCCTGACCCTGTCGCTACGCTCGGCGCATCGCTTGCTCAAGGTCGCCCGTACGCTGGCGGACCTCGAGCAAGCCGACGCCATCAAACGCGAGCACTTGGCCGAGGCGCTGCAATATCGGCCGGCGACGCCTTAAGGCGCGGTCAGGTCAACCAGAGGCGTCTGCCGAACTTCGGTTTCGCGCCCGGCTTGAATCTCGGTCACACGCTTCAGGGCGTTATCCACAGCACCCTTGTCCGCGAGCAGGCTGTAACTGATCTGGAATTGCTGACTGGCTTTCGGTGCAATGGTTGGCACCAGCTTCAGCGGACGCTGATAGCGGCGGTTGTAGGAAAAACTGGTGCCCGGTTCCAGACCGGTGACATAGCCCTGCCCTTGGGTATCGGTATTTTTCCACAGGGAGAACACCGGCAACTGCGAGGTATTGAAGCCGACCGAGACGCCAAGACTACCGGCCTTGTTATGCAGCACAGTCAGCGTTTGCCCTTTGGCATCGGCATAGGGCACGACGTTGTAGACAGTTTCGTCGTAGTCCTTGGTCGGCCCGCGATAGGTCTGCCAGTCGGGCAGATCGCCCTTGGCCTTGTCGTTGAACGGCGAGACCTGTTTGACCGGCGCGGCAAAGCGGGCGCCTTGCTCAAGAAACGGCGTGCTGAAATTGCTGTGATACAGCGCTTGATATTCCTTCGGGTAATCGCCGTTGTTGGTCAGCGTATCGTTGAGACTGAAGGCGGCGCTGCCTGGAACCGTGACCAGTTCGGTGGCGACGGAGAAATCGACTTTCTTGAACGCCTGCTCTTTCAACTCGCCACGCAGACTGATGGCATAGGGCGGTTGTTCGTCGATGTGCAGGGTGACGGTACTGGCCGGGATATTGGCGGCGCGACCGTGCAAAGTCAGCAGTTCACCATTGTCCATGCCCGGATGGCCGACCCATTCGTAGCCACAGCGGGTCACCAGCTCGTTGAAGCCCTCCAGCCAGCCCAGACCACCGCGTCCGTTGAGTTCGATGAAGGCCGGGTTGACCACCTCTTTGACGGGCGAATCCCAGCCCATGCGCACGTCGCCGACGGACGCCTGCAAGACGTTCATGCCACGGGTCGGCACTACGGAGAGTTTCATGGTGCCGTTATCGATATCGATGATGCTGACGCCTTCCTGCCGGCCGCCGTGCAGGTTGCGCAGGGTAACGGAGAAAGCTTTGTCGGTTTTGACGCCCAGTTGCTCGCTGGTAATGGACCAGTTTTGCGCGGGTTTGTCGGTGTCGAGCAGGACGTAATCCCAAGCCATGGCCTGGGAAGCCGCCGCCATCGTAGCGAGGGCAACAGCGAGTTTGAGCGAAGTCATGAGCGTGCCTTTTATTGGATTTGTAAGTTTTTTATAGCGCTGATGAATCGTTTCAGCAAGTGTAAAAAAACCTTATCCATCTCGCTCTTCAGTCACTGGCAAAATAATCCCGAGCGAGATCGGCATTCTTCAGCTAGCCTCGTTCGGTTTTGGCCTATCGGCTGATTGACGGCGACATCATAATGACATTAAGGTCGCCAGCTAAATGCAGGAGCAAGGCACAGGCAGTTCCGCCTGTCATTGCGCAACGGAACATATGGAGTATGGATGCGCGGGGCACTACTACGCAGCGGTAAGAGCGGTTCATTCACTGCCTTGGGCGAAACAGGCCAACCGGTTTACCGGGCGGCGCTGCAGTTGCGCGAAGCGATTCGCCGCAAGAATCCCGACCTGGTCGATCACCTGGCCATTCCTCAGAGCGATGAACTCGGCAACCAGATCGACTGGTACAGCGGCCTCAACGGCGATGTAATCCCGTGGAGCAGCGCGACCGAAGAAGAGCGCGCGCCTGCCCGTCGCCAACTTGAAGCCTTGAAAACTGCCCTCGAAGAATTGAGCCAGCGTTTCCTCGGCACTGACTCGGACGAGCCGCAACAGGGCGACAAAGCCGTGTTCGGCAAGCTGCTCAAGCGCGTCATCCATTTCCCCGACGAAAACTTCGTTTATCTGGTGCAAGGCAAACCCGTGCTTACCTTCTGGGGTTTCGAGCACGCAGGCGCCGATCGCAACCGTGATCCACTGCACTGCCTTTATCAGGTTCCGCCCGTTTTCACCTTGCCTCCCGAGACTCCAGCACCGGTAGCGGCTCCGATCACGCCGGTGGTTCCGGTCGTGACGCGCCCATGGTGGCGACGCTGGTGGTGGTGGCTGTTGCTGCTGCCATTCCTGTTGCTGCTGTTGTGGCTGTTGCTTGGCTTGCGCGGCTGCGTGCCGATGCCACTGGTGGCCGTCGACTTGCTGCCCGAGGGCGTCGTGCCCGTAGAAAGACCCGTTGAACCGCTGCCCGTCGGCGCCGCGACAACGCTCAATGGCGTCCCGGTGACCGGCACTGGCGCGAGCATCGACACCGGCGCCGCCGTGCTCGAAACAGAGGGCACACAAGGGGCAGAAGTCCCGGCGCTCGACGGCAACGAACCAGCCGCAGAGAACGCAGGCGTGAGCCAGGATCCGGCGGCCGAAACGCCTGCCAATGCTGCGGAAAACCCGACTGCGTCACCTGTCCCGACACAGGCAGAGGCTGCCAAAGCCGCCGCCGCCAAAGCAGGCCCGGCCCTTAGCATTCCGCCCGACGCCGCTGACGGCGCCGCCAATTTCCTTGATGGCCAATACCGCGCCGGCGCTGGCATTCAAGACCGCCGCACCGGCAAACCGCTGCGCCTGGAATACCAGTTCAAGGACGGCAAGGGCGAAGTGACGGTGCATCAGGCCGATGGCTCGAAATGCAGCGGCCCGGTCGCCGCCTCCATGAAGGGCGGCAGCCTCGCTATCGACAGTCAGGGCCAGGCCGTTTGCGGCGATGGCAGCACCTACGACATGCCCAAGGTCAACTGCCGCAAGGGAGCGACCTCTGTCGCTGACTGCACCGGCGGTTATGGCAAAGATCAATTCCCCATGTCCATGCGGCAGATGGGCGAATAAGTACGGAATAAAGCGAAATGTTGCCTGAAGTCACCCAATTCGAAGACACCGTCACGCTCGTCAGCGACACCGGTATTCAGTTCATGGATTTTGCCCTGCGCCTGGATCCGCGCAAGGAACCGGCGGGCGAGTTCGCGCCGATGATCAGTGGGCTGGTCTGCCGGTTGATGTACAACGAAGAGAAAGACTTCTACTTCTACGAACCTGAGCCGGAAAAGATCGAAAAAGCCAGGCCGGCCTTCAGCATCGACATGAAAAGCAGCCTCGACCTGCTGAATGGCGTCTGGCTGCCCATTCCGTTTTTCCGCTTCATGCCGCCGCATCGCTTCGATGAAGGCCCGTGCAACTGGTCTCGCATGCGCCTGGTCAAACTGGGCGCACCGGACATTGATGGCAACACCCATCGTCTGACCATGGCTTTCGACAGCCGCGTGATGCCCAAGCGTGACGGCACCGCTTATCTGGCGCCGAACGAGGAAGACATCAGCTCAGGTGTGTCTTTCAAACTGGCGACCAAGGCCAGCGAAACCCGCTGGTTTCTGACCCAGCCCTGGGTCAATGAATGGCTGCTCGAACTGTTCAACGAAGGCAACGGTCATCGCTCGCGCGAAGAACTCGATATCGACATTCGTGCCAATCATCATTTGGCGCATTACCTCAACGTACTGAGCCTGCTGGGCAAACCGTCGACGGCTATGCAATCGACGGCCAGACCCAAAGTCGATATCCCCGAGCTCAAAGTGGTCGCCAATGACAGCAACGGCCTGGTCAAACCGATCCTGGTTGATCTGGTCCTCGACGTCGGCAATTCGCGCACCTGTGGCATCCTCATCGAAAACCATGGTCAGGCCGGTTCAGGCCTCAAGCACAATTACGTGCTGGAACTGCGTGACCTGATTACCCCCGAGCACACTTACAATCAACCATTCGAAAGCCGTGTCGAGTTCGCCCAGGCGAATTTCGGCAAGGACCATTGCTCGGTCAAAAGCGGCCGGCACGATGCGTTCCAGTGGGCGACCATCGCTCGTGTGGGCAACGAGGCCGGGCGCCTTGCCAGTCGTCGGCGCGGCACCGAGGGCTCGACCGGACTGTCGAGCCCGAAACGTTATCTGTGGGACGAAAAAGCCTACGCGCCCGGCTGGCGTTTCAACTGTTCCTACGTCAAAACCGACAACGAGCCCTATGCCACCGCCGCGCCGTTTTCCCATTTGATCAACGAAACCGGTGAGGCGCTTTACAGCCTCGACGAAGATGACCGTTTGCCGGTGTTCATGCCGCGCTACTCGCGCAGTTCGCTGATGACCTTCATGCTCGCCGAGGTATTGGCACAAGCGCTGTCGCAGATCAACAGCCCTGCCCAGCGCTCGCGCCAGGGCCATACCCGCTCGCCGCGCCAGCTCAACAGCATCACCCTGACCGTGCCGCCCGGGATGCCTCAGGCCGAGCGCAGCATCCTCAACGAACGCATGCTGCAGGCCATCGGACTGGTCTGGAAAAGCCTCGGTTGGCACGCGGGCGAAGAAGATCCCCATCAGGAAGCAGCGCAAAGTCCGCGCACGCCGATCCCGAGCATTCGTGTTGAATGGGACGAAGCCTCCTGCGGACAGTTGGTTTACCTGTACACCGAGGTCAACGAGAACTTCGCCGGTCATCCGGAAGAGTTTTTCGAGACCATTGCCCGACCGGACAAGACTGATCGCGAGCGCATCACACTGGCGACCATCGATATCGGCGGCGGCACCACGGACCTGGTGATCACGGATTACCGCCTCGACCGCGCCGGCAATACCGGCAGCGGCAGCAACGTGCACATCGTGCCCGAGCAGCGTTTTCGCGACGGTTTCAAAGTGGCCGGTGACGACATTCTGCTCGACGTGATTCAGGACTTCATTCTGCCGAGCTTCGAAAAAGCCCTGCAGAACGCCGGGGTGAAAGCCCCGGACTCGTTGATGTCACGGCTGTGCGGCGACGAATCGGTCAGCGCTCAGGACGTGATCCTGCGCCAGCAACTGAACCTGCAAGTGTTCTCGCCCCTCGGCCTGGCGTTGCTCAAGGCCTACGAACAGTACGATCCGCAAGTCCCGCAGGAAGTCACGCCGAAGAGCTATCGGCAGTTGCTCGGCGACCATGCGATCAGCCTGACCGTGCTCGAATACGTCAATGCCGCCGTGCGCCGCGATGTTGGCGGGCAGAGCAATTTCGATCTGTACGAGGCGCAGATCAGCTTCGACCTGCAAAAGCTTCACGCCGCGTTCCTCAACGATCAGATCAACATCACCAAGATCCTCGGTGCACTGTGTGAAGTGGTCGCCCAGTACCCGTGCGACGTCTTGCTGCTGACGGGCCGGCCATCGCGCCTGCCGGGCATTCAGGCGTTTATCCGCAAGGTCTTGCCGCTGCCTCCGGGGCGCATTCTGGCCCTGCAGAATTACCGCACCGGCGGCTGGTACCCGTTCCACAAGAACGGCCGCATCGACGACCCGAAAAGTACCGCATCGGTCGGCGCCATGCTCTGCCTGCTGTGCGCCAACCACAGCGTGCCGAATTTCTATTTCCGTTCTTCAGCGCTCAAACCGTATTCGACGGTCAAGCACATCGGCGTCATCGACCTCAATAACGTGATCAAGGATGCCGACGTGCTGTACCGCGACATCCAGTCTGAAGACTACAAGATCAAGCTGCCGGAAATCGGCACCGGCGACGACGCCGATACACCGCAGCTGGAAATGCGTGGTGATCTGCGTCTGGGTTTCCGCCAGCTGGCTGCCGATCGCTGGTCAGCCTCGCCGCTGTACACCTTGCGATTCACCAAGGCCGGGCGTGACAAATTCTCCCGCGCAGTGGGTGAAAACGGTAGCGCGCCTTTGCTCAAGGTGCGCTTCGAGGTCAAGCCTGCGGACAAGTACACGAAAAAGCAGGATCTGGTCAGCGACCGACTCTCGGTACGCGACATCGAATCCAACAGCAACAACGTCAGCTTCAACCCGCGCAGCGACCTCGAACTGGAACTCAATACCATGCTCGATGCCGGCCTGAGCGAGACCAAGTACTGGCTCGACAGTGGAAGTGTGAAACGCAAATGAACGACCTGACCCCCGCTCAACATCAGCTCTCTGCCCAGTGGGCTGCGGTTTATGAAGGTGCCGGTCAGGCACTGGACTGGATTGGCCAGACACGCGGCAACGCGCCGCGTCTGGACAGCGAAGCCGACAACCTGAACATCCGGCTGCACCGTGCCCGCAATCTGGCCCACAGCCTTGGTCGCGTGGCCTGCACGCCGATGACCATCGGCTTTTTCGGCTTGTCCCAGGCCGGCAAGTCCTACCTGATTTCGGCCCTGGCGGCCGGTCAGAACGGCAAACTGGAGACCGATTACGGTGGCCAGCGCCTGGATTTCATTCGCCACATCAACCCGGTCGGCGGCGGCAAGGAAGCGACCGGTCTGGTGACGCGCTTCAGCCGCCGCGCCACGCCGGGCGAGGACCCACAGTTTCCGGTGGAGCTGACGTTGTTCAAGGAAATCGAGCTGGCGAAAATTCTCGCCAACTCCTGGTTCAAGGACTTCGACCTCGAACGGATTTCCTATGAGATCGATGAAGAGCGCATTCAGCGCGTACTGAAACCGTTCGAGGGGCGCGAAAACGGGCCCCTGCAACCGGGGGTCAATGCCGATGACCTGGTGTCGCTGTGGGACTACCTGCGGGACAATTTCCGCAATTCGGTAAAAAAACTCGAGCACCTGTACTGGCCGAAGGCGCTGGTACTGGCGCCACGCCTGAACGTCCAGGAGCGTGCCGAGCTGTTCGCCATCCTTTGGGGTGAGCAGCGTGAACTGACGCGTGTCTATCAGCAACTGGCCGGAGCGCTGCATAAGCTCGGCTTGCCAGAGACCGTGTTCGCGCCGCTGAAAGCCCTCGTAACGTTCGAAAACGACACTTATAGCCAGCGCGACAGCATCATGAACGTCGACATTCTGGAACGCTTCGGCAGCCCGGCTGATTTGCCGATCGAGGTGCGTCCACGCATCGCCGGCCGCCTGCACAACAGTCAGGGCATCCCGGTCGCGCAACTGGCAGCGCTGACCGCTGAGATGACCTTCGGCCTGATCGAAGCGCCGGCGGACGACATCGTTAATCAGGTCGACCTGCTCGACTTTCCCGGCTATCGCGGGCGCAAAAAACTCCACGAGATTGCCGACTCCAGCGATCCGGAATCCGCGACCAAGGACAATTCGGTCTCGCAACTGATTCTGCGCGGCAAGGTCGCCTACCTGTTCGAACGCTACACCGACAATCAGGAAATGAACGCGCTGGTGGTGTGCACCGGCTCGACCAAACAGAGTGACGTCAATGACGTCGGCCCGGTGCTGACGCGCTGGATCGAAAAGACTCAGGGCGCCGATGCGGCGGCCCGCAGCAAGCGCGAGACCGGGCTGATCTGGGCCCTGACCATGCTTGACCTGCGAGTGACCAACTCGCTGAGTCTGACCGCCGATCAATACGACGAGAGCTGGAACGGTATGGTCAAACTGACCATGCTCGAACGCTTCGGCAGCCTCGGCTGGATGAACGACTGGGCGGGCACACCGTTCCAGAACACCTTTCTGGTGCGCAAGCCGCGAATGGACGCAGCGTTCATCGTGCAGGACGCCAGCGGTGCCGAAACGGGTCTGAGCAGTAATTATCAGGCACGCGTCGAGGCGCTGGGCCGCAGCTTCGCCAGCAATGCACTAGTGCGCAAGCACGTTGCCGATCCGGCAAAAGCCTGGGCAGAAATGCTGCGCAATGACGACGGCGGCATCAGCCATTTCAGCGGCAGCTTCACGGGCGTCGCCAATATCGAATTCAAATTGCAGCGCATCCGCGAGCAACTCGACGAATGCCTCGAAGGCCTCACTACCCATGGCCTCAGCACTTGGTATCACGCTGACGGCGACGGTGCGACAGCGGCCAAGAAGGCTCAGGCGCAAATGATTCTGTCGGGGCTGGGCAAGCGCCCGGCGGTGCTTGGCGAACTGATCGATCAGCTCGACATGCGCAGTGAAGAGGTGCGCGATCTGTACCTCAGCGGTGTCTACGAAACCGATGACGCACCAAACGCCGAAGAACAACCGGTCAATACACCACCAAGCCAGAGCCTTTACGGCAACGATGCCGGTTTCGAGTTCGATTTCGGTGGCGACCTGAGCCATGACAGCGCGCCCGTGAGCAGTAATACCGGTAACACGGCGCCGGAACTGCTAAGCAACGAGCACCGCTTCGCCAAAGCGGCTTTCAAAGCCTGGATCGCCCACCTGCGTGAGCTGACCACCCGACAAAGCCTGCTCAATCTGCTCGGGCTGGAAAAAGCCTTGCTGGAAGCCGTGGTCGACGAATTGATCACTGCCGGTTACCGCCATGACCTTCCCGGACAACTCAGCCGTGCCGTACTCAAACGTGCGCAGAGCGGCGCCCGTCGCGATCAACTGGTCGAGAGGCAAGTGCTGGAGGTGCAACGTGTACTGCGCGATTTTGTCTCCTGGTTCGGCTATATCCAGAAGCCGGTGAGTGAACGTCCGAACAGCCGCGCCGGTGCCAAGGCGCCGCTGTTTTCGTTCTACGCCGATATCGGTCCAGGACAGGTTCCGGTGCTGCCGGCACAGCCCTCCAATCAGGCCCAGCTGTTTCTCGGCGACTGGCTCTCGGGCCTGGCCTACATCACGCTGGACAACGCCGGCCACGGCGCCGGTCGTGAAATCACCCCTGAACAGAATGAACGGCTGGGCCAAGTGCTCGCCGCCTTCACCGCGAGATAAGCCATGCCAATTCGTGTCGACCTGCTCGCGTTAGAGCCCAATTTACCCGGTCAGGCCTGCCTCACTGTGAAGAAATGGCAAGGCGCTGAAGAGCACCTGGAATTTTCCATTCAGCGCAACCAGGACCATTTTTATCTTCAGGAAGGACAAGTCTGGAGCAACAATCCGTTCTGGTTTCAGGTGTCGCGATTCAGCGTTGCTGCCAGCGGTGAAGCGCTTGAGGCGCAAGTCGGGCCGGAAGTGGTCGATCCGTTGCTGGAAGGCGGCGCCAATTCGCAATATCGCATCGAACTGCGCGAGCAGGGTCCGGGACAAAGCGATGTCGGCGTGGTTCGTCCGGGCATGGGACTGCTGCCTTCCACGGCTGGCGGGGAAACGCGCTCGACTTACGGTGCAGCTCAACTGAGTACACCGATTGCTCCGCAAGCGCAGATTCCCGAACTGCCAGAGCTGGTGCTGCCTGAGACAGAAGCACCAGCCGAACCGGAGCCGCTCGCTGCGGAGCCTGTTTATACCCCGCCGCCGGCGCCGGCGAAGAAGAGCAACAAAGGCCTGATCGGTTTGCTCATCGTGGTGTTGCTGCTGATCGCCGCAGCGGTCGGCTTCTGGCTGATTAAACGCGCTCCGGCACCTGCCGCACCGGCAGTCGCCGCGACCCCGACAGCCGATGCCGAAGCCTGCACCGTGGAAAGCATGAACAGCCTGCCCGAGCTGACGTTCGTCCAGACCTGCATCAAGGCGGCCCCGGACAGTGCCAGACTGCTGGAAATCATCAATCAGGCCAAGGCCGGCAAACACTGTGGCGTCGCCCAGCGCCTGTACGCCAACCGCGCCCAGGCCGGTGACGCACTGATCGCCAACGCCTACGCCCATGAATACGATCCGAAGTACTTGCAAGCCAGCGATTGTTTCCCGGCGGCGGATAACGCCACCGCCGCCTACTGGTACGAAACGATCCTGACTCAAGACCCGAACAACGCCGAAGCCAGGCAGCGTTTCGAGGAGCTGCAGAAGTGATGCGTACCTCCGTGAATCGTTTTCTGTTGAGCGCCGCTGCGCTGTTGGCACTGTGCGTCGGTCCGCTGGCAACGGCGAATGAAAAGCCATTGATCCAGGCCGGCAAAAAAACCTTGTTCCAGCGTGTACTGACCACCCCTGGCTGCAAAATCAGCCCGACGGCCGGTGGCGCGGCAGGCGAGGAGCAACCGGTGTTCAGCCGCTTCTATGTGTACGAGCGCGCCCAGGCGAGCGACGCTGAATGGCTGAAAGTAGGCCCCGACAGTTACGGCAACACCATCGGCTGGCTGCCTGCCAGTTGCACCACCGACTGGAAAATGCAGCTGACTCTGGCTTTCACCAACCCGGCCAACCGCGACCGCCTGCTGTTTTTCAAAGAACGCGCCACGGTTGAAGGGATTCTCGATGCGCCGGACCCGGTGAGCAAAGTCGCTCCGCTGCGAGCGACTCTGAAAAAAGGCAAACAGGCCCCCGGCGTGCTTGCCGAAGAACCTGAATATTTCGTCGACCTGCAAAAGCAGTTTTACCTGCTACCGGTACTCAGCGGCGAAGAAGTCATGACCGAGGCGGGCTTTCGCACGCGCTTGCTCAATGTCGCATCGGTGAGCAAAGCCGAGCACAAAGACGCCAAAGGCGCAGCCGCTGAGGGCGCGTCCGGCGGCAAGGAAGCCGAGGACAAGGCCAGCAGCCAACTGAAGGAATTCAGTGCCGCCGTGGTGTTCGTCATCGACTCGACGATTTCGATGGACCCGTACATCGACCGCACCCGCGAGGCGATCCGCAAGGTCTATCAGCAGATCGAATCGCAGAACCTCGGCAAACAAGTGAAGTTCGGCCTTGTTGCGTTCCGTTCCAGCACCGATGCGGTGCCGGGGCTGGAATACACCACCAAAATGTACGCTGACCCGACCAAGGTGAAGGACAGCGCAGATTTCCTCGCCAAGGTGGCCGACCTCAAGCAAGCCAAGGTCTCCAGCAGCAGCTTTGACGAAGATGCCTATGCCGGTGTGATGCACAGTATCGACAAGGTCGACTGGAGCCAGTTTGGCGCGCGGTACGTGATTCTGATCACCGATGCCGGCGCCATCGAAGGCGACGACAAACTGTCGAAAACCGGTTTGAGCGCGGCACAGGTGCGCCTCGAAGCCGCCAATCCGGGCGTGGCGATCTACACCCTGCATCTGAAGACCCCGGCGGGCATCAAGGACCACGCCAAAGCCGAGGGGCAGTACCAGAACCTGTCGACTTATCCGGGCACCAACACCTCACTGTATTACCCGGTGAACGCTGGCGATGTTCAGGAGTTCGGACGCAAGGTCGACACCCTCGCCACCGCCATCACTTCGCAGGTCAAGGCCGCCTACATGGGCGAAGATGCCATCGGTAGCGCGGTGAACGCCAGGCAGGATCCGGCCGAGAAGAAGATGCTCGACGATGCAGCACTGATCGGCCATGCGATGCAACTGGCGTATCTGGGCGAGAAGACCAACAGCAAGGCGCCACCGGTATTCAAGGCCTGGATCACCGACCGTGACCTGATCAAGCAGAACATCCCGACCACCGACGTGCGCGTGCTGCTGACCAAATCCCAGCTCAGCGACTTGAGCGATGTCATGAAGCAGATCCTCGACGCGGCCAACGAAGGTCTGATTTCGCCGACGGAAATGTTTGATCGCCTGCGCTCGGTCGCCGCGACCATGGGTGCCGACCCGAACCAGCTCAAGCAGAACGGCGACGCCAGGCTGGCCGACATGGGCGTATTTGGCGAGTACCTCGAAGACCTGCCTTATCAGAGCGAAGTGCTCAATCTCGACGAAGAAACGTGGAAGAGCTGGGACGGTCTGGCACAGGAAAAATTCATCCGCACGCTTAACACCAAACTGCGTCATTACCAGCGCTACAACGCTGACGTCGACCGTTGGGTAGCGCTGGCCAAGGACAGCGACGCGCGGGACAACGTTTACCCCGTTCCTCTGGAAATGATGCCCTGACGAGACGCCGATGCTCGATATTAAAAATCTGCTGGTGCGCCGCGGTGAAGGCGCACTGGCGCATCACGTGCGTCTGCCACAGTTGCAGCTCGGTGCCGGGGAAATTCTTGCCATCACCGGTGAGAGCGGCAGCGGCAAAAGCACCTTGCTCGAAGCCATCGGCCTGCTGCTGAAGCCGGTCGAGCTCGAATGCTTTCGCCTGGGCAAAACATTATCGGCCACACAACCGGCACAGGACATTGCACGCCTGCTGGCCAGCGATGACCAGCCAGGGCTGGCGGCGGTGCGTTCGCGGGATCTGGGTTTCATCTTGCAAAGTGGCGGCTTACTGCCATTTCTCAGTGTGCGCGACAATATCTGTCTGCCGCGTCGCTTGCTGGGCATGCAGCTGACAAGCGCGCATGTGGACCACGCGGTCGAGGTGCTGCGCCTGCAAGGGCTGCTGGAGAAAAAACCGCAAGCCTTGTCGATCGGCGAGCGTCAACGGGTCGCTTGCGTGCGCGCAATTGCTCATGAGCCGCTGCTGCTGCTGGCCGACGAGCCGACCGCCGCCCTCGATCCGCACAACGCACGACGCCTGTTCGAATTGTTGCTGAGCCTGGTGTCGAGCATGGGCTTGAGTGCTTTGGTGGTATCGCACGACTGGCCCTTGCTCAAGGATTTCGGTTTGCCACGTTTCGGGGCGATCAGCCGTGAGGGAGAGACTTTGTTTGAACCAATGGACTGACCGCTTGCGCCTGCTGATCCTCTTGGCCCTGCAAGACCTCTGGCATGATCGCAAGGTGTCGCTGTGTATCGCCGCCTCGCTGGTGGCGGTGATCGCGCCGTTGCTGCTGTTGTTCGGGCTCAAGCACGGCGTGGTCAGCCAGTTGCAGGAAGAACTGTTGCGTGATCCGCGCAATCTTGAAGTGAAGATGCTCAGCAACGGCAACTACGACAGCGCCTGGATCGAACGCCTGCGTCAGCGTCCGGAAACCGCATTTGCCCTCGGTCAGACCCGCTCGCTCAACACCCAGGCCGACTTGGTGATGGGCATGCAACGGTTTGTCGAGGGCGCGGAGATCATCGCCACCGAACCCGGCGATCCACAGCTGAACCTGCCGCGACTCAACCCGGTCGACAATCAAGTGATTCTCAGCGCACGCGCCGCACAACGTTTACAGGCCAAGGCCGGCGACCGCGTGCAACTGCGGGTGCTGCGTCGGCTGGAAGGCGTCAACGAGCGCGGCGAAATCAGCCTGAGCGTCCTCGCGGTGCTCGATGGCGCGCGTTTCGGCCGCGCCGCAGGGTTTGTCGCGCCGTCGTTGCTGCTGGACCTCGAACGCTTTCGCGACGGCTTTCAGGTGGCGGCGTTCGGCATCCCGACCGGCAAGCCGCAGGGCGACCTGCAACCGCTGTACGCCCGTGCTCGGCTGTATGCGCGTGACATTGATCAGGTCGCACCGCTGGAACGCTGGCTCAACGAGCAACACATCGAAACCTCGAGCCGACTGGCCGACATCGACAACGTCAAAGCCATCAACCACGTGCTCGGTTTGATCTTCGGCGTGATTGCCCTGGCGGCGCTGATCGGTTGCGTGGCGTCGATGGTCGGGGCATTCCTGGCCAACATTGACCGCAAGCGCAAAAGTCTCGCGGTGTTGCGGCTGCTGGGTTTCAACCGTACCGCAGTCGGTGGTTTCGTGATCACCCAGGCGCTGCTTCTGGGGCTGGCCGGTTATCTCGGCGGTCTTGGGCTTTATGCAGTCGGCAGCCACTTGTTCGACTACTTGCTCGGCAGCAGCCAGGCCACCGGCACGTTCGTTTGCCACATCACTTTCTGGCACGGCTTCGCCGCCCTGCTCCTGACCTTTCTGGTCGCTGCACTGGTGGCCGTGATCGGCGCCGTGCGAGCCATCAGTATCCAACCTGCGGAGAGTCTGCGTGAGCTATAAACATTTTGGCTTGCTGTTGCCCTTAAGCCTCGGCTACCTGCTCGATGCGTCGGCGGCGGGCTGGGAAGAGAAGTATTACAACCCGATGCCCGAGGCCAGCGATGTCGTGCTGCCGATGCCTTGTGAAGGCTCGATGGTGTTTCGCAAGGTGTTCATTCCAGTCGCCGGCCCGCTGGATGACTACCCCATCAATATCGGTCAGGACGGCGCCGAATACGGTTATGTCGAGCAAACCCGACCGACCTTCATTGCCGGCAGCTTCACCGGTGGCAAGAAAGACAAGTCACGTTATTACCTGATGGCCAAGTACGAGATGAGTCAGCTGCAATATGCCGCACTCACCGAGGACGCATGCCCGACCGCTGCAACCAGAATGCGCCTGCCGCAAGTCGCCGTCAGCTGGGTGCAGGCCATTGATGCCGCGGACCGCTACAACCTGTGGTTGCGCAAGAACGCCGCCGACAAGTTGCCGAAAGAAGATGGCGCGCTGGGTTTTTTGCGCTTGCCGACGGAAGTCGAATGGGAATTTGCAGCTCGAGGCGGTCTGGAGGTCGGTGCGGCAGAGTTTCGCGACACGCGCTATCCCATGCCTGAGGGCCTCAACGTCTACGAGTGGTTCGCCGGGGCGCAGTCGTCCAACGGAAAACTGCAATTGAGTGGCCTGCAGAAACCCAATCCGCTGGGCCTGCATGACATGCTCGGCAATGCCGACGAAATGATGTTCGAACCGTTTCGCCTGAACAAACTCGACCGCCAGCATGGTCAGGCCGGTGGCTACGTGGTGCGCGGCGGTAACTACCTGACCGCCCAGGCCGACCTGCGCACCGCCCTGCGCAAGGAAGAGCCGTACTACAACGCCGATGGCCAAGTGAAAAACAAAACCACTGGCCTGCGTCTGGTCATGGTCTCGCCGACCCTGACTTCGCGTGAGCGCGTGGCCAGTATCGAGAGCAGTTGGAAGACCCTCGGCACCGGCGGCAAAGACAACGCGTCAGCGGATAAAGGCACGGTGCAGTCTCTCAACACCCTCGCCTCGGGCGTCGAAGACAAAGCCCTCAAGGAAAAACTCCAGGCCCTGGAAAACCAGCTGCGTGCCAGTAACCAGCAGCAGGAAGAAACTCGCGATCAGGCGATTCGCGCCAGCCTCAACCTCGGTGCGTTCCTCTGCACCAAGATGCTCGACGACGGTCAGTACGTGGACTTCCTGCAGAAGAATTTCAAGCTCAACTGCGAGTCCGCCGACAAGGACGCCAGTTGCGACATGCGCAAAGCCAAGCTCGACGAACAGAAGGATCGCCTGCACAAACTCAGCCGCTACTACGCCAGCAGTCTGGTGGAATCGGCGACGCTATATGGCCAGCCGCTGCTTGAGGCACAAGTTCCGGTGATGGAAGAAATCATCACCCGCAACAAACAACTGCAAGACCTCAAACCTTATTTGCGTACGCACTGGGCGAATCAGAAGGCTTTTCTGCAAAAACAGAAGATCGATACCGACGCTTGGCTGAGCAGTTGCAAAACCGTTTCCCAATAACAACGCACACAACACTGTCATCAAGGAGCTTCACCATGTCGCGCAGCCTCTGGACTCGCTTCAAGCTACAAATTGCTTTCGTCCTCACCGGCAGCCTGCTGCTCACCGGCTGCGCCAACACCGGCAGCTCGATGCTTGGCGGCAGCGATGGCGCCGATCCTCGTCTGACGCAGGGCAGCGACGCACAATTTTTCAGCAAATCCGGATACCAGGCGTGTGCCGTGGGTGCCGGCGTCGGTATTCTCGGTTGCGCATTGTCCAATAGCAGCAACAAGGCCGTTTGCGCCATTGCCGCCGGGATCACCGCCTGCGGTGTGGCGATGGGCGCCAACTATTATCTGGATCAGCGTCGCAGCGAATACGCAGACACCACCACGCGCCTGGCGAAGATGAACAGCGATGTCGAGCAAGACACGCAGAACGTCATCGCCCGTACCTCCACCGCTCAACAGGTGATCAACGACGACAAAGCGCGTATCGCCCAGATCAAGAAAGACGTCGCCAACAAGAAGGTCGACAAGGCCAAGGCCCAGGCGCAGATCGCCGAAATCGACCAGAACATCGCGCGCCTGCGCAAAGACCTCGGCAACATGCGCACCAAAGTCACCGAGTACACCAAAGTGGCCGATGCTGAACGTGCACAGGGCGCCGGTGCGGAAATCAAGCAAGTGGACATCAACATTCTGAAGATGAATGAAAAGGTCGCCGCCCTGCAGAAGGAAGTGGACGGTCTCTACAGCCAGCGCTCTGCGATCACCCTGGGTTAAGCACATGACCCTAAAACAGCTGGCGGTCCTTACCGCCGTCCTCGCCTTGAGCGGCTGCGCAACCCGGCCTGGCGAATGCGATGCAAGCAATCGCGACAGCAGCATGCTGACCAAGATGAGCTGTGACTACTCCGGTGGCTACAGTGATCAGGTCAAGCAGAAGGAATCGGCGCTGGCCGATTCCCGTCAGCAGAACGCCATGTTCCGCCAGGTCTACGAAAACATCCAGGCGCAGCAACTGAGCACCCGCACCGACCTGGCCAGTCAGCAGAAATCCCAGGCCGAGCTGAATCAGTCACTGGGCAAGCTGCTGACTTCGCTCAAGGGGCGACGTGGCAATGAGGGCCAGGTGCAGAAGCAGATCGCCGATCTGGAGCAGCAGCTCAAGACCTCACAGGCTGCGCCGATCGCGAGCACCTCACCGGCAACGCTGGCCGCCAAGCAGGAGCAGCTCAAGGTCCTGCAAAAGAAGGTCAATCAGTTGCAGTTCAGTCTCGGTTACGAAGAGTAATTTTCACCCCCGCAGGCCTTCCGTTGAAGGCCTGCAGCTTTTTCAGGAATAGTCGTCATGCAGCGGGTCATCAGGGATGCGCACGCCACACCGGAGGGGATGAGTGCGCTGCAGACCAAAGTCGCCCTCATTCAAAAACACTTTCCGCCTACCGCCGCCAGCCTTTTCGCCATACCCCGGATGGGCAGTGGCGAGGTGCTGGAATGGTGGACCGGACTAGGCGGGCAACCCACGCCCTATGCCGAACTCAATGAAGACGCGCAGCGTCGTTTGCTGCAGACCTATGACACGCGCCAGACTTCGCTTGAACAACTCGCGGACGAGCTGCATAAACGCGGTCAGCCTGCGGTAGCCGATGATTTGCGCAGCCTGTTGGGCAGCCCTGAGCTGGACAAGCTCTACAGCCTGAACGGCGAGCCACTGGTGGTGCGCTGGAACCAGCGCCCGCCAAGGCCGGTCCCGCCGGTTGTTCCGCCGGTGCCATTGGCGCCAGTCGTACCGCCCTCACGCCGTGGCTGGTGGATTGCCGCCGCCTTGCTGGCGCTGTTGTTGCTGCTTCTGGCGCTGTGGTTGTGGTGGTACCTGCACCGAGAGCCCGTCGTCGTCGCAGTGCCACCGGCAGCACCGGTCATGGCCCCCGTGGTACAACCGGTCGAGCCAGTGCCCGAGCCCGTCGTGCAACCGGAACCTGCTCCAGAACCCGTGCCTGCACCTGTACCGGAACCAACACCTGTTGCGCCGCCAAAACCGGTCGTCGTGGCCCCGCCCCCGACACTGGACAATTTCGCTTGCCGTAAAAAAGCACCGAATGTGGTGGTTCCGCAATTCGTCGTAGTTCTCGATACCTCGGGGTCGATGGAGCTCAATACCAAAGCGGTGAAAGCTGACGAAGACTGGTTCTTTGGCAACAACCTCAACAAGTACACCGACCCGGAACGCACGATACGAATCTTCGAAAAACCGAGCCGCATGAACGTCGCGCAGGATTCGCTGGCCGGCATGATCAACGCGCTGGATCCGAAGATCGACACACGCCTGATCACCTTCGCCGGTTGCGAAAGCACGCCTGACCAAGGGGTGTTCAAGTTCGGCGACCGTCAGCGCCTGATCAACGGGATTCGTGGGCTGGTGCCCAACAATGGCACGCCCTTGGCCGATAGCCTGGCCAAGGCGGCGAGCACGGTTGACGGGCGCAACAACGACGCGGTGATCGTGATGTTCATCGACGGCGAGGACGGTTGCCAGAAGGACGTGTGCGCAGTGTCCCGACGCATCGCCCAGGAGCAACCGCGGTTACGGGTCAATGTGGTGAGCATCGGCGCCGGCGGACCTTCGCAGTGCATTGCAAAAAACACCGGGGGCCGGGTTTATTCGAGCACCAACGCGGCGGAACTCGCCAAGCAGCTGAAACTGGCGAGCAAGGAAGTATCCAGTAGCGCCAAATGTAATTGATCGAGGTACCTCAATCGCGAGCAGCTCACTCCCACTTCGGTTCCCGGGCTTCACAAAACCTGTGATTGGACCGGACACTCTGGAACGAGCCTGCTCGCGATAGCTATTTCAGGCGCACATCAACGAAAGCGATCAACCTCGGAACGCAGATCCGCCGCCAGTTTCTCCAGTTCTTTGGCCGTCACTGCGAGGTTGGAAACCACTTCGCGTTGTTCGCTGTTAGCCAGAGCAATGCTCTGAAGGTTGCTGCTCAGCAACGTTGCGGTGCTGCTCTGCTCCTGCGTTGCCGTAGTGATCGCCGCAAACTGCTGGCCTGCCGAACGGCTCTGCTCATCGATCCGCGCCAGCGCCGAGGCGACATTGGCGTTGCGCGACAGGCCTTCCTGCATCAGCACGTTGCCCTGCTCCATGGTGCTGATCGCGTTGCCGGTTTCCTGCTGGATGCTGTGGATCATGCTGGAGATTTCATCAGTGGCCTGACGAGTACGCGAGGCCAGGCTGCGCACTTCGTCGGCGACCACGGCAAAGCCGCGACCTTGCTCACCGGCACGTGCCGCTTCGATCGCAGCGTTAAGTGCCAACAGGTTGGTCTGCTCGGCGATCGAGGTGATCACGCCGACGATGCCGCCGATTTCCTGGGAACGCTGACCGAGGGTGTTGATCACCGTCGCGGTGCTGTTCAGAGCGCCTGCGATTTGCTCAAGCGACGACGAGGCTTCTTCCATCGAGCTGCGGCCGATCTGCGTTTGCTGAGCGTTTTCCTGGGCCAGACGCTGGGTGGCGCTCATGTTGTCGGCGATGTTCAGCGAGGTCGCGCTGAATTCTTCTACCGCGCCGGCCATGCTGGTGATTTCGCCGGACTGCTGCTCCATGCCGTCATAGGCACCGCCGGACAAACCGGACAACGCCTGCGCGCGACTGTTGACCTCTTCCGAAGAGCGGCGGATGTGCTCGACCATGGTCGACAGGGCCTGGCTCATCTGGTTGAACGCGCGCGACAATTGACCGATTTCATCGTTGCTCGACACGTTCAGACGTACGCTCAAGTCGCCCGCGCCCAAGGCTTCAGCCTGACGCACCAGATCACTCAACGGCGCCAGTTTGCTGCGCAGCAGCCAGACCACCGAACCGACGGCCAGCAACATCGCCAGCAGACTGCCAATCGCCAGTTGCGTGCCGACGCTCCAGGTCACCGCGCGAATCTCGGCTTTCGGCATGCTCGCCACCACCGACCACGGGCCGCCTTCGAACGGTACGGCAATGCTGTAGAAATCTTCGCCCTTGTCGCTCCAGAACTCACCCTTGCCCGGGGTTTTCACCAGTGCATTGATGGCTGGCACTGCCTGGTCCAGCGACTCTACACCGGCGATCGGCACCAGCCATTTGTTCTGCTCGTCGAGCAAGGCCAGCGAGCCGGTCTGGCCGATGCGGAAGCGCTTGAGGTTGGCGAACTGGGCGTTCTGCGCATCGGTGTAATCGAAGCCGACGTACAGCACAGCAATGATCTTGCCGCTGCCATCGCGCACAGGCGTGTACTGCGACATGTAATAGCGCTCGAACAGCAGCGAGCGGCCGACGTAACTCTGCCCCGCCATCAACTTCGCGTAAGCCGGGTTGGCATGATCGAGCACGGTGCCGATGGCGCGGGTGCCGTCCTGCTTGCTGACGTTGGTGCTGACGCGAATGAAGTCTTCGCCGCTGCGCACGAACACCGTGGCCACACCGGCGGTCATCTGCTTGAACTCGTCGACTTCCTTGAAGTTGTTGTTCAGCACTTCGTTGCCCAGATGCAGGCCCGGGGTCTGCACGCCGGCCACAGTCACGGGCTGGTCAGGGTGCACGCTCAGGCCGCCGCCGAAACGCTTTTCGAACAAGCCGCTCAGGCGCAGGGTGCTTTCGCGCAGCGTGCCGTGGAACGTGCTCAGCTGGTCGGCCAGCAGCCGCGCCTCACTGGCCAGATGCTCTTCACGGGTGGCGAGGTTGGCAGAATCCAGCGAACGCAGGGCGAACACCGTACTGCCGCTGATGACAATCGCCAGTATCACGGCGAGGGCGAGGCCCAGCTGCGAGGCGATCCGAGCACGAGGTTGAGACATGAACAGCTCCTGGCCGAGCCACCGAATCCTCCTTGATCGCGGTAATGCCCGGAAAAATATTCTAATAATGGGGGTGCAGCGCGGAACCGGCACGACGGTTCCACTTGCTCATAGTCGGCGGTGAATCCGAATACTTGAGCGCGCAACGTGGGTATGGCTTAAGGCCTGCATTGTGGCCGCTCCAACGTTTCAGCTCAAGCGCGCCACAGCTGGCAGTTCCATGGCGCGGACTTCGCCTTGCAGAAAATCGCTGAGGCGGCGCAAACGTTCGCCTCCCGGACGGGTTTTCGGCCACACCAGGTAATAATTCAGGCCACTGGCGACCGCCGTCGGCCACGGCAGGCTCAGGCGCCCCTGGGCGACATCTTCGGCGACCATCAACAGATCCCCCATTGACACGCCGTAGCCGCGCGCCGCTGCAATCATCCCCAGCTCCAGGGTATCGAACACCTGCCCGCCCTTGAGTGACACCTGGTCCGACAACCCCATGCATTCCAGCCAACTGCGCCAGTCGCGACGGTCGGGGGTCGGATGAAGCAATTCGGTACTGGCCAAACGCGCCACGTCCCACGGCTGATCGTTGAGCAGATTGGGCGCCCCGACCGGGATCAGCTCCTCGGCGAATAACAGACTGGCCTCCCAGTCCGGCGGAAAATGGCCGTCGCTCAGCAGCACGGCGCAATCGAACGGTTCGTCATTGAAATCCACCGAATCGATGTCCATCCACGCACTGGTCAGTTGCACTTCGTTGCCTGGTTGCAGATGGCGGAAGCGACTCAGGCGCGCCAGCAGCCAGCGCATGGTCAGGGTCGATGGCGCCTTCATGCGCAGAATGTCGTCCTCGGCGCGCAAGGTATTGCAGGCGCGCTCCAGCGCGGTGAAGCCCTCGCGAATGCCAGGCAATAAAAGCCGTGCGGCTTCGGTCAGTTGCAGATTGCGCCCGCTGCGCTGAAACAACCGGCAGGCGAAGTGCTCTTCGAGGGTGCGGATATGTCGACTCACTGCACTCTGGGTAATCGACAGCTCTTCGGCTGCGCGGGTGAACGAGCTATGCCGCGCCGCCGCTTCGAATGCGCGCAGGGCATACAACGGTGGTAGGCGACGGGACATGCAGATAGCTCCGGTGGCGGGATGCGGCCAACTTAGCAGAATTGGTGCAGGATGAGTTTTAATCATGCCACCCATCCTTTTTATCCCTTTGTGCATTCCAGCTCACACGCCGAGAATCGACGTTCTTCTGTTCCCTCTGAATCGAGTGGTGATGACATGCAGCATCCTGTGCGTAACGAACTCTGGGCCATTTTGCGGCTGGCCGGGCCGCTGATCGCTTCGCAGTTGGCGCACATGCTGATGGTGCTGACTGACACATTGATGATGGCGCGCCTCAGCCCCGAAGCCCTGGCGGGTGGCGGTCTGGGCGCGGCGAGCTACTCGTTCGTATCGATTTTCTGTATCGGGGTCATCGCCGCCGTCGGCACGCTGGTGGCGATCCGTCAGGGTGCCGGCGACATCATCGGTGCGGCGCGCCTGACTCAGGCCGGTTTATGGCTGGCGTGGCTGATGGCGCTGGTCGCCGGGCTGTTGCTGTGGAACCTCAAACCGGTGTTGTTGCTGTTCGGCCAGACTGAAACCAACGTCAATGCCGCCGGGCAATTTCTGATCGCCCTGCCCTTCGCCCTGCCGGGTTATCTGAGCTTCATGGCCTTGCGCGGTTTCACCAGCGCCATCGGGAGGGCGACGCCGGTGATGGTCATCAGCCTTGCCGGCACCGTGGCGAACTTCCTGCTCAATTACGCCTTGATTACCGGCATGTTCGGCCTGCCGCAACTCGGGCTGACCGGTATCGGTCTGGTCACGGCAATCGTTGCCAACTGCATGGCGCTGGCATTGGCCTGGCACATTCGTCGGCATCCGGCGTACGACGCTTACCCGCTGCGTGCCGGGCTGGCGCGGCCCAACCGGCAATACCTGAAGGAATTGTGGCGCCTCGGCCTGCCGATCGGCGGCACCTATGCGGTGGAAGTCGGTTTGTTTGCCTTCGCCGCGCTGTGCATGGGCACCATGGGCAGTACGCAGATGGGGGCGCATCAGATTGCGCTGCAGATCGTTTCGGTGGCGTTCATGGTGCCGGCCGGCATGTCCTACGCCATTACCATGCGCGTCGGTCAGCATTACGGCGCCGGGCAACTGCTCGATGCGCGTATGTCCGGTCGCGTCGGCATCGCCTTCGGTGCGGTGGTGATGCTGGGTTTTGCCTTGGTGTTCTGGCTATTGCCGAACGAACTGGTCGGGTTGTTCCTTGACCATGACGACCCGGCGTTTGCCGAGGTGATCCGCCTCGCGGTAAGCCTGCTGGCCGTGGCGGCCTGGTTCGAGCTGTTCGATGGCACGCAGACAATCGCCATGGGCTGTATTCGCGGGCTCAAGGACGCCAAGACCACGTTTCTGGTCGGGCTCGCTTGCTACTGGTTGATTGGCGCGCCGGCGGCGTGGTGGATGGCGTTTCACCTGGACTGGGGGCCGACCGGGGTCTGGTGGGGACTGGCGCTCGGGTTGGCGTGTGCGGCGGTGAGCCTGACGCTGGCGTTTGAGTGGAAGATGCAGCGGATGATACGGCGCGAGCCGCAATCTCAGGGCTTCAACATTCCTCAGCCTGAATGATATTTACCTCTGTGGGAGCGAGCGTGCTCGCGAATGCGATCGGTCAGTCAAATACCTTTTGCCTGACACACCGCTTTCGCGAGCAGGCTCGCTCCCACAGGGTTAGTGGTTACAACCGGGATCGTGTTTAGCTCACTATTTCGAGAACTGGCTGCTGATTCGATCCAGACACCAGGTACTCCACCAGCTCCGCCAGCGGCAATGGCCGGCTGATCAGGTAACCCTGCACCTGATCACAGCCAAAGCCGCGCAGCAATTGCAGCTGCTCGGTGGTTTCCACGCCTTCGGCCACCACTTCCAGCTGCAGGTTGTGCGCAAGATTAATCATCGCGTGCACCAGTTTGCGGTTCTCTTCACGCTGTTCCATGCCACCGACGAAGCTTTTGTCGATCTTCAGCAAGGTGATCGGCAGGCTGTTGAGGTGCACGAAGGAGGAGAACCCGGTGCCGAAGTCATCCAGTGAAAAGCGTACGCCGAGGCGGCCGAGGGCGTCCATGGTCTGCTTGACCAGATCGCTGCGGCGCATCACTGCGGTTTCGGTCAGTTCGAATTCCAGCCATTGCGCCTCGACCCCACGTTCGAGAATCAGCCGGCTCAAGGTCGGCAGCAACTGGCTGTCCTGAAACTGCCGGAACGACAGGTTGATCGCCATGTGCAGCGCTGGCAGGCCTTGCTCGCGCAGCGCCTGCATGTCACGCAGGGCACGGGAAATCACCCAGTAGCCCAGCGGCACGATCAAACCGCTCTGCTCGGCCAGCGGCACGAACTCGCTCGGCGGCAGCAGGCCGCGTTCGCCGTGACGCCAGCGCACCAGGGCTTCGAGGCCGACGATCTGGCCATCTTCAAGATTCAGCCGAGGCTGGTAATGCAGCTCCAGCTCATCGCGCCGCAGCGCCCGGCGCAGCTCGCTTTCCAGATCGGCCATGCTCCGCGCGTTGCGGTTGATCCGTTCGTTGAAGATATGAAAGGTGCAGCCCTGGGTGCTTTTGGCTTGCTGCATGGCGATGTGCGCATGCCACATCAGCGGGTCGGCACCGGCCTGCGCGCGGGCGTGGGCGATGCCGAGGCTGGAGCCGATCAGCAGGCTTTCGCCATCGACCCAATACGGTTCGGCCAGCGCTTCGGTGATGCGCTCGGCCATCCACTCGGCCCGCTCGGGTGCGCGGCGGGTGTCGATCAGCAAGGCGAATTCATCGCTGCCCAGGCGCGCCAGTTGATCACCGGCCTCAAGCTGGTTTTTCAGCCGTGCGACCACTTGCAGGATCAGCCGGTCGCCAGCCTGATGGCCGAGGGCATCGTTGGCGTGGCGAAAGTTGTCGAGGTCGAGATGCCCGAGGGCCAGTCCACGACCGTCGTTTTCCGCCAGACGCGCCGTCAGCAGGGTCTGGAAACCCTGGCGATTGGCGATACCGGTCAGCGGATCCTGTTCGGCCAGGCGCTGCAAAGTGTTTTCAAGGACGCCGCGCTCGCGCACATGGCGCAGGCAACGGCGCAACATGCCGGCGTCGAGGGCATCGAATGCCAGCCAGTCGCTGACCCCGTCCGGCGCGGTGGCCGGTTCGTGATCGAGCAGCAATACCGTCGGCAGGCTGCAACGGCCCGGGGCCGGTTGCAACGCCGGAATGGTCAACAACACCGCGTGGCGGTTGTCTTCGAACAGGCTGCTGACCGACTCCCAGCTCGGCGCGCTGATCAGCACCGCCGCGCTCCCCATGGGCGCCAGACACTCGCGCAATAACGCTGTCCACGCTGGCTCTTCGGCCAGTAACAGCAAACGCAAGGGCTCGACAGGCGTAGACAAGCTGACTCCCTAGACTCTGCAATGATGTGGGCTGGGCATTATGCCGTTGTGCGTAACATTGACCAATGAACATGACCACCAAAGCCGGACAAAACGTTAACTTTGGTCACAAACGAGAACATTAGCCGCAAAATCACCGCGCATCCTGCGTGAAAGTAACAAAACCGGCAAATCCGCATCGCGTGCTACGTCACAAGTCGGACAGAGCAGCACAATTCGCTGAGCCTGTTAAAATGCCGGCCCATTTCGTCAACGACTCCCGAATTTTCGTATGTCCCGACTCAATCCCCGGCAGCAAGAAGCCGTGAACTACGTCGGCGGCCCTCTATTGGTGCTCGCCGGTGCTGGCTCCGGCAAGACCAGCGTGATCACGCGCAAAATCGCGCATCTGATCCAGAACTGCGGCATCCGCGCCCAGTACATCGTCGCCATGACCTTCACCAACAAGGCCGCGCGCGAAATGAAAGAGCGGGTCGGCACCCTGCTACGTGCCGGCGAAGGCCGCGGCCTGACGGTCTGCACCTTCCACAACCTGGGCCTGAACATCATCCGCAAGGAGCATGCGCGGCTGGGCTACAAACCCGGTTTCTCGATCTTTGACGAGACCGACGTCAAAGCCCTGATGACCGACATCATGCAGAAGGAATACGCAGGCGACGACGGCGTGGACGAGATCAAGAACATGATCGGCGCCTGGAAAAACGACCTGATCCTGCCGCCGCAGGCGCTGGAAAACGCGCGCAATCCCAAGGAACAGACCGCCGCCATCGTCTACACCCACTACCAGCGCACGCTCAAGGCGTTCAACGCGGTGGACTTCGACGACCTGATCCTGCTGCCAGTGAAACTCTTCGAGGAACACGCCGACATCCTCGAAAAGTGGCAGAACAAGGTGCGTTACCTGCTGGTCGACGAATATCAGGACACCAACGCCAGCCAATACCTGCTGGTGAAGATGCTGATCGGCAAGCGCAACCAGTTCACCGTGGTCGGCGACGACGACCAGTCGATCTACGCCTGGCGCGGCGCGCGCCCGGAAAACCTGATGCTGCTCAAGGACGATTACCCGTCGCTGAAAGTGGTGATGCTCGAACAGAACTACCGCTCGACCAGTCGCATCCTGCGCTGCGCCAACGTGCTGATTTCGAACAACCCGCACGAATTCGAGAAACAGCTGTGGAGTGAAATGGGCCACGGCGACGAGATCCGCGTCATTCGCTGCCGCAACGAGGACGCCGAAGCCGAGCGCGTGGCCATGGAAATCCTCAGCCTGCACTTGCGCACCGACCGCCCGTACAGCGATTTCGCGATTCTCTATCGCGGGAACTATCAGGCCAAACTGATCGAATTGAAGCTGCAGCACCATCAGGTGCCGTATCGCCTGAGCGGCGGCAACAGTTTCTTCGGTCGCCAGGAAGTGAAGGACCTGATGGCCTACTTCCGCCTGATCGTCAACCCGGATGACGACAACGCCTTTCTGCGCGTGATCAACGTGCCGCGCCGTGAAATCGGCTCGACCACCCTGGAAAAACTTGGCAATTACGCCACCGAGCGCAAGATCTCGATGTACGCCGCCACCGACGAAATCGGACTCGGCGAGCATCTGGACAGCCGTTTCACCGATCGCCTGGCGCGCTTCAAGCGCTTCATGGACAAGGTCCGCGAGCAATGCGCCGGTGAAGACCCGATCTCGGCGCTGCGCAGCATGGTCATGGACATCGACTACGAGAACTGGCTGCGCACCAACAGCTCCAGCGACAAGGCCGCCGACTACCGCATGAGCAACGTCTGGTTCTTGATCGAGGCGTTGAAAAACACCCTCGAAAAAGACGAAGAAGGCGAAATGACCGTCGAGGATGCGATCGGCAAACTGGTGCTGCGCGACATGCTCGAACGCCAGCAGGAAGAAGAGGACGGCGCCGAAGGCGTGCAGATGATGACCTTGCACGCGTCCAAGGGGCTGGAATTCCCTTACGTGTTCATCATGGGCATGGAAGAGGAAATCCTCCCGCACCGCTCCAGCATCGAAGCCGACACCATCGAAGAGGAACGCCGCCTGGCCTACGTGGGCATCACCCGCGCGCGTCAGACTCTGGCGTTTACTTTCGCCGCCAAGCGCAAGCAGTACGGCGAGATCATCGACTGTGCGCCGAGCCGCTTCCTTGACGAGCTGCCGCCAGACGACCTCGCCTGGGAAGGCAACGACGACACCCCGACCGAAGTCAAAGCCGTGCGCGGCAATAACGCGTTGGCCGACATACGCGCGATGTTAAAGCGCTAGAATTGACCCCTTTTTACTAGACCTTCGGCGCACCAGGCGCCAAATGAGGACAGCTTCATGGAAGCATTGCAGCAGAAAATCCGCGAACAAGGCATTGTGCTTTCCGACCAGGTCCTGAAGGTCGACGCCTTCCTGAACCACCAGATCGACCCGGCCCTGATGAAGCTGATCGGCGACGAATTCGCCGCGCTGTTCAAGGACTCGGGCATCACCAAGATCGTCACCATCGAAGCGTCGGGCATCGCCCCGGCGATCATGACCGGTCTGAACCTCGGCGTGCCGGTGATCTTCGCCCGCAAGCAGCAGTCCCTGACCCTGACTGAAAACCTGCTGTCGGCGACCGTCTACTCGTTCACCAAGAAGACCGAAAGCACCGTGGCGATTTCCCCGCGCCACCTGACCAGCAGCGACCGCGTGCTGATCATCGACGACTTCCTGGCCAACGGTAAGGCGTCGCAGGCGCTGATCTCGATCATCAAACAGGCCGGCGCCACCGTGGCCGGTCTGGGCATCGTCATCGAGAAGTCGTTCCAGGGCGGCCGCGCCGAACTGGATTCGCAGGGTTACCGCGTCGAGTCACTGGCCCGCGTCAAGTCGCTGAAGGATGGCGTTGTAACCTTCATCGAATAAACCAGCAGCACCGCAATATCTCTGTGGGAGCGAGCCTGCTCGCGAATGCTTAGGGTCAGTCGACATCTTGGTTGACTGATACACCGCTTTCGCGAGCAGGCTCGCTCCCACAGTGGGTTTTGCGCTGGGCAGTTATTGCGCGGTGGCTTTGAGGCCGGTAAGCAGCAGGCGTTGGAAAAGCTCTTCTTTCAGGCCTTCGGGGTTTGTGAGCTGCATCCGTTCCAGGTGTTCCGGGAACGACGAAGCCTCCGGCGCATCCAGCGCTGCCTTGCCCAGTTCCAGTATCTCGGTCAGCTTGAACTTGCTCTTCAGCCAGTTCAGCGCACGCAGAAGATCGCGCTCGATCGCAGTGAAATCACAGCCCAGCGGATACTCCGGAAACAGATTCGGATGCCGTGCGGCGATCGCCTGCAAGCGTTGCGGCGTGTTGTCGGCAAAACGCGGATCGATGCGGAAGTCCTTTGGCAGTTTGCCGACCTTCTGTGCCTGTTCGATCAGCCCCGGCTGGAAGCGCGAGTCGCTGATATTGAGCAGCGCCTCGATCACCGCCGCGTCGGGTTTGCCGCGCAGATCGGCGATGCCGTATTCGGTAACGACGATATCGCGTAAATGCCGCGGAATCGTGCAATGACCGTATTCCCAGACGATATTCGAACTGACCTCGCCGCCCGACTCGCGCCAGCTGCGCAGGATCAGAATCGAACGCGCATCATGCAAAGCATGGCCCTGGGCGACGAAGTTGTACTGCCCGCCGACGCCGCTGAGCACACGCCCGTCCTGCAACTGGTCAGCCACCCCGGCGCCGAGCAGGGTCATGGTGAATACCGTGTTGATGAATCGCGCGTCGAGGCGTTGCAAACGCTTGAGCTCTTCCTGCCCGTACAGCTCGTTGATGTAGCTGATACGGGTCATGTTGAATTCGAGCAATTTGCTTTGCGGCAACTCACGCAAGCGCTCATAAAAACTGCCCGGGCCAAGGAAGAAGCCACCATGCACGCAGATGCCGTCGGGCTGCGCCGCCTCGTCTAGGGTACCGGCGTTGGCCTGCTGCTGAGTCGGCACGTCGGGGTAGACCTTGCGCCGGATGATCCCGGCTTCCGCCAGCACCAGCAGGCCGTTGACGAACATTTCACTGCAGCCATACAAACCTTTGGCGAAAGGCGCGGTGCCGCCCTCGCGCTCGATCAGTTGCGCCCACTGGCTCAGATTGACGTCATCGAGCAGCGCCCGATAACCCGCATTGTCGGCCTGACGCGCGAGCAACGCCGCGGTCAGCGCATCGCCCATCGAACCGATGCCGATCTGCAGCGTGCCGCCGTCGCGCACCAGGGTGCTGGCATGTAAACCGATGAAGTGATCCTGGAAACCGACGGGCATGTTGGGCGTCGAGAACAGCGTGCTGCTGTCCTTCTCGTCGATCAGCAGATCAAACGTGTCAATATCGACTTCGGCGTCACCGGGCATGTACGGCAGATCGGTGTGAACCTGGCCGACCAGCACAATCGTCTCTCCGGCTTCGCGGCGTCTGGCGATCATCGGCAACAAGTCGAGGGTAATGTCGGGGTTGCAGCTCAGGCTCAGGCGGTCCGGGTGCTCGCTGCTGCTGGCGAGCAACTGCGCCACCAGGTTCAGGCCGGCGGCGTTGATGTCGCGGGCGGCGTGGCTGTAGTTGCTGCTGACGTAATCCTGCTGGGCCGGGGCGCTGTTGAGCAGACTGCCGGGCTGCATGAAGAACTGTTGCACGCGGATGTTGGCGGGCAGGCTGTCGCGCTGCAGATCGGCGAGAAAATCGAATTCGGGGTAATCGCCGAACACCCGCTCGACGAAGGGTTCGATAAAGCGCTTCTGCAAACCATCACCCAGACTCGGCCGTCCCAGACACAGCGCCGTGTAGATCGTCAGCTGGCGCTCGGGCAGGTCTTTGATCCGCCGGTACAGCGCGTTGACGAAGTGGTTGGGCTTGCCCAGCCCCAGCGGCAGGCCCATGTGGATATGCGCCGGCAAGCGTGCGAGCACGTCGTCCACTGCCTGTTCGATCGAACACAACTGCACCATCTGAAGCCTCCCGCCCGTTCCGTTGATAGGGGTAGACCGAGATTGCCTTGAGTTTGCTGCAAAGGACAGCCCAAAGTCCTGGACGATTGTCGGCCACGGGAGTTCTTTATAGCTGGAGATCGCTTGCCCTCACCCTAGCCCTCTCCCGGAGGGAGAGGGGACTGAATGGGGGATATTGGAGAGATACACCGACTTGAAAATGATGTGCTGAATCCATAATCGCTAAGGTCATTCAGGTCGATGTAGAGTGCCAGACACCTCGATCGGCCCCCTCTCCCTCCGGGAGAGGGCTGGGGTGAGGGATCAGGGTTTTGAATTAATCGAAAGAGCAAAAACCACAAGCACAAAAAAACCGTCCGAAGACGGTTTTTTTTGACGAGAGCGCCGCTGATTACAGACCGGACATCTCTTTGATCGCACCCTTGAGCTCATCATCGGTGCAATCGGCGCAGGTGCCTTTTGGCGGCATGGCGTTGATGCCGGTAATCGCTTTGGCGAGGATACCGTCCAGACCACCCTGGTGATCGGCCCGCTCTTTCCAGGCCGCCTTGTCGCCGATCTTCGGCGCGCCCAGCAGGCCGGTGCCGTGACATGCGTTGCAGTGCTTGGCGATCACGTCTTTAGGCGCCTTGGCTCCGCCACCGCCGCCAGCGCTTGCAACCACTTCCATTCCTTTGCATTCCTGCCCCTGAACACACACCTGGCCGACCGGCTCGAGGCGTTTGGCAATGTCGTCGTTAGTCGCAGCTTGAGCGCTGACAGCCCAGAGGGCCAGTACGGTTGCTGGTGCAGCCAGCATTTTCATAATTAGGTTCACGCGTTCACCCTCAATGGTGGCTATTCACGCCTGCGGCCACGGTTCGCAGGCGGGCGCAAGTATAGCGGGTAGCCCGCCACACTGAAACAACCCCATTTTTAAAGGGGTCTTGTTGCGCATCGGTCAAACGGTTCGGGAGCCTTGGCCATCAGGGCCCTGGCGCCTCTTGCTCTAGAAATTCGCCGGTGTGGCTGCGCTGATCAGTCGCGCAGGCACATCGAACGGATTACGGAAACGATGCGGCTTGGTACTTTCAAAATAGTAGCTGTCGCCGGCTTCGAGGATAAAAGTTTCCAGGCCGACCACCAGTTCCAGCCGACCTTCGACCAGAATCCCGGTTTCCTCACCTTCGTGGGTGAGCATTTCTTCGCCGGTATCGGCGCCCGGCGGGTAGATTTCATTGAGGAAGGCGATGGCCCGGCTGGGGTGCGCGCGGCCGACCAGTTTCATGGTCACGGCGCCGTCGGAAATGTCGATCAGCTCGTTGGCCTTGTAGACGATCTGGGTCGGCTGGTCTTGCAGGATCTCTTCGGAAAAGAACTCGACCATGGACATGGGAATGCCGCCGAGCACTTTTCTCAGCGAACTGATCGAAGGGCTCACGCTGTTCTTTTCGATCATCGAAATGGTGCTGTTGGTGACGCCCGCGCGTTTGGCGAGTTCGCGCTGGGAAAGCCCTTTGAGCTTGCGGATCGATTGCAGTCGTTCACCGACGTCCAAGGCGGGAGCCTCCTGATGTTGTAAGAATATTGAGCGTTATCATGGCGACAGCGTTCAGTATTTACAACACTCGGCCCCCGCGCTCGCGTCAAGCCTCGGAATAGAGCCTCGGCACCCGGCGCAGATTGCAGAAGATCTGATAGGGAATGGTATCCGCCCACTGCGCTACGTCGCTGGCGAGGATGTTTTTGCCCCACAGCTCGACGGTCGAACCGAGGCCAGCCTCCGGCACGTCGGTGAGGTCAATGCACAGCATGTCCATCGACACGCGCCCCAACAGACGGCTGCGCTGGCCAGCCACCAGCACCGGCGTGCCAGTCGGCGCCTGACGTGGATAGCCATCGGCATAACCCATGGCGACCACGCCGATGCGCATCGGCTTGTCGGTGATGAACTTTGCGCCGTAACCGATCGGCTCACCGGCCGGCAACTCACGGACACTGATGACTTTCGATTCGAGGGTCATCACCGGTTGCAGGCGTTCTGCGACGGCGTTGGCTTCTTCGAACGGGGTCGCGCCGTAGAGCATGATGCCGGGGCGTACCCAGTCGCTTTGGATTTCTGGCCAACCGAGCACGGCTGGCGAGTTGCGCAGGCTGACTTCCGCCGCCAGGCCCTGACGCGCCGCTTCGAATACCGCTACCTGCTCGCTACTGCTTTGCGCGTGCAGTTCATCGGCACGGGCGAAGTGGCTCATCAACACGATCTTCGCCACTTTGCCGCTGGCCAGCAGGCGCTGATAGGCGGCCGGGTAGTCTTTTGGATGCAGGCCGACACGGTGCATGCCGGAGTCGAGCTTCAGCCACACCGAGATCGGTTTGTTCAACGCCGCCTGCTCGATGGCTTCGAGCTGCCACAGCGAATGCACCACGCACCAGAAATCATGCTCGACGATCAGCGCCAGCTCATCCGCCTCGAAGAAACCTTCCAGCAGCAACACCGGCGCGCGAATACCGGCCGCGCGCAGCTCCAGCGCCTCTTCGATGCACGCCACGGCAAACCCGTCAGCCTCGGCTTCCAGCGCCTGGGCGCAGCGCACCGCGCCATGGCCGTAGGCGTCAGCCTTGATCACCGCGAGCGCTTTGGCGCCGGTGACTTCGCGGGCAATTCGGTAGTTGTGGCGCAGGGCTTGAAGGTCGATCAGGGCACGGGCAGGACGCATGGCGGCGGACTTCTAGGCAGTCATGGAAGAAAAACCGGCGCCGACTGGCGGCGTGAACCGCCAACAGCACCGGGAGAGGGATCCTTGTTACGGCTTACGGCAGCGCAGCGACGATGGAGATCTCGACAAGGATGCTCGGCTTGGCCATTTTCGCTTCGACAGTGGCACGAGCCGGCGCGGCGCCTTTAGGCAGCCACTGGTCCCACACCGAGTTCATCCCGGCAAAGTGCGCCTCGATGTCGTTCAGGTAGATCGTCGCCGAGAGCAGATGCTGTTTGTCAGTCCCGGCCAGGTCGAGCAGACGCTCGATATTGGCCAGTACGTCGCGGGTCTGCTGTTCAATCCCGGCATCGAAGTCGTCGCCGACCTGCCCGGCCAGGTACACCGTACCGTTGTGGCTGACGATCTGACTCATGCGCTCATTGGTGAGCTGGCGCTGGATTGACATGTTTTGCGGACTCCTGGGTCTGGTTGCCGTAACGGGAAATATCGAGGCCTTCGGCACTGATCTGCGGCTTTTTCTTCGCCATCAGATCGGCCAGCAAACGCCCGGAACCGCACGCCATGGTCCAACCCAGGGTGCCGTGACCGGTGTTGAGGAACAGATTCTTGAACGGCGTGGCGCCAACGATCGGCGTGCCGTCCGGCGTGGTCGGGCGCAGACCGGTCCAGAAACTCGCCTCGGCCAGATTGCCGCCCTGAGGATAAAGGTCGTTGACGATCATCTCCAGGGTTTCGCGCCGACGCGGGTTCAGCGAAAGGTCAAAACCGGCAATCTCGGCCATGCCGCCGACGCGGATGCGGTTGTCGAACCGGGTGATTGCGACCTTGTAGGTTTCGTCGAGAATGGTCGACGTCGGCGCCATGTCCGGGTTGGTGATCGGAACGGTCAGTGAATAACCCTTGAGCGGATATACCGGGGCCTTGATGCCCAGCGGCTTGAGCAATTGCGGCGAGTAGCTGCCCAGCGCCAGCACGTAGCGGTCAGCGGTTTCCAGTTTGCCGTCGATCCACACGCCATTGATGCGATCACCGGCGTAATCGAGCTTTTGAATGTCCTGGCCGAAGCGGAATTCCACACCGAGCTTGCGCGCCATGTCGGCGAGACGAGTGGTGAAGATCTGGCAATCGCCGGTCTGGTCGTTCGGCAAGCGCAGGGCGCCGGCGAGAATATCGGTGACGCCGGCCAGCGCCGGTTCGACGCGGGCAATGCCGGCGCGGTCGAGGACTTCGAACGGCACGCCGGAGTCTTTCAGTACGGCGATGTCCTTGGCGGCGTTATCCAGTTGCGCCTGGGTGCGGAACAACTGCGTGGTGCCGAGGCTGCGGCCTTCGTAGGCAATGCCGGTCTCGGCGCGCAGTTCGTCGAGGCAGTCGCGGCTGTACTCGGACAGCCGCACCATGCGCTCCTTGTTCACCGCATAACGGCTGGCGGTGCAGTTGCGCAGCATCTGCGCCATCCACAGGTACTGGTCGATGTCGGCGGTGGCCTTGATTGCCAGCGGTGCGTGGCGTTGCAGCAGCCACTTGATCGCCTTGAGCGGTACGCCCGGCGCGGCCCACGGCGAGGCGTAGCCCGGCGAGACCTGGCCGGCGTTGGCGAAACTGGTCTCCATGGCCGCGGCGGGCTGCCGGTCGACCACCACCACTTCAAACCCGGCACGGGCCAGATAGTAAGCACTGGCGGTACCGATGACGCCGCTACCCAAGACCATGACGCGCATTTTCAATCCCTCATCGCGGCTGTGTGCCGAGCTGTGTTGTTCGAGCAATGATGCGCGCAGTGTAAAAAAGAAATGCCAGTGCTTTTCACTATATAAGCGCCTATATTTGGCGACAATTCTCGGCAAAAACCCTTTTCACGGAGGCGCATCCCCTATGCGGACCAACACCCAGACCAAGCGCGAACTGGACAAGATCGACCGCAACATCCTGCGGATCCTGCAGGCGGACGGGCGCATTTCGTTCACTGAACTCGGGGAAAAGGTCGGCCTCTCCACCACGCCCTGCACCGAGCGCGTGCGGCGTCTGGAGCGCGAAGGAATCATCATGGGCTACAACGCCCGGCTCAATCCGCAGCATTTGAAGGGTAGCCTGCTGGTGTTCGTCGAGATCAGCCTCGACTACAAATCCGGCGACACTTTCGAGGAGTTCCGACGTGCGGTGCTGAAATTGCCCCATGTACTGGAATGTCATCTGGTGTCAGGGGATTTCGACTATCTGGTGAAGGCGCGGATTTCCGAGATGGCCTCGTACCGCAAATTGCTCGGCGACATCCTGCTCAAGCTGCCGCATGTGCGCGAATCGAAGAGCTACATCGTCATGGAAGAAGTCAAAGAGAGCCTGTGCCTGCCGATTCCTGACTGAAATCCGGCGACGCCCCCTTCGCGAGCAGGCTCGCTCCCACATTTGAAATGCGATCCCCTGTGGGAGCGCGCCTGCTCGCGAAGGCCGCGACTCGGTTTCAAGTGAACACGACAGTCAAACCAACACCTGCCGATTCGCCGCCATGTACTCGAAAATCTGCTTCTCCACCCGCGGATGAATCAGCTCCACCGGACGCCGCTCATTCGGGCAGGGTAACGTCTTGGTCGTACCAAACAACCGGCAAATCAGCGGCCGTTCTTCGTACACCGTGCAGCCATTCGGCCCCAGGTGTACGCAGTTCAGCTCTTGCATCGCCGCGTCCTGCTCGGCGCGGGTCTTGCGCGGCAGCCGGGCCATTTCCTCGGGCGACGTGGTCACCGGCCCGCAGCAGTCGTGGCAGCCGGGGACGCATTCGAATGAGGGAATCTGCTGACGCAACGTGCGGATTTTCTGGCTGTTGCAGCTCATCGAAACGGTGACCGTGGGGAAATGGACGGCAATTGTGCCGCAAAAGACTTGAGCCAGACACCGTATGCCGACCAATGTTGCCCGTGTTCAGCCATGCGGCTTATGCTCCGTCAAATTTTCTCGACACCGCCTCAGGATGACGCCCATGACCGCCCGCGCCCCCACTTCCGCGAGCCTACCCCACGCCGCCTCTTACTACGCCGCCAGCAGCCTGCCGCAGCCAGACCATCCGCGGCTGCAAGGTGAAGTGCTGGCCGACGTCTGTGTGGTCGGCGGCGGGTTTTCCGGGTTGAACACCGCGCTTGAGCTGGCTGAACGCGGCTTCAGCGTCGTCCTGCTGGAGGCACACCGGATCGGTTGGGGCGCCAGCGGGCGCAACGGCGGGCAGCTGATTCGCGGCGTTGGTCATGGCCTCGATCAATTTGCCAACGTCGTCGGCACCGACGGCGTGCGGGCGATGAAACTCATGGGCCTGGAAGCGGTGGAAATCGTTCGCCAGCGCGTTGAGCGCTACAAGATCGCTTGCGATTTGACCTGGGGTTACTGCGACCTGGCTAACAAGCCATCTGATCTGCAGGGCTTTGTCGAGGATGCCGAAGAGCTGCGCAGCCTTGGCTATCGCCACGAAACCCGGCTGTTGCAAGCCAATGAGATGCACACCGTGGTCGGCTCCAGACGCTACGTTGGCGGTTTGATCGACATGGGCTCCGGGCATTTGCACCCGCTGAATCTGGCGCTCGGCGAAGCCGCAGCGGCGCAGCAATTGGGGGTGAAGCTGTTCGAGCAATCGGCGGTTATCCGCATCGATTACGGTACCGAAGTGAAGGTGCACACCGCACAAGGTTCGGTACGGGCGAAGACCCTGGTGCTCGGCTGCAATGCCTATCTGAATGATCTGAACCCGCAACTCAGCGGCAAAGTCCTGCCGGCCGGCAGCTATATCATTGCCACCGAACCACTGAGCGAAGAGCAGGCGTACAGCCTGCTGCCGCAGAACATGGCGGTCTGCGACCAGCGTGTCACGGTGGATTACTTCCGGCTCTCGGCTGATCGACGCCTGTTGTTCGGCGGCGCCTGCCATTACTCGGGCCGTGATCCGAAAGACATCGGCGCGTATATGCAGCCGAAGATGCTCAAGGTGTTCCCGCAACTGGCCGGGGTGAAGATCGATTACCAGTGGGGTGGGATGATCGGCATCGGCGCCAACCGCTTGCCGCAGATTGGCCGCCTCACCGATCAACCGAATGTGTATTACGCCCAGGCTTACGCCGGGCACGGAGTGAATGCCACACACTTGGCGGGCAAGCTGCTGGCCGAGGCGATCAGCGGGCAGCAGGGTGGTGGCTTCGATCTGTTTGCCAAAGTGCCGCACATCACCTTTCCCGGCGGCAAGCATTTGCGCTCGCCGTTATTGGCGTTGGGGATGTTGTGGCATCGGCTGAAAGAGCTGGTCTGAATGCCTTAAGAGATCGTTCCCACGCTCTGCGTGGGAATGCATCCAGTGATGCTCTGCGTCACAGCGGACGCGGAGCGTCCGGGGGCGGCGTTCCCACGCAGAGCGTGGGAACGATCTGTGACGGACGATACAGATCTCAGATCCGCCAGAACGGCTTCAACCCCTCTTCCAGTGCCTGCTCACGGGTCAGGCCGATGTCCTTGAGCTGATCGGTCGTCAGCGCCAGCAACGCCTTGCGCGTATGCAGACGATGCCACAACAGACCCCAGCGACTCAGGCCGGAAGGGGCATTGCGCAGTTCATTGCGCGCCCGCTCGTTCAGCCCTACCGCCAGTTCCTGACTGTGTAACGTCAGCCGCACATCGCTCAAGCCGTTCATTTTCGTTGCTCCTGTTTACTTGGGTAGCCAGAGATTCCATGATGCGCGGGCGAGCAAAACCATTACAGACTCAAAGAACCTGTATTAACTCCATACAGATTTGCCGATTTGCCGACTGAATGACTGATTTTTGCCGCATCTGTACTGGTTTTCACCAAGACGCACCGAGGCCACCATGACTCTGTATGTAAATCTCGCCGAATTGCTCGGCACCCGCATCGAACAGGGCTTTTATCGGCCCGGCGACCGCTTGCCTTCGGTGCGCGCCTTGAGCGTCGAGCACGGGGTGAGCCTGAGCACGGTGCAGCAGGCCTATCGCATGCTCGAGGACAGCGGCCTCGCCACGCCGAAACCCAAGTCCGGCTACTTTGTCCCGGTCGGCCGTGAGCTGCCGGAGTTGCCCGCAGTGGGCCGCCCGGCGCAACGGCCGGTGGAGATTTCGCAATGGGATCAGGTGCTGGAGTTGATCCGCGCGGTGCCGCGCAAGGACGTCGTGCAATTGGGGCGCGGCATGCCCGACGTTGGCTCGCCGACGATGAAACCGCTGCTGCGCGGCCTGGCGCGGATCAGTCGCCGGCAGGACATGCCCGGCCTGTATTACGACAACATCCACGGCAACCTCGAACTGCGTGAGCAGATCGCGCGGCTGATGCTCGATTCCGGCTGCCAGTTGAGCGCCAGCGATCTGGTGATCACCACCGGTTGCCACGAGGCGCTGTCCACGAGCATCCATGCGATCTGCGAACCGGGCGACATCGTCGCGGTGGATTCGCCGAGCTTTCACGGCGCCATGCAAACGCTCAAAGGCCTGGGCATGAAGGCGCTGGAAATCCCTACTGACCCGCTCACCGGCATCAGCCTCGACGCCTTGGAACTGGCACTCGAACAATGGCCGATCAAGGCCATACAGCTGACGCCTAACTGCAACAACCCGCTCGGCTACGTCATGCCCGAGTCGCGCAAACGTGCGCTGCTGACGCTGGCCCAGCGCTTCGATGTGGCAATCATCGAAGACGATGTGTACGGCGAGCTGGCGTATTCCTATCCGCGTCCGCGCACGATCAAATCCTTCGACGAAGACGGCCGTGTTCTGCTGTGCAGTTCGTTTTCCAAAACCCTGGCGCCGGGGCTGCGCATTGGTTGGGTCGCACCCGGCCGCTACCTGGAGCGGCTGCTGCACATGAAATACATTAGCACCGGCTCGACTGCGCCACAGCCGCAGATTGCCATCGCCGAATTTCTCAAGGCCGGCCACTTCGAACCGCACTTGCGGCGTATGCGCATGCAATACCAGCGCAATCGCGATGCGATGATCGATTGGGTGACCCGCTATTTTCCCGCCGGCACCCGCGCCAGTCGCCCGCAGGGCAGTTTCATGCTCTGGGTGGAACTGCCGGAAGGTTTCGACACGCTGAAACTGAATCGAGCCCTGCACGATCAAGGCGTACAGATTGCCGTCGGCAGCATCTTTTCCGCCTCGGGCAAATACCGTAATTGCCTGCGGATGAACTACGCTGCCAAACCAACGGCACAGATCGAAGAAGCGGTGCGCCGGGTCGGCGCCGCCGCGATCAAATTGCTTGCCGAGAGCGACTGACCTTTTTCGCGCGCCCGGCGTCCAAAATGCCGACCTTAGCCGCCAACCGGAACGATCCTACGTGAGCCTCAGACAGCCCCTACTCGCTTTGCTGTTACTCGCCTCGTTCCTGAGCGGCTGCGCCAGCCTCGATGTGCCGCGCGAGCCAAGCCAGGCCTTGCCGGCGGCGGACTCCGCTTTTGGTCGTTCGATTCAGGCTCAGGCCGCGCCCTATCAGGGGCAGTCGGGGTTTCGCCTGCTGTCTGACAGCGGCGAGGCGTTTACCGCCCGTGCCGAACTGATTCGCAACGCCCAGGTCAGCCTCGACTTGCAGTACTACATCGTTCACGACGGCATCAGCACCCGCATGCTGGTGGAGGAAGTGCTCAAGGCTGCCGACCGTGGCGTGCGCGTGCGTATTCTGCTCGACGACACCACCAGCGACGGCCTCGATCAGATCATCGCCACCCTGGCGGCGCATCCACAGATTCAGATTCGCTTGTTCAACCCTTTGCATCTGGGCCGCAGTACCGGCGTCACGCGGGCGGCGGGACGGCTGTTCAACCTGTCCGTGCAACACCGGCGCATGCACAACAAGTTATGGCTGGCGGACAACAGCGCGGCGATTGTCGGCGGACGCAATCTGGGCGACGAGTATTTCGATGCCGAGCCCAACCTGAACTTCACTGACATCGACATGCTCAGCATCGGCCCGGTCGCCGAGCAGCTCGGGCACAGTTTCGACCAATACTGGAACAGCGCGCTGAGCAAGCCGATCGAGGAATTTCTTTCCGCCAGACCGAGCGCTGCCGACCTGCAGAACACCCGCACGCGCCTGGAAGAGTCGCTGGAAGAAACCCGCAAACAGAATCACGCGCTGTACCAACAGTTGATGAAGTTCAAGACCGACCCGCGCATGGACATCTGGCGCAAAGAGCTGATCTGGGCGTGGAATCAGGCGTTGTGGGATGCACCGAGCAAGGTGCTGTCCAAGGGCGAGCCTGATCCGCACCTGCTGCTGACCACGCAACTGGCGCCGGAACTGACCGGAGTGAGCAAAGAGCTGATCATGATTTCGGCGTATTTCGTGCCGGGTCAGCCGGGGCTGGTCTACCTGACCGGACGCGCCGACGCCGGGGTTTCGGTGAATTTGCTGACCAATTCGCTGGAAGCCACCGACGTGCCGGCGGTGCATGGCGGTTACGCGCCGTATCGCAAGGCGTTGCTGGAGCACGGGGTGAAACTCTATGAACTGCGGCGCCAGCCTGGGGACAACTACGGCAGTGGCCCGCGGGTGTTCTACAGCAAGTCGTTTCGCGGTTCGGATTCCAGCCTGCACAGCAAGGCGATGATCTTTGATCGACGCAAATCGTTTATCGGCTCGTTCAACTTCGACCCGCGCTCGGTACTGTGGAACACCGAAGTCGGCGTGTTGGTCGACAGCCCGGAACTGGCCGAGCATGTCCGCGCACTGGCATTGCAAGGCATGGCGCCGAACCTGAGCTATCAGGCGAAACTGGAGAACGGCAAGGTCGTCTGGGTCACCGAGGACAACGGCCAGATGCACACGCTGACCAAGGAACCGGGGAGCTGGTGGCGGCGCTTCAACTCATGGTTCAGCACCAACGTTGGCTTGGAGCGGATGTTGTAAGCCCGTGTGTTGATGATCCCTTGTGGGAGCGAGCCTGCTCGCGAAAACGGTTTCCCATCCAGCAAATGAGCTGACTGGCGCACCGCTTTCGCGAGCAGGCTCGCTCCCACAAGAATGCGCTCAGGCTGCTTCCGCCGTTGTGCCAAAGGCGCCTTGGCGCAACAACAAAAGCACCAGGCCAAACGCCCCCACCGCCATCAACAGCGGCAACGCATGCCCATTGATCCATTGACTCCCCGCCCCCGCCGCCAAAGGCCCGACCAGGCAACCAATACCCCAAAGCTGCGCGATGTGCGCATTGGCGCGCACCAGCGCATCGTCGCGATAACGCTCGCCGATCAGAATCAGTGACAGGGTGAACAGCCCGCCGGCACTCGCACCAAACAGCACCCATAACGGCCAGATCAGCAGCGTGTCGAGCAGCAGCGGAATCGCCAGACTCGAGAGCATCAGCACCACCGCGCAGCCAGCAAACAAGGTGCGCCGCGACAGGTAATCGGCCAAGGCGCCAATCGGCAATTGCAGCAGCGCATCGCCGACCACCACGGTGCTGACCATGGCCAAGGCGATTTCTGCGGTGAAACCCTGTTGCAGGCAATACACCGGCAGCAACGTCAGGATCATCGCCTCGAACGCGGCGAACAACGACACCGCCCAGGCAATCGCCGGCAGTTCGCGGGCGAAGCCCCACAGATCGACGAAAGTCACGCTGCTCGCTTCACTGCTTGGCGCGCCGCTGCGCCCCAGCAATAACAATGGCGAAACGGTCAGCAAGCCAACCCCGACCCAGAAACCGTAGTCATGCTCAGTGCCGAGCGCACCCAACAGCAACGGCCCCGAGAGTTGGCTCAGCGCATAACTGCTGCCATACAACGCGACCAGGCGCCCGCGCCACTGCTCGACCACCAGTTGATTGATCCAGCTTTCGCCGAGGATGAACACGATGGTCAGAATCACCCCGATCAGCAGGCGCAGCAGCAGCCAGACCGGATAACTCGGCAGTAACGCCAGCAGGCCGATCGACAAGGCTCCCGCCCACAGGCACAAGCGCATCAGATTCGCCGTGCCGAAATACGCGGCGAGATGGCTGGACACCTTCGCCCCCAGCAGCACGCCGATCGCCGGCATGGCCGCCATCACACCGATGGCGAAAGCACCGTAGCCCCAGCCTTCAAGACGCAGCGATACCAACGGCATGCTCACGCCCAGGGCCAGGCCGACACTCAAGACAGACGCCAACACGGCGAAATACGTCGCCCACCGCATGTTCCACGCTCCTGTGGATATTTTTATGTGCACCACGAAACCATTGTGGGAGCGAGCCTGCTCGCGAATGCGGTTTCACATTCAGCACATTGGCTGACTGATACACCGCTTTCGCGAGCAGGCTCGCTCCCACAAGGGATCTCCGCTTCCTCAGGCCGCCCGGTGTGTCCGGGCTGCCGTTAACGGCTTACAGCTTGATCCAGGTCGCTTTCAGCTCGGTGTATTTGTCGAACGCATGCAGCGACTTGTCGCGGCCGTTGCCCGACTGCTTGAAGCCGCCGAACGGTGCAGTCATGTCGCCGCCGTCGTACTGGTTGACCCACACGCTACCGGCACGCAGAGCCTTGGCGGTCAGATGTGCTTTGGAGATGTCCTGGGTCCACACCGCAGCGGCCAGACCGTATGGCGTGTCGTTGGCGATCTGAATGGCTTCTTCGGCGCTGTCGAAAGCGATGACCGACAGCACCGGGCCAAAGATCTCTTCCTGAGCGATTTTCATCGCATTACTCACGCCGTCGAAAATCGTCGGTTCAACGTACGTGCCGCCGGTCTCCTGCAGAATGCGCTTGCCGCCCGCGACCAGTTTGGCGCCGTCGCTGTGGCCGGATTCGATGTACGACAGCACGGTGTTCATCTGCTGGGTATCGACCAGTGCGCCGACGTTGGTAGCCGGATCCAGCGGATTGCCCGGTTTCCAGGTTTTCAGCGCCTCGATGACCATCGGCAGGAATTTGTCCTTGATCGAGCGCTCGACCAGCAGACGCGAACCGGCGGTGCAGACCTCGCCCTGGTTGAAGGCGATCGCGCTGGCAGCGGATTCGGCAGCGGCTTGCAGATCCGGTGCATCGGCAAACACGATGTTCGGGCTCTTGCCGCCGGCTTCCAGCCAGACACGCTTCATGTTTGATTCGCCGGAGTAGATCATCAGTTGCTTGGCGATCTTGGTCGACCCGGTGAACACCAGCGTGTCGACATCGTTGTGCAGCGCGAGCGCCTTGCCGACGGTGTGGCCATAGCCCGGCAGTACGTTGAGCACGCCTTTGGGAATACCGGCTTCGACGGCCAGCGCGGCGATGCGGATGGCGGTCAGCGGCGATTTTTCCGATGGCTTGAGGATCACCGAGTTACCGGTCGACAGCGCCGGGCCGAGTTTCCAGCACGCCATCATCAGCGGGAAGTTCCACGGCACGATGGCGCCCACCACGCCAACAGGCTCGCGGGTCACCAGTCCCAGTTGATCGTGCGGCGTGGCGGCCACTTCGTCGTAGATCTTGTCGATCGCTTCGCCGCTCCAGCTCAGCGCTTGCGCTGCGCCCGGGACATCGATGTACAGCGAGTCGCTGATCGGTTTGCCCATGTCGAGAGTTTCGAGCAGGGCCAGTTCTTCAGCGTGCTGCTTGAGCAGGCTGGCAAAACGGATCATCGTGGCTTTGCGTTTGCTTGGCGCCAGGCGCGACCACACGCCGGAATTGAACGTGGCGCGAGCATTTTCCACAGCGCGCTGGGCGTCGGCGGCGTCACAGCTGGCGATCTTGCCGAGCAGACGGCCATCGACCGGGCTGATGCATTCGAAGGTTTCGCCAGAAACGGCGTCGGTGTATTCGCCATTGAGGTAGGCGCGGCCTTCGATCTTCAGGTCGCGGGCGCGTTGTTCCCAGTCGGCACGAGTCAGGGTGGTCATTCGGGTGTCCTCCTCTATTGAATACGAACCCCGCAAGCGCTGCGGCGTTCATCAAGAATACTGCCCGGCCAGCCTGCATATCGGCCCAAGGCACCCGCCACCCTAAACCAGCGGCCGGGGTTGTTTCAATATATTTGACATAAGCCGGCCATACGGCCTTGCAGTGTTCAATTTAATAAACATAGACTTTCGCCCATTCCAGTCAACGCGCCGTCATCACGGGAGAAAACAACAATGAACATCCAGAACGTCGTCGACATCAGCCTGACCGGCAGCGAAGCCGAACGCTATCGCCCCGACCCGGCCAAAGTGCTCAAGGGCGACCCGGAACAGGCCGTGTTCCATCAATACGAAAGTCCCTGCGGACAAATGGGCGCGGGCGTCTGGGAAGGTGCGGTGGGTCAGTGGACGGTGAATTACACCGAGCATGAGTATTGCGAGATTCTGCAGGGCGTTTCGGTGCTGCGTGACAGCGATGGCAATGCCAAGACCTTGCGTGTCGGCGATCGTTTTGTGATTCCAGCGGGGTTTCGCGGGACCTGGGAAGTGCTGGAAGCGTGCCGCAAGATCTATGTGATCTTTGAACAGAAGGCTTGAAAATTTTCGTCGGCTGATCCGGCCCTATCGCTGGCAAGCCAGCTCCCACAGTGATTGCCGGCGCTCAGAGATTCTGTGTCATACACAAAACCTGTGGGAGGGCTTGCCAGCGATGAGGCCCGCGCCGGCACTACAAAATTCAAGCGCACAAAAAAGGCCCGAATCGTGAGATACGGGCCTTTTTCGTAAGTCGGGAAAAATCAATTACTTGATTTTGCCTTCCTTGTAGATCACGTGCTTGCGAACAACCGGATCATATTTCTTGATCTCGATTTTGTCCGGGGTAGTACGCTTGTTCTTGTCGGTAGTGTAGAAGTGACCAGTACCGGCGCTCGAGATCAAACGAATCAATTCACGCATGATTAGCTCCCTTAAATCTTGCCATCGCGGCGAAGTTCGGCGAGCACGACAGTGATGCCACGCTTGTCGATGATACGCATGCCTTTGGCAGATACGCGCAGACGCACAAAACGTTTCTCTTCTTCAACCCAGAAGCGGTGATGCTGCAGGTTCGGCAGGAAACGACGACGGGTTTTGTTGTTTGCGTGGGAAATGTTATTCCCAGTCACCGGACCCTTACCGGTAACTTGACATACTCTCGACATGCCTCAGCCCTCTAAAACCACATGCCCAACCCGGCATGGGTTGGCCGCTTAATCTCTCAGTCATTTGGCGCCAGGCGCCGCGTTTCTTTAGAGGTCTTACCGGCTACACCTACAGTGAAGGAACCGGGCCCCTAGAAAAGAGCGCTGCTTTATACCAGAAAGACCGGGGTGCAACAACAATCGGTGTGCAATCAATCGGCAAAAAGGCGTTTTTTCACCCGGCGGACGCCTTGAATAAAGGCTGACGGCGGTTTTTACCACTCGTCGTAGAAAATCCCCTGCAACGGCATTTCAGACTTTTCCCTGAGCACCGCAACTTGAAACAGTGTCGTCGCGGTGCCTGGAAATTGCAAAAAGGGGATAGTCATTTGCAATTCAGACCTCTAGGGTAGGACTTTTCCAGACTGCACTTGCAGATGGGCCTTCGATCTGTAAAGGAAACCGACCATGCGCCTCGCTGCCCTACCCCTGTTGCTCGCCCCGCTGTTGCTAAGCCCTCTGGTCCAGGCCGCCGCGCTGAGCGTCTGTACCGAGGCCAGCCCCGAAGGGTTCGACGTGGTGCAGTACAACTCGCTGACCACCACCAATGCCTCCGCCGATGTGCTGATGAATCGCCTGGTGGATTTCGACACTGCCAGTGGCAAGGTCGTGCCGAGCCTGGCCGACAGCTGGGAAGTCAGCACCGACGGGCTGACGTACGTGTTCAAGCTGCATCCGCAAGTGAAGTTTCATGCCACTGACTATTTCAAACCGAGCCGCGAGTTGACCGCTGAAGACGTCAAATTCAGTTTCGACCGTATGCTCGACCCGGCCAACCCGTGGCACAAAGTCGCGCAGAGCGGCTTCCCCCACGCGCAGTCGATGCAATTGCCGGCGCTGATCAAGAAAATCGATGCACTCGACCCGCTGACCGTGCGCTTTACCCTTGATCACCCGGACTCGACTTTCCTCGCCACCCTGAGCATGGGCTTCGCTTCGATCTACTCGGCCGAGTACGCCGACAAGCTGATGAAAGCCGGCGCGACCGACAAGCTCAACAGCCAGCCGATCGGCACCGGCCCGTTCGTGTTCAATCGCTTTCAAAAGGACGCGGCGATCCGCTACAAGGCCAACCCGGATTACTTCCGTGGCAAGCCTGCGGTCGATCCGCTGATCTTCGCCATCACCCCGGACGCCAACGTGCGTCTGCAAAAACTGCGGCGCAATGAATGCCAGATCGCCCTGTCGCCGAAACCACTCGACGTACAAGCCGCGCTGAAAGAGCCGACGCTGAAAGTCGAAAAGACTGACGCGTTCATGACCGCTTTCGTTGGCATCAACAGTCAGCATCCGCCGCTGGACAAGCCGGAAGTGCGTCAGGCCATCAACCTCGCCTTCGACAAGACGAACTACATCAAAGCCGTGTTCGAAGACACCGCCGAAGCCGCCAATGGCCCGTATCCACCGAACACCTGGAGCTACGCGAAGAACCTGCCGGGCTACCCGCACGACGCGGCGAAAGCCAAGGCGCTGCTGGCCAAGGCCGGGCTGAAGGATGGCTTTCAGACCACGATCTGGACGCGGCCATCGGGCAGCCTGCTCAACCCGAACCCGAGCCTCGGCGCGCAGATGTTGCAGTCGGACCTGGCTGAAATCGGCATTCAGGCGGAAATCCGCGTCATCGAATGGGGCGAGCTGATTCGCCGCGCCAAGGCTGGCGAGCACGATCTGCTGTTCATGGGCTGGGCCGGTGACAACGGCGACCCGGACAACTTCCTCACGCCGCAGTTTTCCTGCGCGGCGGTCAAGTCCGGCACCAACTTCGCCCGCTACTGCAATGCCGATCTGGACAAGCTGATCAGCGCGGGCAAGACCACCAGCGAACAAGGCGTGCGCACCAAACTGTATGAACAGGCGCAGGCGCAGATTCAGCAGCAGGCATTGTGGCTGCCGCTGGCGCATCCGACCGCCTATGCGCTGACGCGCAAGGACGTGCAGGGTTATGCCGTCAGCCCGTTCGGCCGCCAGGACTACTCCAGAATCAGCCTCAAGCCCTAAGCGGCAAGCCCCAAGCTAGAGCCGAACGCGCACGGCTCTAGCTTGCCGCTTGTAGCTGCATACTTGCAGCTGCCTTTTTACATCCAGCCACACTCCGCCATCGACAGCGGCTCGCCATCGCCGACGATGAAGTGATCCAGCACCCGCACATCGATCAGTTCCAGAGTCTTTTGCAGCCGCTTGGTCAGCAGCCGATCCGCCTGACTGGGGTCGGTATTGCCCGAGGGATGGTTATGACACAGGATCACCGCCGCCGCGTTATTGGCCAGTGCGCGCTTCACCACTTCCCGGGGATGCACGCTGGTGTTGTCGATCGAGCCGCGAAACAGTGCTTCGAAATTCAGCACCTGATGTTTGGAATCGAGAAACAGGCAGCCAAACACTTCGTGCGGCTCGTGCCGCAGCATCGCTTTGAGGTAGTCGCGCACGACTTGCGGGTTTTCCAGTGCCGGTTTCTGCCTCGACCGTTCGGCCAGATGGCGCTTGCTCATTTCCTGTGCGGCTTGCAGTTGCGCATACTTCGCCGGCCCGAGCCCCATTTGTTTACTGAATGCGTCCTGATCGGCCTCGAGCAGTAAACGCAGGCTGCCGAATTGCTTCAGCAGATGTCGCGCCAAGTCCACGGCGCTTGTTCCGGGTACCCCGGTGCGCAGAAAAATCGCCAGCAACTCGGCGTCCGAAAGGCTCCCTGCCCCGTGCTCCAACAACCTCTCCCGCGGCCGCTCCGCCGCCGGCCAATCGCGAATACTCATACACACTCCCTGTCTGTGGGCGCCGCTGTTCCGTAGCGGTCGCTGTGATATCGTAGCCCATCTTTTTTGCGCGCGATTCAACCCTGGGGAGGGGCTCGCCGCGCAGTCATCAACGAAATGAAAGGCAGACCTATGCAGCGGCTGTATCGGAAACGCATCGTTCTGGGCGTCGGCGGCGGCATTGCGGCCTACAAGAGCGCCGATCTGGTTCGCCGCCTGATCGACCAGGGCGCCGAAGTGCGCGTGGTCATGACCCATGGCGGCGCCGAGTTCATTACCCCGCTGACCATGCAGGCCCTGTCGGGCCACCCGGTGCATCTCGACCTGCTCGACCCGGCCGCCGAAGCCGCGATGGGCCATATCGAGCTGGCGAAGTGGGCCGATCTGGTCCTGATCGCCCCGGCCACCGCCGACCTGATTGCACGCCTTGCACAAGGCATCGCCAACGATCTGCTGACCACGCTGGTGCTGGCCACCGACGCCGTCGTCGCCGTCGCACCGGCAATGAATCAAGCGATGTGGCGCGACCCGGCGACTCAGGCCAACCTGCAACTGCTCGAAAGCCGCGGCCTGAAGACCTTTGGCCCGGCGTCAGGCAGCCAGGCCTGCGGCGACGTCGGCATGGGCCGCATGATGGAAGCCACCGATCTGGCGCTGCTCGCCGCCGACTGTTTCCAGCGTCAGGCGCTGACCGGCAAGCACGTCGTCATCACCGCCGGCCCGACCCAGGAAAACATCGACCCGGTGCGCTACATCACCAACCACAGCTCGGGAAAAATGGGCTTTGCCCTCGCCGAAGCAGCGGTAGAAGCCGGCGCCCGCGTCACCCTGATCAGTGGCCCGGTGCACCTGCCAACCCCCGATCGCGTCACGCGGATCGACGTGGTCAGCGCCCGCGACATGCTTGCCGCCTGCGAGTCGGCGATTCCGTGCGACGTATTCATTGCTTCGGCAGCGGTGGCGGATTACCGCCCGGAAGTCGTCGCCCCGCAAAAACTCAAGAAAGACCCTGCGAGCGGTGACGGTTTCGTCCTGCAAATGGTGCGCAACCCGGACATCCTCGCCAGCATCGCGACCCGTCCCGACCGTCCGTTCAGTGTCGGCTTCGCTGCCGAGACCGAACACCTGCTCGACTACGCTGCACGCAAGCTGAAGGACAAGAATCTCGATTTGATCGTCGCCAACGACGTCGCCAACCCGAGCATCGGTTTCAACAGCGAAGAAAACGCCTGCAGCGTCATCGACCGTGAGCTGCACGCCACGGTTTTCGCCCAGACCAGCAAGGGCAAGATCGCTCGCCAGCTGGTCACTTTTATCGCCGAACGTCTGAACCAGGTTTAATTTACATGCACGCTTTGCAAGCCAAGATCCTCGACCCACGCATCGGCACCGACTTCCCGCTGCCGCAATACGCCACCCCGGGCTCCGCCGGCCTCGACCTGCGCGCCATGCTGGATCAGGACACCGTGATCAAGCCGGGTGAAACCGTGCTGATCCCCACCGGGCTGTCGGTCTACATCGGCGACCCGAACCTGGCCGCGCTGATCCTGCCGCGCTCGGGCATGGGCCATAAACACGGCATCGTGCTGGGCAACCTTGTCGGCCTGATCGACTCCGACTACCAGGGCCCGCTGATGGTGTCTTGCTGGAACCGTGGCCAGAGCGATTTCACCATGACCGTTGGCGAACGTCTGGCGCAACTGGTGCTGGTGCCGGTGGTGCAGGCGCACTTCGAAATGGTCGAGGAGTTCGTCGAAACCGAACGCGGCACCGGCGGCTTCGGGCACACCGGAACGAAGTGATCCGGTCGGCTGATCCTGTGGTGAGCCAGCTCGCTGGCGCACCACAAACCGAAATTGTCATCTGCAAGGTTTAGCGCGGTAAATCAAGGCATTGGCCGGCCAAAGCCCTGCTGCACGGGGTGTCATGGCCCTTTCATAGCACGAACTCTCTGTGGAAAACGCCGTCATACCCTTCAGTTTGAGCCTGCCGTCGAACGATTCGTCGGCCTGTCCCGCCACTTTCCAGATGGAGCATTTGTGCAGATGAGCACTCCAGCCAAGATCGCCCCGACCCTCCCCGAGAGCATTTTCCGCGCCTATGACATTCGCGGCACCGTGCCGGATTTTCTCAACGGTGAAACCGCTTACTGGATTGGCCGCGCCATCGGCTCGCAGAGCCTGGCCCAGGGCGAGCCGAATGTGTCGGTCGGTCGTGACGGCCGCCTGTCCGGCCCGGAGCTGGTTGCCGAGCTGATTCGCGGCATCGCCGAAAGTGGTTGCCACGTCAGCGATGTCGGCCTGGTGCCGACACCGGCGCTGTATTACGCGGCCAACGTGCTGGCCGGCAAGTCCGGCGTGATGCTCACCGGCAGTCACAACCCGTCGAATTACAACGGCTTCAAGATCGTGATCGCCGGCGACACCCTCGCCAACGAGCAAATTCAAGTACTGCACCAGCGCATCAAGAACAACGACCTGAGCAGCGGCCAGGGCAGCGTCACCCAGGTTGAAATTCTCGACCGCTACAACACCGAAATCGTCCAGGACATCAAACTGGCCCGTCGCCTGAAAGTCGTGGTCGACTGCGGCAACGGTGCTGCCGGCGTGATCGCCCCGCAACTGATCGAAGCGCTGAACTGCGAAGTCATTCCGTTGTTCTGCGAAGTCGACGGCAACTTCCCTAACCATCACCCGGATCCGGGCAAGCCGGAGAACCTTGTCGACCTGATCGCCAAGGTCAAGGAAACCAACGCCGATATCGGCCTGGCTTTCGACGGCGACGGCGACCGCGTCGGCGTGGTAACCAACACCGGCAGCATCGTTTACCCGGATCGCCTGCTGATGCTGTTCGCCCGTGATGTGGTGGCACGCAACCCGGACGCGGAAATCATCTTCGACGTCAAATGCACCCGCCGCCTGGTGCCACTGATCAAGGAATACGGCGGTCGGCCGCTAATGTGGAAGACCGGTCACTCGTTGATCAAAAAGAAAATGAAACAGTCCGGCGCATTGCTGGCCGGGGAAATGAGCGGGCACATCTTCTTCAAGGAACGCTGGTTCGGTTTCGATGACGGCATCTACAGCGCTGCACGCCTGCTGGAGATCCTCAGCAAGGAAAAATCCACTGCGGAAGAGCTGTTTGCGACCTTCCCGAACGATATTTCTACGCCGGAAATCAATATCCATGTGACCGAAGAGAGCAAATTCAGCATCATTGATGCACTGCACGATGCTCAGTGGGGTGAAGGCGCTGACCTGACCACCATCGACGGCGTGCGGGTCGATTACGCCAAAGGCTGGGGCCTGGTGCGCGCCTCCAACACCACTCCGGTGCTGGTGCTGCGCTTCGAGGCCGATGACGAGGCTGAATTGCAGCGCATCAAGGATGTGTTTCACGCCCAACTGAAACGCGTTGCACCTGATCTCCAACTACCGTTCTGATCCACCCGGAGCCCTGAATGACCCTCGAACGCGAAGCCGCCGCCAACACTGCCAAGGTCCTGTCCGAAGCACTGCCTTACATCCGACGTTATGTCGGCAAGACCCTGGTGATCAAATACGGCGGCAACGCGATGGAAAGCGAGGAGCTGAAAACCGGCTTCGCCCGCGACATCGTGCTGATGAAAGCCGTGGGTATCAACCCGGTGGTGGTACATGGCGGCGGACCGCAGATCGGTGATCTGCTCAAGCGCCTGTCGATCGAGAGCCATTTCGTCGACGGCATGCGCGTGACCGACGCGGCGACCATGGACGTGGTGGAAATGGTCCTGGGTGGTCAGGTCAACAAGAGCATCGTCAACCTGATCAACCGCCACGGCGGCAGCGCCATCGGCCTGACCGGTAAAGACGCCGGGCTGATTCGTGCGAAGAAGCTCACCGTTTCGCGCCAGACCCCGGAGATGACCCAACCGGAAATCATCGACATCGGTCACGTCGGCGAAGTGGTCGGGATCAACACCGAGCTGCTGAACCTGCTGGTCAAAGGCAACTTCATCCCGGTGATCGCGCCGATCGGTGTGGGTGAGAACGGCGAGTCTTACAACATCAACGCGGATTTGGTGGCCGGTAAGGTTGCCGAAGCGCTGAAGGCCGAGAAACTGATGCTGCTGACCAACATCGCCGGCCTGATGGACAAGTCGGGCACCGTGCTGACCGGGCTGAGCACGCAACAGGTCGACGACCTGATCGCCGACGGCACCATCTACGGCGGCATGCTGCCGAAGATCCGTTGCGCGCTGGAAGCGGTTCAGGGCGGTGTCGGCAGTTCGTTGATCATCGACGGCCGCGTGCCGAATGCGATTCTGCTGGAAATCTTCACCGACACCGGTGTGGGTACCCTGATCAGCAATCGCAAGCGTCCGTAAGCAGTCGCGCAAAAAAAAGCCCCCGCTCAGTCTGGCTGAGCGGGGGCTTTTTTTCGCTGCAAAACCCTAGTGGAAGAACTTATGTGGGAGCGAGCCTGCTCGCGAATACCGACTTCCATTCAACAGTGATGTCGACTGTCAGGACGCTTTCGCGAGCGGGCTCGCTCCCACAAAAGCCGGCGCTTAAACGCCGAACTGGGCGCGATACGCTTCCACGGCCGGCAAGTGCTGCTTGAGCTGCGGATCGTCAGCGAGGAACTCCAGCACCTGATTCAGCGAAACAATGCTGATCACAGGAATACCGAAATCGCGCTCGACCTCCTGGATCGCCGACAGTTCGCCGTTGCCGCGCTCCTGACGATTCAGCGCGATCAGTACGCCGGCGGCCTTGGCGCCCTCCTGCGAGGCGATGATCTGCATCACCTCGCGGATTGCGGTACCGGCGGTGATCACGTCGTCAATGATCAGCACGTCACCGGTCAGCGGCGCGCCGACCAGGCTGCCACCTTCGCCGTGCGCCTTGGCTTCCTTGCGATTGAAGCACCATGGCAGGTCGCGGCCGTGATGTTCGGCCAGCGCCACGGCAGTGGTCGCGGCCAACGGGATGCCTTTGTAGGCCGGGCCGAACAGAACGTCGAAAGGAATGCCGCTTTCGGCGATGGCGGCGGCGTAGAAACGCCCCAGCTGCGCCAAGGCCGAGCCCGAGTTGAACAGGCCGGCGTTGAAGAAGTAGGGACTGGTGCGCCCGGACTTCAGGGTGAACTCACCGAAGCGCAAAACGCCGCGATCGATGGCAAAACGAATGAAATCGCGCTGATACGCTTGCATGAAAAAAACCCCAAATACCACGGATTTAGCTAATTAGCTTGACGCCGTGTATCATACACGCACGCGATTTTTGGGGCCATTTATGCGGATCATCAGTGTGAACGTCAATGGTATTCAGGCGGCAGTCGAGCGTGGTTTGCTCAGTTGGCTGCAAGCACAGAATGCCGACGTCATCTGCCTGCAGGACACCCGTGCCTCCGCCTTTGAACTGGACGACCCAGCCTTCCAACTGGATGGCTACTTCCTTTATGCCTGCGATGCTGAAGTCCCTGCCCAAGGCGGCGTGGCTTTGTATTCGCGGTTGCAACCGAAGGCTGTCATCAGCGGTCTCGGTTTCGAGACGGCCGACCGCTACGGGCGCTACCTGCAAGCAGATTTCGACAAAGTCAGTATTGCCACCTTGCTGCTTCCTTCGGGGATGAACGGCGATGAGGACTTGAACCAGAAGTTCAAGCTCATGGACGACTTCGGCAAGTACCTGGACAAACAGCGGCGCAAACGTCGCGAGTACATTTATTGTGGCTCGCTGTACGTGGCGCAGCAGAAGCTCGACATCAAGAACTGGCGCGACAGCCAGCAATCTCCAGGCTTCCTGGCGCCGGAACGGGCCTGGATGGACGAGATTGTCGGCAATATGGGCTACGTCGATGCGCTGCGTGAAGTCAGCCGCGAAGGCGACCAGTACAGCTGGTGGCCGGATAACGAACAGGCCGAGATGCTCAATCTGGGCTGGCGCTTCGATTACCAGATCCTGACACCGGGCCTGCGGCGCTTCGTGCGCAGCGCACGCCTGCCGCGTCAGCCACGGTTCTCGCAGCACGCGCCGCTGATCGTCGACTACGACTGGACGCTGACCATCTAAGCGTCGGATCGCCGCCAGAAAAAATGCCCGCATCGTCAGATGCGGGCATTTTTTTCGTCTCGAACAAAGATGCGGCCTAGACAGCGGCGAACAACGGCAAGGCCAGGTACAGCTTGATCACGATGACATTGATGATGTCGATGAAAAACGCTCCGACCATCGGCACCACCAGGAAGGCAATCTGCGACGGCCCGTAGCGCTGCGTCACCGCCTGCATGTTGGCGATGGCCGTAGGCGTGGCGCCCAACCCGAAACCGCAGTGCCCCGCAGCCAGTACGGCGGCATCGTAGTTGCTGCCCATCACCCGGAATGTCACAAAAATCGCGAACAGCGCCATGACCAGCGCCTGCACAGCGAGGATGATAAAGATCGGCAAGGCCAGCGCCGCCAGATCCCATAATTTCAGCGACATCAGAGCGATCGCCAGAAACAGCGAAAGGCTGACGTTGCCGAGTACCGAAACCTCACGCTCGAACACCTGATACAAGCCCAGTGCCGACAGGCCGTTGCGCAACACGACGCCCACGAACAGCACGCAGACAAACGTTGGCAGCTCGAAGGCCGTGCCCTGCAGAAAGCCGTTCAACAGATTGCCCGCCAGCAGGCTGACGGCAATCAACGCCAGCGTTTCGACGAATGAAAATGGCGTGATCGAGCGCTCCTTGTTCGGCTGCTCAAAGCCTTTTGGCAGTCGCGGAGCTTGCTCCTGATTGCAACCGGGCACTTGCACACGCTTGATCAGCAAGCGCGCAACCGGCCCGCCGATCAGTCCGCCGAGGACCAGACCGAACGTCGCCGAGGCCAGCGCCAGTTCCGAGGCAAACGCCAGCCCATACTTTTCGCTGAACACCGTTCCCCAGGCAGCACCCGTGCCATGCCCGCCCGCCAGAGTGATCGAACCGGTCAGCAGACCCATCAGAGGGTCAAGCCCAAGCAGAGTTGCCAGCCCGATACCCATCGCGTTCTGCACCACCAGCAAGCCGATAACTGCCAGCAGGAATATCCCGACTACGCGGCCACCCTTTTTCAGGCTGGCGAGGTCCGCACTCAAGCCAATCGTCGCGAAGAACGCCAACATCAGCGGCGTTTGCAGGGAAGTATCAAAGCGCACTTCAATATCAAACGTGCGCAGTATCAATAACAGCACGGCGACGACCAGACCGCCCGCCACCGGCTCGGGAATATTGTAACTTCGCAAAAAGCCGACACGCGCAACAAGTCCGCGCCCCAGCAGTAACACTAATGAAGCGGCCACGAGCGTGCCGTAAAAATCGAGCTGAATCATGTGGATTATTCTTGGCTATGTATTCAGGAGGCGAGCGTGTACCTGGGCTCGACTCGTGAACCGGCTGATTTTCTCAACACTGATTACTGGAAAATTCAAGAGCCTTCGATGGCTTGAACATATCGAGATGTTTCAACAGAAACATGACGCCGGGCAACTTTAACAATCGACTCCAGGTAATAACAAGAACTGGAGCAGATTCTATGCAAAGTAGTTGTGACGAAAGATGTATATACGAAACATCTATTAATATAGAAGCACCACCCGTCAAAAAAAGACTATTCCCACGACAAAAGGAAACTAATGGTATTGCACAAATAAAAAACGCCCTGATAACTTAGGGCGTTAATCGAGATCCAGCGTCCGCTTACTTAATCAACCGCCAGGTGAACGGATATCGATAAGGGAAGCCTTCATTGGCCTTGACCCCGGCAATGATCGTCAACACCAGCGCAGCAATGGCCAGCAGGCCAAACAGGAAGAACCCGATGATCAGCACCATCAGCAAAAAACAGATAGCCGACGCGATTGCCACAGTGATCTGGAAATTCAAGGCTTCCTTGCCCTGGGCATCAATGAACGGGTCCATCTCGCGCTTCATCTGCCACAGGATCAGCGGCCCGATCAGCGTGCCGAACGGAATCCAGATCCCCAGCAAGGCAGACAAGTGACAAAACATCGCCCATTGGCGAACCTCATGGCTCGGTTTGGGCAGCAGCTCTTGCTCATCACTCATCGCGTCCTCCTTGCGGTTGGAAACCTGTTCAGTCGGCCAATGCAGCCTTTTGCAGTTCGAAGATTTCGTTCATGCCTTTCTTCGCCAGTTCCAGCATGGCGTTCAGGTCTTCAGGCTGGAACGGCGCGCCTTCAGCGGTGCCCTGCACCTCGATGAAACCACCGGTGCTGGTCATCACCACGTTCAGATCGGTCTCGGCAGCGGAATCTTCAAGATAGTCCAGATCCAGCACCGCCTCGCCCTGATACATGCCGACCGATACCGCGCCGATCATCTGCTTGAGAGGGTCGCCGCCCTTCAGCCCGCCACGTTTCTTGATCACTTTAAGTGCATCGACCAGCGCAACCATGGCGCCGGTGATCGATGCCGTGCGGGTGCCGCCATCAGCCTGGATCACGTCGCAGTCGACGTACAGGGTCACGTCGCCCAGCTTGGACATGTCCAGCGCCGCGCGCAGGGAACGGCCGATCAGGCGCTGGATTTCCAGGGTGCGGCCGCCCTGCTTGCCGCGGCTCGCTTCACGCTGGTTACGCTCGCCGGTAGCGCGCGGCAGCATGCCGTACTCAGCCGTCAGCCAGCCCTGGCCCTGCCCTTTGAGGAAACGCGGCACGCCGTTTTCGACGCTGACGGTGCAGATGACTTTGGTATCACCGAATTCGACCAGCACCGATCCTTCGGCGTGTTTGGTGTAGTTGCGGGTAATGCGGATCGAGCGGAGCTGATCGGCAGCGCGACCACTTGGACGTTTCATAGGAAATACCTGTACTGAGGACGGAAAACTACCGAGCATTATAGAGCGGTGCACCGCGCCTGGGCACTGGTTAAAAAACCGGGGCGACCGGTGAAGGTTGTGAAACGCACGTTACCGACGGGCTGCAGCGCTTTGTCACACCGTGTGTTTGGGCGCATTCGCCGCACTGCGCTACAATCCTGCGCCTTTGCTGCCAGTCGGCTTACATTCATTGATATCGCGCCTGCGGAACCCCTGCTGCGCCGATCTGCATTGCGAGGTCACCGCCATGGTGCACAGCATGACCGCCTTCGCCCGCGTCGAGAAAGCCGGCGCCCAGGGCACCCTGAGCTGGGAACTGCGCTCGGTCAACAGCCGCTATCTGGAACCGCACCTGCGTCTGCCGGAGTCGTTTCGCGACCTCGAAGGCGCCGTGCGCGAAGCGTTACGCCAGGGCCTGTCGCGGGGCAAGCTCGAATGCACCCTGCGCTTCACCGAAGAAAGCACTGGCAAGGCGCTGCAGATCGACCGCGAGCGCGCGGCGCAACTGGTCGCTGCTGCCGAAGCCATCGCTGGCTTGATCAACAACCCTGCGGCATTGAACCCTCTGGAAGTGCTGGCCTGGCCCGGCGTGCTGGTGGGTGATGCGACTGACCCACAAGCGCTGAACGCCGAGGCCCTGGCGCTGTTCAATCAGGGCCTCAAGGAGTTGAAGGCCGGCCGCGAGCGCGAAGGCGCAGAGCTGGCCCGCTTGATCAACGATCGTCTGACCTCAATCGAAGAAGACGTCGTGACCCTGCGCGAGCTGGTCCCGCAAATGCTCGCCACCCAGCGCCAGAAGGTCCTCGACCGCTTCGCTGACATGAAGGCCGAGCTGGATCCGCAGCGTCTGGAGCAGGAAATGGTCCTGCTCGCGCAAAAAAGCGACGTCGCCGAAGAACTGGATCGCCTGAGCACCCACATCATCGAAGTGCGCCGGGTGCTCAAGTCCGGCGGCGCGGCCGGACGCCGCCTCGACTTCCTGATGCAGGAGCTCAACCGCGAAGCCAACACACTGGGCTCCAAGGCCTTCGACCCGCGCAGCACCCAGGCCGCCGTCAACCTCAAAGTGTTGATCGAGCAGATGCGCGAACAAGTGCAGAACATTGAGTAAGGCTACCCCCGACATGACCCAACACACCGGCACCCTGTACATCATTTCCGCGCCATCGGGCGCGGGCAAGAGCAGCCTGGTCAAGGCCTTGACCGACGCTGACCCGGAGATTCGCGTTTCCGTCTCCCACACCACCCGCGCCATGCGCCCGGGCGAAGTGGACGGCGTGAACTATCACTTCGTGACCCGCGAAGAGTTCGTGAAAATGGGCGAGCACGGCGATTTCCTTGAACGCGCCGAAGTCTTCGGCAACTTCTACGGCACCTCGCAAAGCCGCCTGCAGCAGACGCTGGACGAAGGCCATGACCTGATTCTGGAAATCGACTGGCAAGGCGCCGAGCAAGTGCGCAAGCTGATGCCGCAAGCGCGCTCGATCTTCATCCTGCCGCCATCGCTGCAAGCCCTGCACCAGCGCCTGACCAACCGTGGCCAGGACAGCGATGAAATCATCGACGGGCGGATGCGCGAAGCGGTCAGCGAGATGAGCCACTACGTCGATTACGATTACCTGATCATCAACGACGATTTCGCCCACGCGCTGGACGATCTGAAGGCGATTTTCCGCGCCAATCAGCTGCAACAGAAGCGCCAACAGGTGCGTTTCGGCAAATTGCTGGCTGAACTGCTCGGTTAAAACAGCACTTCCCAAAACGCCTGCAAGCGCTTTACATTGGTGCTTGCAGCGCGTTGAAGGGCTTGGTCAAAAAATCAGCGCTTCCCTAATCGCTGGTGATTTTTTAAACTGCTGAGTCCGCTTGCCCATTCGGGCAGCGCGCATATTGCATTCGCTCCGAGGAATACCATGGCCCGCGTAACCGTTGAAGACTGCCTAGAACACGTGGAAAACCGCTTTGAGCTGGTCATGCTCTCTACCAAGCGTGCCCGTCAACTGGCCACCGGCGGCAAAGAGCCACTGGTTCAGTGGGAAAACGACAAGCCGACTGTTGTCGCGCTGCGTGAAATTGCTGAAGGCGTGATGAGCTACGAGTACATCGCCGAGCAGGAAATCGTCCAGGATGAGCCGCTGTTCGCAGCGTTCGAGGACGAGTCCAACGAGGCCGTCTAAGCCTATGCCTGGTCGACGTAGCACGGCGCGGGATCACAGCTTGCGGCAGGATTTATCATGCCGAGCATAGACGCCCTCGCCGATCGCTTATCGACCTACCTCGGCAACGACCAGGTCAACCTGGTCCGCCGAGCGTATTTCTACGCCGAACAAGCCCATGACGGTCAACGCCGTCGCAGCGGCGAGGCGTACGTCACGCATCCTCTTGCGGTGGCGAATATTCTTGCCGACATGCACATGGACCATCAGAGCCTGATGGCGGCGATGCTGCATGACGTGATCGAAGACACCGGTATCGCCAAAGAGGCGCTGCAAGCGCAGTTCGGTGAAACCGTGGCCGAACTGGTCGACGGGGTCAGCAAACTGACCCAGATGAACTTCGAGACCAAAGCCGAGGCCCAGGCGGAAAACTTCCAGAAAATGGCCATGGCCATGGCCCGCGACATTCGCGTGATCCTGGTCAAGCTTGCCGACCGCCTGCACAACATGCGCACGCTGGAAGTGCTGTCCGGGGAAAAGCGCCGGCGCATCGCCAAGGAAACCCTCGAGATCTACGCGCCCATTGCCAACCGCCTGGGCATGCACGCTATTCGTATCGAATTCGAAGACCTCGGCTTCAAGGCCATGCACCCGATGCGTTCCGCGCGGATCTACCAGGCGGTCAAGCGCGCCCGGGGCAATCGCAAGGAAATCGTCAACAAGATCGAAGAATCCCTCGGCCATTGCCTCGCCATCGACGGCATCCAGGGTGAAGTCAGCGGTCGGCAGAAACACCTTTACGGCATCTACAAGAAGATGCGCGGCAAGCGCCGGGCCTTCAACGAGATCATGGACGTCTACGCGTTCCGGATCATCGTCGACAAGGTCGATACCTGCTATCGCGTGCTCGGTGCTGTGCATAATCTGTACAAACCGTTACCGGGGCGCTTCAAGGATTACATCGCGATCCCCAAGGCCAACGGCTATCAGTCGCTGCATACCACACTGTTCGGCATGCACGGCGTACCGATCGAAATCCAGATCCGCACCCGCGAAATGGAAGAGATGGCCAACAACGGCATCGCTGCCCATTGGCTGTACAAATCCAGCGGTGACGAGCAGCCGAAAGGCACGCATGCCCGTGCCCGTCAGTGGGTCAAAGGCGTGCTGGAAATGCAGCAACGCGCCGGCAATTCGCTGGAATTCATCGAAAGCGTAAAAATCGACCTGTTCCCGGACGAGGTCTACGTGTTCACGCCCAAGGGCCGGATTATGGAGCTGCCAAAAGGCTCCACGGCGGTCGACTTTGCCTACGCGGTGCACACCGACGTCGGCAACAGCTGCATCGCCTGCCGGATCAACCGTCGTCTCGCACCGCTGTCCGAACCGCTGCAAAGCGGCTCCACGGTCGAGATCGTCAGCGCTCCCGGCGCCCGGCCGAACCCGGCGTGGCTCAACTTCGTGGTCACCGGCAAGGCGCGCACGCACATACGCCATGCGCTGAAATTGCAGCGCCGCTCCGAGTCCATCAGTCTCGGCGAGCGCCTGCTGAACAAGGTCCTCAACGGTTTCGACAGCTCGCTGGAGAAGATTCCGGCCGAACGCGTCAAGGCGATGCTCACCGAGTACCGCCTCGAACTGATCGAAGACCTGCTCGAAGACATTGGCTTGGGCAATCGCATGGCCTACGTGGTCGCCCGTCGCCTGCTCGGCGAAGGCGAGCAACTGCCGAGCCCGGAAGGCCCGCTGGCGATTCGCGGCACCGAAGGCCTGGTACTCAGCTACGCCAAATGCTGCACGCCGATCCCGGGTGACCCGATTGTCGGCCACCTGTCGGCAGGCAAAGGCATGGTCGTGCACCTGGACAACTGCCGCAACATCAGCGAAATCCGGCATAACCCGGAAAAATGCATCCAGCTCTCGTGGGCCAAGGATGTCACCGGCGAATTCAATGTCGAACTGCGTGTCGAGCTGGAGCACCAGCGCGGCCTGATCGCTTTGCTGGCCAGCAGCGTCAACGCGGCCGACGGCAATATCGAAAAAATCAGCATGGACGAACGCGATGGTCGCATCAGCGTCGTGCAACTGGTGGTCAGCGTCCACGACCGTGTGCACCTGGCCCGTGTAATCAAGAAACTGCGCGCCTTGACCGGAGTGATCCGCATCACCCGCATGCGTGCATAACCTGCCTATTATTACGAGGAGTCCTACATGACCAAAACCGTCATCACCAGCGACAAGGCCCCGGCCGCCATCGGTACTTACTCCCAGGCCATCAAGGCAGGCAACACCGTGTACATGTCGGGCCAGATCCCGCTGGACCCGAAAACCATGGAACTGGTCGAGGGCTTCGAAGCCCAGACCGTTCAGGTCTTCGAGAACCTCAAAGCCGTGGCCGAGGCCGCCGGTGGTTCGTTCAAGGACATCGTCAAGCTGAACATCTTCCTCACCGACCTGAGCCACTTCGCCAAGGTCAACGAGATCATGGGCAAGTACTTCGACCAGCCGTACCCGGCACGCGCCGCTATCGGCGTGGCAGCCCTGCCAAAGGGTTCGCAGGTTGAAATGGATGCCATTCTGGTCATCGAGTGATGCGCACGGCGCGGCCATCAAACGCCGCGCCGATTGCTGTGCAAGAAAAGGTTTTGAAAGGATTCCACCATGCGCAAAGCGCTAGCTCTCTCGCTGCTCGCCATATTCCTCGGCGGCTGCGCCAGCGACCCTGCCGACCGTGACATCAGCGGCACCTGGATCAACCAGGTGGCGATCGATGCCGCCGCCAAAGGTGGCCCTCTGCGCGAAGCGCTGCAGGCCTACGGCCCGAATCTGGAATGGGACGTCAACACCAAGGCCGGTCAGGCCCGTTACACCAACGGTTTTGAGAACGTCGAAGGACGGCTGCTGGGCGAAGAGTCCGGCGCCTGGAAAGTCGACTTCTATGGCAGCTCCGCCAGCGAGCTGAAACGCGACGGCAATCAACTGCAGCAAGCTGCCAGCGACAATGAACCGGAACAGCTGTTCGACCGTGCGCCGATCACCGTGCCGGAAGGCGCACCGATTGGCGCCAGCTTCGAACGCGCACTGTATTCGGCGTACATGGGCGGCAACTGGAAAATTGTCAGCGGTGAGGGCGAAGGCGCCACCGTGCAGTTTCAGGCGGACGGCCAGGTCTCCGGACTGCCGGGCGCCGACCGCTACGCCTTGTGCCTGGCGGGTGACTGCGCGTCGATGAGCAATGGCAACGACAGCATGTGGCTGCAGCTCAATGGCCAGGGCAACAACTGGATCTTTGTGCGCAAGGGCAAGGAGCTGGAAATCCTGCAGGCGGTGAACGCCGCGCTGGCGGATGAACAGCCGCAGTTTGCCGCGGGCGAGCGCAAGTGGTTGCTGGAGAAGCAGTAACCCCGATCTCAACAACGCTTTAGATTCAATGTGGGAGCGAGCCCGCTCGCGAAAGCGGTTTTACATTCAATGATGATGTTGAATGTTACGGCCTCTTCGCGAGCAGGCTCCCACAGTGTTTTGTGTGGTCAGGACGTCAGCATTTCCCTTCAAGGATCGCCGCGTAGCCTTCGCGGTAGGTCGGATAAGTCGGCAGCCATCCCAACGCCTTAACCCGAGCATTGCTGCAACGCTTGCTGCCGGTGCGCCGCACACTGGCGTCGTCCGCCCATTCAGTCACACCCAGATATTCGCGCAACCAGCCCACCACTTCTGCCAACGGCGCCGGCGCATCGTCGACACCGATGTAATAGTCCTCCAGCTTCACGCCCTGCCGATCCTTTTCCAACAGAAACGCCAGCAGCCCCGCCGCGTCATCGGCATGGATGCGGTTGCCATACAGCGGCGGCTCGACCGCCACGCGATAACCGCGACGCACCTGGGTCAGCAGCCATTCGCGGCCCGGGCCGTAAATGCCGGTCAGGCGCAGCACGCTGGCCGGGATGCCGCTGTTGAGCGCGACCTGCTCGGCTTCGAGCATCAAACGTCCGGAATAACCAGAAGCAGCAGTCTCGGACGACTCGTCGACCCACTCCCCACCCTGCTGCCCGTAAACGCTGCTGCTGGAGACGAAAACCAGGCGTTCCGGCGCTTGCCCGTAGTCATTCAGCCAACCGAGCACGTTCTGCAGACCCTGCACGTAAGCCTGGCGATATCCCTCTTCGTCATGGTCAGTCGCCGCGGCGCAATAGACCACGTAGTCAATCGCGCCGACTGGCCAGTTCGCCGGGCACTCCTCGCTGAACAGGTCGCCGGCGACGCCAGTTACGCCGTCCGGCAGTCGCGACACATTGCGCCGCAGACCAAATACGTCCCAGCCGGCAGCCAACAATTGCTTGGCCAGACGACTGCCGACATCACCACAACCGGCAATCAAAACAGAAGGCGAGGACATCAGAAAACTCCCATCGGAAAGGCACAGACTAGCGTCGGCAGAGGACGAACGGCTAGCAATGAAGGAAAAAAAGATACTCTATTACTTTTGTTAACAAGAATTACTTGCAATAATGCACGCCACTTTTGTTCTCGGCCTCACGAGGCCTGGAAGAGCATTACCGTTTTTCAATCTCAGGTCCGGCCAGCATGACACGTAATCAAACTCCCGCTTCGCCAACCAATCGACCTCGCGCCTGGAGCGCGGTGGCGGCTCTGTTGCTCAGCCTGATGCTGGCACCGACCGCTGCATTCGCTGACGCCCAGGCTCCGGCCACGCCAGCCGCTGCCGAGCAGAACGCCCCAGCCGCCGCGCCCGCTGCACCGACCGCCACCGACCCGGTACAGGCCGTGCAAGCCGTCGACGCACCTGAAGTCCTTGAAGCCGACAACAGCCTGGGCATGGCCCACGACCTGTCGCCATGGGGCATGTACCAGAACGCCGACATCATCGTGAAAATCGTGATGATCGGTCTGGCCATCGCGTCAATCATCACCTGGACCATCTGGATCGCCAAAGGCTTCGAGCTGATGGGCGCCAAGCGTCGTCTGCGTGGCGAAATCGCTGCGCTGAAAAAAGCCGCCACACTCAAGGAAGCCAGCGCCACTGCGGCGAAGGAAGGCACCCTCGCCAATCTGCTGGTACACGATGCGCTCGAAGAAATGCGCCTGTCGGCCAACAGCCGCGAGAAAGAAGGCATCAAGGAGCGCGTGAGCTTCCGCCTCGAGCGTCTGGTCGCAGCCTGCGGTCGCAACATGAGCAGCGGCACCGGCGTACTCGCCACCATCGGTTCCACAGCGCCGTTTGTCGGCCTGTTCGGTACCGTGTGGGGCATCATGAATTCCTTTATCGGCATCGCCAAAACCCAGACCACCAACCTCGCCGTCGTCGCGCCGGGTATCGCTGAAGCGCTGCTGGCCACGGCACTGGGTCTGGTTGCTGCGATTCCCGCGGTAGTGATCTACAACGTCTTCGCCCGCTCCATCGCCGGTTACAAGGCGCAGGTATCCGATGCGTCGGCAGAGGTGTTGCTGCTGGTCAGCCGCGACCTCGACCACCAGCCTGAGCGCAGCTCGCAGCCGCACATGGTCAAAGTGGGGTAATCGGCCATGGGCCTGCATTTGAAAGAAGGCGCAGACGACGATCTGGCCGAGAACCACGAAATCAACGTCACGCCGTTCATCGACGTGATGCTGGTGCTGTTGATCATCTTCATGGTTGCCGCACCGTTGGCCACCGTGGACATCAAAGTCGACCTGCCCGCCTCGACCGCCAAACCGGCGCCGCGGCCAGAGAAACCGGTGTTCCTCAGTGTGAAAGCTGATCAGCGCCTGTTCCTCGGCGACGACGAAGTGAAAGCCGAAGCACTCGGCGCCACGCTCGACGCCAAGACCCAGGGCAAGAAAGACACCACCATCTTCTTCCAGGCCGACAAGGGCGTGGATTACGGTGACCTGATGAGCGTGATGGATAACCTGCGCGCCGCCGGTTACCTGAAGGTCGGTCTGGTCGGTCTCGAGACGGCAGCCAAGAAATGATCAACACGCGCCATAAGCTGACGCGTTACAGCGGTAGCCTGGCCGTGGTGCTGGGCGTGCACGCGCTGGCCATCGCGCTGGCGCTGAACTGGACCACTCGCCCGCCCATCGAATTGCCGCCGCAGGCAATGATGGTCGAGCTGGCACCAGTGCCCGCCCCGCCACCGCCCGCTCCGCCGAAAGTCGTCACACCGCCACAACCACCGGCTCCGGTGGAAGAGCTGCCGATGCCGAAACTGGCCGAAGCACCGAAAGCGGAAATCGCGGTACCGAAACCCAAGCCCAAGCCAAAGCCCAAACCGCCGAAGCCGGTCGAGAAGAAGCTGCCTGACCCGCCGAAGGAAAAGCCTTCCGAGGAAAAGCCAGCCGACACCCAACCGACCCAAGCGCCGACGGAGAAATCCGCCCAGCCGGCACCGGGCCCATCGCCAGCGCAACTGGCAGCCAAGGCCAGTTGGCAAGGCACCCTGCTCGCGCATTTGCAGAAGTACAAGAAATACCCGCAAAGCGCACAGGCACGGGGCAAGGAAGGTTTGAACCGTCTGCGTTTCGTGGTCGACGGCGAAGGCAACGTGTTGTCGTTCGAACTGGTGGGCCGCTCTGGCAACGCCGATCTGGACCGGGCTACCCTGGACATGATCCGCCGCGCGCAACCGCTGCCCAAGCCACCGGCCGACATGCTCAACAATGGCTCGATCGAAATTGTTGCGCCGTTTGTTTATTCGCTCGAACGCCGCCGCTAAGCAACATCGCGATACCTGTGGGAGCTGGCTTGCCAGCTCCCACAAGGTTCTCCGCCAGCCGAGAGAACCAAGCCAAAAAGGCACCGAAAGGTGCCTTTGGCGTATCTGCCTGCGGCAAACCGGCATCGCCCGGTGTCGCACTCAGCCCTCAGTCTGATAACGTGCGTCTATCGATTGCAGCCGGTATGCTTGGCGCGCAACTTCATGGACGCTTGCTATGACCCTCACAGAATTACGCTACATCGTTACCCTCGCCCAAGAGCAGCACTTCGGCCACGCGGCCGAGCGTTGCCACGTCAGCCAGCCGACGCTGTCGGTGGGCGTGAAGAAACTTGAAGACGAACTCGGTGTGCTGATTTTCGAGCGCAGCAAAAGCGCCGTGCGCCTGACCCCGGTCGGCGAAGGCATCGTCGCCCAGGCGCAGAAAGTCCTGGAGCAGGCCCAGGGCATCCGCGAGCTGGCCCAGGCCGGCAAGAATCAGCTGACTGCACCGCTGAAAGTCGGCGCCATCTACACCGTTGGCCCGTACCTGTTCCCACACCTGATTCCGCAACTGCACCGGGTCGCCCCGCAGATGCCGTTGTACATCGAAGAAAACTTCACCCACGTGCTGCGCGACAAACTGCGCAACGGCGAACTCGACGCGATCATCATCGCCCTGCCGTTCAACGAAGCCGACGTGCTGACTCTGCCGCTGTATGACGAACCGTTCTACGTCCTGATGCCGGCCCAGCATCCGTGGACCAAGAAAGAATCCATCGACGCTGGTCTGCTCAACGACAAGAGCCTGTTGCTGCTCGGCGAAGGTCACTGCTTCCGCGATCAGGTGCTTGAAGCCTGCCCGACCCTGACCAAGGGCAATGACGGCGCCAAGCACACCACGGTCGAATCCAGCTCGCTGGAAACCATTCGGCACATGGTCGCCTCCGGCCTGGGCATCTCGATCCTGCCGTTGTCGGCAGTGGACAGCCATCACTACGCCCCGGGCGTAATTGAAGTGCGTCCGCTGACCGCGCCCGTGCCGTTCCGCACCGTGGCGATTGCCTGGCGCGCGAGTTTCCCGCGGCCGAAAGCCATCGAGATCCTCGCCGACTCCATTCGCCTGTGCTCGGTGGCCAAGCCTGCCGCGCCGGTTACGGCCGGTTAAGCCAGGGTCATGACGGAGCTGTCGCAAGTATCAGTGACGGCACTCAAGGGTGTCGGCGAGGCCATGGCCGAGAAGCTGGCCAAGGTCGGTCTGGAAAACCTGCAGGACGTGCTGTTTCACCTGCCGCTGCGCTATCAGGATCGCACTCGTGTGGTGCCGATCGGCGCGCTGCGGCCGGGGCAGGACGCCGTGGTCGAAGGCACCGTCAGCGGTGCCGACGTGGTCATGGGGCGACGTCGCAGCCTGGTCGTGCGCTTGCAGGACGGTACCGGCGGCCTGAGTCTGCGCTTCTACCATTTCAGCAACGCGCAGAAAGAAGGTCTCAAGCGTGGCACGCGTGTGCGCTGCTACGGCGAAGCGCGGCCCGGCGCCTCAGGCCTGGAAATCTACCACCCGGAATACCGCGCGATCACCGGCGACGAACCGCCGCCAGTGGATGAAACCCTGACTCCGGTCTACCCCCTCACCGAAGGCCTGACCCAACAGCGTCTGCGCCAGTTGTGCATGCAGACGCTAACCCTGCTCGAGCCTTCGACCCTGCCCGACTGGCTGCCGACCGAACTGGCCCGCGACTACCAATTGGCGCCACTGGCCGATGCCATCCGTTACCTGCACAACCCACCCGCCGATGCCGATGTCGATGAGCTCGCCCTCGGTCATCACTGGGCGCAGCATCGTCTGGCGTTCGAAGAACTGCTCACCCATCAACTGTCGCAACAGCGCCTGCGCGAAAGCCTGCGTTCGCTACGCGCGCCGGCAATGCCGAAAGCCACGAAGCTGCCACCGAAGTACCTGAAGAACCTCGGCTTTAGCCCGACCGGCGCGCAGCAACGGGTCGGCAACGAAATCGCCTACGACCTCAGCCAGCACGAACCGATGCTGCGACTGATCCAGGGCGACGTCGGCGCGGGCAAAACCGTGGTCGCCGCCCTCGCTGCACTGCAAGCTCTGGAGGCCGGTTATCAGGTCGCGCTGATGGCACCGACCGAGATTCTTGCCGAACAACATTTCATCACCTTCAAGCGCTGGCTCGAGCCGCTGGGCATCGACGTCGCGTGGCTGGCCGGCAAGCTCAAGGGCAAGAACCGCGTCGCCGCGCTGGAACAGATCGCCAGCGGCACGCCGATGGTGGTCGGTACCCACGCGTTGTTTCAGGACGAGGTGCAGTTCAAGAACCTGGCGCTGGTGATCATCGACGAACAGCACCGCTTCGGCGTGCAACAGCGTCTGGCGCTGCGGCAGAAAGGCGTCGGCGGGCGCATGTGCCCGCATCAACTGATCATGACCGCCACGCCGATTCCTCGGACCTTGGCGATGAGCGCCTACGCCGACCTCGACACCTCGATCCTCGACGAACTGCCGCCGGGTCGAACCCCAGTCAACACCGTGCTGGTCACCGACACCCGCCGCGTCGAAGTCATCGAACGGGTGCGCGGTGCCTGCGCCGAGGGCCGTCAGGCCTATTGGGTGTGCACGCTGATTGAAGAATCTGAAGAGCTGACCTGTCAGGCCGCCGAAACCACGTTTGAAGACCTCACCCTCGCCCTCGGCGAGCTGAAAGTCGGGCTGATACACGGGCGCATGAAACCCGTCGAGAAAGCCGCCGTCATGGCCGAATTCAAGGCCGGTAACCTGCAACTGTTGGTCGCGACCACGGTGATCGAAGTCGGCGTCGACGTGCCCAACGCCAGCCTGATGATCATCGAAAACCCCGAACGCCTGGGTCTTGCGCAACTGCACCAGTTGCGCGGTCGGGTGGGTCGAGGCAGCGCCGCCAGCCATTGCGTGCTGCTCTACCATCCGCCGCTGTCGCAAATCGGTCGTCAGCGCCTGGGCATCATGCGCGAGACCAACGACGGTTTCGTCATCGCCGAAAAAGACCTCGAACTGCGCGGCCCCGGGGAAATGCTCGGCACCCGCCAGACCGGTCTGCTGCAATTCAAGGTCGCCGACCTGATGCGCGATGCCGACCTGTTGCCCGCCGTGCGCGACGCTGCGCAAGCCCTGCTGGAGCGCTGGCCGACCCACGTCAGCCCGTTGCTGGATCGCTGGCTGCGGCATGGGCAGCAATACGGCCAAGTGTGAGCACTGTCGCAGTTTCCGACAGCTCGTTCCGGCAGAGGTGGTTATACTCCTGCCATTGTTTCAAAAACGGATACAGACCATGACCGAAGCTGCTCTCGTCCCCGAATCTCCGCAAGCTCCGTCTGTTATTCGGCTGCTGCTCAACAAGCTGGGCGTTGCCTACGAAGAAGTGCTCGACCACCACGGCCTCAATGCGTCGCGCAAGGTGCAGGCGGTGTTGCTGGACGACGCCGTCGGCGCGTTGATGGTGCTGTTTCCACAGAGCCAGTTGCTGGATCTCAATCGCCTCGCCGAACTCACCGGCCGCCGCCTGACTGCCGTGTCCACCGAGCGCCTGGAAAAAATGCTCGGCAAACACAGCCTGAGCCTGCTTCCGGGCCTGCCGGCGCTGACCAGTTCGCCTTGCCTCTACGAAGAAAGCCTGCTGCGCGAGCCGAAGCTGCTGATCAATTCCGGCGAGCCGGGCGTGCTGCTGGAAATCGCCAGCGAAGACTTCAAGACCATGCTGACCAAGGCCAGCGCCGCCAATTTCGGCGAAGCCCTGAGCAGCATCCGCCCCAACCTTGACCGCCCGGACGATGACCGCGAGGAAATCACCCAGGCCGTGCAGGCGTTTACCGCGCGGCGCATCCAGCAGCGTCTGGAAGCGACCATTGAAATTCCGCCGCTGGCCGAAACCGCGCAAAAAATCATCAAGCTGCGCGTCGACCCCAACGCCACCATCGACGACATCACCGGCGTCGTTGAAACCGACCCGGCGCTGGCCGCGCAAGTGGTGAGCTGGGCGGCCTCGCCGTACTACGCCTCGCCGGGCAAGATTCGTTCGGTGGAAGACGCGATCGTCCGCGTGCTGGGTTTCGATCTGGTGATAAACCTGGCGCTGGGCCTGGCCCTCGGCAAGACCCTGAGCCTGCCGAAAGACCATCCACAACACACCACGCCGTACTGGCAGCAGTCGATCTACACCGCCGCCGTCATCGAAGGGCTGACCCGCGCCATGCCGCGCGCCCAGCGCCCGGAAGCCGGCCTGACCTATCTGGCCGGTCTGCTGCACAACTTCGGCTATCTGCTGCTGGCCCACGTGTTCCCGCCGCATTTCTCGCTGATCTGCCGCCACCTGGAGGTCAACCCGCACCTGTGCCACAGCTACATCGAGCAACACCTGCTCGGTATCAGCCGTGAACAGATCGGCTCGTGGCTGATGCGCTACTGGGACATGCCGGACGAGCTGGCCACCGCCCTGCGCTTCCAGCACGACCCAAGCTACGACGGCGCCTACGCCGAATACCCGAACCTCGTCTGCCTGGCCGTGCGCCTGTTGCGCAGCCGCGGGATTGGCTCCGGTCCGGATGAAGACATCCCCGACGCGCTGCTTGAGCGTGTCGGCCTGAGCCGCGATAAAGCCAATGATGTGGTCAGCAAAGTGCTTGAGGCGGAAGTGCTGCTGCGGGAACTGGCTTCGCAATTCAGCCAGGCATAAAAAAACCGCTCTCACGGATCACTTCATTCGTGAGAGCGGACATCTTTGTTTATTGATCAAGCAATGAAGCGCGCTATCCATCCGCCTGTAGCAAAACTCAACCGGTCTTTCCAATACTCGCCGCAGATAACAATTTTATTTTGCGCGGTGACGTGCATATCTAAACTATTTTCCAGTTTGTCAGTTTGATCAAAGGATACCCAACCAGTACCGTTAAACATCGAATCGAGCTCGCCGGTAAGGCCATAACGTGCACAGACGGCATGCATTTCATCAGTAGCAAAACCCCCACCACTGGTGCCAGCGACAATCAATTTGCTTTCATCCGCATCACCAAAGGCGCAGCTCGACCAATTTTGGCCAATTTCAGGCACAACTTTGGAGATTAACGGCTGGCCATTGTTGAAAAGGGGATGAGGTGAGCCATCCGCACGCAGCACAACAATCACCCCGTTACCGTCAAACATAGTTTCACCGTCCTGGCCTCCAACCAAAGCGATCATTCCATCCTTTTTTCTCACAGCGATATCACGAAATATCGGCAACCGATCCGATGACACGATCGTTGTCTTGAACGTGTCGTCCCGCACTCCATTCTTGGTGAAGCGAACGGCATAGGTGCCGAAGATACCGTCATCATGGAAGTCGCCATACACCACCAGGCCACCGTCAGCTTGGGCTGCGGCTCCACGGGCGGCGTTATCACCTTCCGGGCTCAATTCAGTCAAATTAACCCAGGCCGAACCGATTTTATTGAAGGTGTCGTCATACGTACCATCTGAATTGAGCCGAATCACCAAGCCTTTGGTTTGCTGTGCAACCTGATCAAAGCCAAAATAGGTCAGAGCGATTTTACCGTCTGAAAGCTCAATACCAGACGCTCCAGAATGAGCGCTGCTCTGGATCGCAGTGCCCCCATTCTGCTGTACATTTCGGCGGGCTCGGGCAGCTTTGAGCGCTCTGATGAACGTTACGGGTATTGAACCATAAGCGAACGTCGCCACACCGCCTTCACCAAACCTGTCGTTGAGTCGGCCGTCTGGCAGTAGCTGGATAGCAACAACACCGCTTTCATAATTCGGTGCTCGCTCAGAGTAATCGACAGTTATCAACACGCCACCATTGCTCAGCAAGCTGGCGCCAAATTTTCCCGACAATTCCTTTCCTGGCGTCGATATTCGCGCGAACCCTTGCTGGTTCTCGCCGAACCCGGTGCCAACGTCAAGCTGCCCCCTTTCGGTGAGCCGGGCGATTACAAAACCAGCGAACACCCCTCTCTCGTTCGCCACGACGAGCATTCTGCCGTCAGGTAATGAAAGAACAACCTGAGGGGCAGTGCTCACAAACTCAGGGAACGTCCAATCGCGCTTGCCGTCACCATTGAAAGTTGAATCAGGCTCACCTGCTCGTACTGTCATATTGAGTTCTCCATTCCAGGCAAGTCCCTTTACTGCTGGACCAACCTCATGAAGCCTCAAGCATTGAAAAAAAACACCTGTCAGATCTGTCAGTTTTTTATGAGAAAAAACGCAGCTTTTCCAAGTTAAAGTGGATGGAGGAATAAGGCAAAGGGGAAATTGGGGAGTAAAGAGGCTGCCGCCTGCTTTAATTGGCTGCGCAGTTCACGCGACGCCAATTGAAGTAAAGCTTGCCCGTAATATTTCCAGCCGTTCCCAGCTAAGCCGATTTATGCAAATAACGGATCACCCAACCCTTCTCATATCCCGCATCCGTGAAGAACACGCCGCCTACCAGGATGCGGCCGTCCTCCATCACGGCCATGCCGTGAGGGTATTCGAAACCCTCGCCCTCATTGAAGACGGTGAATCCAGTGCCGAAGAATGAGGTGTCTGGGGAGCCATCCGGCAGAATACGTGCGGTGACTGCACTCAGGTCATCGTCAAACGCGCCACTGCCACTGCTGCCGCAAACGATGATTGACCCGTCCGCCTGCGGCACACAATGCAACCATCTGACGCCTTGGGGAACAGGTGAATCAATCAGTGGATCACCACCGTTGAAGATACGGTTGTACTCACCGCTGTAATTGAGCACGGCAACCAAGCCCTGATTGACCCCCTGCACTTGCGCACCGCCGGCCACAACGATTTTGTCGCCGACTATCGCCGCGACATCCAGGCTGATCCATTGATCACCGGGAATGTTCACTACACCGCTTTTTCCAAAGCCGGTGTCAACCTGGCCTGAATTGGTGAAGCGAATAACATAGCCACCGTGGGTACTCGTGGCGAAATAATTGCCACAGACCACCACGCCACCGTCGGCCTGGACTGCCACGGATTGTCCGATAGTGTCCGCAGGTGAAATGCCCGCAAGCTCCACAAACGCAAAGCCTGCACCATTGAATGTTGTGTCAGGCAAGCCGTTCGAATCGAACCGCAGAACGATACCTCTTGGGCGCCCGGCAGTGATCTCAACGGTAGTGACCACGACGATTTTTTCGTCCGCTTGTTGGGCGACCGTCCGAGCAGCACCAGCAGCTGTAGCACCGTTCGGCGATACTTCCGCCAACCCGATATATCCGCCGCCCCCCATGTCCTCGTAGGCCAGGTAAAGCAGTCCCTGCTCTGCGAAAGACGGCTCCAGTTGCCCGTTCTCGCGCTGTCTGACCAGCACCAGGCCCGTCGAGTAATTTTCGCCTTCCACGCTGTACTGAGCCACCACCAGCCAGCCGCCATCGCCAAGCGGTGTAAAGCCGAGGATGCGGCTCATGAACAAATCATCTTTAAGCTTGATCTCAACGTAACCGCTGCTCTGCTCGCCAAAGGCGCTGTCCAGAGAACCATTCTCGAGCAGACGGACGATCTGCGTGGGCGCGCCCTCCGTCGACAAGCGAACGGCAACCAGCAGTTTGTTTTGCGGCAACGCGAGCAGCGCCCGCACGTCGTACCCTGTGAACCCGGGAAATGGAAATCTGAGGATGCCGCCATCGCCGAATGTCGGGTCGTTATTTTGAATCGCTGGGCCGGCCAGGTAACGCACGATCCGCCCTTTCACTTTGGATGGATCAGCAAGATCAGACACCCCGATACACACGACGATCCGACCGTCGTCCAGCACCGCCAGACCTCGCGCGCTGGCGTCGCCCGTGCTGTCGCCAAACAGCGCATGTCCCGTACCGTTGAGGCTCTTATCCGGTTTTCCGTCAGCGAGCAAGCGTGCTGTGACCGCGACGGAGTGCCCCTGACCGGCCACAATGATCGAGCCCTCCTTCTGCGAGACATGCGCCCACGACAACCCGTTAACCAATGGCGATAAAAGCGGCTTGCCTCCATTGAACACAAGATTGGCGGTACCGTTGGTCGTGAACGCAGCGATCAACCCGACATCGCCACCATCACGCAGCGCTCGGCCAGCAACAATAATCCTGCCGTCGCTTTCACGTACCGAGACCGCTTGCAGATGGCTCTCGCCTATATCGTCGGGCATCAGCACGACCCCACCGGTGGTGACCTTACTGTTCGGTGCTGTGAGTGGATTGAACTGACTGTCCAGCGCGCCACTTGCATCCAGACGCGCCAGAAAAACCCCATTGCCTCCCGATCCGTCCCGGTATGTACCGCAGATGAGTACCTTGGCGTCGGTTTGAACAGCAATGCCGAATGTGACGCTCGAAGTGGTGCGGACATCGACCACTAAGTAACCTGAATCGCCGAATGATGGATCGAGTGAGCCATCCGCCAAAAGACGAATCACAACGGACACAGGCAGTGGAGATGCCTCATCCACAAAAATCGAATGGAGCAGGATGATTTTGCCATCCGCCTGCAGAGCCGCTGACGGTAATGAAGCGCTCGCAACTTGAGCAGCCTCCATATTCGAATGGCTTACCGTACGCGGCGCGCTTGCAGGTTCAGGAATGCCGTGATGGGAGATCAACCTTGAGCCATTGGTGCCAAACGAGAGGTCCAGTTCCCCGGTACTTTTCAGGCGGACGAGCGCCAGGCCAATGTCACTGGAGATCGTCGAGACGTACTGAACGAGTGCAAGCCAACCGTCATCGATAAGGGCAGCCAAACTGTACACATGGCTGATTCGAGCGCTCTCCAGGGTTATTTCAACGAAACCTTTGCGCGCTGGACCGAAGGTTTCGTCCAGCGAACCGTTTTCATTCAACCTCGCGATGGCAACCGGGGCGTCTGCTCCGCTTAACGGAACAGCAACGAGCGATTTTGAATCGGGAAGCGCCAGTACGGCGGCCGCTACGTCGCCCACGATGCCGGGGATCGGCAACGTCAACACGCCGCCTTGGGCAAATGTGGGGTCGAGAAACTTGGGGGTCCAGATGCTCTCTGCCAGGCTCATATGCTTGCTCCATCAAGTCAGTGAAGTCCTTTGTGCAGGACTGGTACTTGAGTAGAGCACCGAGCGGGGGGCAGAAACACCTGATAGAAATGACAGTTCGAGTGTCTTTACAAGCCTGATTGCTGGTTTTGGAAGACAAAGCGCGCCGTTGTTCAGCGCGCCTGCGTGGGTTTATTCGGCAGCGACTTTTTATGCTTTGGCCTTTGCCTTCCGCGGCTTCAGATATTTCATCAAGCCCTGAAACCACATCACCAGCGCCGGATTACCCTTGAGCTGGATCGACTTGTCCTGAATGCCCTGCATAAACGCCAGCTGCTTGTTCTTGGCCTGCATCGTCGCAAAACCATAACCGGCATCTTTAAACGCAATCGCAAACGCCGGCTCCGCCACCACGCCAGACTTGCTGGTGATGCGCTGATCCTTGACCACGAAATGCCGCGCCACTTTCCCATCCAGCGTCTGCAACTGAAACACCAGATCCTTGTCACCCAACTGCTGCTGGAACGCAGGATTTGTCCGGCTGGCCTTGGCCATCAACAAACCCATCATCCACAGGAGAAAACGAAATTTCATGCGCACAGCCTCAAAAGGAAAATGAACGGCCGGGGCAGTGTAAGGGATTCGAACGATAACGCCAGTATCTGACACTGTTGAAAGAGGATGCAGGCCAATTCCCGCACGATGACCGCCAAGTCACGATTCTTCGTCCTCCCCTGATCGTTCCTTCGCTCCGCGTGGGAATGCATCCGGAGACGCTCCGCGTCTCACCACTCACCTTTCCTACACCTGTTGAAACACATCCCTGTAAGAGTTGGCGAAGCCTGCGATTTTTTGATCTACCGGCCCGCAGACCTATGGGAAATTTCCTGCGAAGTGCCGGGCTGTCCGTGAACTAGGCGGGATTGGTCGTGAGGGATAGGCTTTGTGTGTCGCCGCAAAATCGGCGATACGGACGTGCAAGTCCGGCGGGAGTACACATTGGTTATGGCAATTCGCCGAGCGTTTTCCTATGCTCGCGAATCGTTATGGCTGCTGTGTATGGGAGGCCTTCGGGTCTGCCGGGTGACTCCACCGGTCTTGCACACCTATGCACAGCTGCCACCCCTTTCGAAGTGCGAGCGAAACGGTGCCAGCTCCTGAAACTGGAGTAAGACCGAATGAAGAAACCAACACCCAACCCCCCGGAAACCCCGGACATATCGCCCTACGAATCTCTGGAATCAAAGAAATTCCACGAAGCCGCCGAGCGCGCCCTCGACCACCACTTCAAACCGCCCACCGAACCGCACTCCAAGCGCGAAACCGGCCTCTTCAAACTCTCCCCCGGCACCGACGCCGAAGCCCTCATGGCCAACGCCTCCGAAGACCTGCTGTCCATCAGTGCCATCGCCTGCGACCTCGCCGACGACCTCCACGGCTCACGTCGCTCGGTGGCACTGGCCCTGAGCAGGATGGCGGATGGGGTGCGATTGATGGTGGAAGGGACGCTTGATCATATTGAGGTGAAGAGCGCGGCGGCGAAGCCGTAGCAATACTTCCGTACAGCAAAAGGGGACGCTAAGTCCCCTTTCCGCGATTAACTTGAGACATATCTCTATTCATCATACTGCAACAAAATCCGCCTTGATGAGGGCACTCATGCTAGATAACGAAGCACCCAACCACCATCAACTCCGTTCATACCGCTATCCTTGGTATTCCAAAAATGGCCGCAAACAACAATCCGGCCGTCGTCCATCTGTGCCAAATCTGCGATCTCTTCCCAACCCTTTTCGTCGTCGAATATCGCAAAACCTTGTCCCGAGTTAAACGCGCCATCCAGACCTCCGTCCTTAAGGAAGCGCGCCGTCACCGCTGTCAATTCAAATGTAAATCTTCCTGTATACCCACTCACCACAACTGCCCCATCAGGCTGCAATATTCCACGTTTCCACCCCTCGCCCAAAGGCCCTAATTTAGACAGCAGCGGCCGACCCTTATTGAATGAATGATCATAAGACCCGTCTTCTTTTAACACGACGATTAGTCCATTCGGATTTCTTTCCCGAATTGCTACTCCCACCGCAAGAATCCTTCCGCTTTTACCATCCACAGTAATGTTTCGGAGTTCTATCCGATCATTATTAGGAATGACCACTGGAAGTCCTCTGTTAAATTCCATATCAATTTGACCGGAGGAAGTAAAGCGCGTTACAAACACGCCTCTCTCATCTAATGAACCGTTCTCGGGTTTATATGTACCGCCGACAAGAATTTGTCCACTAACTTGAGTGGCTATTCCATCCAGTTGATTCCATTCGTACTTGATGCCAGGGAGATCGACGATGACAAAACCTCCGCCGAAGGTTTCGTCACTTGAACCATCGGCATTACGCCTCAGAATCATTCCTTGACGTTTACCGTTCATACGAGTATCAGCGAAGATCAAGAACTTTCCACCTGATTGCTCGGCTACGCTTGCCCCCGTCGCATTCGCAGATTTATGTTGCATGATTGACGCCGGCTCATTATTGAAATTCGTATTACACACCTGTATGTCTGGAGACAGACCAGGAAGATCCCGAGAATCAATAAATAGCAAGCCACTTCCATTCAAAGACTCATCTAATCGACCATCTGCAAGCATGCGAACGATTAGCAACCCATGACTATCCAAATCTACGTAATAATCTGAAGAAATCAACCATCCACCATTTGCTAGCAGCTTTAGGCTTCTAATTGTTACCTGCATGTTCTTCACAGGCACTTTTATGAAACCGTTACGGGAAGGGCCAAAGGAGGAATCAGGGGTTCCATCCTCCAACAAGCGTCCCAGCATGAACCCATCGCTTTCAGAAATAGATCCACGCGCAATAAGTATTTTATTGTCCGGCAACGCAAGAAGTGCGTCAGGCCGCCCGAATATGCCCGGAACTTTGAAATATAAAACACCACCCTTATTAAAAGCAGGATCAAGGGTGCCTGCATTCGAGATTGACTTGCTCATAATAAAACTCCATTTAAAATTATGTGCTCCCACGGGAATCACCACCCTAGTAGAGCAAGAACCAACGATCCGCACACCTGTAATAAATGACAGTCAAACTATCTTCGCGGGCCAAATAACCGGCTTAAAGAGCCACATGCCTCCGCTCAATTTATCGACGTCTAGTTCTAGCGCCACTCGGTTGCAATGGCCCCGAGCAGCATGGCGGATGCGGTTAGATTCATTGGAAGGGACGCCCAACCATATTGAGGTGAAGGGCCTAGCGGGATTTACGGAAAGGAGACGTTAAACCCTTTTATTTTGAGTCAGGCTCACCACTCACAGCCTTTCTCTGGCGACGTATCCATGGTGATGTCCTGATCGAATGAATACTTCTTCCCGGATTGTGTAGGTCAGCCCGTAGATGCGGGCACCTTGACTGACCATTTCATATTCGCCCGTCAGCGAGCTTTCGGAGACCTTAACCCAAACTGTCTTGAACTGAGAGGGCCGCCCTTCTGCCATGGCTACCTCTTCGGTACTCCGATAGACGAGGGGAATTACCTTTTTCGACTTTGTGTACCTTACCCCTGCTCCATTCCAGCGAGAGACCGTGTCGTAATAGGATCGAAACTCTAATTTGTATTCTTGCCCTCCAATGAACGAAAGCAAGAAACCTCGGTGGTAACCTCGCTGCGGACCGTCAACGGAATCAGCAGAAGAAACGCAGAGAAAACGCGAATGAGGGTTTCCAAATTGATGATTCCTTTTAGCGGTTCATGGGTAATTGAAAGCGCATCCTCACCACGCAGTAGGCGACGTCTTCACGCAACAGACGGCTAGCCATCTCGCAGTGCCCTTCTGCGTACTTCATCCAAAGCGGATCATCGAACTGATCCCCTCCCAGCCGTTCAATCGTGGCCGCTAAATTTCTCTCACGATCCTTCCCCGCAATCGCGGATGCGGCTTTGTAAAAACCGTCCAGCGGTAAACCCGTCTGTAGAGCGATCAACTCTCCCAGCCGAGCATTGGTCGTCTGCACCAGACACCCGAGCTTCTCGATTGGCGCCTCGGCGCCCGGCAACGCGGCTTGATAAAGCTCTTCGCAAAACGACTCTTTGAAGCGCACCCAGTTCTTTTGCACTTCTCTCAGATGGCTTTGCTCCGCCGAAGTCAGAGTCGACAGCGCTTTTTTGTATTGCTCGTTCAAGACACCATCGACTTTTTTGAAGGTTTGCTGGCCGCAGGTGATCAAATCCGGATTGGAAAAGCTGTCTGGGTTGCACGCTTCTCCAGCAAACAATGCGGATGAAGCAACAGAGATCAAGCAACCGAGAAGAATCGAAAATCCTTTCAAGCTGTCACTCCTTCCTTTGACGGTCATGTCTGTACAGCCAAAACAGTGGCGGCAACAACACCAGCAACGCAAAGCTATCAAGCCACACGTGCGACCAGACCTGCTGTTGCGCCGAGAGCCACATGTCCTGCGGCGCCCATAACAGGATGCCGGCGATCAACCAGCCCCAGACTGCCGGGACTTTCAAGCGATTACCCAAGTGCACCAGCGCGAGCATGTACAGCGAATAACTTTGCAGCGTCGCGCCGAACAGCGCGAGCCACCAGACTTGTTGTTCGTGGCCGGCGGCGGGTACCGCATCGGTGCCCCAGAACGACAGTTCGAGGACTTGCAGGTAGCCATCGAGCAAGCCGGTGTCACCAGCCCAGGTCAGGGTAAGACCGGCGAGGATGTGCGTGATCGCAGCGGCATATAGCCAAAGCACCAACGCTGGGCGAAGCGAGGAAGAAGAAGCTGGCATTCCGTGTCCTGAGCGCGTTCCTTGAGGGTGGGGAGTTTAAAGGAAAATCGGGGACGTCAGATGCTCAAGCGTTAAAGGTTTTAGCGTGAGGGATTCAGACAAAACTTGTGCAAAACCGCCTCAAACAGCCCCTCGAAATTCAAATGCAGTGGCTAGCTTTGATCGGCGCCGTGGCTGACGATCCCAATCGCCCCACGTTGAAGAGGCCCAACTGATCGCCTTTGTCAGCCGCCATTTGATAACAGGCTAACGCCCGAGACATATCCTTCGTTCCCAACTCCCCACCCTCAAAGGTAGAGGCCAGGTAATTCATAGCGTCCGTGGAGCCCATGGTAATCGCCCGAATAACCTGCTCTTCTGCCTGCTTGGGATGAAGGCAAGGGCCGTTATAGTCAGTGGAGTTTCCTGAACAAAGAAACGTCGCATAGCCCAGGGCACCCTTTGGTATTTTCGAAGCCGCTTTGAACAAAGCCTCAACCTTAGGGGTTTCCAACTGAGATGCCATTTGCGAAAGACTAAGGCTTGCCGCCGACAGGCTCGCCTGTGCATCACCCGACTCCGCGGCACATACATAATTTTCCAGAGACGCCTCAATCAATTCCGCTGTCAGTGGATATTGCTCAAGAAATCCCAGCCCTCCTAAAGCTTCAGCACGTTGTTCACAGAAATTTTCAGCGCGGCTCATTCCGGGGTTACGTGTTGCGACCAAATCCTTCTCACTGATCGACCAGTCCTCTATCCCCTCTAGCACCCAGCACGCCTGACGAGAGAAGTTGAAGATTTTCACATTGCTGTTGCCCGCTCGTTTATCCACGACGTTGACGTGACTGTCGTCTACCTCTTGGATTTCAACTCCAGGTGTTTTGCCGGGTGTGGTTGCAGCCATCAGCGGATAGGTGAACGTTGTTCCACTGACACCCGAGGTCGAAGGCTCAAAGGTAATTCGATCCTTTCCCGCCACCGGTTTCAAAACCAGCGACTTAACCGTCATCGCAGTGAGACGGCGTTGTGATTCGCCGTTAGCGGAAAACGCCGTCAGGAAAGGCGCGAACTCCTCCGAGGGACAGTTATCGCTGATTGGCGCCGTCGAAGCGCTCTCGTCGGATGCAAGCGCAGGGACAATCTTGTCCAGATACGCCGAGCGCTCGCGACTCATTCTGGCGATGCACGAGTTAACGGCGACCACATGCGCCGGCATCCCCGTCTCGATCTCGAACGCCTCCAAAGGACAGTTCGCATCGCGCAACTTCAACCACGCACGCTGCGACTCTTTAACCTTCGCTGCGTACTCCACGCCCAATGCCGGATTTGCCCGATAGTCAGACTCAAGCCGCGTCATCAACTGCTTGTAGCTGACATTCAACTGTGCATCGGCAGCCTTCTTCGCCGCCTCCGAGCAGGGCACCATTTCCAGGCTTGAGGTGACATTGCTGCAGTCGTCCTGCGCGTATACCAATGAGGCCGGCAGTAACAGCGCGGCCAGAAACGTAAAAACAAAACGGTTCACTATGTTCGTCCTTGAGTCATTCAGGATTTGCGTTTGGTGGTGAGTTAAAGGAGTAAGACGGGACCCACATTTAAGTTGCCAGCAGACACACCAACCTGATCGCTCGACAACAGCCCCAGGTCCCAGCTCCCATACTCTCGGCACGATGCTGCAGCCCGCTCGCCGCCCACATCTCGATGCGGACCTAGGGTCGGTCCAACTGCGCCGTAGATGGTGAAGCGGTTGATGGCGCAGAAGAATGGTTGTAACCCGTCACAGATGTAGCGAGCATATCAACGGAGTACAACAGGCGACCAAAAACGAGATGCCAAAAAAGCCAATGTCTTTCATCAAAAAAATGACAATGTCATCGATGGCTTTTTCTCAACTTAAAGGGCAACTCATGAAGAGCCGCCCTTATCGTTTTCGGTTACACCTTCTTCTCGGACACCTTCAGATTGCCGGCCTGTTCGGCCACCAAGTCCATCCAGCCACCGGGCTTGTCTTCATCATTAGCGGCTTCCGCCACCATACCGGCCAATGAACCGAAGTCCTTCTTGCGCGCAGCTTCGGCTGCTTCCACCGCTTGATGGGCAACCAGGATTTTCTGTAGTGCCGGGGTGTTGGCAGTGGCTTCGCTCAACGGTTTAAGCGGAGGCAAGGCGGCGACTTTGGCGACCATATCGCCTGGTTCTTTGGTAAACGCGCGTATCGAGTCGACGCTATTGAGCATTGGCAGTGCAATCCCTGTAAGCGGATCGAATGCGCTGATTTCTGGCAGCTCCGACATAGCTACACCCGCTTTGCCGCTCAGCACTGGAAGCGCGAGCGACGGCAGGAACAGCCCCAACAGCATGCGAGGGTCTTTTTTCTTGATACTCAAACCCACACTCGCGACAGCAATACCGAGCCCAATCACCCTGCCCGCTGTAGCCAGCAAAGACAGTTGTTTGTTCGACTCGTTATCAAAATGCACCAGCCGGATGCGGAAGTAGTCTGTAAAGGGCTCGCGGGGTACGATTCCGGATGTGTTCATAAACCAAGCACGAGAGTCGTGAACCTGATCGTCAAAGAGCGCTACAAGATCTTCCTGACCCGCTCTAGGCTTGTTCGGTGCGCTGAACATTTTTTCATAGCGAGCCGTACCCTCTTTATAGAGGTATGCATACTCCTCTGCTTCATCCTCTTCGTTAATCAGGTACACCGTGCCGCCAAGCAACATATCGATTACGGCGACGTCAGTATGACCATCCCCGACCAAGCCCCATTCTCTTCGATAATCATGACGGAACTCCGCTGCGGCACCTAGCAACTGTCGATGATCTAGCGGTGGTTCGAAGGCTTTTTCCCAACGCGCATTTTCATATTTATCCTTGCCGACAATTTGAATATTCAGCTGATGCTCTTTTTCCTGTTCATCGGTATACGTCGGCGCAGGCTTACCTTCTGAAGCAGCGGTAGTTTCGGCGTTGCGACGCTTTTCCAGCTCCTTCCAAGCATCTATTTTTGCTTGCGGCATATCCGGAGCGGCATTCTTCAGGAATGACTGTTTTTCTAAGCCTCCTGCATATCTGTCGACTCTCCACCCCGTGATCAGAGCGTGTTCACGCTTCATCATTTCTTCTAAGGGTCCGCTTTGGCCTTGTGCCTGCCAGGCGTTGAATCGATTAATGAGTGTTTCCGAAATCAAAAAGTCGAGCTCGATTTCAGCATCCATAGCTCGCCACTTGTCGTGAACCCCTTCCTGGACAGCAGTCTCGGGAACCAACAGTGGCGCGCCAGCCATAAAAGCTTCGGCATACATGTGTTGTAAAGCTATCTGTGATAACACATGGTCTGAACCGGCTGTAGCTTTACCCTGATCATTTGGAGCATATCCTCCACCTACATCAGAGTGAACACCTGGGTAAATGTATTCAACCGTTCCTGGTCTATAACCGGATGCCTTACTCTTATCACGGCTCCCATCGGGCGATTTTGGGCGCCGTCTTATTGAATCCAGTGGAAAACTTGCCCGTTGCTCATGACCAGAAACCAGATGAACGCATCTTTTTAGAAAAGAGCAGTCATCGGGCAATGCCGTGCTCTGGCAAACGGAAGCTGCCTCATCCGGTAGTCGCATGGTACCGTCAGCCCAGTCCATGTGCCCTGCAGCAAAGGGAGCACTGTCGGCGAGACCAACAGCCGCAACGGTATCAAAGACGCCTAGAAAGTTAACGGAAATTGGCAACCCTGCAAAACGATACTCGACTTCGCCATTCTCACCTTGGCAACGAACCAGTGCTTGCAACCAATTGACGAACGTCCTTGCTTCAGCCGCCCCGCGCGAAAAACCATACACATATAGTCTCAACGCCAATAAATGCGGTTTCTCCTCTGATTCAAATTTCTCTTTGATTTTATTCTCTAGCTTTATAATTTCAGGTCGCAACGTGGCTTCGCGTTTCTTTTCGCCATCCTCTAATAGGCCTGCACTCAGAACATTCCCAAACCAATTAGTAGCCATGGTCTTTAGCAACGCTTTCGTCGCATTAATATCTAACCTTTCCTCGCCAAGATTTCGTTGCAGCGCATCGAGCAGCCTTGTCAGCGCCCAATTAATACGGTTCTCACCGCCACTAGCGCCCACGAGACCTTTTTGATCTGGAATATATTCGTCCACATCAGGAAAGACCGTTCCCACACCGGGGCAGTAATATTTTTGGAATCCCTCTTCCTCCATGGCCGGCGTGGATCCTAAACTGGCATGAAAAAGTCGCGCAATATTACTGCGCGAGTTAGGCGTAGTTGAACCGTCTGCCTGGTCGTTATTGTTAGTTCCATCAAATGCAAGTGTTATGTGTATTGTTTTGCAGCAAGGTGTTCCACTATCTGCTTGCCCTTTTACCTGTAAAAGGTTCCGGTGCTTTTCTCCAAAATTCCGCTCATCCTTTTTCTGCTGTTGAATATTTTTCGACAACTGTCCTGGCTCATTTGGAAGCCGCCGAGTTAGAGGGAACCTCGGTGCAACCAGTGCACTTTCTGGAGAAGGAGCATCCCCTCCTATCAATGATTCGAACATGAAGCCGGCTCCTTAATTTGGAAGTATGCTTTATCTGGATAATTCGGATTTCCCGGTGTGAAGCAAGTAGTAGAAATTTTTACATCATCGCAAGGGAGAAAATGCACCTGCAATGCGCAAACTTTTTCTGCATACCTAGGAACTTCGACCGTAGCAGAGTGGTGGGAATAATTGGCGGCATGCCGAACACCCTCTTCCTTTATGATCTGCCCATATTTATCACGCTTTAGCTTTTTATAGGGATTTGGATCCTTATCCCACTCGATAATCGCTCTAATACCGGGCTTCCATTGAACAGGAAGCACCCCACAACATACTTCGCCACCTCCTTGATTTGGCAGAATATGAGGTCCCCCCGCACCATTAACACTAAATCTTATGATCGAGGCAGACGTATGGTTATAACCGGTAATCGGTGCTGACACCATCTCAGGGCCCGCATTGCAGGCGCCAACACTGAACACACCGAAACTTAACATTACAGCTTTGCATCTTGATTCCAAACAAATCTGTCTTAGTCTAAAACTCAACATCTGAAAAAAAGCATCCTGCGACAAACCAAAGCAAAAGCGAATTTTGTTAACCATCTTATTCAGAATCTCCATATTTTTCGGCTACTTCATGCTCACCTTGTCTAAAAAGCGAGCAATCAATATTTTCAAAGGGGCTCACAGCTCGCGGTTTCTCTGACTTCAAAATAGCCAAGATCAGGATAGTTCTGATGCGATCTTGTATAGCAAGTAGTGGACACTTTGACTTGATCACAAGGCAAAAAATGAACCTGTATCGCACAGAAATCGCTACCGTATTTTGGTATTTCAACAGTCGCCTCATGACGAGAGTAACGGGCAGCATGCCGCTTATAGTCTTCCTTATCAAACTGCCCATATTTATCGCGTTTTATCATGTCTCGCGGATTAGGATCTTTCTCCCACTCGATGGTGGCTCGAAGGTCTGGATTCCATTGAGCAGGAAGCAGGCCGCAGCAAACTTGAGTTGCACCACCTTGAAAGGCTGACACAGGGTGCCCCCCGGCTCCGTTCACACTGAATCGATTGATAGCAGCTGAAGTATGGTTGAAACCTGTTACAGGCGTTGACACCATCTCCGGCGCTGTATGGCAGCCGTATAAACTTACCAAGCTCACGCACAGTAAGAATCTAATACTTCGCAAAACTCCAAGACTGTTCTCTATGACTTTCAAGGAACGGGACATTTATCCGTCTCCTTGACTTCGAAATAGGCTTTATCGGGATAACTCGGATGCTCTGGAAGAAAACAAGTAGTAGAAACCCTCACTCGATCGCACGGTAGGAAATGCACTTGCAATGCGCACACCTCTTCAGCGTACTTAGGAATTCTAACTTTCGCAGTATGATGCGAGTAACCAAGAGCATGACGAATCCTGGACTCCTTTGTTATTTGACCGAACAGATCACGCTCCACGTTGCCGTAAGGTTCTGGATCTTTATCCCACTCGATTTCCGCACTCAGCATGGGGTTCCACTGGACAGGCAGTAAACCGCAGCAAACTTCAGCGCCCCCGCCACTATTTGGTGGAATCCTGGGGCCGCCAGCGCCATTGATACTGAATCGCATAATTTCTGCAGACGTGTGGTTATAGCCAGTAACCGGCGCACTCACCATCTCCGGCCCACCACGACACCCACTAATCGCCGCCGCCCCCACCAATACCCACACACAGACCAGCCCGGAAGACATCGCCCCCCGCACCGCCCCCCGCGCAATCGTATTCATCAAATCAACGCCTTCGGCGGCTCATCGATCACAAACGACGAGTTCTCCACCAACCACTGTTCAATAAACGGCTCGCGTTCCTCCGGCTCTTTCAAGCCCTTCTGATTCGCCGCTAACTGGCTGCGATACAAGTGCCGAATCAAACTCTCGTTACGACTCAAGCCATAGTTCTGTGGCACTGCGCAACGATCGACGCGGTAGGCATCTGCTTCTGTCCACGCGAGCAAGTTGGCCACTTGCGGGTGATCGAACATTACCGGGCCGGCGGCGGGTACTTGGGCGTGGCGGACATAGTTGCCGGGCAGGCTTTGCGGTTGTTGGTCGCGGTCGAGCCAGTGCCACGAGATAACAGCGGCGTGGAAGGCGTTGCTTTGTGCCGGGGTCAGGGTTTCGGCGACTGGCAGCAGCATGCGCGGGTCGTAGTAGCGCAGCACGCCTTCGGAACGGCCCTGGTTCCATTGGGCTTGAAGGAAGCCGCGCAGGTGATCGGCGAGCGCTTCGAATTGCCATGGGCTGAATACAACGACGACATGTTTGTTGCAGTCGACGGCGTTGATGAAGGTTTTCAGCCAGTCGCGTTGGGCGATGTCGACGCGCAGCAGCAGCGGGCCGAAGTCGGCGATGGCGACTTCGGGCGTTTTTTCGAACAGCTTGGCCAGCTTTGCCGCGTCGGGCTGTTCGGCAAGCTGTTGCAATAACGGGTAGTCGAGGCTGGTGGCATCGACCAGCACGTCGAGGTGCTGCTGCTTGAGTTGTTGAGCATTGACCCACAACTCGTCGATCCAGCGCGCATTGCTTGGTTTCATGAAGTCATCCTTTATCGTGCGGCCAAGGCTTGAGCGTTACGTTTGGCCCGGGCCAGACATTCCTTGCACACCGGCGGTGGCGGTTTCGGTGCGTTGCCCAGTGCCTGCGGTGGCACCGCGCCCGCGATGTCCTTGTCGGCAGCGCCCGGCAATATCGGCGGTTTGATGCCGATGCCTGTGCCGGAGCCAGCCGAACCACCGGCATTGATCTTGATCACCGGCCCAACCACCGTCACCCCACCGCCATCGAGCTTGATAAAGCTCCCACCCCCCTGGATGGTCAGCTCCGTCCCCGCCTCGATAACGATCTTGTCCCCAGCCTTGAGGTGGATCTCTTTGCCCACACTGGTGAGCTGCGCAGTCCCCAACTTCACATGTTGGTTCTGCCCAACCGTCAAATGATCATCCAGCTTCGCCTCAACCTTGCGGTCGGCAATCGTGGTGCGGTGTTCCTCAGCCTTCAACTCGGTGTAAGTGTTCTTCACCACCGTGTCGTGACGTTCATTCCCGACCCGAATCTTCTGGTCGTGCTCAACGTTTTCATCCCAATCGCGCTGGGCATGAATGTAGATCTGCTCCGCACCTTTCTTGTCTTCGATGCGCAGTTCGTTGTACCCGCCGCCACCCGGTGAGCTGAGGGTTTTGAACACGCTGCGAGTTTTGTTCGCCGGCAGTGCATACGGCACCGGGTTTTCCTTGTGGTACAGGCAGCCGGTGACGAGGGGTTGGTCGGGGTCGCCTTCGAGGAAGGTGACGAGGACTTCCATGCCGATGCGCGGGATGCTGATTGCACCGTAGCGGTCGCCCGCCCAGGCGCTGGAGACGCGTAGCCAGCAGCTGGTTTTGTCGTCGGCGAGGCCTTCGCGGTCCCAGTGAAATTGCACTTTGATGCGGCCGTATTGGTCGCAGTGGATTTCTTCGCCTTTGGGGCCGGTGACCATGGCGGTCTGGCTGCCGAGCACGCGCGGTTTCGGGTGTTCGAGGGCCGGGCGGTAGAACACGTCCCACGGGGTGGCGAGGAAGGTGTTGCGGTAGCCCTGGTGGAAGTCGTCTTTGTTGTCGGTGGTGTCGCTGGTCACGCCTTCTTCGAGGACTTGCGGCTGTTTGCCTTCGTGGAAGATTTCGGTGAGCAGCCACAGGTCGTTCCACTCGCTGCGCGGGTGGTCGGACAGGGCCATGAAGTGGCCGCTGACCAGTTTGGTCTGGTCGCCGCGACCTTCGGCCTGGCGGTAATCGGCGCGATGGCGTTCGAGGGCGCGCTGGCTGAGGAATTTGCCGCGCGCGCGGTCGATGAAGCGGCCGGGGTAGTCGTAGTCTTCGAGATCCGGTTCGCTGCTGTCACTGTCCGACCCGCTTTCGGGCTTGAACGCGGCTTCCATTTGCAGGCGCGGTTTTTCGAAGTCGTAGTCGCGGCGCGTGGTGCGCGTGGTGCGGGTTTCCAGGCGCAGTTTGAAGGCTTTGATCACCGGTTCGTCGGCGACCATGCCGCTGCCCTGGACGTAGGCGGTCGGCTGGCCGAGGTCGGGGAATACGGTCTGGTCGTCGCCGAACACCAGCAGGTGAGCTTTTTCACTGTGCTGGAAGTGGTAGTGAATGCCCTCTTCTTCGCACAGGCGCTGGACGAAATGCAGGTCGGTTTCGTCGTACTGCACGCAGTAGTCGCGGTCCGGGCACGGCTGGCTGAGCTGGAAGCTGTAGGCGTTGCTCTTGATGCCGTGCTCATCAAGGATCAGCGCGATGATTTTCGGCGCCGACATTTGCTGGTAGATGCGCTGGTTGGTGCGGTGATGCAGGTATTGCAGTTGCGGCACGATCGACACTTTGTAGCGGGTCAGGCGCTTGCCGGCATCACCCTGGGCGACGCGGTAGATCTGCCCGTGGATGCCCGAGCCCTGTGGATCGAATGCAAGAAACGCCTGCTTGTGCAGCAGCTGTTCCAAATCCAGATCCGGGTTTTCGCTGACCAGTTCGAGGTCGAAGCGATACGCCTGGCTGATGCCTTCGGTGCCGGTGAACGACAGCACTTGCAGGTCGCCGACGTAGTCTTCGACCTTGAGGCTGAAGTGGGTTTCGTTAGCTGAGTTGAACATCGTGTGCTCCCTGTTCGAATGTCATCCGTTACGCCCGAAGTCGCAGACGTTGCAGCCAGGACGAAGTGGCGCCCAAGGCGTCACGCAATTGTTGGGCAGTGATGGTGCGTTCTGCCGGGTTGAAGCTCAGCGCGGTTCGCAGCGCTTGCCAGCCTTGTTGGGGTAGATTTTTCGGTGCGTGCAGCTCGCGCTCCAGATGCTCGTCGCGAGCCTGGGTCGAGGGCAAGCGGCGGAACGGGTGTTTGCCGCTCGCCAGTTCATAGATCACGCAGGCCACGCCGTACACGTCCGCGCTGGCCGACAAAGGTTGGCCCTCAAGCAGTTCGGGGGCGGCGTAGCCCGGGGTCCAGGCGTTGAAGCGTTCGCGGCTCAGGTGCGGCAGGCCGGACAAGGTGCCCTGCTCTGCCTGACCGAGGCCGAAGTCGAACAGGCGCAGGCCGTCTTCGCTGAGCATGACGTTGCTTGGCTTCAGATCACCGTGCAGCACGCCGCGACGGTGGGCGTAGGCCAGCGTGTCGAGCAGCGGCAGGACGATGTCGCGCAGTTCTTTCCACGGCAGGCCGAGGGGCCGCTCGCAGAGCAATTTGTCCAGAGTCAGGCCACGCATGTATTCCATGGTGATGAAGGCCCGCTGGCAGTCGGTGTCGACTTCAAAGGTGTGCGCACGTACGACGTTGTCGTGGCGCAGGCGCCGGGTCAGGGCAAATTCGCTGTAGAGCAAGGCACTGGCGTCCGGCGATTCGGCAAATTCTTCGCTGAGGATTTTCAGCGCAATGTAAGGGTCGGGATCGCCGAACTGTTCGTGCAGCAGATCCCGCGCCCGGTAAACGGCGCCCATGCCACCGGCCCCGAGCAGACGCTCGAGGTGGTAGCGACCAGCGAGTACATCCGGCAGTGCGCCGATGCTGGCCTTGGTCGGCGCCAGCAACGGTTCTGCCTGATGACCTTTGGCAAAAGCGAAATAGGTCAGGTTGTTGGCCTGCTCTTCGCTGATCAGCAGGTCATCGATGGGCGATTCAAGTTCACTCATTGGCGGACCACCACGGCAGTCAGGTTGTCACGCGCGGCGCCCCGCAGGGCGCCGTCGAACAAACGTTCCAGCGCCACATGCGGCGCGCTGAGGCTGAGGGCGTTGCCGAGGGCATCGCTGCTCAGCCCCTGGTACAAACCATCACTGCAGAGCAAAAACGCATCGCCCGGATAGACCTCGAGTTCCAGCACATCCAGGGTCAGTGTTTCGGCGGCGCCGACGGCTCGGGTCAACGCCTGAGCCGCCGGATGCGCTGCCGCCTGTTCGACGCTCATTTGCTGTTCGTCGATCAATTGCTGTTGCAGCGAATGGTCCTTGGACAGCTGATACAAACGCTGCCCACGCCACATATAGCAACGGCTGTCGCCGGCCCAGATGCAGGCCGCGCGATTGCCTTCCACCAGCAGCGCGACGACGGTGCTGCCCATGATGCTGTCGTGACGCCCGGCGGTGACCGTCAACTCTTGTCCCAAACGCCGGTTCAGCCAGTGCAGGCACTGGCGGATGGCTTTGAGGCGTTCGTCGAAGTCCTCGTGTTGCGGCAGTTCAGCCAGACTGGCGACGATCAACTGGCTGGCAATGTCGCCACCCTGATGACCGCCCATGCCGTCCGCGACCACCCACAGCCCATGCTGTGGCAGGTCGAGGAAGGCATCTTCGTTGCGCGCCCGCACCTTGCCCGGGTCGGTACGCGCCGCGCTGCGCCAGGCACTGGCCACCAGCATCAGAGCTGCACCGGCATACGGAAGGTGCGCAGCACGCCCATGTCGAACGGGTTCGGCGTGCGCTGGCTGGTCAGCAGGTAGTTGGCACGCAGGCCACCCACGTCGGCTTTGAGCACCAGCACATCGCGACCGGTCATGTACTCGGTCTGCATCAGATCGAACAGGCGGAACAGCGACCATGGGCCGGAGTTCTTCTCGATGCCGATCGGGCGCCCGGCCATTTTGTCCATGACCAGACTGGTGCGACCGTCTTCAGCATCGGTCGGCCATTTGAACGACATCGGCAGGATCGGGCCGTGGCGGTATTCCATGGTCTTGTCGCCGAACTTGAACTCGGAACGGCTCACGGCCGGGTCGAGGGTGTACGGCTCCAGCTTGAACTGCACGGTCGGTTCGGCCGGGTTGATCGAGAAGAAACTCTGGCGAATCGTCAGGGCTGCAGCCATCTGATCGAGGTAGACCTTGGACACCGGCAGGCTGTGACCGTCGACGCTGCGCATGCGGTAGTTGCCCGGATCGCCGCTGACGAACGGACGCATGTAGTTGTCGAAGAAGCGGTCGACGATGCCTTGCGCCTTGAAGAACTCGCGGAAGTCGCTGATCGCCACGTCGCTGGTGCTGGTGGCGCTGAACGGATAACGCTTGCTGATGGTTTTGCCATACACGCTGTACAGCTCGTTCTGATAACGACCGTTCAGGTATTGATAGGCATCGTTGAGCACCAGGCGCCACGAGTCTTCGGCCAGCACGTTGAACCACACGCTCAGCGGACGCGGCAGACGCCCGGACGCATTGCGCAGGTTGGTCAGCGCATCGCGCTGGCCGCTCATGCGGGTTTTCGCCAGTTCGAACGCGGCTTGTTCCGGCGTGCTCGAACGGGCCAGGCCGGCCAGTTGCAGCTGCAGGTCGTTGAGCGCGCTCAGCGCTGGGGTCAGGTCCGCCGCCGGGCCGTTGTTGTCATCGAGCAAACGGTGCAACGGTTCGAAGCGGCGTTGCAGCGATTTCTTCGCGGTGTCTGGCAGGTTCTTCGCGACCTTCAACGCCGAGGCCTTGTCCGCCACGGCAGACGCCAGTTTGCCGACCTTGCCCAGCTTGCCTTTCTGGTCAGCAAGCGCATCGGCCGCATCACCGGCTTCCTCGACCGCATCAGCCGTCGCTTCGAAGCGGGTGTTCTCACGCACTTCGGTGAGCAGCGCCAGCACCGGCGAGTTGGCCGAGGTCAGGCCCGCCAGTTGCTCGGCGCCTTCGCCGGCGTCGCTGATCGGCGGCAGTGCAACCTGGCCAACCGCTTCGCTCCAGTAGTTGGCGTAGTCGCGGAAGTACAGTTGCTCAAGCTCGACCATCAGGCGACGCAAGTCCATGTCGCTGATGCCCGCGCCTTCGCCCAGCACCCAGTTGTCGCGCAGGATGTCGGTGACCAGCGCCGAGCCCTGCACCGAGAAGTACTGCTGATAACCGCTCTGGGTGTAGAAGCCCGGAATCACGTATTCCGTGCCGATGAACAACGAGCCTTGCGGGCCGAGGTGCTGGCTGAAACGGTAGTCCGGCAGGTTGCGCGCCTGCTCGCGGAGCATGCGGTACACCACGGTCGCCAGCGATTCGCTGCGCAGGACCTGACGCGCCTGCGTCACCAACTGATCGTTGAGCGGATAGATGAACGGTTGCTTGAGCAAACGATCGAGGTGCGCATTCAGACCGTTCTGCACCGCCGTGTTGCCGGTGTAGCGCTGCGACCAGTCGGTGGCGATCCAGTCCTTGAGCCAGACGGCATCGCGACGGTCCTTCATGTTCAGCATCAGGTACGCGCGCAGGCTGTTGAGCAGGCGATCGCGGTCCTTCATGTTGGCGCGAATCTGCCCTTCGAGCATGGTCGCCACCCGTGGCAGCAGTTGCGCTTCAAGCTCATGCTCGTAGGCTTGCTTGACCACCGGATTGACGTCTTCGCCCTGATACAGCCCACCGCGTTCGTGATACGACACGTCGCCTTTTTTCGGGAACGCTTGCGTCGCCGCGTAACTGGTGTCGAGCGTTTTCAGCACGCCCATGGCGTCATCGCGTGGCGACAGCGCCGCACGTTGCTGGGTCCAGTTCTGCGCCAGCGTGCGCAGGTTTTCCAGGCGCTCGTAGTTGGCCGAGAAACCGCCAGCCCAGAGCATGCCGAACAGCGCCAGTGCCGCCAGTGCGCCAACGTACAGAGCCCGTTGGCCCCAATGAATGCGGCTGCGCTCGCGCTTGTCGAGACCGGCCAGATCGGCTTCGGGGAAAATCACCTGGCTGAACAGGTGATGAATGAACCGCGAACGGCCGCTGCGCAGGGTCGGCAGCACACCGGCGTTCATGCCGAGGCTGGCGCCGATACCGGCGGTGGTCGAATCCATTTCCTGGGTCAGGTGCGGCGCGCTGGTCAGGTAGAAACCGCGCAGTTGCGTGGCCCGCTGATAGCGGTTGCCGGTGAACGCCATGTCGACGAACAGGCACAGGCGCTCGCCGATCTGCCCGAGTTGATGCGGGAAATCGAGGATGCGGCCACGGCGCTGGGTATCGCGCTCGGAGTGCATGCGCATGATCACCTGGCTGTTGAGACGACGCAGCAGTTCTTCGAACTCGTTGCGCAGCACAGCGACGTCGGTGCCGACCTGATCCTTGCGGAAACTGGTACCGAGCACCTGATCGCTTTCTTCGCGGGTCAGTTGGTCAAAGAACTCGTCGAAACCAAGCAGCTTGTCGGCCTTGCTCAGCACCAGATACACAGGCACATCGACGTGCAGTTTCTGATGCACATCTTGCAAACGCCCACGCACCTGACGCGCCAGCGTATCGATGTCCTGCTCACTGCCGCCGAGCAGGGTTTCCACCGGAATGGTCACCAGCACGCCGTTCAACGGACGCCCGCGACGACGCTTGCGCAGCAGCTCCAGCAAGGTGCTCCAGGCGTTGCCGTCGACTTCGGCGTCGGGCTGGGTCATGTAGCGCCCGGCAGTGTCGATCAGCACGCCGTGATCGGCGAAATACCAGTCGCAGTGACGGGTGCCGAGGGTGTCGCGGGTCAGCTTGCGGTCGATCTTGTTGATCGGGAATTCCAGGCCGGAAAAGTCCAGCAGGCTGGTCTTGCCGGAAGCCTGCGGACCGATCAGCAGGTACCACGGCAAGTCGCTGCGCCAGCGCTCGCTGCGGCCGCGATACAGGCTCGAGGTCTTCAGGGTTTTCAGCGCGTCCTTGAAACGTGCCTTCAACTCTTTCTGCTCTTCGTCGATCAGCTCTTCGCGGCGAATGCGGTCCTGGCCGTCTTCGCTGGCTTCCTCGGCTTTCTTGCGAATCCCGGCGCGCCAGCTGACGAAGACCATAGTCAGGCCCCAGATCAGGAACAGCACGGCGATGGTCAGCAGACGCGAGGTCGGACTTTCCCAGAACTTGTAATCGTCAACCGCCAACAATGGACCGGCGAACCACACCAGCAGCGCCAAAAACAGCACCAGCAGCAGGGTCCAGACCCAGGCCTGGCGCAGGAAGGCGCCGACTTTCTTGAAAAACTTTTTCATCACACGTCCCTGTTTACGGCTGCGACTGCGGTTGCACCGCGGCCGGATCAAGCGGCTGATAAGGTTGCAGAACGGTGTCGCGCTGCTCGCCCAAGACCCAGGCGAAGCCCGAATACATCACCACAAGGCAGACCAGCGTGAACAGCACCACCATCCACGCCGGCACGATGCGCACCAGATTGCGGCGCTGGTCGTTGAGGCCTTCCCAATGCGGCGACAGCTCGCGCGGCACGTCGCCACGCAACTGACGGATCTGCCGGTACAAGGCGTCACGGATGCCCTCGAGTTCGAGCATGCCGCGCGCCTGCACGCGGTACTTGCCCTCGAAACCGAGGGACAGGCACAGGTACATCAGTTCGAGCATTGGCAGGTGCTTGACCGGGTTCTTCGACAGCCGATCGAGCAGCTGGAAAAATTTCTCGCCGCCGAAGGTTTCGTTGTGGAAGCTGCTGAGCAAACTCATCTGCGACCACTCGCTTTCGTTGCCCCACGGCGTGGTCACGACGGCTTCGTCTACCACAGTGCAGAGCACATAACGCGCGGCCATCACCTGGCTGCTTTCAGCGCCGTTGTGCAGAGCGCGTACTTCAAACAGTTTGAGCCCGGCGGTCAGGCGCTCATTGAGCGCGTACAGGTCTTCGCGGGTCTCGCTGTGCTTGAGGCGCACCACTTCCGAGAGCAGTTCCGACGAGGCCGCGACCAGCGAATTGAGGCTGATGTTGAACGCTTCGGCCGGACGCAGGCGCGCGGCGTAGATCATGCGTTCTTCCAGTTGCTCGAAACGCGGCGGCGCGGCGAAGTCGGTCAATGGACTCGACGCCGGTCCGTGGCCCTGGCGATCGAGCAGGACGGTTTTGTCGTCCTGGCTGTAATCCGTTTCCTTGATCATGTCGGTCAGTTCCTGATGGCCCAGAATTTCAGTTCAAGATTGGCGAATTCGCCGGACACGTGGAACGCGAAACCGCCGGAGCGCTCCAGTTGTGCCAGGTCTTCGGAACTGAGTTCGAGAATGAAATAGGTTTTGTTGGAGTGGAACGCGATCTGCCGCGGGGCCACCGGCAACGGTTTGACCTTGATCCCCGGCAGGTGCAGGTTGACCAGTTGGCGAATGCGCTCCACCGGGCCGACCTTGAGGTGCGCCGGCAGGCGCTGGCGCAGTTCTTCGGAGTCGCAGTCGGCACTGGCCGCCAGCACGAACGACGCCGAGCCGAGCAGTTTGTGGTCGTGCAACGGCGAAACGATGATGCCGTACTGACGCGCTTGCAGGATCAGTTCGATGGCGTGCTGCTCGAGCACCATCGACAGCACCTGACGAATCGCTTCCATCAGTTTGCGGAAGCTGGCGCCCTGATCGGCGTGGGAATAACGGCTGTCCAGACGTGGACGTTTGCTCTCGCCGGAGAAGGTCGCCAGATCGCCGAGCATGGTCAGCAGCGTGCGGTACAACTCTTCCGGATGCACCTGCTCCAGCCCCAGATAATGGCGCAGCAGCAGTTCGGTGCGGTTGATCAGTTGCAACATCATGAAGTCGCCAACCTCGGCGCCGCCGACCTTGCCGTTGGAGCGAATCCGCTCGGCAATGGTGTCGCCACGGTGGCTGAGCATGCTGATGACTTCTTTCAGGCACGACAGCAGGTAGCTCGACGCGTGGGCCTGAATGTAGGTTGGCACGAAATCCGGGTCGAGGCTGATCACGCCGTCGGGCGTGGTGTCGAGCACGTCGCAGATCTTCAGCTTCACGTAGGCCTGATCGCTCTGCTGCTCGCCGAGCAACAGTTTGAAGTCCGGGCGACCGCAACTGACCTGGCTGGCCGAATCGTCGCCGGCGTTGGAGTCAGCGACTTCGGCGTCGTACGCGGTGTAGCGCGCGAGCACGTCGGATTGCTCCGGGCGACGGGCCTCGATGTGGTTGCCGGTAACCAGCGGCAGCGCCAGATAGATCGGCGTGTTGCCGGTGTTCGGCGGCACGTCCAGTGCCAGCGGTTCGGTGTTACCACCGAGCTCGAACAGGCTGCCGTCCGGCAGGATCCCCGAGGCTTCACTGATCACCAGTTTGCCCATGTTAAGGAACTGCAAATCGATTTCCAGATTGAGAAAACCCCAGGTGTAGCCACCGAGCAATTGCGTGCGGGTTTTCATCTGGTGATCGTAATAGCGATCGTTGTGCTGGAAGTGCTGCGGACGCAGCAGCATGCCTTCCTGCCAAATGACTTTATGGGTATTCATGTTCAGTCATCCGCCTTGGCGAGCACTTGATGGGTGTTACGGATGCCGGTCTGGTCCAGCGTCAGATCGACTTCGGTGACTTCCAGCGGCGTGATCTGAACCGTGTGGCGCCATTGGGTGTCCGGCAAGTCGCGGTAAGCGGCGAGAACGCCAACATAAAGGCTGCCCTCTTCCACCTTGAGCTTCAGCTCCACGGTTTCACCCGGGCGCAGCTCAAGTTCTTCACTGGCCACCAGATCCGGGTTGAGGGCTTCCTTGGCGCGCTCGTAGAGGCTGAAGAAATCAGCGTTCTCGAAAGTCACCGGATGCTTGAGTTCGAACAGGCGCACCACGATCGGCGACGGCCGCCCGTTGAGGTCCGGGTTGAGCTGATCGCTGCCGGTCAGTTTCAGGTTGATCTTGGTCACTTTCGAGTACGGCGACAGCGACGAGCAACCGGCGAGCAGCACCAGCAGGGTGAGCGCAGTCAGCGTCTGGAAAAAAGCGGTCGAGCGGCGAGACATGCGCATCATCCTTGGTGGTCGGTGTGGAGGGTGGAAATCAGGCGGATCTGTTCTTCGTAGGCCTGAGCGAAGTCGCGGGCCAGCAGGCGCTCGCTCCAGTCATCGTCCTGACGCAGCGCCTGGTGATAACGGCCGAACGCTCTCCAGCGTCCGCCCGACGTGGCGATCAGTGGCTTGTTGTCGCGCTCGAAACGCAGGGTCAGTTGCTCCGGCGAGAAGTGCTCCAGCGTGCCGCGCACGGCGGCGCGGCTGGCGGTGAGCAAGGCCACTTGATGCGCCTGCAGATCACGGAACGCGCGGGAGATCGCCTGTTCGGCCGGCAGATGCCCGGGCTTGCTCGGCTGCAACAGAATCTCCAGCGCTTCGCTCGGGTCAACGGCGAATTTCAGCGGGTTCTTGTTGGTGCCTTGCACGGTGGTCTGGGCCAGACGCAATTCGTTTTTCAGCTCCGAGCGGGTGCGCAGGCTCTGCTGCAAACCGCCGACGCTCTGGCGCAACAGGCGCGCCGCATTGATCGCCATGGCCTCGCGTTCGTCGTGGCTGAGGCCTTTGACGTCGACCCCCAGCGCCGCGCCGAAATGCTCCCAGAAGCCGTCGCTCTGACGCTCGACGGCTTTCGGGGCCGGAGCGGGCTCGGGTTCGACCGGGGCGGCGATCAGCTCCGGCACCAGCAGGCTTTCCATGTCGATGCGCGCGTAGTCGGCACGCTGACGCGAATCTTCCGGTTTGGCCGTGGGCGCCAGCAGCTCGTCGATTTCCGAGTACACGCGCTCCTGCTGCTCAAGCGCATTGAGCGGGTCGAGATCGAGGAACGCGTCGTCCGGAATGATGCTGCCAGCGGCGCGTGGGCGCCCGACTTCACCGTCGAAGGTCGCCGGGTCGCGCACCAGCCGCGCGCGAATCTCGAAGTCGCCGAGGATGTAGGTGCTGCCGTGCTCGATGCGCACCGGCTCGCCCTTGTGCAGGCGCGCGTGGCTACTGCCGTCCTGGACACCGTTGCTGCTGGTGTCGGTGAGGAAGAACGTGCCATCGCGGTAGCTGACAATCGCGTGATGATTGGACAGGTGACGCTTGCGGTCAGGGATGATCCAGTCGCAGTCCTCGCCCCGCCCGATCACGCCGCCGGCCTGTTTGAAGGTCCGCTGGCACAATTCGGTGGGCACGAACTGCTTGGTGTTCAGCATTTCGAAAACCAATTCCATGTTTGATGCTCCTTGCGGTCACTTGCCGCGATTGACCGCTTGCGGATCACCCAACGGGCGATAGTCGTTGTCGTTGAATTTGTAATTGCCGCTACAGCCGCCAAGGCCGCATAGAACGACGAGGGTCAGCAGGACAGCGTGCCAGTGACGAACAGACATCAGAGGGTCTCCAGGTGTAGACAAAGCACAAAGCGCCGACCCTTGCGGGCGGCGCTGAAATAGATTTTTCGGGGCGGATCGATGCGTTTTTGCCTAGCCATCGAAATCCCCCAGATTGATGTTCAGACGGCCGAGCCGATACAGCAGCGTGCGCCGTGGCAGCCCCAGTTCGCGGGCGGCGAGAGTCTGGTTGCCGTCGTTCTTGCGCAGGCAATCGAGTAGCAAGGTGCGCTCGACCTGCTCCAGGCGTTCGCGCAGGTTCAGGTGGCTGTTGTCCTCGAGGATCGGCTCCATGCGCAGGGCAAAATGCTCGGCGAGCAGTTCGCCGCCTTCGCACAGCAGCACGGCACGTTCGACCAGCGCCTTGAGTTCGCGCACATTGCCGGGGAAGGTGTAACCCGACAGGTGCTCCAGCGCCGCGCTCGACCAGCGCACCGGATCGCGCTGCAGATAGGCACAGGTTTTTTCCGCGAAGTGTTGCGCCAGTTCGAGGATGTCGCCCTCGCGCTGCCGCAGCGCCGGCAACTCGATCGGAAATTGCGCGAGGCGGTAATACAGGTCCTCGCGAAACTTGCCTTCGCCGACCAGCGCCGCCAGATCGCGGTGCGTCGCAGCGATGATGCGCACGTCGATCTTGTGCGTGTCGTTGGAACCCAGCGGACGAATCTCGCCTTCCTGCAACACGCGCAGAATCTTTGCCTGCAACGACAGCGGCATGTCGCCGATCTCGTCGAGCAGCAGCGTGCCGCCATTGGCTGCATCGAACAGACCGGCGCGGTCGCGATCGGCGCCGGTGAAAGCGCCCTTGCGATAGCCGAACAACTCGCTTTCAAGCAGGTTTTCCGGCACCGCCGCGCAGTTCTGCACGATGAACGCCTGGGACCGGCGCGGGCCACAATCGTGGATCGCCCGCGCAACCACTTCCTTGCCGGTGCCGGTTTCGCCGCGCAACAACACGGTGTACGGGCTGTGCAGGACTTTGCTGATCAGCGAATGGGTCTGGCGCATCGCTGCGCTTTTGCCGATCAGGCCGTAGCCGCTGATGCTCGGCACGCTGCGCACTGCGGTGGCCGATTCCGCCGATGGCTGACGCAGACGTTGCAGCAAATGCAACTGGCCGAGCACGAACGAACCGAGCTGTCCGAGGGAATCGGCAAAGCCCTGCAAGTCGGTGCGACGACGGCTGGCGCAGAGCAACAAGCCTTCGACCGCTTTGTGGCTGTTGACCAGCGGCACGCACAGCAACGATTGCCAGGCGCTTGAGGTCGCCGGTAGAAAACTGGTCTCGTGCAAGCTGCCGCTCAAATCGTCGAGGCACACCACGCGGTTCTGGCACAGGGCGAATTGCAGCAGCTGTTCACCGTTGTAATCGGCAGGCAGGCTCGCTGCCTGGCGCGGTTGCAGCGCGCCATCGAGGCATTCGGCGTTCATCCCCAGGCAAGTGTGAGTGGCGTCGAGCAGGTACAGCTGCGTCAGTTCGCAACCGCTCAGCTCGGCCAGCCCGCGCACGAAGTCACCCAGCAGCGCAGCACCGTCCGCCGCCCGCGAAAGACTGGCGAACTGCGCCAGCAACGCTTCGGCGTAGACCAGTGGCTGCGGCACTCGAGTGAACATCACACCCACCTCAGGCGAACTCGCACGTCACGCTGGCGTCGCCGTCGAGCGTGGCGTGCACGCGCTTGAGGCTTTCACCCGTGGCCATCGCATCGAGCAGACGATCAGCCACCAGCGGCAATACGTGCTGGTCGAGCAAATGGTCGATCAGGCGCGCGCCGCTTTCGCTTTGCGTGCAGCGCTCGGACAGGTGATCGACGAGGTTCTGGCACCAGGTGAAATCCAGCTGACGACGATTCAGGCGCTCGCCCAGACGACCGAGTTTGATCTCGATCAGCTCGCGCAAGACAGGGCCGCCGACCGGGTAGTACGGCACCACTTTCATCCGCGCCAGCAGCGCCGGTTTGAAGTGTTTGCTGAGCACCGGGCGAATGGTTTCTTCGAGCACTTCGGCGGTTGGCCGCGCGCCGTTCTCGCAGAGGTCGCTGATCTTGTCGCTACCGAGGTTCGAGGTCATCAGGATCAACGTATTGCGGAAGTCGATCTCGCGACCTTCGCCGTCGTTGGCCACGCCTTTGTCGAAGATCTGATAGAACAGGTTGAGCACGTCCGGGTCGGCCTTTTCGACTTCGTCGAGCAGCACCACCGAGTACGGCTTCTGGCGCACGGCTTCGGTGAGCATGCCGCCCTCGCCGTAACCGACGTAGCCCGGCGGCGCGCCGATCAGGCGGGAGACGGTGTGCTTCTCCTGGAATTCGGACATGTTGATGGTGGTGATGAAACGGTCGCCGCCATACAGCAGGTCAGCCAGGGCCAGCGCGGTTTCGGTCTTGCCGACGCCGCTCGGGCCGACCAGCAGGAACACGCCGACCGGTGCGTCAGGCTTGTTCAGACCGGCAGCAGTGGCGCGCATCGAGCGATCCAGCGCGTGCACGGCTTGTTCCTGACCACGAATGCGCGTGCGCAAATCGGTGGCGAAACTGGCGACCTTGGCGTTGTGTTCGCGGGCCAGTTGCGCCAGCGGCACGCCGGTCCAGGCGCTGATCACTTCGGCAACCAGTCGCGGGCACACTTCGAAGCTGACCAGACGCTCTTTGACCTGCGCAGCAGTCAACGCCGTGTGGGTTTCGTGCAGCTGCGCTTCCAGTGCTTCGACGCTTTGCCCTTCTTCGACTTCGGCGGCGTGAGTTTCGATCACCGTGCCTTCGGCGTCTTCCTCAACGCTGACAGTCGGCTCGACAGCCGCAGCTTCGCGGGCCTTGGCCAGTTGCTGACGCAATTCCAGCAGGCGCTCGGCCAATGCTTTCTGCTCGGTCCACAGGGTTTCCAGCGCGACCATCTCGCTTTCGGCTTCGTCCAGACGCGCTTCCAGTGCCTCCAGCGCTTCGTGGTCGATCAGCAGACCGGCCTCGGCATCGCGGCGCAGGGCCTGACGCTGGCGGCCGCCTTCCGCCAGTTCGCCACGCAGGCGCTCGAGACTTTCCGGGGCGGCGGCGAGGCTGATGCGCACGCGGGCGCATGCGGTGTCGAGAACGTCGACGGCTTTGTCCGGCAGTTGTCGCCCGGCCAGATAACGCGCGGACAATTCGGCTGCGGAGACTACCGCGTCATCGCGCAGGTAGATGCCGTGGCTCTTCTCGTAGACCTGAGCCAGACCACGCAGGATGGTCACCGCTTCACTGACAGTCGGTTCGTGCAGCTGCACGGGCTGGAAACGACGGGCCAGCGCCGGGTCCTTCTCGAAGTATTTCTTGTATTCGGCCCAGGTGGTCGCGGCGATGGTGCGCAATTCGCCGCGGGCCAGTGCCGGTTTCAGCAGGTTGGCCGCGTCGGAGCCGCCGGCATTGCCGCCCGCGCCGATGAGCGTGTGGGCTTCGTCGATGAACAGAATGATCGGCTTAGGCGAAGCTTTGACTTCGTCGATCACGCCTTTCAGTCGACGCTCGAACTCGCCTTTGACACTGGCGCCGGCCTGCAACAGGCCCATGTCCAGCGAGAGCAATTCAACGCCTTTGAGCACCTGCGGCACTTCACCGGCGGCGATGCGCGAGGCCAGACCTTCGACGATGGCGGTCTTACCGACACCGGCCTCACCGACGACGATCGGGTTGTTCTTACGGCGGCGGGCGAGGATGTCGACCATCTGGCGGATCGCGCCGTCACGGCACAGCACCGGGTCGAGTTTGCCGTCGCGGGCCTGCTGGGTCAGGTTGTGGGTAAATCGCTGCAACAACGATTCGCCTTGTGCGGCCGGTTTGCCATTGGCCGCCGGTTGCTCCTGTTGCGACAGGGCGAATTCCTTCAGGCGATCGATGTTCAGCTTGGCGAGCAGCGGCTGATAACGGCTGCCGGCGTAGCGCATCGGGTTGCGCAGCAAAGCCAGAATCAGCGCGGCATCTTCGACCTGGGTCTGGCCCAGTTCAAGGTTGGCCACCAGCAGTGCGTCTTGCAGCCACTGCACCAGTTCCGGGGCGAACACCGGGTTGCGCGAAGCGCTGTGCTCAACCCGCGATTGCAGCGCGGCGCTCAGCTCACCAGCATCGACGTCGGCATCCTGCAAGGCGCGCGACAGCAAGCCGTTCGGACGTTCCAGCAGGCCCAGCAGCAGGTCTTCGACGAGAATCTTGCTACCGCCCCGAGCCACACAACGCTCGGCCGAACGCTCCAGATCACGACGGGTTTCGGCGTCCAGCGCCTGGATGAGTTGTTGCAGGTCTACGTTGATCATGGCTCACGTCCTTAATGAATTTTGCTGCCCAGGGTCACCACGCCGTCCGCTTTCTCGCGGCCCAGCCAACTGGTCCAGCCAAGGCGACAGGCGTTCTGCTCACCGATGCGCAGTTCGCGGATTTCTTCCTGGCGCAGGACCAGGCGAATGTCGTAATCGAGCGGGTCACGCAGGGTGAACCGCACCAGCGCGCAGAGCGGCTGGTAACCGAAACCGATCGGCAGGAATTCGTGGAAGCGCTGCCAGTCGAGTTCGGTGATATGGATGCGGAATTTGCCGCTGCGGTCGCGCACGTGTTCGCCGAGCACCAGGTCTTCGCCGAGCAGGCTGTTGGCGCGGCCCAGACGATTGCGCTGCTCGTCGAGAATTTCCACGCGGCGCTCGATGCACTGCTCGATGACCAGGTCTTCGTGCTTGAAGTAGTAACGCAGCACGGCTTCGATCAGCGCCGCCGAGTGCGCCCGCAGGCTGAGCAGGCCGAGGTAAGGCAGCAGGCGTTTCCAATTGAGTTCCTTGGCCTTGCGGATCTCGTCGCCGCCCAGACCGATCAGCGCGAACAGCTGCGCCGAGAACGGATCGACCGCGCCGCTCTGGAAGCTTGCGCGGTAGCGGTACTTGCGCCAGATCGGCAGCATCAGCCGTTGCAGGCGATGGTGGAACAGGTCGAGGAAATTGCGTGTCGGGTTGCCGTCTTCGCTGTCGCCCAGCGCCTGCTCGCCGTAGAACGCCGGCAGCGGCGAACCGGAGCCGACCAGGCCGATCAGGTTGAAGCGCATGCGCGCGCGCATCTTGCCGTGCTCTTCGAAAAACTCGACGCGATCGACGTCGCTGCGCGGAAAGCCCAGGCTCGGGTTGGCCTGAAACTCGACCTGATCGTACAGATCGTCTTCGCTCAGGTGCGGGTGGGCCTCGCGCAGCCGGTCGATCACCAGCAGCACGGCCTGAAACAGCGAGTACTCGCGTATTACCTTGGTCAGCCCGCTTAGAGCAGGGGCTGCAGGCCCATACGTGGTGTCCATTGGTACACCTCTCCCTGTGTGCTTTTTACCCGCAGCTCATGGAATGAATTGAGACTGGCGTAAAGCGCGAAAAACTCGTTGAGAACCGAAGCGAAGACGAACAGGTCGCCTTCGCCGATATAGCCTTCCGGGTCGATGGTCAGTTCGGTGCGCAAGCCGCGCACCGGCAGGCCGCGATGCAAGCGGTCGACGTGGTGATGTTTGATGTGCTTGAGGCCGCCGAGCAGGCGTTTGCTGACCTTCTCCGCGTGCTGGTCGTAGTAGCGCGGCAAGTCGTAGGTTTCCAGAATCACCTTCAACGCATTGACGTCGGCCAGCGACAGATAGTTAAGCGACATGTTGCTGATCAGCTTCCACAGGAAGTCACGATTCAGCGGCGGCGCGAAACTCGGGGTGGCCGGGGTGATGTTGCGGAAGCTCAGGAACTCCGGCGTCTCTTCGCAAGCCATGCAGATGTCGCCGAGCTTGAGCTTTTTCGGCAGGTTCTGGTTGGTGCACATCAGCTCGATCGACAGGGTTTCGTGGGCTTCGGTGTGGCGGATGCCGAAGCTCAGGTAGGTGTCGAGGCCGTCGTGCAGCAGGGACGAACGCTGGCGGATGCTGTAATGCGGGCGGCTGTTGGGGACGTCGAAACTCGGGTCGTGCTCGAACGATTCGAACGGCACGTATTCCTGATAACCGAGGCCGCCGGGCTTCCAGCCGGTCACGGTTTCCACCGAGAACACACCGCAGTTTTCCAGATCGTATTCCGCCGGCAGCAGCAGGTATTCGTCCTGTTTGCCGTCGAGACGGATTGGCAGTGCGTCGTGGGCAAACAGGTTGGCAATCGGCGTGCAGAACAGCTTGACGTTATCCAGCGTCGGACGCATGCGCATGATGCCGCTCTTGCGAATATCGAAACGCAGTTCGAGGCCGCGCATCTGCTTGAGCGTGTCTTCCGGCAGCGCCTTGAGGATGTCCAGACCGTTGACGTCGACGAAAAGGAATTTGTCCTGGAAGGCGAAGTATTCCTGCAGGTAGCGATAGCCACGGAAGGTGTTCAGCGGATACGGGATCAACGCTTCTTCTTCGGCAAAGCCCACGGGTTTCACGCGGTCGCCGGGAATCTTGAACGCCATCGGCTTGCCGCTGACGCCATCGATCGGCTTGCCGGCTCCGTCAAGCGGGATCAGTTCGATGCCATCAAGATTGCGCAGCAGGCTCAGGTACAGCATCTGGCTGATGTAGCGTTCGCCGGCAAAGTGCAGGCGCAGTTTGCTCAGCTCCAGCTCGCCGAGATGGCCGTCGGCACTCATCTCCAGGCGCAGACTGAGCAGCGAGCCATCGCCCTTCACCGAATAGTTCAGCGCCGCCAGATCCAGCGGCAGCACTTCGGTCGGGTAACAAGTGCGGAAACGGCAGCGCACGTCTTCGATCGGCTTGCTCTCGATCGGCGTATCGCGCTCGACCAGCAGCGCCGGCCCGGAACGCTTGAGCGGGTCGAACTGCAAAATGCTGAACGCCGGCAGCGGGCGCATGTAGTTCGGCCACAGCAGCTGCATCAACGAATGGCTGAGCTCCGGCAACTCGTCATCGAGCTTCTGCCGTAGGCGCCCGGTCAGGAACGCAAAGCCTTCGAGCAACCGCTCCACATCCGGATCCCGCCCGGCTTGGCCCAGATACGGCGCCAGCGCCGGACTACGCTCGGCGAAACGGCGACCGAGCTGGCGCAGTGCGGTGAGTTCGCTTTGGTAGTAGTGGTTAAAGGACACGGGGTACCTGCCTGGTAATGGAGCTCATGGAAATACCGACCTGTGAATTACGTTCAACGCCCGACTTGGTCATTGGATTGCACCTGCAGGCCGACTTGGCTGAATGCGACCTGTGATGTTTCGCAAAGCCCAGCGCAACTCGATGACTTGAGTGGCGAGGATCGCCAGCAACGTGACGCAGCCTTGGGCCACGCCGTAGAACAGGGCTCTTAACGGGTTGTCGGGTAGCATCCAGAGCAGGATGAAGCCCACCATCAGAAAAAGGATGACCAGCTTGGCAACCAGATTTGGAGTCAGCGCAACGATCAGATTGACGCTCAGAAAAATGTAAAACAGTGCGTAAGTCGCAATGCCGATGGCGACGCCATGGGAGGTAAATCCGCCGTTGAAAAGCTTGTAAGCATGCACAACCGCGTAATTCAAAAATGCATAAGCCACGCATCCGAGGGCGTGGGTTGATAAACATAGGGCGAGACGGACGTAGCTGTTCATACTTCTATCAGTTTTCCAGAATCTCGTAGGGTGTATTACTGATGAAAATATTCAGCCAGCTTTCTTCCCATTGCGGCATGGAAATTACAAAAGCCTTATCTTTCTTTTCGAAGGCGATCCAAGTAATTCCAACCTCAGCATCATCTTCAAATGTACGCATGTCCAATGACTGAGTATCATACAGCGGGGTTCGATATACCTTTCCCGGCTCTTTTGAATCGATAACTCTTAAATACGCCATACCACCAAGCATGAAGATCCTGCCGACACGTACATTCTCAATTGTGTAGCGACCCGAGGGACTAGCTGTAGTTGTACTTGCAGGATAGTCCAGCATTGCGTTCAAGCAATAAACGAGCAATGCTATAAACACCAAGAGCAAACTGATAGGCACTAGCCATTTCTTTTTAAGCGTAGTCATTTTTTCGCCACACCCAGTTCGACAGCGGATTGTACATGAGTAAAAATGCGCATCATTTATTCCAAACATTAATAACTGTCGCGGGAACGTTTTGATATTGAACATCAGACAGAACCTGGAAATCACCGCCTTTTTTAAATTCCATCCGATATTTTACAAAGTGAGAATTTGTAATATAGAAATAACGCGAGCTCTCTATTTCCCTAAACATCGCCTGAGAATCTTCCGCACTGATATAGGGGTTTGAAGCGATGTCTGACTTCATCTGCGCTGCACCGGCATTTGCGGTGGCCGCATAGGCAGGGTTGGCTATACCATCAAAGTTCCAGAACCCCAATGGCTGACTGAAATTGTCATCCGGTGAGTCATTGAAGTCATACGCGTCCTCAGCATAAAACCCAATTCGCTCCACAAACAGCTGAATGCTATCTACGGAAATCACCAGTTTTCCTTCTGGAAATACGCGGACATTAAAGTTTGCCAGCGCAGCTCGCAACTCATCAGTTTTCTCTATCAGGCCAAATTTAACTGCTCGATTATTACTGTATCCAAACTCTTCAACCTTCCTAGCGCCCGCAAACTTAAAAGGATAGACACCCGGCGCCGAGCCAAGATACTTATCTTTAATCTTCTTGCTTATATTATTACGACCTGCAGTATTATCCCAAGCAGACTTAAGCTCTTCAATGACAGCTTTCGCAGGTTCAAACTGCATCAACCAGTCCATTTTTACGATAGTGTCATTCACGTAGGCGATGTCAGCAAGAGCAATATGGTCTTTGACCTCTTTACTCATCGCACCATCGGCGGTTGGCCATGGCGCGCCATCAAACCAGTGGCGCATAAGCTTCGCAGCAACTGGCCATTTCATCTTATCCATCGCATCAGGTATGTCTGTGATTTTGAATTGACGGACAGCTGCAGACTTACCAGTTTGGTTACTGGCCGGCGTCAGACTTGATGCTATTTTCGTATCCGCCATAACAAAATCCTTTTATCCAATTACGACTTCAGATTGCTGTTCAATAGTCAACTCATAGGACTCCGCTATAGAGGACGAGATTTTTTGCGTCTTCCCGTCGGCTCCCGTGACCCCACTGATAACTTTCCCCGAGGCTGTTTTGAAGCTGTATGCCACTCCCGCCAGTGGCTTCCCAGAGTCCTGACAATTGATGACGTAGTGCTCGTTAAACGGCCATTTGATCTCTACCGGCAACGGCGGCACAAACGGCGCCGGCGAATGCGAATTGCCGATAATCACCGTCCCCGATCCAGCCGTTACTTTATTGCCATGAGATCCAACCGAACCGACCGTGGCAGCCGGTTTTCCGTTGATCAACACGGTAGTGGCAAGATCGCCGACCAACGCACCACCACACGCCGAGGCATCGCCTTGGCGGGCGGCCGCGAGGCCGTCGAAGAACACGTCGCCGGAACCGGCGGCGATCGGGTTGGTGCCGTGGCCGGGGAGCGGGCAAGCGGTGGGGTCGGATACGCGTGCTGCGGGTTTGCCAGACATCGGGGATCTCCTTAGGTGACCTTGACTTGACCGCTGCCATCCAGGCGCGCGGAAAAACTGACCTGACGCTTGAACCCTTCAACTTCCAGCAAACCTTCGATACTGAAGGCCAGGCGCAGTTGATCGTGGTCACGCGGCAGGGAAATGACACGCACGTTGCTCAGGCGCGGTTCGTAGGCTTCGATGAAGCTTTCGATGGCCAGGCGGGCCTGACTCAGCGAGTCGTGCAGGCTCAGGCGCATGTCATTGAGATCGGGCAACCCGTAGTCGGCCAGCGTTTGCACGCTGCCGGCCCGGGTGCTGAGCATTTTGGCCAGATGGGCAGCCACCGACGCCATGGCAGAAACCTCGAGGCTCTTGCCATTGCGTAGTTGTGCGTCGCCGTTGAGGCGTTCGAACAGGCTGCCGTATCCGTCCATGAGTCGCTCTTACTCTTTGTCCAGCTTGCCAACCAGCGACAGGGTGAAATCGGCACCCATGTACTTGAAGTGCGGACGCACGTTCAAGCTCACGCGGTACCAGCCCGGCTCGCCTTCAACGTCGCTGACGATCACCTGCGCAGCGCGCAGCGGACGACGGCCACGCACTTCGGCGCTCGGGTTTTCCTGGTCGGCGACGTACTGACGGATCCACTTGTTCAGTTCCAGCTCGAGGTCGGTACGTTCTTTCCACGAACCGAGTTGCTCGCGCTGCAGCACTTTCAAGTAGTGAGCCAGGCGGTTGACGATCATCATGTACGGCAGTTGGGTGCCGAGCTTGTAGTTCAGCTCTGCCGCCTTGCCTTCTGCACTGATGCCGAAGAACTTTGGCTTCTGCACCGAGCTGGCGGAGAAGAACGCCGCGTTGTCGGAGCCTTTGCGCATGGTCAGGGAAATGAAGCCTTCCTCGGCCAGTTCGTATTCACGACGGTCGGAAACCAATACTTCGGTAGGGATCTTGGTTTCGATTTCGCCCATGCTTTCGAAATGGTGCAACGGCAGGTCTTCAACCGCGCCACCGCTCTGCGGGCCGATGATGTTCGGGCACCAGCGGAATTTGGCGAAGCTGTCGGTCAGCTTGGTGCCGAACGCGTACGCAGTGTTGCCCCACAGGTAGTGCTCGTGGCTGTTGGCAACGGTTTCCTTGTAGACGAACGATTTGACCGGGTTTTCTTCCGGATCGTACGGGTTGCGCAGCAGGAAACGCGGCACGGTCAGGCCAACGTAGCGGGAGTCTTCCGAAGTACGGAAGCTCTGCCATTTGGCGAATTGCGGGCCTTCGAAGTGGTCTTTCAGATCTTTCAGATCCGGCAGGCCGGTGAAGCTTTCCAGGCCAAAGAATTTCGGGCCGGCGGCAGCAATGAACGGCGCGTGGGACATGCACGAAACGCTGGCCACGTACTGCATCAGCTTGACGTCTGGCGAGCTTGGCGACATGTAGTAGTTGGCGATGATCGCGCCCACAGGCTGACCACCGAACTGGCCGTATTCAGCGGTGTAGATGTGCTTGTACAGGCCCGACTGCATGACTTCCGGCGAATCTTCGAAATCGTCCAGCAGGTCTTCTTTGGAGACGTTGAGGATTTCGATCTTGATGTTTTCGCGGAAGTTGGTGCGGTCGACCAGCAACTGCAGGCCACGCCACGACGATTCCAGCGCCTGGAAATCCGGGTGGTGCAGGATTTCGTCCATCTGACGGCTGAGCTTGGCATCGATCTCGGCGATCATGCGGTCAACCATGGCCTTCTTGACCGGCTCACCGTTGTTCTGCGGCTTGAGCAGTTCTTCGATGAACGCCGACACGCCGCGCTTGGCGATGTCATAGGCTTCGTCGTCCGGAGTCAGACGGGTTTCGGCGATGATGCTGTCGAGAATGCTGTATTCGCCGCTGGCGGCGCTCTTCTCTTGTGCTGCGCTAGTGCTCATTGTGTTGGCTTCCTTGGCAAGAGTCTCAGGCGTCCGGGGCTGCGGCGTTCAGGCCCAGCTCACCGAGTACGCGACCACGGGATTCGTCGTCGGCGAGCACGCCTTCGATCGCTTTACGGAACGCAGGCGCGTTACCCAGCGGGCCTTTGAGGGCCACCAGCGCATCGCGCAGTTCCATCAGTTTTTTCAGCTCAGGCACTTGCTCGACCAGGCTGGCCGGGTTGAAGTCCTTCATCGAATTGACGCGCAGTTGCACAGCCAGCTCGTCGGCCTCGCCATCTTCCTGCAGACGGTTCGGCACGCTCAGCGTCAGACCCAGTTCTTGCTTGGCCAACACTTCATCGAAGGTCATCTTGTCGATGCTGATCGGCTTGCGATCTTCGATTTTGCGATCGTCCTTGCGGTGGGTGTAGTCACCGATTGCCAGCAGTTTCAGCGGCAGTTCAATCTCTTCCTGAGCACCGCCGGTGGCGGGTTTGAAGGTGACGTTGATGCGTTCCTTGGGGGCTACCGAGCCTTCTTTGGCCATGGCTTTTCTCCTTGCGGTTGTGGCCCTGGGGCCTATTCGAGTACCACTTCGAGGTCGAGGTGGCACAGCCTGCGATAAATCTCTTCCTTGCGTTCACGTACGGCATGGTTCTGCGGCAATAACTCGCAGCAACTGTGCAGCAGGTGCAGCACTTCCAATGCAAGATCGGGCTCCCAGGCGTGCAGGCCTGAGTCCTGTAATGTCTGATCGAGGGTTTCCAGCTGGTTCTTGGCCAGTTCGTATTTCTTGGCCATGAAGCACAGCCGCGCGAGGGCGAACTGCCAGAAAAACCGTTCGCGCCCGCCGTGGGCTGATTGCAGCCCCTGCTTGAGCGTCTGCACGGCGGGCTTGAGGCCTTCCTTGCGCAGCAGTGGCAGGACCTCCTCGAGCGCTTTCTCCCAAGCGGGCTGGGTTTCGACGTTTTCGCTTTCGACCTTGCGCGGCGCACTGGCGCTCTGCAGGTGCGGCATGACGTTGGCGGCGATCCACGCGCGGGTAGACGGATCGGCGAACGGCGCGCCGTCATGGAAGCGCAACTCGACAATGCCCGGCAGGCGCTGAACCAAAAGCGCGAAGTGGATTTCCACTTCGCGCATGGCCAATTCGGCGTTGAGGTTCTGGAGACATTCCCAGACCATCCTCTGGCCATCGAACCAGAACGGCGCCTTCGCCAGGCTCGCCTCCAGTTCCACCAGCAGGTCGGCGTATTTGCCCTGATCGAAACGGTCCTGATAGAGCTTGAGCTTTTCCAGCGGCAGGCCGCGCAACACGGTGATCTGCTCGGCGTTGCGCTCGGGCACCGCGTCGATGGTCATCCACAGCAAGGTGCGGTTGAGGCGCAACGCGCGCAGGTCGGTGGCTTTCTGTTTCAGCCACCAGGCGCACAACGGCCGGGCGCTTTCCTGCTGGGCACGCAGGGCTTTGTGCGCATCGCGTTCGTTGTCGATCGGTGCGCCGGGAGTGAGCAACTGGGTCGCGGCCTGCTTGACCTGCGCCACTGCCGCGCCGACCACGCCGGGGGCCGGCTGGTTGTCGGCAGCGCGCTGGATCATGGTTTTCAGGCGACGGGAGATCGGCAGCAGCAGCGGCGCGTCATCGCCCAGATGTTCAGTGCAAGCGGCTTCAAGACCGGCCAGGTGCTCGGAGAGCTGCCGGAACATCGGCAACTGCTCTTTGATCGCGATGTTTTCGGTAATGACCTGCTCGAGACGCGGCACCAGCCAGCCAATGGCGGCGGCACGGGTGCGCGGTTTGAGCGGGTGGACGTCGGCCCAGTTGTTTTCCGACAAATGGTGCAGCAGACCGAGGCCGGCAAGCAGCCCAGGGAAGGATTCGCGCTGATACAGCGACCAGGTCAGCCAGGCGCCGACACGCAGATCCTTGGATTGGGTACGCAGCAGGTTTTCGCTGTTTTCGCGGATTTTCAGCCAGTCGATCTGCCCGCTTTCGTGCATCGACGAGGCTTTGGCCAGCTCGCTTTCCAGCGCCTCGAATTCGCTCGAAAAACGAACGTCTTCGCCCGCGAAATTCTCTTTGGAAACAGAGACTTTTGCGAGTTCGAGGTAATGGGCGGAAAGTTTGCTTGAGTAGGACATCCATGGCCTTTATTAAGGATTACAGTCGTGCGGGCGAATAGAGTGTCAGCCACGCGGGACAGTATCGAAGAGCAGTTCAGCGACTCATCCAATTGAGATGTGCTCTTTCAAGTGGGCGCATCGTAATCACAATGATGGCCACTAGCAAGCATCTGATTAAACAACAAGACGAAGTGTTCTTTGTTTGTTGTAGGAGGTTTCCTTATATCTAGTCAGGGTATCCCTGATACGCCCTTCGTCTGTGCATTCTCCCCAGACACGCCTGAAACCCACGATCCAGAGCGTCCGTTTCACCAACCCGCAACGCCACGGAGCGCGCTGGCAAAGACGGCTCGGAGCATGACCGCTTTTGAAAAATTCGGATGTAGGATGATTCCGAAAGACTTCGGTATTGTTTCAACGCATCGCTGCGGGACAACAAAACAACATTAAAAGTGCCATCATCTTGATAGCATTTATAAAAAATTATTAATCGCCTGAAGGTATGCAAAGCCGTCGCGCTAATCAAACGCCCTTATTAATACCTTTGGCATTAGCGCGCCTTGTTCACTAATTGGCGGACATAAAAAATGGGCATTCGACCGCAATCGATATGCCCATTTTTCCCAGCGGTTCTCCCTTTATTCAGGAGGTTCGCTGCAATTACGGATTAACGCTGTCTTTCAACGATTTGCCTGGCTTGAACGCAACGGTGTTGCTGGCCTTGATCTTCACCGGTTCGCCGGTTTGCGGGTTTTTGCCGGTGCGGGCGCCGCGGTGGCGTTGCAGGAAGGTGCCGAAGCCGACCAGCGTCACGCTGTCCTTGCGGTGCAGGGCGCCGGTGATTTCTTCGAGAACGGCGTTGAGGACGCGATTGGCCTGTTCTTTGGTCAGGTCCGCTTTTTCCGCGATGGCGGCGGCGAGTTCTGGTTTACGCATTAGTGAAGCCCCTTTGACGGTTTTTTGTTGTTATGTCCGTGCTGTTCTCGTTGGAACAGCGCCCAAGGCGCCGCAGGCTCTACTCTGCGGCAGACGGGAGTGAGAATGGCACGCGGATACGGGCGACGCCAGTCTCCCCGCGACCTTTGTCGGGGCAAAAGCGGGGTGTTTACGACAGAACGACCGGCATTTACGCCAGCAGGGCCGGAAGCTGTTTGTTCAGGGCAAGTTTTTCCATGACCGCAGCACCGGTCAGCGCATAACCGAGCAACTGACCCTCGGCATTGCGGCACAGCGCCTTGATGTCGGCGCCCTGCCCCTCCACCGTCCACACGCCTTCGCTGCCACGCGGCGGCGGCGAGACCACCAGCGGGCACACCGGGGTTTTCACGGTGATCGGCATCGGGCCGTAGCTGACCGCCGTCGGGTTTCCCGCCAGGGTTTGGGCCAGCGCTCGCGCGCAGCTCATGAGCGGCATCACGTACAGCAGATTCAGCCCGTCGACCTCGGCGCAATCGCCCAGGGCGTAAATATTGGCGTGGGAGGTTTTAAGCTGCCGATCAACCATGACACCGCGATTGACCTGGATGCCCGCCGCCGCTGCCAGATCGACGCGTGGACGCAGGCCAATGGCCGAGACCACCACGTCGCAGGCAATGACCTGACCGTCGGACAGGTGCGCTTCGAGGCCATCGGCAACTTTCTGCAGCCGGGTGAGCACCGGGCCGAGGTGAAATTTTGCGCCGAGACTTTCCAGCCCGGCCTGCACGGCGGCCGCAGCGGCAGGGTGCAACAGGGTCGGCATGACCTGCTCGCACGGCGCAACCAGTTGTACTTCGTAGCCGCCGAGGATCAAATCATTGGCGAACTCGCAGCCGATCAGCCCGGCGCCGAGCAACAGCACGCGGCGCTTGCCGGCTGCGGCGGCACGAAACCGTGCGTAGTCTTCCAGATCATTGATCGGAAAGACCAGCTCGGCGCCATCGCCTTCGACCGGCACGCGCACGGTTTCCGCGCCCCAGGCGAGGATCAGATCGCGGTAGTACACCGCTTCTTCACCGATCCACAGGCGCTTGTGCCCGGCATCGATGCCGCTAATGCGCGTGTGAGTGCGCACCTCGGCCTTCAACTGCTCGGCCATGGCCCCCGGCTCGGCCATGCTCAGGCCGTCGGCGTCCTTGTTCTTGCCGAAACCGGTGGACAGCATCGGTTTGGAGTACGAGCGGCCGTCATCGGCGGTGATCAGCAGCAGCGGGGTTTCGCTGTCGAGCTTGCGAAACTCACGGGCCAGGTTATAGCCCGCCAGGCCAGTGCCAATGATGACGACAGGTGCGCTCATGCCTTGCTCCTTGATTTTGCTTAGTTGATTTCGATCATTTCGAAGTCCATTTTGCCGACGCCGCAGTCCGGGCACAGCCAGTCTGCCGGCACGTCTTCCCAGCGGGTGCCCGGCGCAATGCCGTCATCCGGCCAGCCGTCGGCTTCGTTGTAGATCAGGCCACAGACGATGCATTGCCACTTTTTCATTCGGATACTTCCTCAAGGTTCAGGCGATTGCTGGCGCGGACGGTCGATGGGTGTTGCGCTGCCATCCGGCTCAGGGCGTTTTGTACTGAGGGTGCCCGGCAGATGCAAGCCTGTTCGGCGCAACGGCCACCCGGATCGATCAATCTCACCGCCCGCCATGGTAAGCTCGCCGCCTCATTTGCGGCCAATAATGACTCATTGTGCAACATACAAATGCCTGCCCCGCCCCGCTCTGGCTGACCCAAAGCCGACTGACACCCCGACCCGATTCGCTGACCCTGGACTGGTTGTTTGACGAAGGCTCGCTGACTCGCCGCCTGACGCGGCTGTCCTGCGATGGCTTCAGCGTGACGCCGTTGTTCGAAGGCTGGGCCACCCTGCGCAGCGACGAATGCGCGGCGCTGGAACTGGCCGAAGGCAGCGAAGGCTGGGTGCGCGAGGTGTATCTGCGAGGCCACGGTGAGGCCTGGGTGTTCGCCCGCAGCGTGGCCTCGCGTGCGGCATTGCAGGGCGACGGATTGCACATGGATGAACTGGGCAGCCGCTCGCTGGGCGAGCTGCTGTTTTGCGATCAGGCGTTTCAGCGCCGCGCCATTGAAGTTTGCCATTACCCTGAAGACTGGCTGCCGGCAGAAGCCAAAGCGCCCGCGCTGTGGGGGCGGCGCTCGCGTTTCGACCGCGGCGCGCTGAGCGTGCTGGTCGCGGAAATCTTCCTGCCGAGCCTGTGGCGCGCCGCCCACGCCCATCCGGAGAACTGCTGATGTATCAGAGCCTGCTCAAGTCCCTGAACCGCTTGAACCCGCGCGCCTGGGATTTCATTCAGTTGACGCGCATGGACAAGCCGATCGGCATCTATCTGCTGTTGTGGCCGACATTGTGGGCGTTGTGGATTGCCGGCAAGGGCTCGCCGTCATTGGCCAACGTGGTGATTTTTGTTCTTGGCGTAGTGCTGACCCGCGCCGGTGGTTGCGTGATCAACGACTGGGCCGATCGCAAGGTCGACGGCCATGTCAAACGCACTGCACAGCGCCCGCTGGCCAGCGGCAAGATCAGTTCGAAAGAAGCGCTGGTGTTCTTTGCCGTGCTGATGGGCGTCAGTTTTCTGCTGGTGCTGTGCACCAACGCGCCGACCATCTGGCTGTCGCTGGGTGGTCTGGCGCTGGCCTGTACCTATCCGTTCATGAAGCGCTACACCTATTACCCGCAAGTGGTGCTGGGCGCGGCGTTTTCGTGGGGCATGCCGATGGCGTTCACTGCCGAGACCGGCGAGTTGCCCGCAGCGGCATGGCTGCTATGGATCGCCAACCTGCTGTGGACGGTGGGTTATGACACCTACTACGCAATGACCGACCGCGATGACGACCTGAAGATCGGGGTGAAATCCACGGCGATCCTGTTCGGTGAAGCGGATCGGGTAATCATCCTCAGCCTGCAGGCGCTGTCGTTGGGTTGCCTCATGCTGGCGGGTTCGAAATTCGAACTGGGGATGTGGTTTCACCTCGGCTTGCTAGTGGCCGCTGGCTGTTATGCGTGGGAGTTCTGGTACACCCGCGATCGCGACCGGATGCGTTGCTTCAAGGCGTTTTTGCACAACCACTGGGCCGGGTTGGCGATTTTTGTCGGGATCGTGCTGGATTACGCACTGCGCTGAACATTCGAACCTGTGGGAGCGAGCCTGCTCGCGAAGGCGTCGTGTCAGTCAACCTATTTAATAACTGACACACCGCGTTACCGCGCACGCGCGCTCCCCCAGGGTATTGGGCGCCGGCTCTTTGGCTTTGGCAACTTTCCACGCGCCGTCCATCTTGCCGTCGCCGGTCATGTCGCCGGCCTTTTTGTCCATCACGAAGGTGTACAGCGGCATGCCCTGGTAAGCCCACTGCATCGAGCCGTCGTCACGCTTGACCACCGTCCAGTCGCCCATCGACTTGTCACCCGCCTGCGCCATCAATGGCGGCCAGTTCGCTGCGCATTTGTCATTGCACGCGGACTTGCCGGCGGAGTCCTTGGCGAAGGTGTACAGGGTCATGCCTTTATGGTCGGTGAACATGCCGTCCTTCTCCATCGCCGGCTCGGCAGCCATGGCCAATCCAGGCAAAGTCAGGGCAGCGGCCATCAGCAGGGCTTTGAAAGAAACAGTCATCGCAGTCATGGAAACCTTCTTTTGTGGTTGTCAGGATTCGGACTTAGAGCTTAGTTCAGGATCGGTATAAACGCCGTCGCGCTGAAATACTGTCACACGACTGCAATAATTCCGTTATCTAATGCGGCGCAAGACAGTTAAATGACAAGAGGATTAAGGCATGGTTGGCAGGAGCATTCTGATCGTCGACGACGAAGCGCCCATTCGCGAAATGATCGCCGTGGCGTTGGAAATGGCCGGCTATGACTGCCTCGAGGCAGAGAACTCGCAGCAGGCCCACGCCATCATCGTCGACCGCAAGCCGGACCTGATCCTGCTCGACTGGATGCTGCCGGGCACGTCCGGCATCGAACTGGCCCGACGCCTCAAGCGTGACGAGCTGACCGGCGACATCCCGATCATCATGCTCACCGCCAAGGGCGAAGAGGACAACAAGATCCAGGGCCTGGAAGTCGGCGCCGACGACTACATCACCAAACCGTTCTCCCCGCGCGAACTGGTCGCCCGCCTCAAGGCTGTGCTGCGCCGCGCCGGCCCGACCGACGGCGAAGCGCCGATCGAAGTGGGTGGCCTGCTCCTCGATCCGATCAGCCACCGCGTGACCATCGACGGCAAACCGGCCGAGATGGGCCCGACCGAATATCGTCTGCTGCAATTCTTCATGACCCACCAGGAACGCGCCTACACCCGCGGCCAGTTGCTGGATCAGGTCTGGGGCGGCAACGTCTATGTCGAAGAGCGCACCGTCGACGTGCATATCCGCCGGCTGCGCAAGGCCCTCGGCGATGCCTACGAAAATCTGGTACAAACCGTGCGCGGTACGGGCTATCGGTTCTCTACGAAGGCATAAAGAACAGCTGCAAGCTTTCAGCTACAAGCGGCAAGACACAGCGCGCCGCTTCAACTTGTAGCTTGCAGCTTGACACTTGAAGCTGCGGCTAAGGACGCCTCTGTGAATCAAAACTGGCATGGCACCCTGATTCGCCACATGCTGCTGCTGGTCACCGCGTGCCTGGTGATCGGGCTGATCAGCGGTTATTACGGCTGGAGCCTCGCGGTGGGCCTGGGCCTGTATCTGGCCTGGACGCTCAAGCAATTGCTGCGTCTGCACGAATGGCTGCGCCAGCACCAGCCCGATGAAGCGCCGCCCGATGGCTACGGTCTGTGGGGCGAAGTGTTCGACAGCATCTACCACCTGCAACGCCGTGACCAACGCGTGCGCGGGCGGCTGCAAGCGGTGATCGATCGGGTGCAGGAATCCACCGCGGCGCTCAAAGACGCGGTGATCATGCTCGACAGCGACGGCAACCTGGAATGGTGGAACCGCGCCGCGGAGACCCTGCTCGGCCTCAAGACCCCGCAAGACAGTGGCCAACCGGTGACCAACCTGGTGCGGCATCCGCGCTTCAAGGAATATTTCGAGCAGGACAACTTCGCCGAGCCGCTGGAAATCCCCTCACCGACCAACGATCGCGTGCGCATTCAGCTGTACCTGACCCGTTATGGCAACAATGAGCACCTGATGCTGGTGCGCGACGTCACGCGCATCCATCAACTGGAGCAGATGCGCAAAGACTTCATCGCCAACGTTTCCCACGAATTGCGCACACCGCTGACGGTGATCTGCGGCTATCTGGAAACCCTGCTCGATAACGTCGAGGAAGTGAACCCGCGCTGGAGCCGCGCCCTGCAACAGATGCAGCAACAGGGCGGGCGCATGCAGACGCTGCTCAACGACTTGCTGCTGCTGGCCAAGCTCGAAGCCACCGATTACCCGTCGGACAACCAGCCGGTGCAGATCGATGCGCTGTTGCAGTCGATCACCAGCGACGCCCAGCAATTGTCTGGCGCTAAGAATCAGCACATCACGCTGGAAGCCAATGCTGGCGTGCTGCTCAAGGGCAGCGAAGCGGAGTTGCGCAGTGCGTTTTCCAATCTGGTGTTCAACGCGGTCAAGTACACGCCGGCCGAGGGCAACATTCGGATTCGCTGGTGGGGCGACGATCAGGGCGCGCACCTGAGCGTGCAGGATTCGGGCATCGGTATCGACAGCAAACACCTGCCGCGCCTGACCGAACGCTTCTATCGCGTCGATTCCAGCCGCAACTCCAACACCGGCGGCACCGGCCTCGGCCTGGCGATCGTCAAACACGTGCTGTTGCGCCATCGCGCGCGCATGGAGATCAGCAGCGTGCCCGGCCACGGCAGCACGTTCACCTGCCACTTCGCCCCGGCCCAGGTGGCCAGCGCACGGGCGATCAGCGCCGCCGAGTGACGCCGCCCGGCACACGCCACTAGGCAATTGCCCAGTCAGCCGCTACATTGGCTGACTTGTGCCTGCCTTTCAGGCGCTGCTTTCCCTTACTTTCGAATCAAACGGAACCTGCAAAACTCCATCATGGACCCTTCCCCTGGCTTGTCCCTCGCTACCATTTTCGCCGACTTCGGCATGATTCTTTTTGCTCTGATCCTGGTCCTGCTCAACGGCTTCTTCGTTGCGGCGGAATTCGCCATGGTCAAATTGCGCTCGACCCGGGTCGAAGCCATCGCCGAGCAGCACGGCTGGCGCGGGCATATCCTGCGCACCGTGCACAGTCAGCTCGATGCCTACCTCTCGGCGTGCCAGTTGGGTATTACCCTCGCCTCCCTCGGCCTGGGCTGGGTCGGTGAGCCGGCGTTCGCGCACATCCTCGAGCCGCTGTTGAGCGCAGTCGGCGTCGATTCGCCGGAGATCGTCAAAGGCGTGTCGTTCTTTACCGCGTTTTTCATCATTTCCTATCTGCACATCGTGGTCGGCGAACTCGCGCCGAAGTCGTGGGCGATCCGCAAACCGGAACTGCTGTCGCTGTGGACGGCGGTGCCGCTGTACCTGTTCTACTGGGCGATGTACCCGGCGATCTACCTGCTCAACGCCAGCGCCAACGCGATTTTGCGTATCGCAGGGCAAGGCGAACCCGGCCCGCACCATGAACACCATTACAGCCGCGAAGAACTGAAACTGATCCTGCACTCCAGCCGTGGCCAGGATCCGAGCGACCAAGGCATGCGCGTACTGGCCTCGGCGGTGGAGATGGGCGAGCTGGAAGTGGTCGACTGGGCCAACTCCCGGGAAGACCTGATCACCCTCGAATTCAACGCACCGCTGAAGGAAATCCTGGCGATGTTCCGTCGCCACAAGTTCAGCCGCTATCCGGTGTACGACAGCGAGCGCCAGGAGTTCGTCGGCCTGCTGCACATCAAGGACCTGCTGTTGGAACTGGCGGCGCTGGACCACATCCCCGAGTCGTTCAATCTGGCCGAGCTGACCCGTCCGCTGGAGCGTGTGTCGCGGCACATGCCGTTGTCGCAGCTACTGGAACAGTTCCGCAAGGGCGGCTCACACTTCGCCGTAGTTGAGGAGGCTGACGGCAACATCATCGGCTACCTGACCATGGAAGATGTACTGGAAGTGCTGGTCGGCGACATTCAGGACGAACACCGCAAGGCTGAGCGCGGCATTCTCGCCTATCAGCCGGGCAAGCTGCTGGTCCGTGGCGATACGCCGTTGTTCAAGGTCGAACGCCTGCTGGGCATCGATCTGGACCACATCGAAGCGGAAACCCTTGCCGGGCTGGTCTATGAAACCCTCAAACGCGTGCCGGAAGAGGAAGAAGTACTGGAAGTCGAAGGCCTGCGGATCATCATCAAGAAGATGAAAGGGCCGAAGATCGTGCTGGCCAAGGTGTTGATGCTGGATTAACTGGCTGATCCGGGAACGCGTCGCTGCTTTCGCGAGCAGGCTCGCTCCCACCCTGGAATGCATTTGCCGATGTTACTGCTTGCCCAACGCAAAGTTGGGCAACGCCCCCAGTGGCTGGTTGAACTGATACGGAATCGACACCAGCCCTTCGCCGGTATTGCGCTGCACCACGAAGTGCAGGTGCGGGCCGCTGCTGTTGCCGGTATTGCCCGACAGCGCCAGCGGACTGCCGACCTTGACCCGCTGCCCCTCACGCACACTCACCGAGCCCTGTTTCAGGTGCAGGTACACGCCCATCGTGCCGTCATCGTGCAGCACGCGCACGAAATTGCCAGACGCATCGGTGCCGCGCCCGCTCTGGGAGTTTTCAGTCTTCACGACGACGCCGGCCCGCGCGGCGATGATCGGCGTGCCCACCGGCATGGCGATATCCATTGCGTAGCGATTCTTCGGCCCGTAGTGGCTGTACTGGCCGTTGGCGCCCTGGCTCAGGCGAAACGGCCCGCCACGCCACGGCAGCGGATAACGATAGCTCTGCGCCGCACCTGCGGGGTCGCCCAGCGAATAATGGAATTGCGGCGAATACACCAGCGGCTTGCCGGCGGAGATCGCCGTCAGCAGCGCCAGCCGAGTATTGCTGCGCGCCGGCAGCACCCGGCGAATGGTCTGCGCCGGCGCGCCGCGCACATTGCTCAGGCCGGTAAACGCCAAGGCAATCTCGACCGGCGCATACAGATCATTGCGCACGAACACCACGTCGGTGCCTTTCTGCTTTTTGATATCGAGGTAGACCTGGCGCTCCAGGCGCTCGACCATGCGGTCCTGAAACACGAACACCTGCGCGCCTTTGCTCGGCCGGTCGCTGTAGGAAACCACGCCGTTGGCATCGGTGGATTTGTAGATGGTCATGGCCACTGCCGAGGTGCAGGCGAGGAAAAGACCACAGAGAAACAGCAGGCGCGCGAGCATGGGCAAGAATCTGTCGAAAGGAGGCCTGGAAATGAGCCTAGCAGGTGAAGCAGACCAGGCTAGTCGACAGATGTTGCAAATTGGCAGTCTGGAAAATGGATGTCGTGGGTGATGGCCCCTTCGCGAGCAGACTCGCCCCCACTCTTGGAATGCATTCCAGGGTGGGAGCGAGCCTGCTCGCGAAGGCGGTGTGTCAGGCGAGGAAGATCACGCGCCCGGCACGAAATGCTTCTGCGCCGTGCCACGGGCGATCAGGCGCGAGATGTAATCGAGCTTCTGCGCGTCCTGATCGACGAATCGGAAGGTCAGTTGCAGCCATTCACTGTCTGGCTTCTGCTCGACCGCAACCACGGCGTGCAGGTAACCGTTGAGGCGCGCGACTTCGGCATTGTCGCCCTGCTCCAGATCGAGCACGGCGCTGTCGAGGACCTGCGGCAGGGTCTCGGTGCGCTTCACCACCAGCAGCGCTTCCTTGATGCTCAGCGCCTTGATCACGCATTGCTGGGTGCCGCTCGGCAGGCGCAACTGGCCCTGACCGCGACCACCGACCGGCGCTTTCGCCGCGGCAGGTGCCTGCACCGGCGGCGCGTTGAGCAAACCGCGCGATGGCGCTGCTGCAGCGGCCGGCGCTGCTGCAGCAGGCTTGGCAAACGGGTTGGCCGCCGCAGCGGTCGGGGCGGCGCCGACCACGGCAGGTTTGCCGCCGGTCAGTGCGCTCAGCGAATCGTTGCCGAACGCCGAATTCATCTTGGTCGGCGCGCTGTTCATCAGGGTGTCGAGCTTGCCGACCTTGTTCAGCGCCTGCTTGACCTTGGTCAGCAACTGCTCATTGGTGAACGGCTTGCTGACGTAGCCGGAAACGCCGGCCTGAATCGCCTGCACGACGTTTTCCTTGTCGCCCCGGCTGGTCACCATGACGAACGGCATGGTCTTGAGATTGTCTTGCTCGCGGCACCAGGTCAGCAGTTCGAGACCGGACATTTCCGGCATTTCCCAATCGCACAACACCAGGTCGAAGGCTTCTCTGGCCAGCATGGCCTGGGCCTTTTTGCCGTTCACGGCGTCCTCGGTGCGGATCCCCGGGAAGTAATTACGCAGGCACTTTTTCACCAGGTCACGAATGAACGAAGCATCGTCCACGACCAACACACTGATCTTGCTCATCCAACACCCCTATTAAAATCCCGGCAAGCATAACGCTGGCTGATGGCACATTGCCAAAACTCTTCAGTCACGCCGGGACTTTTCGTTCGCGGGTGCTGCTTTTTAATTCGAATCTGCCCATGAAAAGCACAAACAAAAACGCCCGGCCAAAGGGCCGGGCGCTTTTCTCAGGCAATCTTACTTATCGTCAGCTTCGCCCGGAACATTAGCGGTTTCGTCGCTGGTGCCTTCAACTTCTTCCTTCATGCGCTTGAGGCCCATGTGCCGCACGTCGGTGCCGCGCACCAGGTAGATCACCAGTTCCGAGATGTTGCGCGCGTGATCGCCGATGCGCTCCAGCGAACGCAGGACCCAGATGATGCTCAGCACCCGCGAGATAGAGCGCGGATCTTCCATCATGTAGGTCGCCAGCTCGCGCAGGGCGGTTTTGTATTCGCGGTCGATGATCTTGTCGTACTGCGCCACCGACAGCGCCAGATCGGCGTCGAAACGCGCGAAGGCGTCCAGCGCATCGCGGACCATGTTGCGCACCTGGTCGCCGATGTGGCGAACCTCGACGTAACCGCGCGGCGCTTCGCCTTCTTCGCACAACTGGATGGCACGCCGGGCGATCTTGGTCGCTTCGTCGCCGATGCGCTCAAGGTCGATCACCGACTTGGAAATGCTGATGATCAGACGCAAGTCCGACGCTGCCGGCTGACGACGGGCAAGAATGCGCAGGCATTCTTCGTCGATGTTGCGTTCCATCTGGTTGATTTGGTCGTCGATTTCGCGCACTTGCTGAGCCAGACCGGAATCGGCCTCGATCAGCGCCGTGACGGCGTCATTGACCTGTTTCTCGACCAGCCCGCCCATGGCCAGCAGGTGGCTGCGCACTTCTTCCAGTTCGGCGTTGAACTGCGCGGAAATGTGATGGGTTAAACCTTCCTTCGAAATCATGATTTGCTCCGCAAAAGCCATGAGCTGCAAGCTACAAGCTGCAAGCTGATTTGTGTCGTACTCGAACCGCTCTTTCTTGCCGCTTGAAGCTTGCGGCTTGCAGCTGTTCGGTCAGCCATAGCGACCGGTAATGTAGTCTTCGGTCTGCTTCTTCGCCGGATTGGTGAACAGGGTATCGGTGTCGCCGAATTCCACCAGTTTGCCCATGTACATGAACGCCGTGTAGTCGGACACCCGTGCCGCCTGCTGCATGTTGTGCGTGACGATGACGATGGTGAACTTGGATTTCAGCTCGTAGATCAGTTCTTCGACTTTCAGCGTCGAGATCGGGTCGAGGGCCGAGCACGGTTCATCGAGCAGCAAAACTTCCGGTTCAACGGCGATGGTACGGGCGATCACCAGACGCTGTTGCTGACCACCGGACAGGCCAAGCGCCGAGTCGTGCAGACGGTCTTTGACTTCGTCCCACAGGGCAGCGCCTTTCAATGCCCACTCGACCGCTTCGTCGAGGATGCGCTTTTTGTTGATGCCCTGGATGCGCAGGCCGTACACCACGTTTTCGTAGATGGTCTTCGGGAACGGGTTGGGTTTCTGGAACACCATGCCGACGCGACGACGCAATTCGGCAACGTCTTCGCCCTTGCGATAGATATTGTTGCCGTACAGGTTGATTGCGCCTTCAACGCGGCAGCCGTCAACCAGATCGTTCATGCGGTTGAAGGTGCGCAGCAGGGTCGACTTGCCGCAACCGGACGGGCCGATGAACGCGGTCACGCGCTGCTTCGGAATATTCATGCTGACGTCGAACAGCGCTTGTTTCTCGCCGTAGTACAGGCTCAGGCCGGGCACTTCGATGGCCACGGTTTCCTGTTCGAGGTTCAGGCTCTGCTTGTCGCGGCCCAGGGCAGACATGTTGATGCCGTGGCTGTGTGTTTCGTGCTGCATGGGAGGCTCCCTGTGCTGACAAATTCGGTTTGTTGAGCCGCAGGCCTGGCCAGCGGGTAACGCAAATTCAGTGTTATCGCGGCCCCTGTGGGAGCTGGCTTGCCAGCGATGCAGGCGACGCGGTGTTTCAGTTACACCGCGGTGATGCCATCGCTGGCAAGCCAGCTCCCACAGGGTTTGTGTTAACTGTCCAAAGCTTTGTATTTTTCGCGCAGGTGGTTGCGGATATACACCGCCGACAGGTTCAACGTCGCGATCACCAGCACCAGCAACAGCGCCGTGGCGTACACCAGCGGACGGGCCGCTTCGACGTTCGGGCTCTGGAAGCCGACGTCATAGATGTGGAAGCCCAGGTGCATGATCTTCTGGTCCAGGTGCAGGTACGGGTAGTTGCCATCCACTGGCAGCGACGGCGCCAGTTTCACCACGCCCACCAGCATCAGCGGCGCCACTTCACCAGCGGCACGCGCCACGGCGAGGATCATGCCGGTCATCATCGCCGGGCTGGCCATCGGGATGACGATCTTCCACAGCGTTTCCGCCTTGGTCGCGCCCAGTGCCAGCGAACCTTCGCGCACGGTACGCGGGATTCGCGCCAGACCTTCTTCGGTCGCCACGATCACCACCGGCACCGCGAGCAGGGCCAGCGTCAGCGAGGCCCAAAGCAGACCCGGCGTACCGAAGGTCGGCGCTGGCAGTGCTTCAGGGAAGAACAAGCGGTCAACCGAACCGCCGAGCACGTAGACGAAGAAGCCCAGACCGAACACGCCGTAAACGATCGCCGGTACACCGGCAAGGTTGTTCACCGCGATACGAATCACACGCGTCAGGGTGTTCTGCTTGGCGTATTCGCGCAGGTACACCGCCGCCAGTACGCCGAACGGGGTCACGATCATCGCCATGATCAGGGTCATCATCACGGTGCCGAAGATCGCCGGGAAGATCCCGCCTTCGGTGTTCGCTTCACGCGGGTCATCCGAGAGGAATTCCCAGATCTTGCTGAAGTAGAAGCCGACCTTGGTCACCGTGCTCATGCCGTTTGGCTGGTACGCATGCACGACTTTGCCCAGACCGATTTCAATTTCCTTGCCGTTGGCGTCACGGGCGGTCAAGGCGTCGCGGTTGAACTGTGCATGCAGATCAGACAGACGTGCTTCGATGTCTTTGTAGCGTGCGTCCAGCTCGGCGCGCTCGGAGGCCATGTCCGCTTGCGCGGTGGCGTCGAGCTTGCCTTCCAGCTCGAGCTTGCGACCGTGCAGACGGATGCGCTCGAGGCCGGCGTTGATCGCGCCGATGTCGGTTTTTTCCAGTGTCTTCAGTTGAGCCGCGAGATCGTTGACCCGATCGATGCGCGCTTGCAGCTCAGGCCATGCGGCCTCGCCTTCGGCGATGACCTTGCCGTCCTGTTTGACGTTGACCAGGTAGCCATAGAAATTGCCCCACTCGCGGCGCTCGATCGCCATCAATTCGGGCGGCGTGGTCTGCTTGGTCAGCCAGTCGCCGACAATCCACGTGAAGTCGTTGCCGTTCAGGTCACGGTTGCCGACCTTGACCAGCTCGCGGGTCATGAATTCCGGGCCTTCGTCAGGCACTGGCAGGCCGGCACTCTTGAGACGGGCACGCGGCACTTCTTCTTTCTGCACCACCTCGCCGACGATCAGGTGATTGGCCTGGCCGGGCACGTCGTAATGCGCGTGGATCAGGTCCGCCGGCCAGAAGTGACCGAGACCGCGCACGGCAATCACCGCCAACAGGCCAATGGTCATGATGACCGCGATGGACACCGCGCCACCGCTGATCCAGACGCCTGGGGCGCCGCTCTTGAACCATCCTTTCAGGGAGTTCTGTTTCACAGACTTCTACCTTTGCTTAAAGCGACGAGTATTTCTTGCGCAGACGCTGACGAATCAGTTCTGCCAGGGTGTTCATGACGAAGGTGAACAGCAGTAGCACCAGCGCCGAGAGGAACAGCACGCGGTAGTGGCTGCCGCCAACTTCCGACTCGGGCATTTCCACTGCAACGTTGGCGGCCAGGGTGCGCAGACCTTCGAACAGGTTCATTTCCATGACCGGGGTGTTACCGGTGGCCATCAGTACGATCATGGTTTCGCCGACGGCGCGGCCCATGCCGATCATCAGCGCCGAGAAGATCCCCGGGCTGGCGGTGAGGATGACCACGCGGGTCATGGTCTGCCACGGCGTGGCACCGAGGGCCAGAGAACCGAGGGTCAGGCCGCGTGGCACGCTGAATACGGCGTCTTCGGCGATCGAGTAGATGTTCGGGATCACCGCGAAACCCATGGCCAGACCGACCACCAGAGCGTTGCGCTGGTCGTAGGTGATGCCCAGGTCGTGAGAAATCCACATGCGCATGTCGCCGCCGAAGAACCAGTTCTCCATGAACGGGCTCATGTACAGCGACAACCAGCCCACGAACAGGATCACCGGAATCAGCAGCGCACTTTCCCAACCGTCCGGGACTTTCAGGCGGATCGATTCAGGCAGGCGGCTGAAAGTGAAACCGGCGACGAGGATGCCGATCGGCAACAGCATCAGCAGGCTGAAGATGCCCGGCAGGTGTCCTTCCACATATGGCGCGAGGAACAGACCGGCGAAGAAACCGAGGATCACCGTCGGCATCGCTTCCATCAGCTCGATCACCGGTTTGACCTTGCGGCGCATGCCCGGGGCCATGAAGTACGCGGTGTAGATTGCGGCGGCAACGGCCAGTGGCGCGGCCAGCAGCATCGCGTAGAACGCGGCTTTCAGGGTGCCGAAGGTCAGTGGCGACAGGCTCAGTTTCGGTTCGAAATCAGTGTTGGCCGCGGTCGATTGCCAGACGTACTTAGGCTCGTCGTAGTTCTCGTACCAGACCTTGCTCCACAACGCGCTCCACGACACTTCCGGGTGCGGGTTGTCGAGCAGCAGCGGTTGCAGCTTGCCGCCGGCTTCGACGATCACCCGGTTGGCGCGCGGCGACAGACCGAACAGGCCCTGGCCGTCGACAACCTGATCGACCAGCAGCGTGCGGTGTGCGGTGCTGTGGAACACCCCGAGCTTGCCGCTGGCGTCGAGGGCGAGGAAGCCTTTGCGGCGTTCTTCGGCGGCGATTTCAACGATGGGCGTAGTGCCCATCTGGAACGTGCGAATCTGCTTCAGGCGCTGCTCGCCATCGGTGTCACGGGCCATGAACCACTGGGCCAGACCGCCCTTGGAGTCGCCGACGATCAACGAGATACCGCCGACCAGTTGCGTGGTCGCGGTGACTTCGGCGTCTGCATTTTCCAGCAGCTTGTAGCGACCGTTGAGGCTCTTGTCGCGCAGACTGAAGACGTCGGCCTGAGCGCGACCGTTGACCACGTACAGCCACTGCTGGCGCGGGTCGACGAAGATGTTTTTCACCGGCTCGGTCATCTGCGGCAGATCGATACGCTGCTGCTCGTTGGTGACTTCGCCGGTCATCAGGTTTTCTTCGCTGGTCAGCGACAGAACATTGAGTTGCGAACCGGTAGAGCCGACCAGCATCAGGGTCGTATCGGTGGCATTGAGGCTGACATGCTCCAGTGCACCGCCGCTTTCGTTCAGCGCAATCGGCGTCTCACCGTACGGGTACTCGATGGCCGGCGTGATGGTTTTCTTGCCATCGGGGTAGCTGACTTTGTAGGTGTGACGGAACACCAGCGCCTGACCGTTGGACAGACCCACGGCCACCAGCGGATGACCCGGCTGGTCTTCACCAATCGAAGTCACGCTGGCGCCGGCGGGCACTGGCAGATCGACGCGCTTGAGTTCAGCGCCACTGTCGATATCGAAGAACAACGCCTGGCCCTTGTCGGAGACGCGCATCGCAACCTGATTCTGCTCTTCGAGCGAGATCATCAGCGGCTTGCCGGCGTCCTGCATCCAGGCCGGGGTGATCGAGTCCTTCGCGGTCAGGTCGGCACCTTGAAACAATGGCGCAACGACGTAAGCGAGGAAGAAGAAGATCAGGGTGATGGCCGCGAGCACCGCCAGGCCGCCAACGAGGACGTACCAACGGGTGAAGCGATCCTTGAGCGCGCGAATGCGGCGCTTGCGTTGCAGCTCAGGCGTATTGAAATCAATGCGCTTGGGAGGGGAAGTCGTAGTCATTGGGGAATTGGCCAGATCATTCATGCGCACACCCTAGCGATCCTGTATGACAGAAAGATGACAATGCAGTGACGCAGCAAATCCGCCACCCGGAAGGCCCGGCAGCGGAGTCGAAATTTGGTAGTTGTGGGAGCGAGCAGGCTCGCTCCCACAAAGAGTCCGGCGTTACGCCAGGCTCGATTTGTTACTGCTTGGCGACAGAGCCGCCTTCCTGCAGACCGAGGTCAGCCAGTGCTTTTGCAGCAACCTTGGCTGGCAGCGGGATGTAGCCGTCTTTCACCACCACTTCCTGGCCCTGCTTCGACAGCACCAGTTTGACGAACTCGGCTTCCAGCGGGGCCAGAGGCTTGTTCGGGGCTTTGTTGACGTAAACGTAGAGGAAGCGCGACAACGGGTACTTGCCGTTCAGGGCGTTTTCTTCGGTGTCTTCGATGAACTCGCCGCCTTCTTTCTTGGCCAGGGCAACGGTTTTCACGCTGGCGGTCTTGTAGCCGATACCTGAGTAGCCAACGCCGTTAAGCGAGCTGCTGATCGACTGCACCACCGACGCCGAACCTGGTTGTTCGTTGACGTTTGGCTTGTAGTCGCCTTTGCACAGGGCTTCTTCCTTGAAGTAGCCGTAGGTGCCAGATACCGAGTTACGGCCGAACAGTTGCACTGGCTTGTTGGCCAGGTCGCCGGTCACACCGAGGTCACCCCAGGTCTTGACGTCAGCCTTGGCACCGCACAGGCGTGTCGAGGAGAAAATCGCATCGACCTGAGCCATGGTCAGGTGCTTGATCGGGTTGTCCTTGTGCACGAATACGGCCAGGGCATCCACGGCAACCGGGATGGCAGTCGGCTTGTAGCCGTACTTCTGCTCGAAAGCCTGCAGCTCGTTGTCCTTCATCTTGCGGCTCATCGGGCCCAGGTTGGCGGTGCCTTCGGTGAGTGCAGGTGGCGCGGTGGAGGAACCGGCGGCCTGAATCTGGATGTTGACGTTCGGGTATTCTTTTTTGTAGTTCTCGGCCCACAGGGTCATGAGGTTGGCCAGGGTATCGGAACCGACGCTGGACAGGTTGCCCGACACACCAGTGGTCTTGGTGTAGCTCGGGATAGCAGGGTCAACAGCGGCAACCGCGTTGGCAGTCGCAACGCCAGCAGCGACAAAAGTCATTGCCGCCATCAAACGCTTCAGTTTCATGCCTTACTCCTAGCAGATAGGGTGTGTTAAGTCGGGGCCAAGTATCAGCGGGCCGTGTGAACACTCTATGGCTGAAATATGACAATTGGATGAAAGGCCAGCATGTCGAGACAGATCGTTCCCACGCTCTGCGTGGGAATGCCGCCAGGGACGCTCTGCGTCCGTTTCGAGAGGTGACGCAGAGCGTCACGGGATGCATTCCCACGCGGAGCGTGGGAACGATCAGGCGGAAGGAAAAATCAGCGCCCCTTCCTCCACAACCACGCACCTACAAGAATCCCCATCCCGCACAGCACCGCTACGTAATAAGCAGGCCCCATCGCGCTTTCCTTGAGCAGCAGACTCACCACCATCGGTGTCAAGCCACCGAAGATTGCGTACGCAACGTTGTACGAGAACGACAAGCCGCTGAAGCGCACCACCGGCGGGAATGCCTTGACCATCACATACGGCACCGCGCCGATGGTGCCGACCAGCAGACCGGTCAGTGCATACAGCGGAAACAGCCAGCCCGGGTGGTCGGCGAGGCTGTGATAGAAGGTCCACGAGCTGATCAGCAGGCCGAGGCAGCCGAAGACGAAGACGCGACCGGCACCGAAGCGATCGGCCAGCGCACCGGCACCGATGCAACCCAGGCTGAGGAAGACGATGGCCAGGCTGTTGGCCTGCAACGCGGTGGTCGGCGAGAAGTGATAGACCGTTTGCAGCACGGTCGGGGTCATCAGGATGACCACGACCACGCCGGCCGACAGCAACCAGGTCAGCAGCATCGAAATCGCGATCGCGCCACGGTGATCACGCAGTACCGCGCGCAGCGGTACTTCCTCAGCCAATGCCTTGCGCTGTTGCAGCTCGGCGAACACCGGGGTTTCGTGCAGCCAGCGGCGCAGGTACACGGAGAACAGGCCGAACACACCGCCCAGCAGGAACGGAATCCGCCAGGCGTAATCGGAAACTTCCGCCGGGGTATAAATGCTGTTGATCGCCGTGGCGACCAGAGAGCCGAGCAGGATGCCGGCGGTCAAACCGCTGGTGAGCGTGCCGCAGGCATAGCCGATGTGTTTTTGCGGGACGTGTTCGGAAACGAAGACCCACGCTCCCGGCACTTCCCCGCCAATTGCCGCGCCCTGAATGACGCGCATCAACAGCAGCAGGATCGGCGCCCAGATGCCGATCTGCGCATACGTCGGCAGCAAACCCATGATCAGCGTCGGCACGGCCATCATGAAAATGCTCAGGGTGAACATCTTCTTGCGCCCCAGCAGGTCGCCGAAGTGCGCCATGACGATGCCGCCCAGCGGCCGGGCGAGGTAGCCGGCAGCGAAGATGCCGAAGGTCTGCATCAGCCGCAGCCACTCGGGCATGTCGGCCGGGAAGAACAGCTTGCCGACCACGGTGGCGAAGAATACGAAGATGATGAAATCGTAGAATTCCAGCGCCCCGCCGAGGGCGGACAGCGACAGGGTTTTGTAGTCATTGCGGGTCAACGGTCGTACGGGTTGCTCGGGCTGCGCGAGGCTCGAAGGCGCTGTGGTCATGGCAAGGGCTTCTCTTATAGTCGAATCTGTCGCCACAACAACGCTGGCGGTGGCTCGGACAGGTTCGGCACCATAGCAAATTGTTCGAAAAAGCACATAGAGGCGCGTAATTGACGGTCGAAATCAGAACCGGACGGTCGTCGTGGAGTCTACCGACCGATATACTCGCCACCTGCGCAGGTTTTGTAAGAGGTTGCTGTGCGAAAACGTTGTTGGCCCGCCCTTTGCTCGGGATTTAGCCTTTTTCGCAGAGTTTCCCTTTAGGCGCCTGATGGAAAACGTGACGAACGCAGTGTGTTCGGTGTTGAATCGTTTTTCTTGAAGACGGCTACCACCCGCAATACCCACGAAGAGTCACGGGTCAGAGGCCCCTCGGCATGATAGAGCTCGAACAAGAAGATCCGATCCCGCAGGGCGACCTGGCCCTGCAAATCACCGCACTTCCACGCGAAACCAACGGCTTTGGCGATATTTTCGGCGGCTGGCTGGTAGCGCAGATGGACCTGGCCGGCACCGCCATGGCCAGTCGCGTTGCTGGTGGCCGTGTCGCCACGGTGGCCATCGACCGTATGGCGTTTCTGGTGCCGGTGGCGGTCGGCGCGCAGTTGTCCTTTTATACCCAGACCCTGGAAATCGGCCGCAGCTCGATCCAGATGATGGTCGAAGTGTGGAGCGATGACCCACTCTCCAGCGAATGGCGCAAGGTCACCGAAGCAGTTTTCGTGTTCGTCGCCATCGACGGCAGCGGTCGCACGCGTTCGGTGCCGCCACGCGCGCGTTAAACCTCGCGGCCGTTTTGCGGTCGATAGTCGTCCCCAGTGTCTGATCGAGAGTTGCCCATGAACACGCCCAACGTTGAAGCCGTGAAACAGGATGAACTGAACTGCTGGCGCATCCGCCACGGCAAGGCCGAAGTGCTGGTGGCCCAGCAAGGCGCGCACATCCTCAGTTATCAGGTCGACGGCCAGCCGCCGATCATCTGGCTCAACGACAAGGCCGACTTCAAGACCGGCAAAAGCATCCGCGCCGGCGTGCCGGTGTGCTGGCCGTGGTTCGGCAAGTTCGAACGCAACCCGCAGAGCGTGCAAGCCATGTACACCGGCGCACAACCGGCCCCCGCGCACGGTTTGGTGCGGGCGATGGATTGGGAACTGGGCGGCATCGAGTCGGAGGCTGACGGTATCAAGGTCGAGTTCAAGCTGCCGTACCCTGAAGGCGGCTTGCCGGGCTGGCCCCACGAAGTCGATCTGACCCTGACTTTGCATCTGGCAGATCAGTTGAGCTACAGCCTGACCAGCCACAACCGTGGCGCCGACAGCGTGACCCTCAGCCAGGCGCTGCACACGTATTTCGCCGTCAGTGATGTGCGTAACGTGCACGTTGATGGTGTCGCCGGGCTGAATTACATCGAGACCCTGGACGACTGGAACACCGCCAGCCAGCAAGGTGATCTGCAGTTTGCCGGCGAAACCGACCGCATCTACCTCGACGCTCCGTCGCAACTGAGCATCGTCGATCCAACCTGGGAACGCCGCATCGTGCTGACCTCGACGGGCTCGCGCACGGCGGTGATCTGGAACCCATGGATCGACCGCGCCGCTGCATTGCCGGACATGGACAATGACGGCTGGCAGCGCATGCTCTGCATCGAGACGGCGAATGTGATGGATGACATCATCACATTGGCGCCGGGGGCGAACCATACCATGGGCGTCAGCGTTGCCAGCAAACCGCTCTAACCAGCACCGCAATACAAAATGTGGGAGCGAGCCTGCTCGCGAAGGCGTTGTATCAGTCAACATTCAAATGTCTGACACAACGTTTTCGCGAGCAGGCTCGCTCCCACAGTTGCTTCGTGGTGACTATTAGAGATCAGCCTCCTGCACCACCCGCACCTTGTCCGCCTCCAGCGCATACGCTGCATCGGCCAGGTCATTGCTGACCTTTTCGATCTTCAGCGTGCCGGTCACCCACAACGGCGTGTAGATATCGTCCAGCTTCAAACCCTTCGGATAGCGCACCAGCACCAGTTGATTCGGCGGCGGTGGCGGCACGTGGATGCACGCGCCCGGATACGGCACGAGGAAAAACAGCGTGCTGCGACCCTTGGCATCCGACTCCAGCGGCACCGGGTAACCGCCGATGCGGATGTGCTTGTCGTTCATGGCTGCCACGGTTTTCGTCGAGTACATCACCGCCGGCAGACCTTTGGCCTGCTTCATCCCGCCCTTCTCGGTGAAGGTGCCGGTGGCTTCCGGGGTGTTGTGATCGATTTCAGGCATGGCCTCAAGGGCCTTCTGGTCCGACTTGGGCATCAGTTCGAGCCAGTCGGTTTCCGGCAGTTCGCCGGCGTGGGCCAAACCGCTGCCCAGCAAGAGGAGAGTCAACAAAAGACGGCGCATGAAGGTGCTCGGCATAGAAAGGAAGGAACGTTGAATCGCCGAGCATTCTAGCCCTCCCGGCCAGTTTGGCAGAGAGGGCTTTGTCGCTTTGGATCAGTTCTTTTTGATCAGGCCGTAGATCACCAGCAGCACGATCGCGCCAACCAGCGCACCGATGAAACCGGCACCCTCGCCCGCCTGATAAATACCCAGAGCCTGGCCGCCGTAGGTGGCTGCCAGCGAACCGCCGATACCGAGCAGGATGGTCATGATCCAGCCCATGCTGTCATCGCCCGGTTTCAGGAACCGCGCCAGCAGGCCGACGATCAAGCCGATAAAGATGGTTCCGATAATTCCCATGACATTTCCCTCTGATTTGGTAGATATGCGAAAGCCTAGTCAGAGTTTCGCATCCTGCCATGAGAGAACGACGGTCCCTGAATGGTTCCGCCGTTGTCACATGAAACTGTCTTACTCGGCGATCAACGCCTGGACCTTGACGATCTGCGCCTGCAGCGTGGCCATGTCGGCGCAACGCAGGTTGACGTGACCGACCTTGCGCCCGGCCTTGAAGGCTTTGCCGTAGTGATGCAGGTGGCAGTCTTCGATCGCAATGACCTTCTCAACCGGCGGGACCACACCGATGAAGTTGAGCATCGCGCTCTCGCCGACCTTGGCGGTCGAACCCAGCGGCAGGCCGGCAACGGCGCGCAGGTGGTTTTCGAACTGGCTGCACTCGGCGCCTTCGGTGGTCCAGTGCCCGGAGTTGTGTACGCGCGGGGCGATTTCGTTGGCCTTGAGGCCGCCGTCGACTTCGAAGAACTCGAACGCCATCACGCCGACATAGTCGAGCTGCTTGAGCACACGGCTGGAATAGTCTTCCGCCAGCGCCTGCAGTGGGTGATCGGTGCTGGCCACCGACAATTTGAGGATGCCGCTGTCGTGGGTGTTGTGCACCAGCGGATAGAACTTCGTCTCGCCATCGCGCGCGCGCACGGCGATCAGCGAGACTTCACCGGTGAACGGCACGAAGCCTTCGAGCAAGCAAGCGACGCTGCCCAGTTCGGCGAACGTACCGATCACGTCTTGCGGTGTACGCAGGACTTTCTGGCCCTTGCCGTCATAACCCAGGGTGCGGGTTTTCAGCACGGCCGGCAGGCCGATCGCAGCGACAGCGGCATCCAGATCGGCTTGCGACTGGATGTCGGCAAAAGCCGGGGTCGGAATGCCGAGATCCTTGAACATGCTCTTTTCGAACCAGCGGTCGCGAGCGATGCGCAAGGCTTCGGCGCTCGGGTAGACCGGCACGAATTGCGAGAGGAACGCCACGGTTTCGGCCGGGACGCTTTCGAATTCGAAGGTCACCAGATCGACTTCATCGGCCAGTTGGCGCAGATGATCCTGATCGCCGTAATCGGCCCGCAGGTGTTCGCCCAGCGCGGCGGCACAGGCGTCCGGCGCAGGGTCGAGAAAAGCGAAGTTCATCCCCAGCGGAGTACCCGCCAGGGCCAACATGCGACCCAACTGGCCGCCACCGATTACACCGATCTTCATCTCAACAACCTCAGGCAATACGTGGGTCTGGATTGTCCAGGACGCTGTCTGTCTGCTCGGCACGGAAGGTTTTCAGTACCGCGTGGAACTGCGGATGCTTGGCGCCGAGAATGCTCGCCGAGAGCAGGGCTGCGTTGATCGCGCCGGCCTTGCCGATAGCCAGGGTGGCGACCGGAATGCCTGCTGGCATCTGCACGATCGACAGCAGCGAATCGACGCCCGAGAGCATGGCCGACTGCACCGGCACGCCCAGTACCGGCAGGTGGGTCTTGGCCGCACACATGCCCGGCAGGTGGGCAGCGCCACCGGCACCGGCAATGATCACCTCGATGCCACGGCCTTCAGCCTCTTCGGCGTACTGGAACAGCAGATCCGGGGTGCGGTGGGCAGAGACCACTTTGACCTCGTACGGGATGCCGAGCTTTTCCAGCATATCGGCGGTGTGGCTAAGGGTGGACCAATCGGACTTGGAGCCCATGATCACGCCAACCAGTGCACTCATCGTCGCGCCTCTTCTCTCAGGAGCGCCCGCAGGCGCGTCATAAAACAACAAGCCACGCAGGTTGCGTGGCTTGATTGTACGAAAAATGGCCGGACGTGCCGGCCGAAGGCCGCGCAGTATACCGCAAAGAAAGCAATAAACAGCCCCCCGCGCGACCATCTGTCTTCTGCCGCAAAAGCCCGGTTTTGTTGACCTTAAGGTCAGCGACAGAACACCGCAAATCCCCTTCTGTGGGAGCGAGCCTGCTCGCGAAAGCGTTGAATCAGTCGCCATCAATTTTGTTGACACGACGCCTTCGCGAGCAGGCTCGCTCCCACATTTGGTCTTCATCAGGCTTCAGGTGCTTTGTGCGGCGCCGCCCTCAAGCTTGCGCCACAGCAGCCGCACATTGGCCTTGCGCACCAGGGCGCAGCGATACAGGCGAATCTCCAGCGGCACATGCCATTGCGGGCCGCCGCAGACCACCAGTTCGCCGCGAGCCAGTTCGGCGCGCACGCTCAGTTGTGGCACCCAGGCAATGCCGAGGCCTTCCAGCGCCATGCTTTTCAGGCTGTCGGCCATGGCGGTTTCGTAGATCGTGGTGAAGCGCAACTGGCGCTGGCGCAGCAGACCGTTCACCGAGCGCCCGAGAAACGCGCCAGCGCTGTAGGCCAGCAGCGGCACACTCGCCTCGCCCTCCAGATCGAACAACGGCTTGCCCTCGGCATCCGCTGCGCACACCGGGAGCATTTCGGTCTGGCCCAGATGCAGCGACGGGAAGATTTCCGGGTCCATCTGCATCGCCGAATCCGGGTCGTAGAACGCCAGCATCAAATCGCAACCGCCCTCGCGCAAGGCGTGCACCGCGTCGCCGACGTTGGTCGCCACCAGCCGCGTGGCGATATTCAAGCCTTCATTGCGCAACTGCGCGATCCAGCGCGGGAAGAACCCCAACGCCAGCGAGTGCGCCGCCGCGACTTGAATGACTTCGCCCTGCCCGCCTTCCAGATGATGCAGATGGCGCAGCACTTCACCGAGCTGTTCGACCACGGTGCGTGCGGTCACCAGAAACAGCTGCCCCGCCGCCGTCAGCTCGACCGGCGTACGCGAGCGATTGACCAGCGTCAGGCCCAGGGCAGCTTCAAGGCTGCGGATCCGCCGACTGAACGCCGGCTGGGTCACGAAACGCCGTTCGGCCGCCTGCGAGAAGCTGCGGGTGGCGGCCAGAGCACTGAAGTCCTCGAGCCATTTGCTTTCCAGATTCATCACGTCCTCCCGGACACGCACCAAAACAGGTCACACGTTTGCCGCACCAGCGGCGTCACATCGACATTATGCCGAATGTGCATAGGCCAGCGCTTAACAGCATTGGCCCAAAAATCCCCACAAGCCTAGCATTCGCAGCGTTCCGGCACAGACCGGGTCCTTATCGAGATGATTTCCATCATGTCCTCCGCTGCATCTTTCCGCACAGAAACCGACCTGCTTGGCGCCCTCGACGTACCGGCGCAAGCGTATTACGGCATCCAGACCCTGCGAGCGGTGAATAACTTCCGTCTCTCCGGCGTTCCGATTTCGCATTACCCGAAACTGGTTGTGGGCCTGGCGATGGTCAAACAGGCCGCCGCTGACGCCAACCGCGAGTTGGGTCACCTGAGCGAAGCCAAGCACGCTGCCATCAGCGAAGCCTGCGCCCGATTGATCCGCGGTGATTTCCACGAAGAGTTCGTGGTCGACATGATTCAAGGTGGCGCCGGTACGTCCACTAACATGAACGCCAACGAAGTGATCGCCAACATTGCGCTTGAAGCAATGGGTCACCAGAAAGGCGAGTATCAGTACCTGCACCCGAACGACGACGTGAACATGGCGCAGTCGACCAACGACGCTTACCCGACGGCCATCCGCCTGGGTCTGCTGCTCGGTCACGACACTCTGCTGGCCAGCCTCGACAGCTTGATCCAGGCGTTCGCGGCCAAGGGCAAAGAGTTCGATCACGTCCTGAAAATGGGCCGTACCCAACTGCAGGACGCCGTGCCGATGACCCTCGGTCAGGAATTCCGTGCCTTCGCCACCACCATGGGCGAAGACCTGGCCCGTCTGAAGACGCTGGCCCCGGAACTGCTCACCGAAGTGAACCTGGGCGGCACTGCGATCGGTACCGGCATCAACGCCGACCCGCGTTATCAAGCGCTGGCAGTACAGCGTCTGGCGCTGATCAGCGGTCAACCGCTGGTGCCGGCGGCCGACCTGATCGAAGCGACATCCGACATGGGCGCCTTCGTGCTGTTCTCCGGGATGCTCAAGCGCACCGCGGTCAAGCTGTCGAAGATCTGCAACGACCTGCGCCTGCTGTCCAGCGGTCCGCGCACCGGCATCAACGAAATCAACCTGCCGGCGCGTCAGCCAGGCAGCTCGATCATGCCCGGCAAGGTCAACCCGGTGATCCCGGAAGCGGTAAACCAGGTGGCGTTCCAGGTCATCGGTAACGATCTGGCGCTGACCATGGCAGCCGAAGGCGGCCAACTGCAACTGAACGTGATGGAGCCGCTGATCGCCTTCAAGATCTTCGACTCGATCCGCCTGCTGCAACGCGCCATGGACATGCTGCGCGAGCACTGCATCGTCGGCATCACCGCCAACGAAGCGCGTTGCCGCGAACTGGTCGAACACTCGATCGGTCTGGTCACCGCACTGAACCCGTACATCGGCTACAAAAACGCCACGCGCATCGCCGGCCTCGCCCTTGAAAGCGGCCGCGGCGTGCTGGAACTGGTACGCGAAGAAGGCCTGCTCGACGAAGCCATGCTCGCCGACATCCTGCGTCCGGAAAACATGATTGCCCCGCGTCTGGTTCCGCTCAAAGCCTGAACCGACACGTAACTTGTAGCACCGCTCACCAGGTCGAGGGACTAGACACCTCTCACCTTTTGAGGGCTTGGGGACCTGGTCCCCGAGCCCTTTTTTTTAACTGTTTGACCCTGAGACCCCGAATGCCTCGGGACTGAACAATGTGGGAGCGAGCCTGCTCGCGAACGCGCCTTGTCAGGCGCCATTGCGTTGTCTGACACAACGCTTTCGCGAGCAGGCTCGCTCCCACAGAAGCTCAGTCCCTGCATAAGCCCGGCGCCGGTAACGCCGGGTGTTTCAACGCTTCGTTTCGTCGCTTGCACCACAACCGTGCAGACGGGCGCGCCACTGATCGGTATAGTGCCGCCCCTCTTCGCGTGAGCGGTCGTCAGTAACGAGGCCATAACCCATGCGAAACCCGAACTAATAACAAAACCCGCGATATGGATCCGGGACGAAACCTTCGCCTCACCCGTTGTGCCGTGCGCACCGCGGTGTAACACGATGTTTCTCCGATCCAGCATTTGCTCTCACAAAAAACAGCGAGGAAAAATCCATGCTCGAAGTCATTAACGACTTCCTCTCAGGGAAAGTACTGATCGTGCTCATTGTCGGGCTCGGTAGCTACTTCACGATTCGCTCGCGTTTCGTTCAACTGCGCCACTTTTTCCACATGTTCGCGGTGTTCCGCGACAGCCTCAAAGGCAGCGCCGGGCAGCTCAGCTCGTTCCAGGCCTTGATGCTCAGCCTCGCCGGCCGCGTCGGTGCCGGCAACATCGCCGGTGTCGGCATCGCCGTGACCCTCGGTGGTCCGGGTGCGGTGTTCTGGATGTGGGTGACCGCGCTGGTCGGCATGTCCAGCAGCTTCTTCGAATGCACCCTCGCCCAGGTCTACAAGCGCGCCGATGGTGACGGTCTGTACCGTGGCGGCCCTGCGTACTACATCCAGCACGGCCTCAAGCTCAAAGGCATGGCGGTGGTGTTCTCCATCCTGCTGCTGGTCACCTATGGCTTCGCTTTCATTGGTCTGCAGTCCTACACCGTGACGCATTCACTGCAGAACGCCTTTGAGTTCAATCCACAACACACCGGTATCGTTCTGGCCGTGCTGCTGGCTATCACCTTCATCGGTGGCATCAAGCGCATCGCTTCGGTGTCCGACCTGCTGGTACCGATCAAGACGCTGGCCTATATCGGCGTGACCCTGTACGTGATCGGCACCCAGATCGAACACGTGCCAGCGATGCTGGAAACCATCTTCAAAAGCGCCTTCGGTCTCGACCCGGCCTTTGCCGGCCTGCTCGGCAGCGCGATTGTCATGGGTGTGAAGCGTGGCGTATTCGCCAACGAAGCGGGCCTCGGCAGTGCGCCGAACGTCGCCGCCGTGGCGGCCGTCAAGCACCCGGGCGCGCAGGGCGTGGTTCAGGCCTTCAGCGTGTTCCTGGACACCTTCGTGATCTGCACCTGCACCGCGCTGCTGATCCTGCTGTCGGGTTTCTACACCCCGGGCTTCGAAGGTGACGGCATTGTCCTGACTCAGAACTCGCTGGCCGCGGTGGTCGGTGACTGGGGTCGCATGTTCGTCAGCGTCGCCCTGTCGCTGTTCGTCTTCACGTGCATTCTCTACAACTACTATCTGGGCGAGAACAGCCTGCAATTCCTCACCCGCAACCGCGCCGCACTGATGATTTTCCGCGGTCTGGTGCTGGCGCTGGTGGTGTGGGGTTCGATGCAGGACCTCACGACCGTGTTCGCCTTTGCCGACATCACCATGACCTGTCTGGCGTTCGTTAACCTGGTGGCCCTGGCCATGCTGTTCAAGGTCGGCATGCGCGTCATGCGCGACTACGACGAGCAGCGCCGCGCCGGCGTCAAACAGCCCGTGTTCGACTCGAGCAAGTTCCTCGATCTGGATCTGGATCGCAACGCCTGGCCGGCCAACCCGCCGGCAGCTGCGGGCAAGACCGAAGCCGAGCCGCAAGGCGTACCTGCAGCGCAACGCTGACCGGTGAATGACGGGCGCATCCCCTGCGCCCGTCAGTTATTGTGGTGCAATAACTTGTAGGAGTGAGCCTGCTCGCGAATGCTATCCGTCAGTTGATACAAGGCTGACTGACACATCGCTTTCGCGAGCAGGCTCGCTCCCACAGGGCCCTCATCGTTTCGGAGAATCCCATGAATTCGTCGACTTATCCCGCTGCCCAACACGTCATGGTGCTTTACACCGGTGGCACCATCGGCATGCAGGCCAGCGCCAACGGTCTGGCCCCGGCGTCCGGTTTCGAAGCGCGCATGCGTGACTATCTGCACAGCCAGCCGGAGCTGGTCGTGCCGCAGTGGCGCTTTCGCGAGATGTCGCCGCTGATCGACAGCGCCAACATGACCCCGGCCTATTGGCAGCAACTGCGCGAAGCGGTGGTCGATGCCGTCGACGTGCAGGGTTGCGACAGCGTATTGATCCTGCATGGCACCGACACGCTGGCGTACAGCGCGGCGGCGATGAGTTTCCAGTTGCTCGGCCTGCAGGCTCGCGTGTGCTTCACCGGCTCGATGCTGCCCGCCGGCGTTACCGACAGCGATGCCTGGGAAAACCTCAGTGGCGCACTGGTCGCGCTCGGCCAGGGCCTGGCCCCCGGCGTGCATTTGTACTTCCACGGCGAACTGCTGGCGCCGACCCGTTGCGCCAAAGTGCGCAGCTTCGGGCGGCATCCGTTCAAACGTCTGGAGCGTCAGGGTGGCGGCGTCAAAGCCACTTCGATGCCTGCCGCGCTCAACTACAACCAGCCAAAACAACTGGCCCAGGTTGCCGTTCTGCCGCTGTTTCCCGGCATCAGCGCCGATATTCTCGACGGCCTGCTCGATAGCGGCATTAAAGGTCTGGTGCTGGAGTGCTACGGCAGCGGCACCGGGCCGAGCGACAATCCGCAATTCCTCGCCAGCCTTGGCCGCGCACAGAACAACGATGTGGTGGTCGTAGCCGTGACACAGTGCCATGAAGGCGGTGTTGAGCTGGATGTCTACGAAGCGGGCAGTCGTCTGCGCGGTGTCGGCGTATTGTCCGGCGGTGGCATGACCCGGGAAGCGGCGTTTGGCAAGTTGCATGGATTGCTGGGGGCAGGGCTTGACACACAGGAAGTTCGTCAACTGGTTGAGCTCGACCTGTGTGGCGAGCTTGTCTGAACAGCGCTGGCCAGTACACCTCTGGTCATAAATAAACCTTCCTGCAAATGAATGCAGGAAGGTTTAAACAATCAATTCAATGTAACTTCAAACTTTCCGGCGGTGAGTTTGGAGTTATCGTCTCTGTCGCCCTGCACATTATCCAGCAATCCAGCGATTTCTTTACTGCCCTCTCGCCATTCCACTCGAATCCAGCCCTTTGTCGCCACCCACTCTTGCACAGAATCCTGAAACAATAAATAAGCAGGGTCGCCGTGCCTTACAAATTCCACTTTCATATTCAAATAATCTTTGCCGATTACCACGCCAATAATATTATTGCGGTCCGGATCTCCGCCGCTCATATCGAAGTCCAAAACAATATCATTTGTACGGACTTCAGCGTGAATGACAGGAAATGTTTGCTTTTGACCGTCAACCTCAACAGTGATTTGGCCTTGAAGTGCTTTCTTGCTGCCTTTGAATAATTCCAGCGAAAATTCTTTAGCTTGTGAATGGCTCATTTTAAAGCTCCTTGGCGATACATTAAGTCAAAGTTCATATTTACTGAAAAAACTGCAACAGCCACTGGCAAACTAGACCCGACATATGAAGCTGTCAAAAAAAACACTTACAAATAAAAACATTCGACAAACGGTCAATATCGAGCCAAAAACTGTAATTTCTGACAGTAGACCAAGCGCAGCTTAAATTTTAAAATTGGCATGCGTCTTGTTCTGCTCGTATCACTTAAAGCTCTATCGTTACCTTAAAAATAATAAATTTTAAATTTATTATCTCTATCCAGTGGATGAAAGTTTAACTTTCGATATATTTTCGATATTACAATTTTGAGCGGCACATAAATTGCTGTGGTATCCCATCCAAGTTCGGAAAACCTCCTATGCTTCACTCCCACCTCACCACCCTCAATGCGGTCTCACTGATCCTCAACACCTTCAAGGCCGAAGGCTTGTCGAGCGAGGCGTTGCTGGCCGGCAGCGGCATCACCGCGGCAGATTTGCAGCGTGCCGACACGCGCATTACCACCAATCAGGAGATGCAGGTCTGCGCCAACGCGGTCGCGCTCAAGCGTGACATTGGCCTGGAACTGGGCCGACGCATGCATGTTTCCTGCTACGGCATGCTCGGTTACGCCCTGCTCACCTGTGCCACCTTTGGTGACGCACTGCGTCTGGCGATCCGTTATCCGGCGCTGCTGGGAACACTTTTTGAATTGAGCCTTGAAGATGATGGCGAACGCATCTGGTTCGCCGCCGCTGATTATCGTGAAAGCCCGGCGATGGCGGTGTTCAATGCCGAGTTCTGTCTGGTATCGCTGAAACTCATCTGTGATGACCTGCTTGGGCATCCATTGCCACTTCTGGCTACACGTTTCGAACATGCCGCGCCGGACTACCGTGACAGTTACGCTGAGCACTTCGATGCGCCGCTGCACTTCGGCGCCAAGGACAACGCGTTCGCATTCGAGCGCCAATGGCTGGATCAACCATTGCCATTGGCCGACAGCATCACCCATCAAACCATGGCTGAGCGCTGTCGCAAGCAGAACCTTGAATTCACCGGACGCCAGGCCTGGCTCGGGCGGATTCGGCAGTTGCTCAGCGCGCAGTTAAATGCGGCACCGGGCCTGGAGGGTCTGGCACAGCAGATGAAATGCTCGCCGCGTACCCTTCGCCGGCATCTCAAGGACATGGGCAGCAGCTATCAGGAACTGCTCGATGAGCTGCGTTTCGAGCGGGCCAAGCAGATGCTGTGTGAGGATCAGTTGCCGATCTACCGCATCGCCGAGACTTTGGGGTTCAGCGAGACCGCAAGTTTCCGCCATGCGTTTGTGCGCTGGAGCGGTGTCGCACCGAGTCAGTTCCGCCCACACTGAATGCCCGTGTGGGGGCGAATTGCGGACACAGCTTTTGGCCAGATGCATCCCCTTTTGGCCTTTCCTGCCGTTCTCCGTTTCACCTCGCCCCGCAACACTGAAGGCCACCGAACCAGCCTTGCGGAGAACAACAAATGCTGACGATCTACTCGGACGATCACCACCTGCACCATGGCCGCTGCGAGCTCATCGATGGACAGCTCAAACCCTGCTTCGAGATGCCTTCACGCGCCGACCACGTTTTGCAGCGAGTGAAAAGCCAGAGTCTCGGCCCGGTCGAAGCACCGCAGGATTTCGGTCTGGAGCCGATCGCACGCATCCACGACCGCGATTATCTGGAGTTCTTCAAAGGTGCCTGGGCGCGCTGGACCGAATTCAATACCGACGGCGATTTGCTGCCGTACACCTGGCCGGCGCGCACACTGCGCGCGATCAAGCCGACCAGCCTGCATGGCCAGCTCGGTTATTACAGTTTCGATGGCGGCGCGCCAATCACTGCCGGCACCTGGCAAGCGGCGTACAGTGCGGCGCAAGTGGCCCTGACCGCGCAAGCAGAAATCCAGCGTGGCGCACGCGCGGCCTTCGCGTTGTGCCGGCCACCAGGGCACCACGCCGCCAGCGACCTGATGGGCGGTTATTGCTACCTCAACAACGCCGCCATCGCCGCGCAGGCTTTTCTCGATCAGGGCCACCAGAAGGTCGCGATCCTTGACGTCGATTACCATCACGGCAACGGCACCCAATCGATTTTCTATCAGCGCAGCGACGTACTCTTCACCTCGATCCACGGCCACCCGGAAGCGGAGTTTCCGTTCTTCCTCGGCTATGACGACGAACGAGGCGAAGGTGCCGGTGAAGGCTTCAACTTCAATTATCCATTACCGGCCGGTTCCGGCTGGGATGTTTGGAGCGCCGCGCTGGAGCAGGCCTGCGGGGAAATCGAGCGTTATGGCGCCGACATCATCGTCGTGTCGCTTGGCGTCGACACCTTCAAGGACGACCCGATCTCGCAATTCAAGCTCGACAGCCCCGATTACCTGGCCATGGGCAAACGCATCGCCGCCCTTGGCAAGCCGACCCTGTTCGTCATGGAAGGTGGCTATGCCGTGGAAGAAATCGGCATCAATGCGGTGAACGTGCTGGAAGGTTTCGAGCAATAAAAACCCGGCAGTCTTCCACGACAAACGACCCGCCGGCGCGGGTCTTTTTTTGCCCCGCGATAGGTATCTACCGCAGACCCTGCGCCGCCCCCCGCTACCTTGCCCGGCACCGCCGCCCTTCCGGCGCGCGGCCATCAGAGCAGGAGTTGCCCATGTCTGAAATCCCCTCGCCCAGCGCTGTCGATGTCGTTACGCAACTGGTCACCGGCCCGTCACTGGGAGAAGTCGCCTCGAAAACCTTACGCCCAGCCTTGAAAAAACTTTACCCGGATCAGGATATCGACCCGCAGTCGAGCATGGTCGTCAGACCCACATGGCACCTTCAGGCCGATCAAGTGGTCCCCGGCCGCCATCTCGTCGAATCGTTGACTGACACCCTGGTGCGTCTGGCGCTTTCCGGCACCACCGTGACCTACCTCGACGGCGAACATTACCTGACCTTGCAGCCCGACCAGCGATCCGCCGTTCAGTTACCGGTCAAGATCAGTGCCATCGGCCTGTTGCTCAATCAATTGGCACCGTTGCTGTTCATCGCCTACAAGGAGCAGCACGTGCGTTACTGGGACGACTTCACTTACCCCGGCCAGCCACGCTGGCAACAGATGTCGCAAGCCCTGCGCAATCTGTGGACCAGCGACGCGGCCCCTGACCGGGACACCGTTCAGCAGGCCATGGTTGCAGCGGTTTCTCACCATCCCGACAAGGCCGGACGACTGCCCAACGACAAATACAAGACCCGCGCCTGCCTGATCGATGTGGACCAAGGCGAAGGCGATACGCAGCAACATCTGACCTTGCTCGACACCGCGGTACTGATTGGCAACGATGACAAGCGCATCGTGATCATGACCCATTCGGTGATTCACGGTTTCAGAAACTTCGAGTCGCTGGAAGAGCTCGGCGAGTCCTTGCCGCGCCGCTATTGGGACGCCGCCGCGAGCACCGATCTGAAATGGCGACTGGTCGAGCCGCAGGGCGACTTCTTCGATTACCAGGCGTGTGCGCTGATTGCTCTGGAAGCAGACGCCTTGGGCTCGATCAATTTTTTTCAGGGCGCCAGCCTGCGCAATAGCTATCCGCATGCCGGAACGGCGGGTAATCCGCACGCACCGACGCCGCGTTTGAAACCGCATATGGAGCTCCTGCGGCCGATGTTGCCTGCGTGGCTGGACAACGCACCGGCAGCCGATCAAACCCGCTACAGCCGACATCTGTTGGACCTGGCCACCGTACAACATACCAACCTGGGAAAAACCTTCCAGAGCGAAGTCGCCAGCCTGCACGCGTTCACCCTCAATGCCCTGAAACAACAGATGCTCAAGGACCATCCGAAGGCCGGGGAAGTGAAGATTGAAGACATTCAAATCACCATCACCAGCCTGGTGGTCTGGGGCACGTTCGTCTTGCCGGGCAATACCCAGACCCACACGCTGTCGCTGGTCGAGCTGGCGTTGCAGAATCTTGCGGGACAGCCGATTGGCAACAAGACCGTGGGTTACCAGGATGGCAGTGCCGTGCCGCAATGGATGACCGCCAGTTATCTGGAACAACTGGTGGGCAGCGTCGATATCGGCAAAACCTACCCCGCGCACCTGCAGAAATTGCTGATCGACGACAGCGAGCAGGCCACAGCGCTGCAAGGACTCTACACCAGCCAACTGCCCATCGAGCTGCCGCTACTGGCGCTGCAACACAAGATACAAGGCAAGGCCGGCATCACCGAGCAGGGTTATCGCTATGTCGTTGCTGCGCTGGCCAGCACGGAGGATGAACGGTACGTCGACCGCGATGAAATCGTCATCCGTCCGTTGGCATTCATCGCCCATCGCTCCAGCGCCAAGGCAGACACCGTTGAAAACATGTTCATCATCGGCCCACGCGAGGTGAGCAAAGGGCCGTGCGTGCTCTACCGGCCGCTGTTCGAAATGGCCTTGATGCAATTTCCTTCTCACGCCAACTTGCTCTACCAGATCCAGCATTCGCATGAGTTGCGCGAGTCAGTACTGGCCTGGCTGGCGGATGACGTGCGCTTCAATTACAGCCAGTTCGTGTTCACCGCCAGCCTGCCTTCGGTATGGACAATTCCGCAGTTGCTGGTCAATCCCACCACGGCCCTCGACATGTCCGGCGCCGTCGCGCTGGCAAAGGCGACCATTGCAACCCCGCTGCTGGCGACACTGCACGAGCGCAATGTTCAGGCGGTCATTACTCAGGCCGATCGCCAATCGGTGTCCGATGCCGAGGCGCGCTGGGCGACGCTGAAACACGGCGGCTGGCTGCTGTTCAATGCAGCGTTGCCGTTCCTGGGCCGCAGCCTCGGTGCAGCGGCATGGGTCTGGCAGATCATGGATGATCTGCAAGAAATCAGCGACGTGGCCAATCAGCAATCCGGCAAGACCGCCTGGGCCGCGCTTGCCGATATATTGCTGGCGCTGGGCATGGTCCTGGCCCATCGTGCGGCGGTTGGCGATCGGCCGCACAGTGAGTCGATCATCGAGGAACAACCGCCAACAACCACACCCACAGTCGAGCTACCCACCAGCAAACCCGCGCAGTTGCCTGATGTCGTCGATGGCGCATTGCCGATCAGCCATGAAATATCGGTCAACCGCTTCACCCCACTGAAACGTTCGCCCGTTGCGTTGACGGCGGTGCTCGACAGTTTTCAGATCGCCAAACCCAGGGGCATTGGCATGGCTGCCAGCGAAGGTGCATACCGGCACCTCTATCCGCGCCAGAAACAATGGTTTGCCGCTGTCGGCAAGCGCTGGTTCGAAGTCACGATCAATGAGCACGGCGATGTCCAGATTATCGACTCGCGTCAGAAAGCCGCGCGGATCGGGCCGCTCATCAGCCGCACGGCCAACGGCGAATGGGTGATTGACCTGCGCTTGCGCCTGCGCGGTGGCGGACTCGACAGCGCCCTTGAGGCATTGCAAAAGGTCAACAAAATGGGCGCGCGACAGCTGACCGCCGAAATCAGCGCTTTCGACAAGACCATGGACACCAAGCGACAACAGCGCAACGCCGACCACACCGCGTTCCTTGAGGCGTTACCGGCGACTCGCACAGCGGCTCGCGAGCGTTATCTGGCGACGCTCGACGCGCAAAACCAGGCGTACGGCAAGAACATCGAACAGATCAAGGCGTTGAATCAAAAGCAACCCATTCCCAATTACCGCACGGTGATGAAGGAGCGACTGGAAATGCGTTTGTTTCTCGGCCAGGAATGGCTTGAACTGCATTCGAAGGATTTTCAGTCCAGCCTGGAAACCATCCAGGCCATGCTGGCGGAGGAGTCCCGTTTCGAGGCTGAAGCGTTTGTGCAGACCTTCGAGAAGATGACCGATCAGACCCAGGCCATCATCGACAAAATGGAGTTGGCCCAGAACCGTTTCGATGAGCTGACACTGATCGGCAACGACGCAGTCGAGGTCATCAAGTCCTATCGTGATGCATTGCCCGGCTACGATCTCAACGACCTGAAGCTGTTACAGATCAGCCTCGGTCAGGAGATCTGCGTCAAGCCAGGCGACACCGTTACCCACACCAACGTGTACCAGGCGCTGAGCACTTTGGTCGAAGAGGCGGCGCTGAATATCCAGAGCACGCTGAACCTGACCGCTGACGAAAGCCTCGACAACTTGCGCGAGCGCATCGATGTGCTGAGCACGGCGGCCGAACGGTTCACTTCCGTCGATCAGCGCTTTGGCGATCTGCTCATTGACCACTCCGAGCAGATCAATACCGAGCGCCTGCAACTGGTGCGTAAACGCGTCAACGAATTCAAGGCCCGTGCCGACGCAAAACTGGTGGAACTGCTGCGCTTCAAACATTTGCTGGAACCGATGCCCGGCCCGTCACGGCCACCATCCGCCGCGACATCAACGCGACGGATCATCAAGACCCGATCACAGGGCACGCTGGTCGGCGAACGCAAGAAGAGCCTCGACGGTGAGGACACCGGTCTGGTGGAAATACGCACCACCCTGACCGGCGTCATCGCCACATTCGAAGAGCAATCACCCGGTGTCTGGGTCGAACAGCGCACCGTCAGACCTGCACCGCCCCAGGCCAGCCCTGATTTGAAAAAGAGTATGCGTGAGGGCCAGGCGCTGATCGACGGTCTCGCCGCTTTTCACCGAGGGGTCGAGGCTCGGCTCAAACGAGGTCAGCGCATTCCTGTCGAAGCCGAGGAGCAATATCACAACCACGCTGCTGTGTTGCGCGCAGCGAACGCGGCCATCGATGAAGCCTTGACTGCCAGCAACCTGACCGCCGATCTGAAAAAACCGACCGAGGCGCTCGGCCACCAACTGGACGAGGCGGCCAACGGCCTGATAGAGAAAGGCACCCGAACGCGCATCAGTATGGTCAAGCAACAAGCGCCGACAGCCGCTGGCGTTCAATGGCTCAAAGACCAGGGGGAAGTCACAATTGCCCAGACGGTGATTCGTCATCGCATCAAGGGCAAGACCCCGGATTTTCTCGATGAATATGAAATACGCGACGTCAAGACCCACAAGGCGTTGTGTTATGCACATTTCCATTACAGCAGCGCGCAGGCACCCGCAGCACCGTTCCCCCCTGGCCACATGAAAACTGTCGGGCAGCGGTTTATGCGCGGCGCTTATGAGCCACGCTTGCTCGGTGACCAGGCACTGATCGATATCCATCGCAGCAACATTTCCAGCACGTCTGCGCTGGCACTGTTTTCTACGCCCGCCACGCCTGTCGCAAGCGGATCAGCGCCGCTTTGATCGCAGGTTCCGGCACAGCGGCAAAACCCAGCACCAGCCCGGCACGCTGATCCGCCGGGGTGCTGGAGTCCGCTAGCCAGTAACCGCTCAAGGCATTGATCTCCACCTCGACGCGGGCAGCTTGTTCAATCAATTGCCGCTCGCGTTCGAGGCTATCGACGGCCACGGTCAAATGCAGCCCGGCCGAGACGGCGGGCAATTCGCCCACGCCTTCAATCTCACGCGGCCAGCCGTCGAACAGCGTATTGCGCCGGCTCAATGCGGCCCGACGCATGCGCCGGATATGCCGCTGAAAATGCCCGGCCGCCATGAATTCAGCCATCACCGCTTGGGTACTCACCTCGGAGTGCCGGACGTCCACCGCGCGGCGTTGCGAGAAGGCATTCACCAATGCTGGCGGCAGCACCAGATAACCGAGGCGCAATGCCGGGAACGCGACCTTGCCGAACGTGCCGACATACAGCACGCGCCCCTGGCGGTCGAGTGCCGCCAACGGTGCCAGCGGCGCTCCGGTGTAACGGTACTCGCCGTCATAGTCATCCTCGACGATCCAGGCCTGGCTGCGCTCGGCCCAGGCCAACAGTTCGAGGCGCCGCGCCAGGCTCATCACCACGCCGGTCGGGTACTGGTGGGAGGGCGTCACGTAAGCCACGCGACAGTTACCGCTCGCCGCCAACGCCGAACTGTCCATGCCCTCTGCGTCCACGGCGATCCCCTGCAATCGAGCGCCTGCCACGGCGAAGGCGTGACCGGCTGCGCGGTAACCCGGATTTTCGATCGCGACACTGTCGCCCGGCTCCACCAGCAACTGTGCACAAAGGCTGATGCCCTGTTGTGCACCGCTGGTGATCACAATTTGTTCAGCGGAGCACTGCATGCCGCGTGAGCTGCGCAGGTACGCAGCGATCATCGCGCGCAGACGCTGGTCACCAGAAGGATCGCCGTAGCACAACTGCTCCAGGTCCGGCTTGCGCCAGAAAGCCGCATTCAGCTTGGCCCACACGTCAAACGGAAACAGATCGAACGCCGGCACACCGACCCGAAATGCCCGGGGCGGACCACTCGGCGGTCGCGGCAAATGATTGCTTTCGATGCGCGAAAAACTGCTGCTGTGGATAACTTCACTGGATGAAACCACAGGTAAATCCAGCCAATTTGTGGATAAGGCTGTGGGTAAGCCTGTTGAAAACCCTGTGGACAGTTTTGTGGATAGTTTTTTCGACGGCGTTGCCGCAGGCACCAATTGCGCGACATAAGTACCGTCGCCCACGCGCCCTTCAATAAAGCCTTCGGCATACAGCTGATCGTAAGCGCGCACCACGCTGTTGCGCGAAATGCCCAGCGCCGCCGCCAGATCGCGACTGGCCGGCAACCGCGTGCCGCTCGCCAGGCGCCCGTCCAGAACCCGTAGGCGCAAAGCCTGATAAAGCTGACGGCTCAGCCCCTGCCGGCGATCGAGTTCGATACCGGCCGGATTGAACGGCATGGACAACGGCGCTGAATCAGGCATGACAATGGACCTATGAAATTGGCCGGCAATGGCTCTTACAACAGACCAATAGCCTGCCTAGGATGCAGGCATTCGCCAAGGAAATTCTGTCCATGTACACACCTCGCGCTTTTGCCATCGAAGATCTGTCCCAATTGCACGAATTGATCCTCGCCACCCGCCTCGCCATTCTCGTCAGCCATGGTGAAAACGGCCTGCAGGCCAGCCACGTGCCGGTGTTGCTGCATCGCGAACAAGGCGAATACGGCACGCTGTACGGGCATCTGGCCAAGGCCAACCCGCAGTGGAAAGACTTGCGCGACGGTGCCGAAGCCATGTTGATCTTTGCCGGCGCCGACGCCTACGTCAGCCCGGGCTTCTACCCCAGCAAGGCCGAGCACGGCAAAGTCGTGCCGACCTGGAATTACATCGCCGTCCACGCCTACGGGCATGCCGAGACCTTCAGCGATGGCGGGCGCCTGCTCGACATCGTCAGCACTCTCACCGACCGCCACGAAGCCGGGCGGGCGCAACCCTGGGCCGTCGCCGACGCACCGGCCGATTACATCGACGGCATGCTCAAGGCCATCGTCGGTTTCGCCATTCCGATCGAGCGTCTCGAAGGCAAACGCAAGCTCAGCCAGAACCGCAGTGCCGAAGACATTGCCGGTGTGCGCGACGGCCTCGCTGCCAGCCCGGACGCCAATGATCAAACCCTCGCCCGCTTGATGCGTTAAGGAAATCACCATGAGTCAGATCGACATTCGCCCGGTCAGCGCCGCCGACCATGCCGCGTGGCTGCCGCTGTGGCAGGCCTACCTGCGGTTCTACAACACCGAACTGCCGGACACGGTGACGCAAAGCACCTGGCAGCGCTTTCTCGATCCGAACGAACCCACCCATGCCGCGTTGGCCTGGGCCGACGGCAAGGCGGTGGGCATGGTGCATTACATCTATCACCGTTCGAACTGGAGCATCGAAAACTCCTGCTACCTGCAAGACTTGCTGGTGGTCCCTGAAACCCGTGGCACTGGCGTCGGCCGGCTGCTGATCGAACACGTCTACGCCACTGCCAAAGCCGACGGCTGTGGCAAAGTCCATTGGTTGACCCACGAAACCAACGCCACCGCGATCCAGCTCTACGAACGGATCGCCGAACGCCCGGGCTTCATCCAGTTTCGCAAAGCCCTTTAGGAGATGCGCCCATGACCGCTTCACTCGCTGACTGGAAAGGCGTCCCCGCCCCCACCGCCACCCTTCTCGAAGGCCGCTTCATCCGCCTGGAAAAACTTGACCCGGCGCGGCATGCCGATGAGCTGTACGCCGCCCTCGAAGGGCCCGGTGCCGACCCGAAACTCTGGGACTATTTGCCGTACGGTCCGTTTCCCGAGCTCAGCGCATTCAACGATTGGCTGAACAATCACGCGGCCAACAGCGACCCGTATTTCTTCAGCGTCATCGACCGTAAAACCGGTCAGGTGCAGGGCATTCTCAGCCTGATGTCAATCGTTCCGGCGCAGGGCCGTATCGAAATCGGCCACGTCACGTTCGGTGCGCCAATGCAGCGCTCGCCGAAAAGCACCGAAGCGGTTTATCTGCTGGGCCAATACGCCTTTGAGCTCGGTTATCGCCGTCTCGAATGGAAATGCAACAACGGCAACGCCCGCTCCAGATACGCGGCCGAGCGTTTGGGGTTCAGCTTCGAAGGGGTGTTCCGCCAGCATATGGTGGTCAAAGGCCAGAACCGCGATACCGCGTGGTATTCGATTCTGGATTCGGAATGGCCGGCGATTGGCGCAGGCTTCGAACGCTGGTTGAGCGATGACAATCAGACGCCGACCGGTCAGGTCAAAGGTCTGGCCGAGTGCCGAACCTAGTCTTCACAGGCGCCCCAGTGAGAGCGAGCCTGCTCGCGAAGACGGCGGATCAGTCATCTTTGCATCGACTGACCCAGCGCTTTCGCGAGCAGGCTCGCTCCCACAATTGGTTAGTTATGGCTCAACGAGGCAGTTGCTGCGCCAGCACCGCGATGTGTTCCGGGCCGATGCCACAGCAACCGCCCAAATGGCTGGCGCCGCGCTGCTGCCAATCCCTCGCCCATTGCAGATAACCCGGCGGGTCGAGGTCTTCGCGCAACGGGTCGAGCCCATCGTTGGCTGTGGCTTCCTTGGGCTGTGGCGGAAACGCATTGGCGTAGGCGCCGATATGGATGCTCACCCCGAGACGCTCGAAGGTCGCTCGCGCCGCGTCAATCGCTGCGCCAATCACTTCCGGCTGACTGCAATTGAACAGCAGCGTCTCGACGCCCAGTTCAGCCGCCACCGCCGCCGCTTCAGCGACCGGCTCACCGGAACGCAGGCGCGGCACCTCGTCGGAGTCTTCGTCTTTCAAGGTAAACGACAGCCAGAACGCCTTGCCATCCTTCGGTAATCCGGCGTGGATGGCTCGGGCTTCAACGGTCGAACTCTGGGTTTCCGCCAGCCACAAATTCACGTGCGGCGCCAGGCCCTGAACCAATGGCGTCAGCAACTCGCTGACTCGCGAGGCCTCGAACAGATCCGGGCGATAGGAGCCAAACAGCGGCGGCAATGAACCCGCCACGCGCACGGACTGGCCCGAGGCGTGCACCGCGCGTTGCGCCAGTTCACCGGCCAGCGCCGCGAGCCCCTGCCCTTCCGCGGCGAAGCGCGCTTCGCCAATATGGAACGGCACCACGGCATAACTGTTGGTGGTGATCACATTGGCGCCGCTGGCAATGTAGGCCGCATGCACCGCTTCGACCGCTTGCGGTGCTTCGCTCAACGCCAGCGCCGACCATTCAGGCTGGCGAAACGGCGCCCCGGCGCGCTGCAACTCACGGCCCATGCCGCCATCGAGAATCACTGTGCTTGCTGCGCCCATATGCTTTTCACTCATATGCTTATGAAAAAAACTCACTACCAGAGTCTTTGTTATAACTATTTAATGCTCACCATTCGGTTAATGACAACCTCTTTTTTTGCTCAGGGATCGCCCGTGAAACTGCAACCATTACTGGCTCTGGGCCTGACCCTGCTCGCCGCTTCGACACAAGCTCTTGCCGGCGCCACTCTGGATCGCGTCGAGCAGAACAAAGAACTGGTCGGCGTGCTGATGGAAAGCTATCCACCGTTTTCGTTTCTCAATGAGCAGAACCAGCTCGACGGTTTCGACGTCGATGTCGCCAAAGCCGTCGCCGACAAACTGGGCGTCAAACTGCGCCTGGAGACGCCATCCTGGGATGTCATTGCGGCCGGGCGCTGGAGCGGGCGTTACGACATCTGCATCTGCTCGATGACACCGAGCAAGGCCCGCGCCGAAGTCTTCGATTTCCCGGTCGAGTACTACGCCTCGCCAGCGGTGATCGTGGTCAACGCCAAGGATGAGCGGATTCACAGCGCCAAGGACCTGAGCGGCAAGAAAATCGGCCTGACCAGCGCCTCCAGTTACGAAAGCTACCTGAACAAGAACCTGGTCATCGAAGGTGCCGAAGACACGCAGCTGCAGTATCCGTTCGAGGATGTGCAGATCGCCCCCTACGACACCGACAACGTCGCGTTTCAGGATCTGGGGCTCGGCGCCGGCGTGCGCCTTGATGCAATCCTCACCAACCTGGTCACTGCGCAGCCACGCTTGAATCAGGACAAACGCTTCAAATTGGCCGGCGCGGCGCTTTACTCCGAGCCGAATTCGGTGGCCATCGAAAAGGGCGATGCGCAGTGGGACGCGAAAGTCCGTGAGGTGTTCGCGCAGCTCAAGCAGGACGGCACCCTGAGCCAGTTGTCGCAGAAATGGATCGGCGCCGATATCAGTCAATGACTTCTTTTCCGACACCGCCACAGCCACCACAACCGGTGGCTGAAACACGCCTGCAGCGCCTGTTCGGTTTTCGCACACGGCTGTACCTGACCTGGGCCGCACTGTTCTGCCTGTTCGCCGGATTCTTTCTGAGCTTCGACCTGAAGTTCTCGATCATCCTCGACAAGCTGCCTAACCTGGTGGGCCTGCACCTGGCACCCAACGGCTTTCTGCAAGGCGCGGCGCTGACGCTGTTTCTGTGTTTGTGCTCGATTGTCGCTTCGTCGCTGCTGGGCTTCGTCACGGCACTGGCGCGTCTGTCGAGCAGCGCCGTGGCGTTCGGCATCGCCAGTTTCTACACCTCGTTCTTTCGCGGCACACCGCTGCTGATCCAGATCCTGCTGATCTACCTCGGCCTGCCGCAACTGGGCCTCGTCCCCGGTGCGATCGTCGCGGGCATCATCGCCCTGTCGCTGAACTATGGCGCCTACCTCAGCGAGATCTTTCGCGCCGGCATCCTCGGCGTCGACCACGGCCAACGCGAAGCATCGCTGGCGCTAGGCATGCGTGAAACGGTGATCTTCTGGCGCATCACCCTGCCCCAGGCCATGCGCACCATCATCCCGCCGACCACCAATCAGTTCATTTCGATGCTCAAGGACTCGTCACTGATTTCGGTGATGGGCGTCTGGGAAGTGATGTTCCTCGCCCAGTCGTACGGCCGTTCAAGCTATCGCTACATCGAAATGCTCACCACCGCGGCGATCATCTACTGGCTGATGTCGATCGGGCTGGAATTGATCCAGGCGAAGATGGAGCGGCATTACGGCAAGGCGTACGTGCGGCGCAGTTGAAACAGCAAGCCCCAGTTCGGCGTGGGGGGCTCAGCTGTTGTCCTGGCGAATCCGCACCACCCCCATCTTCATGCCAAACGGACGAAACACGGCATTCAACGATTTGAGTGTCTGATTGCCTTCGCCATGCTCGATATGCACCAGCGTCCGCACCGAGATCTTGCACATCCGCGCGAACTGGGTCTGATGCAAACCGGTCACTTCCACCCGTAGTCGACGCACGGCTTCGCCGATGTCCAGCGTGCCTTGGGCCAGGGCTTGCTGGATGCTTTCGATGAGCGCCGTGCGCTCAGCCACAGACAGGCTCATTTCAATCCCCAATCATTCAAGCGTTGCTGCAGATTTTTCAGGTGGACGCCGGGATGGTTCATTGTTCTGGCTGGCAGACCGCTGTCAGCCAGAATATCCGGCAGCGCCGACAGGCGTTGAGCCTCTTGGCGCAAGCGCTCAAACAGCATTGACTCGTCACTCACTGCCGACGGGGCGCCTGGCTCGGCAATATCCACCAGTGCGCGGCACACGCCTCGCCAATCGATGTCTCCCGCCCTCTCCAGCTCTCTTGGCCATTTCGTCGTACGGGTCACGCCTTCATCGTCCATGACCATCGGCGCCAGGTCATAAATCGGCGCCAGGCAAAAGGCGTTTGCCTCGCGAATGATTGCGGTATTGCGACCATGGTTATCCGAGTTACCGAGGATCTTGTTGATCAGGTCCCGACGCAAATAATCCAGGACAAGGTCAGGGATCTGGCTGGCTTGCCCCGCTGTACGCCAGAGACCGGCTAGCAGACGGATAACCTCCAGATGGTTCATTGCGCTGCCCGGTGTCGTCACCTGCGCCAGCGAATAAATCGACTCGACAGCAAAACGGCTGACTTCGCCGTCCTCGACACTACGGTCGAAGCGGTGCATCCACAAACTCGGTTTGTTTGCCTCCTCCAGTGCCAGACCTTTCTCCGCGATCGTGTCGATGCCCAGCGTCTGCAGCGCCTTGTAGTAATGGAATTCGCTACGCAGGATGTCCTGATCGGTCAGCCCACCTCGGTTGCGGGCAAACTTCACGAACCAATGCTGTGTGACGTCCTCATCACTCAATACCGCGTCGGGGTACAACAGACCCGCGTGATTTTCGACCAGCAATAATTTCGGCGCTTCCCCACCTGCCCCGGTAGCACCACCGATTGCCGCGCCCAATTCGTAGGCATACTCAAGAAAGCGCTGGTCACGGTGAATGACGTCTTCACGCTTGAAGCCGATAGGCTTGCGTTCATCCACAGCCGCAGCAGACTCCTTGATGCGCATGTTGCCGATGGGTGCCGGGGTGCTGCGCCCGAGCAGATACAGATCGGCGCTGATATCCGCCGGTTTTTCCTGTCCCAGACGTGCAAGCAGGAACCGCTTGGCTGCGCCTGCGGGGGCAATGTCGTGGACAAATGCCGGTGTCTCGGAGCGCCGACCGTTCCAGTCCAGCGGATACAGAGCACTCACCGCGCTGGAGAAAGGCGAGCCTATGGCGTCGATGTTTTCTGCGAGGTAGTCCGTCTCATAGCCGAAGCTGCAGCGACTCGCGAAACCCTTTTCAGGATCATCGAAGCTCAGAGCCATCGCGTCGTGCCAGATACCGGCTGTGAAAATCTGTAATGTCAGGTTGTACATGGTTTCGCCTGTCTGCATTTAGATGCATTTACTTCAGCGTTTTTTTGTCTGTGAACGCAATATAGTGCATTTCAGAAGCAATTGGGGACGCAGAAACTGCAATAAAATGGAGATCATGACGTCGCCAGCTTAGATGGCGCGCAAAATAATGCAGATTGCCTCCGACATCATTCTGTAAAAACCCCTCGCTATACAGGACGGCCCGTCCATAAGAAAAAGGCCGTCCCTTCATGCCGTTTCCGCCACAGCGCCTGTCTCTCGCCATTGCCCTGCTGATCACCGCCACTGCTGCTCACGGTAAAACCGTGCAGATCGACACCGCCACCACCGCCTCGCAAACGCTGGGCGGCAGCGACACGCTGACGATTTCGGCGCCGGGCAGTATCACCAACAGCGGCAAGGCCGTGAGCCTCAAAGACAGCACCAGCGGTGCCGGTGTGGTGATCGATAACGCCGGCAAGATCGTCTCCAGCGGTGGCCGCGCCATCGACAGCAGTGGCGATGAGAGCAAGGCGCGCAATTACGCGATCTACAACCGCAGTGGCGGGCAGATTCTCGGTGCCAACGATGCCTTGCGCATCGACAGCAACTTCGTCAGCGGCAGCCTGTTGATCGACAACAGCGGGGTGATTCGTTCGACCACTGGCCAAGGCCTGGATCTCGACGCGCTGCGCAGCGAGGCGGTGAAGACCACCATTATCAATCGCGCCGGCGGGCTGATTCGCGGCGAGGCCAGCGACGGTATGAAAACCGGCGCCAACGCGTCCCTCACCAACTACGGTGAGATCTCCACCGGCGATTCGCACAATGCCGACGAGAAGTTCGACGGCGTCGACATCGATACTGCCAGCGGCGTGACGATCAGCAACTACGGGGTGATTTCCGGTGGCCGTCATGGCATCACCACCGACCTCGGCGCAACTTTGATCAACTACGGGCAGATTACTGGGCGCAACGGATCCGGGTTTGGCTCCGATGGCGATGGCACGGTGATCAACCATGGCACCATCACCGGTGCGTACTCGGGCCTGCAAGCGAACGGCGACGGTGATGGCGTGGACATCGACAACCTCGCCCACATCGAAAACTACGGCACCATTCGAGGCGTCGGCGCCGGGGGTGTGGACAAGGCCGGCTTTGCCAATGGCAGCGAAGGCATCGCTTTGGGTGGCGGCTCCATTCTCAACGCCAGCGGCGCGCTGATCAGCGGTGCCGACAGCGCGATTCTGGTCGACGACGGCAGCGGTAATTCGGGGCTGGCCGCGACCACGCTGGAAAACTTCGGTCGCATCGAGGGCCTGAACGGTTTTGGCGTGAAGTTCGTCGGCGATTTCGCCGACAGTGTCATCAACGGTGGCACCATAAGCGGCAGCAATGGCCTGGCGCTGGATCTGGGCGGCGGCGATGACCGCCTGACGCTGCGCAACGCCAGCCGCTTCATTGGCATCGTCGACGGCGGCAGCGGCACCGATCAGGTGGTCATGGACGATGCGCTCGGTGGCGATTTCGGCGCCAGCCGCAACTTCGAGTGGCTGGAGGTCCGCCAAGGCGCCTGGACGCTGAACGGCAGCGGTGATTTCAGCGATGGCGGCGCGGTGCGCAATGGCGCCACCCTGATCAACCACGGCGGTATCGCCGGCACCCTGACTGTCGATGCCGGCGGCGCCTATGCCGGTGGCGGCTCGGTAGGCAGTCTCAACGTCAACGGCACCCTGCGCACCGACACCAGCCTGGGGCGCGCGACCATTGTTCGCGACTTGAACATGGCCAGCACTGCCACCCTCGCCTACGGCGTCAACGCTGATGGCAGCAGCGCGCCGGTAGTGGTCGGCGGTATCGCCAACCTCAACGGCGCGACGCTCGCGGTGAATCCCGGCAGCGGCAGCTACCCTTGGCAAAGTCACTACACCGTGCTGCAAGCTGCGCAGGTCAACGGCACCTTCGGCGAGGTCAGCAGTGACTACGCGTTCCTGACGCCAACCCTCGCCTACACGCCGACTCAGGTCGACCTGACCTACACCCGCAACGATGTAGCCTTCAATGAGTTGGCCACGACTGCCAATGGCAACAATGCCGCCAACAGCCTGGCCTCGATCGGCAAAAACAATGCGCTGTACAACGCCTTGCTCAACACCACGCAAAGCACTGCCGGTGCGGCAATCGAACAACTGGCCGGCGCCAGCAATGCCAGTCTGACCAGCGCCACGCTCAGCGCCAGCAGTCAGGTCGGCAGCAGCATGCTCGCAGCGATGCAGCAGATGGCGGCGCCGGGTTTGCTGGTCGGTCTCGATCAGCGCGACACACCGGTGCTGGCCGCCAGTGGCGTGCCAGCGGCGGCACGCAATCTCAATGATCCGAACGCGCGCGGCCGGCTCTGGCTGCAAGGCATCGGCGGTTACGGCAAGCTTGATGGCGAACACGGCAGCGCTGGTCTGGAGCAGCGCACCAAGGGCAGCTTGCTCGGTGCCGACTGGGCGCTGAGCCCGGCCTGGCGCGTGGGCGTTCTCGGCGGTTATTCGCAAACCGATCTGGATGCCAGCGGCGTCGATGGCGAGGTCAACAGCTGGCACGCCGGTGTTTATGCGCTGCATCAGAACGGCCCGCTCGCCGTGCGCCTCGGGGCGGCGTACAGCGCTCATCAAAGCGAGAGCCAGCGCCACATTGCGTTCGACGGTTTCAGTGATCGTCCGAAAGGCGACTACGACGCCGACAGCCAACAAGCCTTCGCCGAACTCGGCTACGCCATGGGCAGCGGCCGGCTCAGCGCCGAACCGTTTGCCAGCGTCGGCTACCAGCGCTACCACCGCGACCGCTATCAGGAAAAAGGTGGCGCCGCGGCGCTGCAAGTCGACACTCAGACCCAAGATAATTTCAGCAGCACGCTCGGTCTGCGCCTGGCGCACTTGAGCAGCCTGGACAACGGCATGAGCGTCACCCCACGCATGGCCCTCGGCTGGAAACACACCTATGGCGACGTCAGCAGCTCGACGCGCCAGGCATTTGTAACCGGCGGCACGGCGTTCAATGTCGAGGGCAGCGCGCTGGATCGTGACAGCCTGATGCTGGAAGCCGGGCTGGATGTTGGGGTCTCGGCACGGCATTCGCTGGGTTTGGGTTACAGCGGCGAGATCGGCAGCAACAGCCGTAACCACGGGCTGATCGGGCAATGGCAGATGAGCTTTTAAGCACCTCGACCGCCATGGCAGCCCAGCCTGGCTGTAGGAAAAAGCGCCGATCACACTGGGTAAAAGATGTCCGGTTTCGAATCTGCCGGACTTTTTCTTCCGATACGCTCCGACGTCGCCTGCACGCGTACGGGACGCAGCCGACAGCGGATTTTTGAGGGCATCCATAGAGTTGAGTCTCCTGTAAAAGAGGCTCGACTCAATGCCCGCTCAATACCCATGCAAACCTAAACATCTGGCTCTGGCGATTGCACTGGCAATCGGATGCGTAGAGGCCTCGATTGCACAACAGCTGGAAACACCGGTCACTGCAGAAACGGAACGCAGCAAACCGCGAGTAAAAAAACCCAAGGCACCCAAGACAGTTGCGCCGACCCTTGCAGTTGATATGAATGGGCCGATCGACGATCTCTTTGCGATCAAGGAATTTATTGGACCGCTCGAACATACCTCTGCGCCTGCTCTGCAGATTACTGATGCACCTCTGACCGAAACGGCGACAAGGCCTATGGCTACGCTTGAGTTCGATGAGGCTTTTTATGCAGATCTCGAGTTCCCCGAAATTGCACTGGAGGAACAGGATGATGCCGAATTCGACCTGGTTGATCCTTTTGACCGGGACATGTACGCCTACACGACGGCCGCTTCATTTCTTTCCTCTGCGGTTGAAAGCGCTAATGAAGTATCCGTACAACTGGGCGCGGGTGACGATTTACTGGTGATCAACAACGGCGCTCGCTGGAGTGGACGCCTGGACGGCGGTGCTGGCATTAACGGCCTGCAACTCAATGCAACAGAAGGCGGTGAAATAGGCCAGACGCGCAACTTTTCAAGCCTGCGTGTAGCGCGTGGCCTTTGGACACTCAGCCATGCATTCGACGGAGACGCCGACATCAAAGCGGGAGCGGCCTTGGTCAACTCCGGATCAATTGGCGGAGTTACGGTAGACAAAGGCGCTGTGTTCGGTGGCTCTGGCCAGGTTGCCAACCTGTATGTAGCCGGATCGCTGGCGGCGACTCGGCTGTACGGAGCCCCGGATATACAAGGCGACCTTGAGTTCAGCGAAGACGCAGTCTTTTCCTATGGTGTGACGGCTGAAAGCGGATCAGACCCTGTGGTTGTCAACGGCACCGCGATATTGGGAGGCGCTCAGGTTCAGGTTCACGGAGCGCCCGGGAACTATGCGAACAACACGGAACACCTGATTCTGACCGCCAACCGAATTGAAGGAGAGTTCGGCGAGGTCACCACCAACCTCGCCTTTATGACTCCGACCTTGTCCTATGAAGAGCACAAGGTGAACCTGAAATACACCCGTAACGACGTAGCGCTGGTGAACCTCGCAAAAAACCGTAACAGCCGTTCGGTCGCTGACAGCATTGTTGAAGCAGGGTCTGCCACGCCATCAATGGTCGCCCGTGTTTCTACCTCGGTTCCGGCGGAGCCACAAGCTACCAAGCCCGTTAACACCGCCGTCACGGCATTAATCGCCAGCGACAAAACCACCGCCCCCATCGCCCTCGAACAACTTGCCGCCGGCAGCAACGCCAACCTCGCCAAAGCCACACTGAGCAGCATCACGCCCGTGAGCGCCAGCATGCTCTCAGCGATGCAGCAACTGGGCAATCATCCCGATTCGATGTACACATCTGCCAACTCGCCTCGCCAGGCATCCGCCGCTGCCGACACCGGCCGGGTATGGATTCAGGCGCTCGGCCATGGCGGCAAGGTCGATCGCGATGCCGACAGCACCCTCAAGCACGCTACCCAAGGCCTGGTCCTGGGCGCCGACTGGCGGCTCGATGAGCAATGGCATGTCGGGCTGATCGGCGGTAAATCGCAAACCCGACTCGACGCCCGCCACTACGACGGCGACCTCGACAGCTGGCACCTCGGCGCCTACGCCGTGCGCCAGGACGGCCCGTTGGCATTGCGCCTCGGTGCAACGCACGCCAGCCACGAAGGCAGCAGCAAACGCCGTGTCGCCTTCAATGGCTTCAGTGATCGTCTGCAGGGCAACTACAACGCCAACACCCAGCAAGCCTTCGCCGAACTCGGCTACAACTTCGGCCGCCACAACGCCACCCTCGAACCCTTCGCCAGCCTCGGCTATCAACGCTACCAGCGCGACAGCTACCGCGAGAAAGGCGGCGACGCAGCCCTGAAAGTGTTCGGACAAACCCGCGACAACCTCAGCAGCACCTTCGGCCTGCGCACCGCCCACACCACCCGCCTGGACAACGGCATGAGCCTGACTCCGCGCTTCAGCGCCGGCTGGAAACACACCTTCGGCGAAATCGACAACGACACCCGCCAACAACTGATCAAAGGCGGCAAACGCTTCGAAATCGCCGGCGCCGCACTGGACCGCAACAGCCTGTCCCTCGACACCGGACTCGACCTCGGCCTCGCCGCCAACCACACCGTCGGCGTCAGCCTCACAGCCGAAGCGGGCAATGACAGCCGGACACACGGCGTGATGGGACAGTGGCGCATGGCGTTTTGATGGATAGTTGATCAGCCTGAATGCAGTGATTCAGTAAAAAGCCCCTCACCCTAGCCCTCTCCCGAAGGGAGAGGGGACTGACCGCGGTGGATACAAAAACTGCGCCGACGCGAAATACCGAGTCGTACACGATTTCAAAGCCAACACAGATCGGCTCCCTCTCCCTAGGGAGAGGGCTGGGGAGAGGGGCGAATACACCCAGATCCAAAGCCAACCACCCGCTTCTAACCACTCAACAATGAGCGTTAGCTCGCGTGCTTTTGATCTTGATCTTGCCTAACCGGCGACATCGGAAGGCTGAGTGGAGGGATTGATCCGGGCGTGGGAGCGCAGCGACCGTCTGGCGCAGCCAGACACAGCGGAAGTAGGTGCAGCGAAGCAAACCGTAGCCGCTGCGCCCGGAGCGATCCCGCAGCGAAGGGACCCGAGCCTGCGAGGGCCGTACGTAGGAGCAAAGCCTTTTGGTTCCTTTTTGGCGTCTGAAAAAGGGACTCGCCGTAAGGGCGAAACCGCCAGCCGCAACACCCGAAACAACGGATATTCACCCAAAACCCCAAGAACCTGGTCGGCCCACAAGCCGCCAAGGCAACCAGCAAAAAAAAGGGGAGCACATGCCCCCCCGAGGTTAAAACCATCACATCAAAGCGCTAAATCACCCTTCGATCTCAATCAAAATCTCACCCGGATTCACCCGATCGCCCTTGACCACATGAATCGCAGCGACCTTCCCGGCAATCGCCGCCTGAACCTCGGTCTCCATCTTCATCGCCTCGGTAATCAGCACCGCCTGACCCGCCTTGACGGTGTCGCCCTCCTTGACCAGCACATCGACGATATTGCCCGGCATGGTCGTGCTGACATGCCCCGGCGCCGACGCCTGCTTGCGCTTGCTGCTGCCACCACTGACAAACTCATTGAGCGGTTCAAACACCACCTCTTCCGGCATGCCATCGATCGACAGATAGAAGTGACGCTTGCCCTCAGCCTTGACGCCCACACCGGTGATATCGACGCGATAGGTTTCCCCGTGCACATCAATGACGAACTCGGTCGGCACACCCTCACCACCTGCCGAGGCAACAGCGCCCGCCTCAGGAATCGGCAACAGCACTTCCGGCGTCAGGGTGCCGGCGGCACGCTCTTCGAGGAACTTGCGGCCAATGTCCGGGAACATGGCGAAGGTCAGCACGTCTTCTTCCGAGGTCGCCAGAGCGCCGATATCGGCTCGCAGCTTGGCCATCTCCGGCTTGAGCAGATCGGCAGGGCGTACGTCGATGACGTCTTCGCTGCCGATCGCCTGACGGCGCAGTTTTTCGTTGACCACACCCGGAGCCTTGCCATAACCGCCTTGCAGGTAAAGCTTCACTTCATTGGTGATGGTCTTGTAACGTTCGCCTGCCAACACGTTGAAAAACGCCTGGGTACCAACGATCTGCGAAGTCGGGGTCACCAGCGGCGGGAAGCCGAGGTCTTCACGCACCCGCGGAATTTCCGCCAGCACTTCGCCCATGCGATTCAAGGCGCCCTGCTCTTTCAACTGGTTAGCCAGGTTGGAAATCATCCCGCCCGGAACCTGGTTGACCTGCACACGGGTATCGACTGCGGTGAATTCGCTTTCAAACTGGTGGTACTTCTTGCGCACGGCGTAGAAGTACAGGCCGATCTCTTGCAGCAGTTCCAGGTTCAGGCCGGTATCGAATTCGGTGCCCTTGAGCGCCGCGACCATCGACTCGGTGCCCGGGTGGCTGGTGCCGGAGGCGAAGCTGGAGATCGCAGTGTCGATGTGATCGGCGCCGTTTTCGATCGCCTTCAGCTGACACATGGCCGCCAGGCCTGCGGTGTCGTGGGAGTGGATGAATACCGGCAGCGACTGTTCGGCTTTCAGTGCGCGGACCAATTCGCCCGTGGCGTACGGAGTCAACAGACCGGCCATGTCCTTGATCGCCACCGAGTCGCAACCCATGGCTTCCATTTGCCTGGCCTGCGCCACGAACGCGTCGATGGTGTGCACCGGGCTGGTGGTGTAGGCAATGGTGCCCTGCGCATGTTTGCCGGCAGCCTTTACCGCTTCGATGGCCACGCGCAGGTTACGCACGTCGTTCATGGCGTCGAAGATACGGAATACGTCGATGCCGTTTTCTGCGGCTTTGGCGACGAAGGCCTGGACCACGTCGTCGCTGTAATGGCGGTAGCCCAGCAGGTTCTGCCCGCGCAGGAGCATTTGCAGACGCGTGTTAGGCAGCGCCGCGCGCAGTTGGCGCAGACGCTCCCACGGATCTTCTTTCAAAAAGCGTACACAGGCGTCGAACGTCGCACCGCCCCAGCATTCCAGCGACCAGTAGCCGACTTTGTCGAGCTTGTCGCAGATCGGCAGCATGTCCTCGGTGCGCATGCGGGTGGCGAGCAGCGATTGGTGAGCGTCGCGCAGGATGGTGTCAGTAACGAAGATCTTCTTGCTCATTCTTGTATTCCTCACAGGCCTGCGTGGGCGGCGATGGCGGCGGCGATGGCCAGGGCCAGCTCTTCGGGTTTGCGCTTGATCGAGTAGTTGGTCAGTTCCGGGTGGCTTTCAACGAAGCTGGTATTGAACTGGCCGCTGCGGAATTCCGGGTTGCGCAGGATTTCCTGGTAGTAGGCAGCAGTGGTCTTCACCCCTTGCAGACGCATGTCGTCCAGCGCGCGCAAGCCACGGTCCATCGCCTCTTCCCAAGTCAATGCCCAGACCACCAGTTTCAGGCACATCGAGTCGTAGAACGGCGGAATGGTGTAACCGGTGTAGATCGCCGTGTCGGTGCGCACGCCCGGACCACCGGGCGCGTAGTAGCGGGTGATCTTGCCGAAGCTCGGCAGGAAGTTGTTTTTCGGATCTTCGGCGTTGATACGGAACTGCAAGGCGAAACCGCGGTGCTGGATGTCTTCCTGCTTCACCGAAAGCGGCAGGCCGGAAGCGATGCGGATCTGCTCGCGAACGATATCGATGCCGGTGATTTCTTCGGTGATGGTGTGCTCCACCTGCACGCGGGTATTCATCTCCATGAAGTACACCTCGCCCTCGGCGAGCAGGAACTCCACGGTGCCGGCGTTCTCGTAGCCCACGGCCTTGGCCGCGCGCACCGACAGATCGCCGATGTAGGCACGCTGTTCCGGAGTCAGCTGCGGGCTCGGCGCGATTTCGATGAGCTTCTGGTTGCGGCGCTGGATCGAGCAGTCACGCTCGAACAGGTGCACGACGTTGCCGAAGCTGTCGCCCAGAATCTGCGCTTCGATGTGCTTGGGATTGACGATGCATTTTTCCAGGAACACTTCCGCCGAGCCGAAGGCCTTGGTGGCTTCGGAAATGACCCGGGGGAAATTCTGTTCGAGTTCTTCGCGGCTGTTGCAGCGACGGATACCGCGACCGCCACCGCCGGAAGTGGCCTTGAGCATGACCGGGTAACCGATGCGGTCGCCTTCGGCCAGGGCTTCTTCAATGCCCGAGACATTGCCTTCGGTGCCCGGCGTGACCGGCACGCCGGCCTTGATCATGCTGCGGCGCGCTTCGGTCTTGTCGCCCATGCGCCGGATGACTTCCGCCGACGGGCCGATGAATTTGATCCCGCGTTCGGCGCAGATCTCCGCCAGTTCGGCGTTCTCCGACAGGAAGCCGTAGCCCGGGTGCAGCGCATCGCAGCCGGTTTCAACGGCCAGGTTAACCAGCTTGCGCGGGTTGAGGTAACCGGCCAATGGTTCGGCGCCGATGCTGTGAGCTTCGTCCGCACGCTTCACATGCAAGGCATGCCGGTCGGCGTCGGAAAAAATCGCTACCGAGCGAATGCCCATCTCGGCGCAGGCTCGTACGATTCGTACGGCAATCTCACCACGGTTGGCGATCAGGATCTTTGTTATCACTTGGAGGTTCCCTTGAGCCGGTGGCACCACGACCTGCTAGACCCAGGTCGACGCGTGACCAAATGTTTCAATTCGGTCGCAGGTCCACACTAGCGCTCGCAAGGGATTAACAAAAATGAATAAAAATTGGGTCAGGCATAAGTAAAGACTTATAGTTGAAACATCGACCGAATCTCAGAGCCTGCAAAAATGCGTAAGTCCTTGATGCGTATGACATTGCGTCAGTTGCAGATCTTCAACGAAGTGTGTGATCTGCGTTCCTATAGCCGCGCAGCTGACGAAATGTCTCTCACACAACCGGCCGTCAGCCTACAGATTCGTCAGCTGGAAGAGCTGATTGGCCAGCCCTTGTTCGACTATGTCGGCAAAAAACTCTACATGACCGAGGCCGCCGAAGCGCTGCAGCGCGCCAGCCGCGACATTTTCGGGCGCTTGGAAAACCTCGATATGCAACTGTCGGACATGCAGGGCTCGCTGCAGGGTCAGTTGAAACTGGCGGTGGAATCCAGCGCCAAATATTTCGTCCCGCACCTGTTCGCGGCATTCAAGCGCCAGCACCCGGAGGTCAACCTTCAACTGACCGTGGTCAACCGGGGTCAGGTCATTCGCCGGCTGTCGGACAACCGCGATGATCTGGTGATCATGTCGATGGTGCCACAGGACATGGGCCTGGAATTCCTGCCTTTTCTCAACAATCCGATTGTTGCGGTCGCACGGCCCGATCATCCGTTGGCGCACTTGGGCCCGCTGCGCCTGCAGGATCTTGAACCCTATACATTGCTGATCCGCGAGCCGGGATCGGGCACGCGACTGGCGTGCGAAGAATATTTCAAAGAGAAACGCGTGCACTTCACCCAGACTCAGGAAGTGGCCTCAGCCGAGGCTCAGCGCGAGTGCGTGCTGGCGGGTCTGGGCGTGGCGCTGTTGACGCGTCACGCCCTGAACCTGGAGCTGGCGACCGGCGGGCTCGTCGAGCTGCCGGTCGAGGAATTGCCGCTGCTGCGTAGCTGGTGTCTGGTGCAGGCCAAAGCCAAACGCCTGTCACCGGTGGCGCACGCCTTCCTGGCGTTTATCCGCAGCGAGCGTGCGCAGATCAGCGCGCTGGTTGAGCGTTTCGACGGGAAGCTGCGGGCGCTGCCTGCCAGAGATTGATCTCGGGAAAATCGCCGATCTCGGCTTGAAGCTGGCGAAGTTCGAAGCGATCTTCGATGGCGCGGCGGAATTCCATGCGGCGCTGGTCTTCCTGCTGACGACGGGTTTTCGCGGCGCTGTTGCGTTCTTCGTAGGGCTGAGCCATTTCGATTCTCCCAAGGCGAGTACGGGAGTTTCACGATAGGCGCGGGGGATGACGGTTTGGCTGCGCAGGGGTTACAGACTGATGAAAGTTTCGGATTTTCAGTGTTGTTGAGGACGCCTTCGCGAGCAGGCTCGCTCCCACATTGGAGCCAAGTGTGATGCCTACAGGAAGTCCCTGTGGGAGCGAGCCTGCCCGCGATCAAGGTCGGAACGACCCTGGATGACTTCAGTCATCAAGGGCTTTCACCGCTTTGGGCGACAAGCGCAAGCTGCGCAAACTGCGCTTCACGCTCTTGAGGTGATTGACCAGGCTCGGCCCGCGCGCCATGGCCACGCCCATCGCCAGCACATCGATCACCACCAGGTGGGCGATGCGTGAGGTCAGCGGCGTGTAGATTTCCGTGTCTTCGTGCACGTCAATCGCCAGATTGACTGTCGACAGCTCGGCCAGCGGTGTCTGGCTCGGGCACAGGGTGATCAACGAGGCGCCGCTTTCGCGAACGAGGTTGGCGGTAATCAGCAGATCCTTGGAGCGCCCCGACTGGGAAATGCAGATCGCCACATCAGTCGGCTTCAGGGTCACCGCCGACATCGCCTGCATGTGCGGGTCGGAATACGCCGCCGCGGTCAGCAGCAGGCGGAAAAACTTGTGTTGAGCGTCCGCCGCCACTGCGCCAGACGCGCCAAAGCCATAGAACTCGACACGCTGCGCCTGCGACATCAACGTCACCGCGCGCTGCAATTCCACCGGATCGAGCTTCTCGCGAACCTCCATCAGCGTGTGCAGCGTAGTGTCGAAAATTTTCAGACTGTAATCGGCGACCGAGTCGTCTTCGTGGATCGCGAACTGGCCGAAACTGGCACCGGCAGCCAGGCTTTGCGCCAGTTTCAGTTTCAGATCCTGAAAACCGGAACAACCGATGGCGCGGCAGAAGCGCACGATGGTCGGTTCGCTGATGCCGACGCTGTGGGCCAGATCGGCCATGGAACTGTGCATCACCGCCGCAGGGTCAAGCAGCACGTGGTCGGCGACCTTGAGCTCCGACTTGCGTAACAGGTGACGTGACTGGGCAATGTGTTGCAGCAGATTCAAGGGCTGGACTCTTCTTGTGGGCAAGGATGTAGCAAGCTTGTAGTTATACTACATGAATGGGCATTTTGCCTGCTCAATGCGTAACTCAATGTCCCGCTATTTGGCGCGATGACCTGCATGTAGCCCTTAAAGCGGTTTTTCCTGTTCGCGCAAAAGAGCGGCCAGCGCGCCGGCATTTACCGGACGACTGACCAGATAACCCTGCACTTCGTCACAACCTTCGCTGCGCAGGAACTCCAGTTGTTCCGGGCACTCGACGCCCTCGGCGACGACTTTCAGTGACAAGCCATGGGCCATGGCAATGATCGCGCGAGTAATCGCCGCGTCCTCGCTGCCCTCGCCCAACCCCCGGATGAACGCTTGATCGATCTTCACGTAATCCACCGGAATGCGCTTGAGATAACTCAGCGACGAATAGCCGGTACCGAAATCGTCAATCGCCAGTTTCACGCCCAGATCGCGCAGTTGCTGGAACGTCGCGATGATGTGCTCGACGCTGTCGAGCAACTGACTTTCGGTGAGTTCCAGCTCCAGGCAATGCGGCGCCAGCCCCGTTTCCTCGAGTACCTGCCGCACCAGGCTGACCAGTTTGCCCTGGCGCAATTGGTGCACCGACAGGTTCACCGACACGCGGATCGGTGCCAGCCCCTGCCGCTGCCATTCGCAGGCCTGCCAGCACGCCTGGCGCAGGACGAACTCGCCAATCGGCCCGATCAGCCCGGTTTCCTCGGCCAGTCCGATGAAGTCGGCCGGCGGCACCTGACCCATGCTCGGATGCTCCCAGCGCACCAGCGCTTCCGCCGCGTTCAGGCGGCCGGTTTGCAGGCACAGTTTGGGTTGATAGAAAACACTCAGCTGCTGCTCTTCGATGGCCCGGCGCAGATGGTTTTCCAACTGCAGGCGCTCGAGGGTGCTGGCCTGCAAACTGTCGGTGTAGAACTGGAAGTTGTCGCCGCCCAGATGCTTGGCGTGCTGCATGGCCATGTTCGATTGGCTGACCAGCGTGGAAATCTCGCGGGCATTGTCCGGCAGCAGACTGATGCCCATCGAAGCGCTGACCACCAGTTCGTGCCCTTCCACCGTCAGCGGCAAACGCAGCTTCGATGACAAGCGCGTAGCGACGCGGGCCAGGCTCGACAGGCTGCCGTAGGCATCGAACAGCACCGCAAATTCATCACCGGACAAGCGCGCAATCGTGTCGGCTTCCGGCAAGGCGTTGACCAGCCGCCGTGCCATTTTCTGCAGCAACTGGTCCGCGACCTCATGCCCGAGGCTATCGTTAAGCAGCTTGAAGCGGTCCAGGTTGATGTGCAGCAGGGCCAGGCTGCGCCGGCTCTGCCGCGAGCGCTGATGCGCTTCGTGCAGGCGTTCGCGAAACAGCGAGCGGTTGGCCAGACCGGTGAGCTCGTCATAGTGGGTCAGATAACGCATGCGCTCTTCGGATTCGCGCCGCGCCGACAGATCGGCGAAGAAGCCGACGATATGGCTGACATTGCCCCGATTGTCACGCACGGCATTCAATTGCAGCCACTGCGGATACAGCTCGCCGTTCTTGCGCGTTTCCACCAGTTCGCCCTGCCAGCTGCCGTGCTGTTCCAGCGCGTGTCGAATCACCCCGTAATGTCGGCGGGCATCACGACTGCACGGCAGCTCGACGACGTTGCGCCCGAGCATGTCGTCGATGTCATAGCCGGTGACCCGGCTAAAGGCCTGGTTGATCGCAATCAGCGCATAGTTCGGGTCGAGAATCACAATACCTTCGCTGGCCGCTTCGAACACCGTCGCCGCGAGCCGTTGCTGCTCTTCCAGACGCTTGCTGGCGCTGATGTCGCGGCGGGTACCGACCATGCGGATCACTCGCCCATTGGCGCTGCGCTCTACCGCACGGCCACGGTCTTCGATCCAGACCCAATGGCCGTCGCCGTGACGCACGCGATATTCAATCTGGTAGTCCTCGCTGCGCCCCTTCAGATGCTCGATCAACGCGTACTTGAGCGTCGGCAGATCTTCGGGATGCAAGCGTGGCTTGAGATCGCGCAGCAGCGCGGTGACGTATTCCGGGGCGAGGCCGAACAGCTCCTGAAGTTGCGTGTGATGGACTTCGTCGGTCTGCAGGTTCCAGTCCCACAGCCCCAGCTCGCTGGCCTTCAACGCCAGCGCCAGACGCGCCTCGCTTTTGCTCAGGGCCTGATTGGCCGCGTCCAGTTCGCGGCTGCGCTGGGCGACGCGATCTTCGAGTTCGACCTGAGCCTCGCGCAGCTTGCCCTCGGCACAGCGGCGCTGCTCGATTTCCCTGGCCAACTCCTGATTGAGCTGCTCGCCGCGTACCTGGGTCTGCTGCAAGTGCTCGATCAGGTGCTGATTCTGGAAGCGTCGCAGCAAACCGCGATCGATCAGCCGATTGACCTGCCAGGCGACCACGCTCAGCGAGCCGAGCAGGATCAAGCCGAGCCAGCCCCAACCCCGCGCCTGCTCATCGCCACCCCAGAACAGGTAGCCGATCGCTGGCAGCAGGCAGGGCAAGGTGAAAGACAGGAATGCCGGCAGACTTACGGCGTAAGCGACACTGGCCGACAGGGTCGCCGCGCCGATCAGGCCGAACACCCAGGCTTGTTGCATGAAGTTGTCGGCGGGCACCAGCGCGATACCAGCACCGGCGAGCGTCAGGCCGGTCATGGTCGAACCGAGCAGAAACATGCGCCGCCAGATCGGCTGGGCCTGGCGATCCGGTATCGCCGAATCGAACGCCGCGACCTGGATGACGCGCAGCGCGACCAGCGACAACAGCCACACCAGCCAGATGCTGACCACAAAGTAACGCTGCGGGCTCCAGAGCAACGCCGCACAGACCAGGCCATTGATCAACATGAACAGCGTCGGCAACAACGAGCCCTGATACAGCAGACGCGTGCGCTCGACCGCCATTTCGACGGCATAATGCTTGCGGATGACCCGGGGTTCCACAGAGGGTCCCGACAGTTCGGCGCTGAGGATCATGGGCAACGTTCTTGTTCTTATAAGGAGGGCCTGCGCCCGAAACGTCGACGGAGCATACACAAGCCGCTCCGGTTGCCAAACTGCTGCAGGTCACAATTGCGCCGAAACTTGCCCTTGTCCCGGCACCGTTGCAATCGCTCAAGCGAGGCGGGCCGAAGCCTGCAGCGGTGACCGACCGGTCGTCATCGGCAGCACTTTCATCGGCTAATGCAACACGCGGTTTGCCCGGGCCTGCGGCGCACCCTAGAATGCCCCGATGCGCGATGATCTCTCCCTTCTGCTGAACTCCCTCAACGATGCCCAACGCCAGGCCGTAGCGGCCCCTGTTGGCCGTCAGTTGGTCCTGGCCGGTGCTGGCTCCGGTAAAACCCGAGTGCTGGTGCACCGTATCGCCTGGTTGATCCAGGTCGAAAACGCCTCGCCCCACTCCATCCTGTCGGTGACCTTCACCAACAAGGCTGCTGCCGAGATGCGTCACCGCATCGAGCAGTTGCTGGGCATCAACCCGGCGGGCATGTGGGTCGGCACCTTCCACGGCCTGGCGCACCGCTTGCTGCGGGCGCACTGGCAGGAAGCCGGCCTGAGCCAGACCTTCCAGATTCTCGACAGCGACGACCAGCAACGCTTGGTCAAGCGAGTGATCCGCGAGCTGGGGCTGGATGAGCAACGCTGGCCAGCGCGTCAGGCACAGTGGTTCATCAATGGGCAGAAAGACGAAGGTCTGCGGCCGCAACACATTCAGGCCAGCGGCGATCTGTACCTGGCGACCATGCGTGGCATTTACGAAGCCTACGAGGCGGCGTGCCAGCGCGCCGGGGTCATCGATTTCTCCGAATTGCTGCTGCGCGCCCTCGACCTGTGGCGCGATCATCCGGGCCTGCTGGCGCACTATCAGAAGCGCTTCCGGCACATTCTGGTCGACGAGTTTCAGGACACCAACGCAGTGCAGTACGCCTGGTTGCGCCTGCTCGGCAAGGGCGGCGACAGCCTGATGGTGGTCGGCGACGACGACCAGTCGATTTACGGCTGGCGTGGCGCAAAGATCGAGAACATCCACCAGTACTCGTCCGACTTCCCGGATTCCGAGACCATTCGTCTGGAGCAGAACTACCGCTCCACCGCCGGCATTCTCAAGGCGGCCAACGCGCTGATTGCCAACAACACCGGGCGCCTGGGCAAAGAACTGTGGACCGACGGCGGCGATGGTGAAGCGATCAACCTGTACGCCGCATTCAACGAACACGACGAAGCACGCTACGTTGTCGAAACCATCGAAAGCGCGCTAAAGACCGGCCTGGCACGCAGCGAAATCGCGATCCTGTACCGCTCCAACGCCCAGTCGCGGGTGCTCGAAGAAGCCTTGCTGCGCGAGCGCATTCCGTACCGTATCTACGGCGGCCAGCGCTTTTTCGAACGCGCCGAAATCAAGAACGCCATGGCCTACCTGCGCTTGCTCGAAGGTCGCGGCAACGATGCGGCACTGGAGCGAGTGATCAACGTGCCAGCCCGCGGCATCGGTGAGAAAACCGTCGAAGCCATTCGCGAGCACGCCCGGCACAGCGATGTGTCGATGTGGGAAGCGATGCGCCAGCTGGTCGCCAACAAAGGCCTGACCGGTCGCGCCGCCAGTGCGCTCGGTGCATTTATCGAACTGATCGAAAACCTCGCCGCCAAGTGCGCCGAGATGCCGTTGCACTTGATGACCCAGACCGTCATCGAGCAGTCCGGCCTGATCGCCTACCACGAAGCGGAAAAAGGCGAAAAAGGTCAGGCTCGGGTAGAAAACCTTGAAGAATTGGTCAGCGCCGCGCGCAACTTCGAAAACACCGAAGAAGACGAAGAGCTGACGCCGTTGGCGGCATTCCTCGGCCATGCATCGCTGGAAGCCGGCGACACCCAGGCCGACGAACACGAAGACAGCATTCAGTTGATGACCCTGCACAGCGCCAAAGGCCTGGAATTCCCTTACGTGTTTCTCGTGGGCATGGAAGAAGGCCTGTTCCCGCACAAGATGAGCCTCGAAGAACCGGGGCGTCTTGAAGAAGAACGGCGTCTGGCCTATGTGGGTATCACCCGGGCGATGCAGAATCTGGTGATGACTTACGCGGAAACCCGCCGCCTGTACGGCAGCGAGACCTACAACAAGGTGTCGCGTTTCGTCCGTGAAGTGCCGAAAGGTCTGATTCAGGAAGTGCGTTTGTCGAACAGCGTCAGCCGCCCCTTCGGCGGCAACCAGTCAATGAGCGGCAGCAACCTGTTCAGCGGCAGCGAGATACCGGAGACCGGTTTTGTCCTTGGACAGGCCGTGCGCCATTCGATCTTCGGTGAAGGCGTGATCCTCAACTTCGAAGGCTCCGGCGCGCAGGCCCGGGTGCAGGTGAACTTCGGCGAAGGCAGCAAGTGGCTGATGCTCGGCTACGCCAAGCTTGAAGCGATCTGACGCCGATTCGCTTTTCTGTGGGAGCGAGCCTGCTCGCGAATGAAATCACCGCGGTTGATCTGATAGACCGCGGTGCAGCTTTCGCGAGCAGGCTCGCTCCCACAGGGTATGCGGCGCCGGCACATCAATCCCTCTGAACCTATCGCCTTTTCCTACACACAAAAGTACATCGGCTGATTGCCTCGCCAAGCTGAACGCAACCTGTCAGGCAAAAGCCGGAAACACTCTCTCGCTAGCCAGTAACACTTCAGCTGTGCAACATGGCGCGCGTGTCTCCACAAAACGGGAATACCCTTTATGAAACGTTTTCTTAGCATCGCCATGGCGTTGTGCATCGGCCTGACGATGAGCCTCGACGCCAACGCCAAGCGCTTTGGTGGTGGCAAAAGCGCCGGCGCTGCGCCGACGCACCAGACCAGCCAGATGGCTCCTTCTTCTCCAGGCGTGGGCGGCGCGGCTGCGACCGCTGGCGCTGCCGGTGCTGCGGGCGCTGCGGCCAAGGCCGGCGGTGCTTCCAAGTGGCTCGGCCCTCTGGCCGGTATCGCCGCCGGTGGCCTGCTCGCTTCCATGTTCATGGGCGGCGGGTTCCAGGGCATGCAGATCTTCGACATCCTGATCATGGCGCTGATCGCGTTCGTGATTTTCCGCTTCATTGCCGCCCGTCGTCGCAAGCAGCAGGAGCAGTTCGCTCCGGCTGGCGCGCCAATGCAGCGCGAAGTGTTCGAACAGAAGCCTGCTGCCATGGGTTCGATCTTCGGTGGTTCGGCCGCTCCGGCCGCTGCCCGCCCGGTGATCAACGCACCGGCCTGGTTCAACGAACAGCGCTTCCTTGAAGCTGCGCGCAGCCACTTCCAGTCGCTGCAGCAGCACTGGGACGCAAACGAAATGGACAAGATCGCCGAGTTCGTGACCCCGCAAATGCTTGAGTTCCTCAAGCGTGAGCGCGCCGACCTGGGTGATGGCTTCCAGTCGACCTACATCGACAATCTGCAAGTTCAGTTGGACGGCGTCGATGATCGCGCCGACAAGACCATTGCCACTCTGACCTTCACCGGCGTATCGAAGACCTCGCGCTTCGACCAAGGCGAAGTGTTCAGCGAAAGCTGGAACATGGAACGTCCGCAGGGCGACAACCAGCCTTGGCTGGTCGCCGGTATCCGCCAGAACGGCTGATTGCCTGCTGTGCTCCACTTGCGGTAATAAAAAACCCCAGCCTCGGCTGGGGTTTTCTATTTCGCAGTTGCATCTATAGCGAGCTACTGTATAAACCGGCCCCTATAAACCGCGCCATTCAAGCAAGAGGATCCCCGGACGTGGAAGAAATCATCGAACAACTACGCGAAGCCAACGAACCCGTACCGGTTCCCCTGGAATTGCCTGACGAAGACCTGCTGGTCGAAATCGAAGAACAACTGTTCATCGACATTCCCTTTGTCTTCAGGGAATTTTTGCTGACCGTCAGCGATGTGGTCTATGGCAGTCTCGAACCGGTCACCGTCACCGACCCGCAATCCCACACCTATCTGCCGGATGTCGCAGCCAACGCATGGGATGCAGGGGTTGATCGCAGCCTGATCCCGATCTGTCAGGACGGCGATGACTATTACTGCGTCGAAGAAGACGGCACCGTGGTGCTTTGGCAGGCCGAAGAAGAACTGATTGCCGAAGAAACCTGGGAATCGGTGTGGCACTGGGCGCGGGACGTCTGGCTGGAAAGCTGATCGGCCAGCCGCCCCGGCGGCTTAATGCCCTGACGACTCTTTGTGATTGTCGAGGGTTTCCAGCAGCGCCACCTGCATCCGCGTGTGTACGCGGATGAACCAGCGCCAGAGCAGCGCCGCCACGGCAGCCGCGACCACGGCAATCAGCACCAGCAACTTGTTGGTCGGCAGGATACTGGCCGACAAGGCTGCCAGCAGAAGGAAAATCACCAGCAGCGAGAGAATCGGGATCACTTCGGCGATCACCCGGCGCACTCGCTGCGTGTGCCGCCCGGCCATCTCCGGCTTGACCCCCATCTCCGCCAACAGCATCGATAGCGCCTTGAGCTTGCGATAAGCAGCGATCAGGAACGGCAGCGACACCAGCAACGCGCCGCCCCAGATCAACGCCTTCTGCCAGCTCGGATCACCGATCCAATCCTGCAGCCATACGGACAGACGCTCGGCGAAGTAAGCCCCGGCGATGAAAATCGCGATCACCAGCGCCAGATTGACTCCCACCTGCAACAGAATCCGCCGGATCATCGACGCCAGCATCGCGCCCTCGCCTTGCGGCTGAATGCTGCGCAGCCATTCACCGTACATGCCCAGCACCCGACCGAGACGCTTGGGCATGGCGGCGGACAACTTGATCGACAGCGGATCGGCCGCGCGAATCAGATACGGCGTCAGCAACGTGGTAATCACCGACACCGCCACGGCCACCGGATAGAGGAAATGGCTGGTGACCTGCAACGTCATGCCCAGTGCGGCGATGATGAAGGAAAATTCGCCGATCTGTGACAGACCCATGCCCACTCGTAGTGAGGTACGTCCGTCATTGCCAGCGATAAAAGCACCGAGGCCGCAGGACAGCATTTTGCCCAGCACTACGGCCACGGTGATCACCGCAATCGGCCAGGCGTATTCGAGCAGAATCATCGGGTCGAGCATCAGGCCGATGGCGACAAAGAAGATTGCGCTGAACAGATCACGCACCGGCTCGACCAGCCGTTCGATCTTCAGCAATTGCCGCGACTCGGCCATGATCGCGCCAATGAGGAAGGCGCCGAGGACCATGCTGTATTCAAGTTTCACCACCAGCAGGCAGAAGCCGAAACACAGGCCCAGCACGGTGATCAGCAACATCTCGTTGCTGTCAAATTTCGCCACATAGGCCAGCAGGCGCGGCACCAGCAGGATGCCGATGACCAGCGCAACGATCATGAACAGCGACAGCTTGCCGACAGTGGAAAACACCTCGCCCGAACTCACCGTACCGCTGACCGCAATGCTCGACAGCAACGCGATGATGCCGATGCCGAGGATGTCTTCTACGATCAGTACGCCGAAGATCAACTGCGCGAAGCGCTCGTTCTTCATCTTCAGATCGTTGAGGGCTTTGACGATGATGGTGGTCGAGGAAATCGCCAGGATCGCGCCGAGGAACAGCGAGTCCATGGTGTTCCAGTCGAACCAGCGACCGATTTCATAGCCAATCCAGATCATCAGGATGATTTCGAGAAACGCCGCGATGAACGCTGTGGCGCCAACCTTGAACAGCTTGCGCAGGCTGAACTCCAGCCCGAGGCAGAACATCAGGAAGATCACCCCCAGCTCGGCGAGGGTCTTGATGGTGTCTTCGTCGTGGATCAGGCCGAACGGTGGGGTATGCGGGCCGATGATGAAGCCAGCAACGATGTAGCCGAGCACCACTGGCTGCTTGAAACGGTGAAACAGTACGGTCACCACACCTGCGACCAACATGATCACTGCCAGATCCTGAATGAAACTGATGGCATGCATGGTGTGGGGCTCCTTGATGACGAGGCCGCGGACAGACGTCAGAAGCATCTGCGCAGGCTGGGTAAAAATCCGCTTCGGCTGTAGGAATTGCCCTTGGGCAGGGCTTTTGCAGGTTAACACCGCGACTTCTTTCTGAAAGCCGGTGCAATATAAGGAAACAGATCGATTCCGGCGTGACGACGAGCCTGCGCCCGGCGTCCCGATAACGGTGCTTTCGATAAGCGACCAGGCACCCGCAGAGGTGCTTTCAGCCACCCGCCTTGACCCGTGAGAACGTTATGGAACCCGGAAACGCCCAGCTGTCGATGACGGTACTGATGACCCCCGATATGGCCAACTTCTCTGGCAATGTCCACGGCGGTACGCTGCTCAAATACCTCGACGAAGTGGCCTACGCCTGCGCCAGCCGTTATGCCGGCCGCTACGTGGTGACCCTGTCGGTGGACCAGGTGATTTTCCGTGAGCCGATCCATGTCGGCGAGCTGGTGACCTTCCTCGCGTCGGTCAATTACACCGGCAATACCTCGATGGAAGTCGGTATCAAAGTGGTCACCGAAAACATCCGCGAGCGCTCGGTGCGTCACACCAACAGCTGTTTCTTCACCATGGTGGCCGTGGACGACCAGCGCAAACCCGCCGCCGTACCGCCACTGCAACCGCAGAACAGCGAAGACAAGCGTCGTTTCATGCAGGCACAGCAACGTCGGCAGATTCGTCAGGAGCTGGAAAAGCGTTATCAGGAGATCAAGGGCGACGCCTGATCATCCTTTGATATTGCTGGTTAGATAGCTTTCGCGAGCAGGCTCGCTCCCACATTTGGAATGCATTTCCTGTGGGAGCGGGCCTGCTCGCGAATAAAGGCGACGCGGTCTTAGAAACTGATCGCCGTCGCTTCGAACTTCACCCGCGGATGCGCAATCCGGTCCTGCGCCCGCACCAGTTGCAACTCGTAGCTGGCACACGCCTGAGTCTCCAGCAGCACCTCATGCACCGACGCTGCGGTGAACTCGAACGCGGCGAGCAGACTGTCGCCCAACAGCACTCGCGCCAGAAACAGCCCGGAGGTCAGATCGCCCACGCCCACCGGCTGACGCGGAAACGCCAGCAGTGGACGGCGCAGGTGCCAACTGCCCTCAGCTGTCACCAGTAACATTTCGAAGCCATCGGCCGGTTTGCCCGGATAGTCGAGATGCTTGACCAGCACCGCTTTCGGCCCGCGCGCCAGCAGCGCCCGCGCCATCGCCAGGCAATCGAACAACGACTGCGGCTTGCGCCCGGAAAAGCTGTCCAGCTCCAACTGGTTCGGGCACATGATGTCCGCCACCGCTGCCGCCTCATCCAGCAGGAAATCACTGACCTCGGTCGGCACGCTGCAGCCTTTCTCCGGATGCCCCATCACCGGGTCACACAAATACAGCATCTTCGGATTGACCGCTTTGATGCGCGCCACGCCGCTGAGAATCGCCCGTCCCTGCGCGGCGCTGCCGAGGTAGCCGGAGAGCACGGCGTCGCAGTTGCCCAGTTCACCAATGGCGGCAATCCCTTCGATCAGCGCGGGAATCTGCTGCGGCGCCAGCACTTCACCCGCCCACTGCCCATATTGGGTGTGGTTGGAAAACTGCACGGTGTTGAGCGGCCAGACGTTGACGCCGACCCGCTGCATCGGAAAAACCGCGGCGCTGTTGCCGGCGTGGCCGAACACCACGTGGGACTGGATGGCGAGCAGATGAGGCGTACGTTTCATTCGGGTCATTCCGTAAAACGATTGAAATTCAAGCCGCGCAGTATGCGACGAAACGCAGCCTGTACGACAGACCGGCGACACAGTTAAGCTGACGCCATCTTTTGGAGTTCGATGTTGATGCTGACCCTGGAAAACATCTTCGTGCTGATGCTGTTCGCCGCTGCCGGCGCCTGGTTGTGGCATAACCACGGCTTGCGCGAGCGCGCGCTGGAGCGGGTCAAGCAACATTGCACCAACGTCGGCGTCGAATTGCTCGACGGCAACGTCGCGTTGAAGAAGATCGGCCTGATCAAGGATGCCAGCGGTCGACGGCGCCTGGCGCGGGTCTACAACTTCGAGTTCACCGTGACCGGCGAAACCCGGCACAACGGCACCATCACTCAGTTTGGTGCGCACAGTGCGCAGATCGAACTGGCGCCCTACCCCGCACCGTTTGACGATACCCCGCCAGTGGTGGAAGTCACCAAGCCGCGCGCCGAAGTGATCGAGCTGAGTCAGTGGCGCCAGGAACACACCAAGTGGAAGCCGTGAGCTGACTTACAGCAGCCGACACCGCGCCAATCCCGCCTGCAATTGATCGATATTTTGTAGCTCAGCAAAGATCAGCTCGATTCGCGAGTCTTTGCGCCATTCGCTGGTTTGCCATTCGAGACTGGCGTTATCCAGCACATTCGCCGACACCCAGCCATCTGCGCTGTGGATCACCAGTTTCGCCCGCTTCCAGTGAAGGCCCTTCAGCCAATCTGCGACACGCTGTTTGTCGAACGTCTGGTGCGGATGCCAGCGCCAACCGATGCTCCAGCCGCCCTCTTGCGCTTGACTCAGGCAGATCGGCACGGTCGGATCGCTCCAGACTGCCGGAAGCTGCGTCGGCCCTTCAGGCATGCGCAAGTTATTTGCGCCGCTCATCGCTTGCGTGGACAAGCCCGGCAGATCACCCAAAGACAATTGCGCCTGGCTGGTCCAGATCAGCCTGACCGGCGGCAACTGTCTGGCGATTTTCTGCCGTTCGTCCTCATCAAGGCCTTCGGCTTTGTTCATCAAAACCATACCGGTACTGCTCAACGCCTGTTGTTGCGCTGCTGGCAGTGCTTGTCCTGCATGCAGTGCCCGAGCATCGAGCACCAGCACACTTGGCTGCACCGCCAATACACCTTGCCACGGCGCCTCGCTCAACTGCCTGAGCAACTGCAGCGGATGGCCCAGCCCGGACGGTTCGATGAACAAGCGATCCGGCTGCGCCTTGCGCAGCAACCGAGCGAGGCCAATCTGGAATGGCGCACCGTTGACGCAACACACACAGCCGCCGGCGACTTCGGCCAGGTCGGTGCCCGCTGCGTCGCGGCTCAGCAACGCGGCATCCAGGCCGATCTGGCCGAATTCATTGATCAGTACCGCCCAACGCTCACCTGCTGGACGCTGGGCCATGAGCTGACGAATCAGACTGGTTTTGCCAGCGCCCAAAGGGCCAGCAATGACATGGGTGGGAATGTTCTGCAACATGGCGGCAAGTTTTTCGGAGATTGGATGATGCGTTGGATGGGATGGTCGTTGCTGTTGGCGCTGCTGTCGAGCGAAGCGTGGGCCCAAGCCTGTGTGGTGCACAGTCAGGGCGAGCGGCTTGACGTCAAAGTCTGTCAGCAAAACCGCAACATTCCCGAGAAACTGTTCAATGACGGCTTCTGCCAGCCGACCCTGGCCGGGCAAAAAGTCCAAGTGCAATATGTCGATCAGTGCCCGAGCGGTGCGTTTGGCGTGTGCAGCAACGCGCAAGTTGCCAATATGCCCTATCGCCAGGACATCCACTATTACGGTGTGGCCACTGATGCGGCGTACCTTAAGCCGTATTGCGAAACTCAGAGCCAGGGGTCGTGGCTCAAGCCTTGAACTATCAGCCGAGCCAGTCGAGGGTCAATATCAAGCGGCGCTCGCCCGGTGGCGGTTGCGGCGAGCGGTGGATCAAGCCGAAACCTTCATTGCCATGCCATTTCTCGCCCTTCAATAACGCAACGTCGCCGCTGTTGAGTTGCTGAATATCCGCCTGGGGTTCGGCGTTGGCCTGGCCGAGTTGACGGCGATCCATCGCACCCTCCGCAAGCCATTGGCTGCCGACGCCGGCGTAGGTCGTAATCAGCCGCACCGGTACGTGATCAACGTGGAAGCGCGGGCACATGGCTTTGTCCAGAGTCCGCAGGCGCAGGCCGATCCGCCGCGCGCCGAGCAGGCAGGCAAAGGCACTGACCAGCCATTGCATATCAGCGATAAAGCTTTCGTAACCTTGTACATCGCGAAACTCCGCAGCCAGCCCGATGAGATCCGGCTCGGCGTCTTCTTCGGGCAATTCCAGACACAGCGACTGTGCCAAAGGCTGGTTAAGCGACAGCAGGACATCGGCAAACTGGCTGATGTGCAACGGCAATTGTCGCTGCCAGGCGGCCAGATTGACGTCATCTTCGAGAATTCGTGTCAGCGCTTGCGGGGTCGGGCCGTGGTGCTGATGACGGTTTTTTAGCCTCTGGATTGCAGGCATCAGGCAGCCTCTTCGTACCACGGACCGAATGGGTCCGCGAGCGATCGCCAGCCTTCGCTACCAAGCGCCATTTCATCATCGTTGAGCAAGCAGGCATCCAGCTCGGCAGTCAGCTGTGGGAAATCGATGTTTTGGCCAATGAATACCAGCTCCTGGCGGCAATCTCCTACGCTCGGCGTCCAGTTTTCCAGGATGGCTGAGCTGCTTTCCTGATCCTGTGGCCATTGGTCTTTCGGTACGAACCGCCACCAGCGCCCGGCAAAACCGTGGCGCATCAAGCCACCGGCCTGCGACCAGCTCCCGGCGTCTGTAGGTTTGCTTGCCAGCCAGAAAAAACCTTTGGAGCGCAGCAATTTACCGTTTCGCCACGGGCGGTTGATGAAGTCGAAGAAGCGCTGCGGGTGAAAAGGCCGCCGAGCGCGGTACGCCGTCGAAGCGATGCCGTACTCATCGGTTTCTGGGATGTGTTCGCCGCGTAGCTCCTTGAGCCAACCTGGCGCTTGCGCGGCTTTTTCGAAGTCGAAACGGCCGGTGTTCAGCAGTTTCTCCAGCGGCACCTCGCCCATCACCATCGGGATGATTTCGGCCTGAGCATTGAGGCGCTTGAGGATGGCAATCAATTCTTCGCGTTCAGGCTGGCTGATCAGATCGATCTTGCTGATCAACAGCACGTCGGCGAATTCGATTTGCTCGATTAGCAGGTCGGTGATCGAGCGTTCGTCCTCCTCACCCAGTATTTCACCGCGAGAAGCCAGGCTTTCTGCCGCCTGGTAATCGGCGAGGAAATTCACGCCGTCGACCACCGTCACCATGGTGTCGAGACGGGCGATATCGCACAGGCTTTGGCCATGTTCATCGCGAAAGGTGAACGTTTCCGCTACGGGCAGCGGCTCGGAAATGCCGGTGGACTCGATGAGCAGATAATCGAAGCGGTTTTCGCCGGCGAGCTTGCTGACTTCTTCAAGCAGGTCCTCGCGCAACGTACAGCAGATACAGCCGTTGCTCATTTCGACTATTTTTTCTTCAGCGCGGTTAAGGCTGACATCACGCTGGACTTCGCTGCCATCAATGTTGATCTCGCTCATATCATTGACGATGACAGCTACGCGCATTCCGTTTCGATTACGTAGTACGTAATTCAAAAGCGTACTTTTTCCGGCGCCCAGAAATCCTGAAAGAACGGTGACGGGCAGTTTTTCTGACATTGGATAATCCTGTCTTCTGTGAGCAATTGGCGCATTCCCATTGCTGTTCACCCATCGCTCCACGTAAGCATCTGAAAAACCAAAATCATGGACCGGGGCAGGTGCCGTTTTATGTTATGTTATAACACATAAAACAAACCAGCTTTTGTTTCGCCTGAGGTGCTCGCGCTTGACACGAACCATGATGAAAAACGCGCTGCGTGGCGTTGTGCTGAGCTGCGCTCTGCTGCCTGCAATAAGCATCCTTGCGCAGCCAGGGTCACCTGCTACCTGCACACGCAGTGCAAATCTTTTGGCTTGCGCGGACGCGGACGGCAACAGTTACAGCGTGAACACCCTGGGCAACACGCTCTATTTACGCGGCTTTGAAAAAGACGGGCATCGCTATTGGGCGCAAACTAACAGTCGCTTCGGCCAGCTCACCTTTTTCACAGGGATCGCTTCGAACGGAGAGGCTTGGGTGGGTTACACCCGTCGAGTGGGCTGGACCACGATCAATCGTTTTTCGAGCTCGGGCGGAGGGAGCTCAAAATTCACCTGTAGCCGAATTACCGGGTGCTGAGCACGCGTGTTTTTTGCTTCGGTAAAAATTCATTCATGAAACAAGCAATGGCGCGCGCATTGTTATACTGTAACATTCGATTCGTTCAAATCGACGGTTTTACAAACATGAACTCAATGACAATGCCGGATATAGCCGCAGAGGCGCTGCGCGAAAATTTGCCGCTTGAATGGGTAGGCATGCAGGGCATCGCTTTGCCGATCATCCTGCAAGGAAAGCCGTTGAGCGCCAAGGCAGACGCTGGGGTAAGCCTCGATGATGGCGAAGCGCGGGGCATTCATATGTCGCGCTTGTACCTGGCACTGGATGCACTTGAACAGAAGGAGCTTTCGCCTTCTTTACTGCGTCGAGTACTTAGCCAATTTCTCGATAGCCATGAAGGCTTATCTAACTGCGCTTATCTCCGGCTGCATACTGAATTGCTGTTGAAACGCCCTGCGCTGATCAGCCCATTGGCCGGCTGGAAAGCCTATCCAATCAGCGTTGCCGCCACGCTTAAAAAGCAAGTGTTCCACGTGGAACTAAAACTTGAATTGCCCTATTCCTCGACCTGTCCCTGTTCGGCAGCATTAGCCAGACAACTGATCCAGCAACAATTCATCAATGACTTTGCCAACCAGCCGTTGCAACACGCCGATGTGCTGGCATGGCTCGGTTCTACTCGCGGCATCGTCGCCACGCCTCATAGCCAGCGCAGTACCGCACAACTGCATCTTCATCTCGATGAATCCATCGACGAGTTGCCTCTGATTTCGATCATCAACGCTGCCGAAGCTGCGCTCGGCACAGCCGTGCAGACCGCCGTGAAGCGCGCCGACGAGCAAGCCTTCGCCCTCGCCAATGGTCAGAATCTGATGTTTTGCGAAGACGCCGCTCGCCGCTTGAATCTGGCGCTACGCCGCATCCGTGGGGTCAGCGCGTTCCATTTGCGCGTTGTCCATGCCGAAAGCCTGCATGCGCACGATGCCGTCGCCGAAAGCAAATGGCAGCGGGAGTCGGCATGATTCGTTGCCAATCATTGAGCTGGGGGGCTCCGGGCCAACCGCTGACTTCGCCGCTGAACCTGCAGCTCGCCAGTGGCTCACTCACAGCAATCATCGGTGCCAATGGCTGCGGGAAAAGCAGTCTGCTCAAAGTCATCGCCGGCCTGCAAAAGCCACTTGCAGGCAAGGTCGCTCTCGGTGTTCCACGGCAAAGCGGAGTGTCTTTTCTTCCGCAACAGCAGCATCTCGATCGTCAGTTTCCAATCAATTTGCAAGAACTGGTGGCGGCGGGATTCTGGGGCCGTCGGTTATCAACGCAACTGCGCGCGCAACGGCTACAAGCCGCACTGGAAAACTGGCACTTGCACGGACTCGAACAGCGTCCGCTGATGGCGTTATCCGGCGGGGAGTTGCAACGCGCTCTACTCGCGCGCTTGAGCCTGACCGACGCACCCGTGTTGCTGCTCGATGAGCCCCATGCGGCACTCGATGAGCTCGGTCAGCAACTGCTCTGGCAGCATATCCACGCTTGGCACGGGGAAGGCCGGACGCTCCTGGTGGTGTGTCATGACCTCGCGGCGGTACGCCAGCACATTCCCAGCACGTTGCTGATCAAGCACCGCGAGTGCCGATTGGCGGCGAGCGCGGAGCTGATTGCACAAACGCCACACACGCAGGTGGCCTGATGCTCGCCGTCAGCCAACTCTGGCAACCGTTCCACGAATTCGTGTTCATGCGTCGAGCGCTGCTCGGCGGCTTGGTGCTGGCCTGCAGCACGGCGCCGCTAGGGGTGTTCCTGATTCTGCGGCGCATGAGCCTGATCGGCGATGCGGTCGCCCATGGAATTTTGCCCGGCGCTGCGCTGGGCTTCTGGTTCGCCGGGCTCAGTTTACCGGCGCTGACCTTCGGCGGCCTCGGCGCAGGTTTGGGCATGGCCGGACTGGCGGCCTGGATTACTCGGCGCACAGGCTTGCGCGAGGACGCCAGCCTCGCCGCGATCTACCCGATCTCACTGGCCAGCGGCGTGCTGATTCTGGGTATCGCCGGAAAGCGCCTCGACCTTCTGCATCTGCTGTTCGGTTCAGCCTTGGCCGTCGACGGATCCACCTTGCAAGGCATGCTGTGGGTCTCGGTGTGCAGCCTGATCGCCATGGTGCTGATCTATAAACCGCTGGTACTCGACACCCTTGATCCACTGTTCCTGCGAACCGTCAGCCGTCTCGGCCCGCTGGCGCACGGAGTATTCCTGACCTTGGTGGTGCTCAACCTGGTCATCGGCTTCCAGGCCATCGGCGCCTTGATGGTGGTCGGCCTGATGATGCTGCCCGCTGCGGCTTCGCGATTCTGGAGCCGCCGCCTGCCGATCCTGATTACCGTTGCGGCCGTGATCGGCTGCCTGTCGGTGTGGCTGGGATTGCTACTGTCGTTCTATTACTCGCTGCCCAGCGGTCCGGCGATCGTATTGGTCGCTGGCGCCGGTTATCTGTTCTCGGTGATCGTCGGGCCGGTCCATGGTCTGCTGCGCCGTCCGCCTTTGCTCACATCCCAATGAGGTGTTTCCCGATGCGCGCCCTACTCGTGCTGTTTAGCTTGTTGCTGTCGATGTCATTGTCGGCGGCGGAAAAAATGCCCGTAGTTACCAGCTTCAGCATCCTCGCCGACATGGTTCACCAGATTGGCGGCGACCATGTGCAGATCACCAGCATGGTCGGTCCAGATGCCGACGCACACACTTACGAGCCAACGCCGGATGATGCCAAAGCGCTGCTCAAAGCGAGACTGATCATTAAAAACGGACTGGGTTTCGAGCCATGGCTGGATCGCCTGGTCACCAGCACCGCCACCCAGGCAACGCTGATCACTGCCAGCCGCGGGGTCATTCCGCGATCACTGGATGAGGATGGCGAAACCGTTCCCGATCCGCATGCCTGGCACAATCTGGCCAACGCCGAGCTGTACATCGCCAACATCACCAAGGCGTTGATAGCGGCTGACCCGGCGAACAAGGTCGACTACGAGCGCAACAGCCAAACCTATCTGAAGCAGATCTACGCCCTGCTCGCCGAAGCCAAAAGCAAACTGGGTTCGCTGCCTGCGGGCAACCGCAAGATCGTCACCAGCCACGATGCGTTCGGTTACCTCGGTCAGGCCTACGGCATCGACTTCATCGCGCCTCAAGGTTTGTCCACCGAGCGCGAGCCGTCAGCCGCTGAGGTTGCCGCGCTGATTACCCAGATCCGTCAGGCCAAGGTCAAAGCGGTGTTCATGGAAAACATCAAGGACGTGCGCCTGCTCAAGCAGATCGCCGAAGAGAGCGGCGCGCATATTGGCGGCACGTTGTACTCGGACGCGCTCGCCGCGAGCGGGCCGGCGAGCACCTTCACCGGCCTGTTCGAGTACAACCTCAACACGCTGTACGAGGCGTTGCGCCAGCCCTGAGGCGAGGCATCAAGCGCGGGGCTTTACCGTCCCGCAATCCTGACCCAGCCACACCGCGCGGGTTTCCAGACTGCCCTTCTGGTTGATCCCGATCGCGTTGAACGTGCCATTGGCCACGGTGGTGAATTCCCGATCACTGAGGAAGGTCGCGACCCCGGTGCCCTGCGCTTTCGGGCAACTGAAACGGAATTTCCACTGATTGCCGGAGCGCTCGGTGATCTGCTGTTTGCAGCCCGATTGTGGGTCGGCCAGTGGGATATCGTTGGTCGCCACTTGCTGCGGCGTGAGGCAGGCACGAATGCCCTTACCGCCGATGTTGATGCCGTTCTTCTCCAGCGCCGCTCGCTGTTGCGGCGTGATCTGGCCTTGAATCTGGCCGAGAATCGACTGCACATCCATCGCTTGATCGTCGACTTTCAAATTGCTCGAGGTCATTTCCCACAGCCCAGGCTGCAACATCTGCGCTTGCGCAACCACCGGCAATGCCAAACCCAGGCCCAGCGCCATACCCAGCAGACGAACGTTCATCGACAAACTCCTGATCAGTTGTGGCCGTTAGACGCCGGCCGGTTGCTTCGGTTCATGGGCCAATTAAATAGCGACATTCACCGCAGAACATGGTCTGTTAAGCATTGCATCTTCCGGAGCAAGGTTGCCCCATGGATTATTTTGGACCGCACATTTTCGGTTATCTGATCGCGCTGATTCACACCCTCGGATCGATCGCCGCGATACATGCGGTACTCACCGTGCGCACCGCGCAAGGTTCGATTGCCTGGGCATTGTCGCTGATCTTCATTCCTTACCTCACGCTTATTCCGTATCTGGTGTTCGGTCGCAGCACCTTCGACGGCTACATCAAGGCGCGGCGCCAGGCCAACGAACAGATGCGTGTGGCCATCTCGGAATTGAACTGGCGCCCATGGGTCGAGGAAGCCCTCGCTGCACGCGCCTCCAATGCGTACGCATCCTTACGCGCCATGCCAAAACTCGGACGCATGCCGTGTCTGGCCAACAATGAAGTGCAGCTGCTGGTAAACGGTGCGGCAACGTTCGAGGCAATTTTCAGTGCGGTCGAGCAGGCCAAACAAGCGGTGCTGGTGCAGTTTTTCATCATCCACGACGATCGGCTCGGACAACGCTTGCGCGATTTGCTGCTGAAAAAGGCCGCCGAAGGCGTGACGATACATCTGCTCTACGACCGCATCGGCAGCCACGCCCTGCCACACAGTTATGTGCAGGCATTGCGCGACGGCGGCGTTGCGGTGAAAGCATTCGCCACCCGCAGTGGCTGGCTCAACCGCTTCCAGGTCAACTTTCGTAATCACCGCAAGATCGTCGTGGTCGACGGCATCGTCGGTTTTGTCGGCGGGCACAACGTCGGCGACGAGTACATGGGCGAGAAACCACCGCTGGCACCGTGGCGCGATACCCATGTGCAAGTCCGTGGCCCAGTCGTGGCGAGCATGCAGGAATCCTTCGCCGAAGACTGGTTCTGGGCGGCGCGCTCCCTGCCGCCGCTGATCCTGCCGGACGCGTACCCGGAGGATGGTGTGCTCTGCCAGTTGCTCGCCAGCGGCCCGGCCGATGCCTATGAAACCTGCTCGTTGTTTTTTGTCGAGGCGATCCATGCCGCCACCGAGCGGGTATGGATCACCAGCCCTTATTTCATCCCGGATGAAGCGGTATTCGCCGCACTGCGACTGGCGGTGCTGCGCGGCGTCGATGTGCGCTTGCTGCTACCGTCGCGCGCAGACCATCGCATCGTCTATGCAGCTTCCAGTCTGTATGCGTTTGAAGCGGTGCGCGCAGGCGTGCGGGTGTTCCGTTATGAGCCCGGATTCCTGCATCAGAAAGTCGTGTTGATCGACAGCGAGATCAGCGCGATCGGCAGCGCCAATCTGGACAACCGCTCGTTCCGGTTGAATTTCGAGGTCATGCTGCTGACCGTCGACAGCGCCTTCGCTGCCAGCGTGGAACACATGCTCGAAGCGGACTTCGCCCAGGCTTACGAAATCGCCAAGGAAGAGAGCCGGGAAATCCACCGCCTGCAACAAGTCGGCATGCGGATCGCCCGGCTGATCTCACCGATTCTGTAAAGACGTCCACGCGCGAGGACGCCTTTGACTTTCACGGGTTATAGATGTCGTCGCGAGTCCACGGCAGTTCATGGCTGCCATCGGCGTGCGCTTTGACCGCAAGGATCTGGTGCAGATTGATCCAGCCACGGGCAAACGCATAAGCGCAGCCGGCCAGATACAGACGCCAGATACGCAGCGCCTGATCCGGCACCAGTTTGCCAGCGGCTTCGAGGTTGTCCTCCAGACGCTCGCTCCAATGGTCCAGCGTACGCGCGTAATGCAGGCGCAGGCTTTCCACATCGACAATTTCCAGCCCGGCTTCGCTGATCTCGGCGGAGATCATTGCCAGGTGCGGCAGCTCGCCATTGGGGAAAACATACTTCTCGATGAAATCGCCGGCGCCGCGTCCTACTGGCCGGCCATCGGTGTGCTTGGCGGTGATGCCATGGTTCATCACCAGGCCACCCTCCTTCACCGCGCCAAACAGGGTTTTGCAGTATTCGGCGAGATTGGCGTGGCCGACGTGTTCGAACATGCCGACACTGACGACCTTGTCGAAGCGCCCGTCCTGAGGCAGATCACGATAATCGAGCAGTTGCAGTTCGATCTGATCTTCCAGTCCCTCAGCCTTGACCCGCTCGCGCGCCAGCTTCAGTTGCTCCTGGCTCAGCGTGATGCCGAAAACCTTGGCGCCGAATTCCCGTGCGGCGAATCGCGCCAGGCCACCCCAGCCGCAGCCGACATCCAGCAGATACTCGCCCGGCTGCAGGCGCAGCTTGCGGCACAGATGGCGGAATTTGGCCTGCTGCGCCTGCTCGAGGGTTTCGCTGCCGGTCTCGAAATAGGCGCAGGAATAGACCATGTCACTGTCGAGCCACAGCTGGTAGAAGGCATTGGAAAGGTCGTAATGATAAGAGATGGCCTTGGCGTCGGTTTCCTTGTCGTGCACTGCACGCACCGGCTGACTGCCTTCCTCTTCGTCGAGCAATGCGCTGCTCAGCTCATCGCAGACGCGGATGACCTCGCTGATCGAGCCCTCCAGTTCAAGTTTGCCTTCAACGAATGCCGCTCCCAGCGCATCGAGGCTTGGATGGGTGAACTGGGTGACCATCTGTGGGTCCTTGACCACGATGGTGACGCTGGGCGTCGGCCCCAGATTGAATTCATGGCCGTCCCAGAGTCGCAGGCGAAGCGGAAGCTGCAGGTTCTGTAAGGCCGGTGGAAGTTGCGCGAGCATGGAAATCCCCCCTTGTTTCAGACGTCAGATCTGAGGGTAGACCATCGCGGAAAAATAGCAGGCTATCGAAGTGATAAGCCGTAACTATCGTCGCAGACGCTCCAACAGGCCATCCTGCACCCACGACTTCCAGCCGATGACGGCTTGAAATGGAGCGCCCTCTTTTCCAATGACTGCTAACTTGGCCGGCAGTTCGTTACAAATCGTTTCAAAGCTCATCATTCATTTTCGTCAACGGTTCCTGAAACCGCAGCAAGCGGCCGGCGTTGCCGAGCACCAGCAAGGTACTCAGATTGTGCAGCAGTGCAGCGATCATCGCTCCGGCTGCACCGAGCCAGCCAAATGCCGCGAACATGACGATTGCCAGCGTCCAGCCCAAGCCAATGATCACATTGACCTGTAATGTTCTGCGGCACTGACGGCTCAGCCGCACACAAGTACCGAGCCGGCGCAAATCGCTGCCGATCAGCACGATATCGGCCGAGGCCAGTGCGATGTCCGCACCGCCCGCGCCCATCGCCACGCCAACCACACCGGCCTTGAGTGCGAGCGAATCGTTGATGCCGTCACCGACGACCATTGGCCGGAAGCCGCTGTCGATTTCCTTGAGCACACGATTGAGCTTGTCTTCCGGCAAGGCTTGCGCTTCGACCTCGTGCAAGCCGACCTCCTGCGCCAGCGTGTTCGCGACACTTTGACGATCACCGGTCAACAACAACTGCCGGCCAAGACCCAACTCACGCAACTCACTGAGAGCAAAGCGTGCCTCTGGTTTGACGCTGTCAGCCAACAACAGCCAGGCGAGAAACTCACCGTCCAAGGCCAGCCCGGCAATCGGCCCATCGTGGTCTGGGACTGGCGTGGTGCTGATGCCCAGCTGCGCGAACAGCTCCGGGCGCCCGAGCGCCGCTTCGCCCTTCGCGGTCATGGCGACAACACCCAGACCCTGCCGCTCCTGGATCTCGCTTAAGGGCAGATAATCTTGCGCGCTGACGAGGCCGGCCAAGGCGCGGCTTACCGGATGACTGCTGGCTGCGCCGAGGCTGGCCGCCAACGCCTTCGCCGCCGCATGCCCCGCTGCTGCGCCGTCGATCGATTGCAGACGCAAGGTGCCGTAGGTCAGCGTCCCGGTCTTGTCGACCACCAAGGAAGTCAGATCGGCCAGCTCTTCAAGGAACGCCGAGCTGCGGATCAATATCCCGTGACGCGCCGCCACCGCGACGCCGGCAATCGCCGTGGCGGGTGCCGACAACACCAGTGCGCATGGGCAAGCGGCAACCAGCACTGCGAGCATCGCTTGCGCATCGTTGGTGATGAACCAGGTCACAGCGGCCAGCAGCAATACCAGGATCATGTAGCTGCCGGCGTAACGTTCAAGCAGCCGGGTGATCGGCGGTTTCGAGCGTTCGGCGTTCTGCATCAGGGCGATGACTTTGCCCAACGTCGACTCGTCACCGGTGCGCGTCACTTCGATGCGCAACAATCCGTCGAGGTTGATCGCACCGCCAAATACGCTCATGCCGGCGCCCGCCTCGACCGGCACGGATTCGCCAGTGATCGACGCTGTATCAAGGCTCGCCTGACCGGAGAGAACCCGGCCATCCGCTGGCACGCGATCACCGGCCCGCACCTCAACGGTATCGCCCGGTTTGAGGGTGCCGTTGTCGACTTCGATGACCGAGCCGTCCGCCTGGATTTTGCGCGCATGGCTGCGCGTGAGTTGCCCTAAGGCGTGAATCGCTTCCTGCGAACCAATGACACTGCGTTCCTCCAGCACATGGCCGAAGATCATGATGATCGGCAGCAACGCCGCTGTAAGCAGATCGCCTGTTGCCCAAGCGCCAAGCATGGCCAGTGCAATCAATTGATCGGTAATGCCATGCAGGCTCGGATAGCGCAGGCTGTACCACGCCGAGCGCATCACCGACACCCCAACCATTAATGACGCAAAGCCCAACAGCAATTGGCTGACCCCGGATTGCTCCGGCAGCCACCAACGCCAGATCAGGCCGAGCCCGAGCAAACCGAGTGCAAGCATGGCCAGGGTGAGTTGCCGCGCGGCGCGGCGTTGTTCGGCCGAAGACAACAGGCTCGGCGTGGCGGTAGTCGCAGTCATTGGCTGGCTCCCTGAATGATCAGGCGGGAATCGTCTTTCGGGTTGACCGTGGTCACCGAGCCGGCCTGGCCGAGAATCTTTGGCATGCGCTCGCGGTACAGGCGCAAGAGCAACTGCGGGTCGGCATTCTTGGCCAGGCTCGCGACCGTGGCAGTATCTGCCGACGCTTTGGCCAACCGTTCGCCGGCCTGGGCGTGGGCAATCTGCAGTGCCCGGTCCGCCTGTTCATTTGCAGTCTGGGTAAGTTTTTCGGCCTCGGTACGCGCGTTGGCGACGGCTTTATCGGCCTGCTGGCTGGCGGTCAGAACCGCATTGAAAGCGCTCACCGCCGGCTCGGGCAGACTCGATTGCACATCGACCCGCGCTACTTCGACGCCAATGCCCTGCCCGCCTGCTTTAAGTTCAGCCAGGCGCTGATTGATCGCGCGGACCAGATCACCGCGCAACCGCTCACGGCGCTCGGCGGCCTGGCTGTCCGCACCGATGAGCTCCGGACGTGCAACCAGAATGGTGTCCAGATCACGCGCGGCGGTCAGTGCCAGCGCACTGCGCGTCACCAGCCGATCCAGCGCCGGCAACACGTGATTGCCCTGCAGGACGAAATCGTACGGATCACTGACCTTGTAGAACACCCGCACATCCAGTTGCACGACACCGGCGTCACCGGTCAATAAATAACCCGAGCCCGCCAACGCATCGCTCAACGGCGTGGCAAACGAAGCGCCGCGATCTGCCTTCAATGCTTCATCGCTGCGCAACAGGTTTTCCACGCGCCGCTCGATCACCCGATCCGCTGCCGGCAGCAGGATCACCTGTTCGAAAGGCTGCGGCCAGGCCCATAGCAGGCCGGCATTCTGAACACGATCCAGCGCACCGAAATGCAATACCACAGCGCGATTCTGCGGATCGATTTGCCGCACATTGGAAAACGCCCAAGCCAGTGCGGCCAATACCGTCACCGCATACAAGGCAAGAAATGCCAAGCGCCCGGCCTGAATCCAGGGACCATTCAATGTTTGTGTTCCACGTGGAACGTCATCAGTCATGGCTGCAATCCGGCTTTGTTGTCGAGCGCTGGTGGCCCGTCAACCAACACACGAAACGGTGCTGCATCGGTTCGCAAAACCAGTTTGGTTTCCGGCGTGACGATGGTGCCGAGCGTATCGAGCGAGCGCAGCAGGTTGTATAGCTGCGGCGAACTGGCGTAGGCGCGGCCATAAATTTGCGCCGCTTCGACGCGGGATTGCGCTTCGATGTCGGCAGCTTTTACCGTCGCATCAGCCTGCACGATGCGCGCATCACGTTCGGCGGCGGATCGGATTTGCGCCGCTTCACGTTTACCGATCGCTGTGCGTTCGGTGGCGATGGTTTCACGCTCTGCGCGCATCCGATCGACCGTGGCGGTGAGTGTGACGGATGGCAAGGTCAACCGCTCAATGCCGACTTGCACGACGCGAACGCCGTAAGTCGCAAGTAATTGCTGATCGATCTGTCGACGCAACTGCGCCTCGAAGTCGCCGATGCGCACCTGGCTGGCATCGGTATTGACCAGACTCGCCAGGTCAAAACTGCTCGCCGTGGTTTCCAGCGCCGAGCCGACGAAGGTGCGAATCTGCCGCGCGGCTTCGTCCGGCTGGTTCTGCACGGCGCGCATGAAACGCTGCACATTGTCCGCGTCGCCCTGCACCTGCCACGCCACGTAGGCCTGCACGATAATGCGCAGGCCGTCACGAGTACCGACATCCTGCAAACCGCTGGAGGTGGTACGCAAACGCAGGTCTACCGGGATCGCCGCTTCAAACGGCGCCGGCCAGCGCCAGCTCAGGCCCGGGTCAAGCAAGACGCGCGAGGGATTGCCGAAGCGCGTGATCACAGTCGCTTCGCCGGAGCGCACTTGCACCAGGCTCGCCGCTGCAACCGCGAATATGACCAGCAACGCTGCCCAACCCATGCGCCGCCACGGAAACGGCCCAGCCTCTTGCGGCGCGCCGTGGTGGTGATGGTGATGCCCGTGATGGTGGTGGTGCCCGCCATGGCCGTGATCGTGGCCGCTGTGGTCGTGCGAATCGTGAGTAGGCGACTGGCTCAATGGGCAACTCCTGGTTGAGCGTTGGTGCGCGCGGGCGTCGGGTCAGCCGGCAGCGTGAAATTGCGCAAATCGATGGTCGGTGCGTTGGTCGTGCCGCCCAGTCGGTGGTCAAGGATCAGCAGCCGCGCCTTGCTCAGGCCTTGGCTGAGCTGACTGAAATATTGCTCAAGTACAAAGGCCTGACCGGCATTTGCGTAGGCTTTCTGTTCGGCGTTGAATTTCGAATCCGCTGCCTGCGCGGTGGCACCGATTTCCCGCGCGCTAGCAGTGGCGAGATCACGCGCAAGACTGGCCTGCAATTGCGCCTGGTTACTCGCCTGTGCAGCGGCACCCCGCTCACGGGCAATCAACGCCTGCGCACCGATCTGCGCAGCTTGCACGCTGTGATAGGCATTGGCCGCACCAGCCGGCGGATGAATCGCCTCCACCACCGTGGCGAGAATCTCCACGCCGCTACTGAGTGCATTCAGATCGCCCTGCACCGCGCGACCGATCTCCCCGGCCAGGTCGACGCGGTCCTCACCGAGCAAACCGTCCAGCGTACGCGAGGCAAAGTCGTGCACCAGAATCCGGCTGGCGGTGCTGCGAATCAGCGTCGGCACATCGGCACTGTTATAGGTGGCGGCCAGCGCGGCCTGATCGCTCAAGCCGATGCGATAGACGAACCGCACGTCCATGTTGACGATCTGGAAGCTCTGCTGCTCACCGCGACGGCTGGCAATGACCTGCGACTTGTCGTTGACGTGACTGGCGTCCCACAAGCGGTTGGCTGTGGCCGGCGCCGGCCCTTCGGCAGGGTCGGCTTGCAGCGGTGCCGGGTTCTCGCCGACGCTGGTCGCCAGCTCATGCACCACGCCGTTTTCAACGCTCAGCACGCGCCCCAGCGGCCAAGGCAAACCCACCTGTAAACCGGGGCCGAACACTTGCACCGGTTTGCCGAAACGTTCGTAGATACCCCGGCCCTGCAAGGGAATTTCATGAATGCCGGTGAGTAGCCACCCCACCACCGCCACCAACGCTAACACCGGCAACAATGCCCGGCGCATAAAACTGAACGCCCAGATCTGCCGCAGATCGATGCCAAAACGGTTGTGCATTTCGTGCTGTAAGGCGAGCAAGGGTTGCGGCGGCCAGCGCAGCATGTCGGCGACAAAGCTGCGTGCCAGCAGCGTCGGTTCGAGCTGCTCGCGGCGTGGGCTGAACAGCGACAGCACGGCACGCAATAAAAACTCCACCGCGACCAGACCCGGCAATAATCCGACCAGCACGGCGACACGCACCGGCCACACAGCGTTTTCGCCCGCGAACAACAAGCACAGCGCGCTCAATATCAGCGTGATGATCGCCACCCGCGTCAGTTGCGCCAATGACCCTGCTTCCGGCCATTGCACCGGGTGTTCTTGGGCCAGTTGCCGTTCGAACACCAGCAAACCGAACGCCAACAGCAACCCCAGCGCTGCCGCCACGGTGGCGGACAGGCCCATCGCCGCGCTCGGCAATGTCAGGTTCCACGCTTGATCAACGCTGAGCATCGTCAGCAACGCCCAGCCGGCCAACCACAACGTCGCCGCGCCAATCTGGCCGAGCAGATGCAGACCTCGCTGGCTCAGGCGATCGAGCAATCGCTCGTACCAGCCTTCCGGTGCCGCGAGTTCTTCGTCTGCAAGCGCGGTTGGGGGCATTGGATTGATCGCGCGTGTACGCCATTGCGTCAGCCACCAGGCCGATTGCAAGCCTGCGACCAACACCAGCAACGCGGCACTTTGATTGAGCAACAACGGTTGCCACAATGACTGCGGCGCGAACAACCCGACAAACAGCGCCAGCACCACGCCCGCCCCCGCCAGCCCACCAAGACCCAGCGCCCAACGCCGTAGCCGCCGGCCCTGAACGGCCGCCTGCTGGAACCGTGGCAGTCCGGCCACTTGCGTGCCCTCAACCTGCAGATCGACTTGCATATCACCCCAAACTGATTGGCCCGCGTTCGTGTCGTTACGATATAACAAAAAGCGTGAAATATTCGTCCACTCGCGTTTATTCAAAGAGGCCGGACCTGTCGGTTACCTGAAGCCTTGACCGAAATGTTAGAACGCGCACATATTACGCCCATAATTTTAACGGGTAGCTAACGTTAGCGGTCCGCATCCATCGATCAGGAGCAAGCGCATGAGCAACTATGACGTGGTAATTCTGGGTGGTGGCCCCGGTGGCTATAACGCGGCGATTCGCGCCGGTCAGTTGGGCCTCAAGGCTGCGTGTGTGGAAGGGCGCGCAACGCTCGGCGGCACCTGCCTTAATGTCGGCTGCATGCCGTCAAAAGCCTTGCTGCACGCCTCGGAACTGTACGACGCGGCGATGGGTGCGGAATTCGCCAACCTCGGCATTGAGGTCAAACCGACGCTGAACCTGGCGCAAATGATGAAACAGAAAGACGAAAGCGTCGCTGGCCTGACCAAGGGCATCGAGTTTCTCTTTCGCAAAAACAAAGTCGACTGGATCAAGGGCTGGGGCCACATCGACGGTCCCGGCAAAGTCAGCGTGACTGATCATCAAGGCAGCAAGCTCGAACTGACCGCGAAAGACATCATCATCGCTACCGGTTCAGAGCCCACTCCCCTGCCCGGCGTCGAGATCGACAACCAGCGCATCCTCGATTCCACCGGCGCGTTGTCCTTGAGTGAAGTGCCCCGCCACCTGGTGGTCATCGGTGCCGGCGTGATCGGTCTGGAACTTGGCTCAGTCTGGCGACGCTTGGGCGCGCAAGTGACGGTGATCGAATACCTCGACCGCATCTGCCCCGGTGTCGACGCTGAGGCCGGTAAAACCCTACAACGCGCGCTGAGCAAGCAGGGCATCAGCTTCAAACTGGGCTCGAAAGTCACCGGCGCCACGCCCTCCGCCAGCGGCGTGCAACTCACTGTCGAGCCCGCCGCCGGCGGCAGCGCCGAGTCGCTGGAGGCCGATTACGTGTTGGTGGCTATCGGTCGTCGCCCCTACACGCACGGTCTGGGCCTGGAAAACGTCGGCTTGAGCACCGACAAGCGCGGCATGCTCACCAACAAACAACACCGCACCGAGGCTCCCGGCGTTTGGGTGATCGGCGACGTGACGTCCGGGCCGATGCTCGCGCACAAGGCCGAAGACGAAGCCATGGCCTGTGTCGAGCAGATCCTTGGCAAGGCCGGCGAGGTCAATTACGAGCTGATTCCCAACGTGATCTACACCAAACCGGAACTGGCCAGCGTCGGCAAAACCGAGGAGCAACTGAAAGCTGAAGGTCGCGCTTACAAGGTCGGCAAATTCCCCTTCACCGCCAACAGTCGGGCGAAGATCAATCACGAAACGGAGGGCTTTGCCAAAGTCCTCGCCGACGAGCGCACCGATGAAGTGCTTGGCGTGCATCTGGTCGGCCCGAGCGTCAGCGAGATGATTGGCGAGTTTTGCGTGGCGATGGAATTCAGCGCCTCGGCTGAAGACATTGCCCTGACCTGTCACCCACACCCGACCCGCTCCGAGGCGTTGCGCCAGGCGGCGATGAATGTTGAGGGGATGGCGACGCAGATGTAAGCGCTGAACGGGCTATCGCCAGCAGGCTGGCTCCCACCGTGAATGTCGTGGGAGTTAGCCCCGCCAGCGATGAAGGCACTCCATTCTCAAACCGGCAGATGCCCCAGCGGCAAAGGCCCGGGCGTCTTAACCGTGTGAATTGCGAAGTTGCTGCGAATGTCGCTGACTCCCGGCAGTTTCAGCAGATGACTGCTGACAAAACGGTCGTAGGCACGCAGATCCGGTACCACCACTTGCAGCAGAAAATCCGACTCGCCCGACACCAGAAACGCGGAAATCACTTCCGGCAATGCGGTGACCGCGGCATAGAACGCATTGGCCCGTTCTTCGTTGTGCCGCTCGACCTTGACCCCGACAAACACCGTCAGCCCCAGCCCGACTTCATCGCGATCAATGTTGGCCTGATACCCGCGAATCACCCCCGCCTCCTCCAGCATGCGCACCCGGCGCAGGCATGGCGAGGCCGACAGGCCGATTTCCTCCGCCAGCTCGACATTGCTCAGGCGGCCGTTGCGTTGCAGCGCGGCGAGAATCTTGCGATCGAAAGCGTCGAGTTTCATGGTTGGCAGATCCCGATGGTTTTGGCGTGGAAAGCCAGCAGGTTATGCCAAAACTGAGCGCTTTTGAAGCTGACTACGCAAGCACCTGCGCCCGCCTTCGGCTCTAGAATTGGCCCACCGAATCCGCTGCGCAAGGGCTGCAACATGACCAATCTCTGGCTGTTTTTCCTGGCTTTGGCTGTGGTTCTTTTACTGCCCGGCCCGGACATGATTCTGTTGCTGCAGACCGGCGCCCGTCAGGGTCGCGGCCCGGCACTGGCCACCGCCATTGGTTTGGGCGGCGCTCGCGCTTGCCATGTAGCGCTCGCCGCATTGGGATTGGCGGCGCTGTTCAAGGCAGCGCCGTGGACCTTCGAGGTGGTGCGCCTGGCCGGCGCGGCGTATCTGCTATGGATCGGCCTGCACTGCATGCGCAGCACCTTGCTGCCGCCGCTGAACGCTGAAGCAGGCGCCGATCGAAACGGGCAATGGCGCACGGCCATTCGCCGAGGCCTGCTGACCAACCTGCTCAACCCCAAGGCGTTGCTGTTCTGCTCGGTGCTGTTGCCGCAATTCATCGTCAATGACGGTACGCCGGTGCTCAGCCAGTTCGCCGTGCTTGGCGCATTGTTGGTCGGCATCGGCTTTATGTTCGACAGCGCTTATGCCTTGACCGGGGCCGCGCTGGGTCGTTGGTTACAACATCATCCAACGGCCCAGCGCGTGCAGCAGTGGCTGTTCGGCAGCCTGTTGATCGGCTTCGCCGTGCGCCTGACCTTTGTCCAGCAGGCCTAGCCTTTACCCGCCTTGCGCCGGCGGCGGCTGATCAGCAGCAACGCCGCAGCGACCACCAGCCCCAGCGCGCCGATCTGCACCGGCCACTTGTACGGCCGCAGCGACGAACGTACGGCATCGGTGACTTGAGTCACGTAACGCTTGTCGGCGTTTTCAAAATCCGGGTATGGACATTGATTGCCAAAGTCCACCGCCCAAGGCACGTACGGGCCTTGCTTGACGTAACGCTGATACAGCGCGCTCTGGTCTTGCAGGCTGCTGTTCCAGCCGGCCGCATTGCACAGAACAGCGGCAAAGGCCTGACTGCTGTGCGGCAGATTATCGGCAGCGCGACCGGCCAATTCGGTGGCGACAAAACGATAGTGGTAACGCTGGTCCGGCTGCGCAGCGCTGGCCCGCTGGCGTTGCACTTCCGCTTCGGACATCAGCGGGCCGACCTTCAGCTCAGCACTTTCCAGGCTGTAGTTGCCGCCGAAGGTGGCGTAGTCCGGGGCCATTTCGTAGCCGAGAATGTCCATGCCCCATTCGCGGGCTGTCCACGCGGCGTTGTACAAGGCACTGGCACGTTGGGTCGGCCACCACGCGGCGTCAGCCTTCAGACGTTGTTCGCCGTACAGGCGCGCCTTGTTCTGCAGGTCCGGGTTGTCGAAATAAGCCACCGCCTCCTGGTAATGGCCTTCGCGCAGCAGGCGCCGACCGAGCAGATTGCGCAGGTTGGCCGCCACCGGCAGCGGCACATAGTTGTCGCGCTCCTGCTGGGTCAACGCGGGCGGCGCAGGGACGTTTTCGTCGACGTAGCGTTTCAGCTCATCAACCGTCAGCACGCGTTCGGCGACAGTCGCGGCATCGAACCAATAGACGCTGTTGCTGCGATACAACTGCACGAAGGCTTGCAGGTACTCGCCGCGCTGCAACGCGAGGATCGCGCTTTCGCCCTCGACCCGGCACTTCGGCTGCACGCTCTCAAAGGCCCAGTCTGGAGTGCGTCGGTAACCCCAGTCCTCGGTCTGCGGAAAGGCTTGCGCGGCTTTGGCATACGCCGCCGCAGCGGCATTCCTGTCGCCGTCACGCACGGCCAGTTTGGCCCGCAACCACCAGGCCAGTCCGCCGTCTCCAGCATTTTTCAGAAAGGCTTTGGCGCCCGCGTAATCCCCCTGTTGATAACTGATCGCCGCCAGACGATCAGCATTGTCGAGGCTGCCACGGGTGATGTTTTGCAGCAGCTTCACCAGTTTCTTTTCGTTCGGCGGCTGATCGCCGAATGACCAGCCCTGGCGGCTGACCAGCGATGCCGTGACCAGTTGCTGCACCGCTTTATGCTCAAGCAGTTTTGCCAGTTGATCTTCGGGCAGCTCCGCCAATTCGTTCATCACTTGCTTGAGCGAGGTGTAGCCCACCGCCGAACCGTGCAGGTTCTGCGCTTCATACAGTTCGATGGCGCCGCTCCAGTCACCGGCGCTGCGCAACACCCGCGCCTCTTCGCCAAGGCTGGCCACGCCCAGTTCCAGCGGATCGCTGAAGCCATCGATGCTCAACTGCCGCGCCTGACGGTACGCCGCGCGCGCCTGCTCCTGTGCGGAAACCGCATCAGTGGCCTCAGCGCTCGTCGCCAGCCATGAGCGGCCCAGCGAATACGCCGCCCAAGTGCTGCGCAACGGACGTTGATCGGCCGGTAGTGCCAGCACTTTGTTGAAGTATTCGATCGCCTGTTGATGATCACCGGTCGCAAAGGCTACGGCGCCAGCGACGTACCAACGGATTTCCGCAGGCAGACTGGAACCCTGCACCTCGACCTGCTGTGCATCGGTCAAACCGCGCAGTTGTTTGACCAAGGCTTGCTGCTCGGCGCTCAGGCCTGCCTGCTCGGCTTGTTCGCGAGCGACGGCGGCAGCGTTTTCTTCACCGTAGAGGTCGTTGGGATTGTGCGTGACGGCGGTTGCGTTCTTCAGTCCGGCAATGGTTTTGCCAAGGCGACTGAGTTCGAAATTGAAATTGCCTTCGGGCAGATCGGCCAGGGTCTGACCGCGATCGTCGAGCAGGCGCATCGGGAAATCCGGCCCGCAGGCCAGCGCCGAACCCAGCGGCAGGCTGAGGCTCAGGCAAAGCAGATGACGCGGCCAGTTACGGGACAACATGCGAACCTCCTTGATCAATATTGGCGCAACGCGCCCAACCGATGGCGCGTCGTCCGCCCGCTGGCAAGCGGCCGTCGCGCAGGCGGGTGAAGGTAAGCAGATCGGCACTTTGTTGCAACGAGTAACCGGCGAGCGCATCGGCGCCCTCGCAGTTTTTTGCCTTCAGGGTGATTTGCGCAGGCCAGGCGCTGTCGAGGTTGCCGGAATTTTCGAGCTGAATGTCGTAGAGACCGGCGTGTTCGCTGAATGTCACGCCCAGGCGACTGACCAGTTGCTCGCCACGGGCAACCGCAGCCAGCGTGGTCAGGCTCCAGGCGCGGCGATCATTGGCCAGCGGCAGGCGGAACCAGATCAGTCCGGCCAGATTTTTTGGGGTATCGTCGCGAAACGATTGAGCGAGCTGGCTCAATTGCAGCGGATCGGCAAGGAGTTCTCGCCGCTGACCGCCCCGCTCCAGTTGCACCTCGCTTTCCACCACCGGAGCACCACCGTCATCCGGTAACAACGCCACGCCATAGGCCGGCAGCGCCAGATAGAACGGCTTATCAGTCACGCGCGCCCAGGCGTTGACCCATTTCAACGCCTGCTCGGGATTGAACAGACCGCGCCGAGGATCGCTGACCGCATGCACTTGCAGCACGCTGCTGTCGACAGTTTGCAGCAGTGCGGGCAGTTGCGGACTGTCGAGCCAGGCCGGCAGCGCGGTGATGCTCAGCGGCAACGTCGGCGGCAATGCCGAGCGCAACTGGTCAAGGAAATCAGCATAGGCCGGCAAGCGCGCGATACCGGCATCGTGATCGATCTCGATGCCGCTCACTGTCAGGCCTTGCGCCTGCCAATCGGCAAGCACCTGCAGAATCTGAGCGGTGACCTGTTGCTGGTCCAGCGCCTTGAGTTGGCCGTCGAGCCGTATCACCGCAATCAACGCCCGGCCATCGGCCTTCAGCAACGGCGCATCGATCCGCGCCCGGCTCCATCCCACGTTCGGGAAGGCTTGCAGCGCCAGCACCCGCAGCGTCGAAAAATCAGCGCGGCTGTCACGCAGCGCCGCCTCGTGGGCGGGTGTCCACTGGCGTTGCCAGACATACAGTTGCTGGTCGAGGGGCGGCGCATCCTGCGGTTTGCAGGCAGACAGCAGCATCAAAATACATAGGCCGACGAGACGCCGCATACCTTGCAGATCCTTGAGAACGAGGCCGCAAGGTTACACAAAACCCATGGAGCAGGCTCACTCCTTGGAATGTCGGTCAGGGCTTGCGCGCGATTATCACCTGGCTTTTCGCTACGACCGCATCCAGCGCCTGCTTGATCTGTGCGCCACGCGGCGAAGCCATCAGCGCTTGCCAGGTTTCGGCCCAGTGGTTGAGCAACGGATGGTCCGGATTGCTCAAGTCGACTTTCGCCTCCCAGAACAGCAGCATCCACATCGACCAGTAAAAACCGTACTGGCTGTGACTGATGATCTCCAGCCCCGCGTCGCTGACCAGCGTTTTGAACTGCTCTTCGCTTAGGATGCGGATGTGGTGGGGCTTCTGGAAATACTCCGCCGCGGCGATATCTTTCTGCAAGTTTTCGGAGCTGGGATGCGGCACGCTCAACAGGTACAACGCACCCGATTTGCCGACGCGCACCAGCTCGGCGAGAAACTGCGCGGGATCGTCGACGTGTTCGATCACCTCGGTAGATACCACGCGCGTAGCCGTCGCATCGGCAATCGGCAGCGGGTTGCAATCGGTGACATGGCATTCAACCTCGCGCGCCGGGGTATCGCTCAGACGCTGACGGGTCGCATCGACCTTGGCAGCATCAATGTCGGCGATGATGATCTTCGCCCCGCGCATGCCGCAAAAATGCACGTTGCCGCCGTCGCCACAGCCGACGTCGAGCAAGGTGTCTTGAGCAGACACCTCAAAGCCCTTGAACAGCTCGTTAGTCTCCTGGTTGAACCAGCCACTGAGCTTGGCATCGTACAAGCCGAGCGCGTACGGATCGACTTTGCTGGCGACCGGTGCAACAGGTTGCGTCGGCGCCGGGGCTGGCGTCGCCATCGCCGTGAGTTTTTTCAACAGGCTCAGCATGAGGTGGCTCCAGAGGCAGGTGCGGCGGATCGCGCGGTGCCGAGGCGTTGCAGCATTGCGGCACCGCGGTTGCGCATAGGCATTTCGACCAGACGGTAATTCAGTTCACTGAGCAGCACGATCAGGCCAAAGGCAATCAGCAGCGTCAGGACCGGGTGGCCGGCGGGGCTGGGCAGACCGGCGCTTTGCAAACGAAAGATCAGCTCTCGCACCAGTTGATAGACCGGAATGTGGATCAGATAGATGCCATAGGAACGGCTGCCGATCCATCCCAGCAGGCGCTGCAGCGCACCGGCCGGCATCAGGTAGTTTCGATCGTACGAGGCGATCCACACCAGAACCGCGCTGAGCACGGCGATCGAACCGATGCGATACCAGGCGAAAGTGAAACGGTCGGTGGCCATGAAACTCAGCAGCGCAGCGATCAGGATCAACGCGCCTATCCCCAGCCACGGCCGGCTTAGCACCTCCGGTCGCCAGCGCTGATAACCCGGTTGCCCACTCCACATCGCCAGCAGCACGCCGAGGGCCAGCGCATCGGTACGCACGACCATCAACAACGGCGTGCGCATCGTGAACACCTGTACCGCGACCAGCGCCAGCAACACCCACACCAGATGCTTGCGACAGAGCACGATCAACAGCGGAAACAGCAGGTAGAACTGCTCCTCCAGCGCCAGGCTCCAGTAGACGAAACTGCTGCCGTATTCATAGCGAAAGAAGCTGTCGGCAAAGCGAAAGTTGGCGTATTGAAAGACCCCGGCCAGCGTCGCTTGCAAGTTAGCCGACAGCGTACCGAACGCTCCCGAACGATTGACGAACAGGCACGCCAGCAACATCAGCGCCAGCCACAGCCAGGCCGACGGCAACAAACGAAAGGCGCGGCGCAACCAGAAGTTGCGCGTCTGCTGCCAGAGCTCCTGGCGACTGGCGCAGTCTTGCAAGGCCGGGATCAGGCTGCGCGCGATGACAAAACCGGAGATGGCGAAAAACAGATCGACGCCCCACCACGGCTGCGCCCAGGCGTGAATTTGTGTCAGCAGCGGCACGGCATCGGTAAACAGACTGCCCTGCAAATGATGAAACAGCACGCCGAGTACCGCGATGGCGCGCAGTACTTCGATATCCATGATGCGTTTGCCACTCATGGCGCGTTGCCGGCGTGCAATGGGTTACGAGCGACGATCACCTGGCTTCCGGACAGGAAGCGGAGCAATTCGCGGCTGTCGTAGCGAGGCGATAGCGTTGCTGACGGCTCAGCCATATGCTGCGCCGCGCATGTCGGCAGCCACCGCGCGAGCAGTCGCCCAATCATGCCAGCGATACGGGCGCGGGCAACAGCCCGCTGGCTGGCTGCGGCAGTTCGAGAAAGGTGCGCAAGCGCTGCTCGGTGCTGGCCTGGCTACAGAAACGTTGCAGGCTCCGCACTGCCGCAGCGGACATATTGGCATAACGCTGCGTGTCGCTTTTCGCCACCTCGTAGCTGTCGCGGTAGGCCACGCACAACGAGTCCCAGTCGGTGATGTAACGCAAGGTGCGGTAGGCCGCGCGCGGATCATGCGGCCAGGCCGTGAGTTCCTCGGTGAAATCGACCAGAAATGCGTTATCGCCAGTCACGTAATCGGCCATCGCCGTGTTCACCGGGGCAATCGCCGGTTTGCCGCAGGACATGAACTCCATCAGCGGCAAGCATTGGCCTTCGCCGTAGGAACTGTTGACCACGTAACTGGTGGCCTGCACCAGCGCCTCGTAGTCGGCGTCAGCCAGGTAGCCGTGGATCAGCACGATCCGGCACTTGTAGAACTGATTCTTGTACAGGTGGTGCAGCATGTCGGTCAGCGCGTTGGCGATGTCATGGTGAGTCAGTTTGAGCACCAGGGTCGCATCGCTGACCTCGCGAAACGTGGTGCAGAACGCGCTGATCATGTCCTGCCAGTTCTTGCGTCCGTCGTAAGGGTTGAATACCGAGGTGTAGACCACGCCCTGCAGATGCAACGGGCAATCCTGCGCCGGTGCGTCAAAGGATATCGGTATGCCTTCGCACAAGTCCGGTGGGCCATACGGGCGCAGATCGGCTTCGCAACTGTCGATCAGCAACCCGCGAATATTGAGCGTAACGCCCTCGACCACCGGGCGCTTGAGCAACGCCTCGCCGCGCGCGGCGAAACGGTCCCACACCGGGGCGGGAATCGCGAGCACTGGATAGTCGGCGCCCATCACGTCGCGCACGGCGTCGACGGTGAATGTCGAATGGGTGATCGACCGCCCACACGCCTGCAGGACCACGCGCCAGTCATGGCGCGACTCACCCTGCCAGCTCTCGGTGGGGATGGTGCTGAATTCCCACGCGAACACCGGAATGGTCGGGCAGGCGTAATGAATCGGTGTGCGATGTGGCGGCGAAAACGACAGGAAAACGCAGTCTTCGCCGCGACTCAGGCAGTCGAAATACAAGCGATCGACCAGTTCGTCGGGGTTGCTGACTTCGATCACCTGACCTATCCGTTCCAGCACCGGGCGGAACTCCTTGAGCACGAAGTAATAGCTGTACTCGGGCCGCCCCAGGTTCTGCTGGATATTGCTCTTGTTGGTTTCCGAATGAATGATGATCAGCATGAGGTCGCCCCGCTCTTGAACGCCACAGGCGCGATTTCATCCGGCGCCTGCAAGTCGAAAAACGTCTTCGCGCGCTGCTGTACAGAGCTGAAACCGCAGTATTCGCGCATGCGTTCACTGGCCGCGGCCGCCATCGCCTGATAAGCCTCTGGACGACGTTTGGCCATGGCGTAGCTGTCCTCGTAAGCGGCTTTCAAAGAGCCCCAGTCAGGGCGATGGCGCAGGGTGCGATAGAGGATGCGCACGTCTTCCGGCCAGATGGTCGGCTCGCGGCTGGACTTGACGATGAAACCGACACGTTCGTCGATGTAATCGCTCATGGCGGTGTGGTCAGGCGCAATCACCGGCCGTGCGCAGGACATGAACTCCATCAACGGCAGACACAAACCTTCGCAGCGCGATGCGTTGACGTAGAAACTGGCAGCGCCATACAGGCGGGCAAACTCTTCGTCCTCCAGATAGCCGTGCAGCACCACTACCCGACAGGCAAACGGCGACAGTTGCGAGAGCAACGTGATCAGATGAACGTAGTAGGTCGACAGATCGTGCTGGGTAATTTTCAGCACCAGCGTGGCATCTTCGACATCGCGCATGGCCCAGCAGAACGCAGTGATGAGGTGATGCCAGTTCTTGCGCCCATCCTCGGGGTTGAACACGCTGACGTACACCACGCCGCTGACGTCGATCTGTACCTGGGCATTGGTGTCGGGCAGTACGGCTTGCGGGTGTTCGGCCTGCTCCAACGCTTGTGCAACCGTCACCGGGAGGATTTCAGCTGCGGGTTTGCGCAATCCGGCGAGCTTGCGTCGAAAGGTCTCCGGGACCAGATCGCTGACCGCTTCGCGATACCACTGCAACAAATTGTGCTTGAGCAGAAACGGTAGCCTGTGCTCGGAGCGCGTAGTCAGCGCCCGGAAGCCTTCACGCAGATAATGTTTGCTGATCAAAAGCCTTCGCCGAAGGGTCAGCCGGGACAGTTGTTCGGGTTGCGGCGGCTCATCGGGTTGCTCAGCGAGGCCGCGGATTTCCAGTTCCTGTTCATTGTGGATCGGCGCAATCAGACCGTCGGCAGACAAGCCCAATGCGCGGCTGTCGATGATGCAACCCTTGATCTGCAAGGTGCTGCCCGGGTTTACCGGGACACTGGGGTAACTCTGGCGCACTTGAGCAAAGCGCTCCCACAGCGGCGTGGGCAACACCAGTACCGGAAAATCTTCACCGAGGCTGCGGCGGATTGCCTGCGCGGTGTGGGTGGAAAGCGTAACCACCCGGCCATGGCGCGCGAGCATCTGGCGCCAGTCCTGGCGCTCATCGCCGGTCGCGAATTCGCTGGGGATCGAGTCGAACTCCCAGGCAATCACGCAGACCATCGGACATTGCAGGTCGGTCGGGGTCTTGTGCGGCGGCGCAAAAGACAGGAACAGGCAGTCCTGGCCGGCCTGGCGCAATTGCAGATACAGCGGATCGACGTCGTCAGGCGAGGCCACCACATGCACCTGGCCAAGGCTTTCCAGCACTGGACGATAGGCCTTGAGTACGAAGTAGTAGCTGTATTCCGGCCGCCCCAGGCTTTGACTGATGGAGCGATCGTTGACGTCCGAGTAGAGAATGAAATTCATGGCATCCCACAATGAAGCAGCCGTCCCGGCAACCCCATGCTGTGACGGCCGGGCAGTGGTCCCAGTCAGCATCATGCCGCCGCTGGCCCGCCTCCTCGAACACGTCTTCGTTCTTGTTTTAGTGGTTGGCTTCACCCCGTCGCGCGATCTCCCGGGCGAACCTGGGGAATGGCGCCGAGGGCCATTCTAAACACATCCATCAGGCCTCCGGGAACCGTCCGCCAAGAATAAATTCGGCTACGCTGACGAGAACTGACCGGTCACGGTTTGCCCTGTTGAAATTGCCGCGCAATTGGCACAGATTGGGCACAAACAACTACAACATCGAACTTCGCCCGTCTTTCATCCGGTTTTTCCATCGGTCTGACAGACGTCTCCTTAAAGCCTGTGGGAATGCGGCGCAAGTTCAAGACCAAGGGGTCATTGCTTGAAAAACCGTCTGTTTGTCGCGGGCTTTACGGGCCTCGTGGGACACTCTCCCCAGTCTCGTCTGGCCACGCCCGATCTGGCGTGGGAGTTGCTGCCTGCCGCAGTACCTCATGACCTTGTGGATGCGCGAAGCCTGAGTGATCTGTGGCCACAGACGCCCGACGCGAAGATTCATCTGACCGGGCACACCTTCGTTTCCAGAACCTTTCACGATCAGGCGCGCGCCCCGCAAATCAAGCTGTTCAGCCCCCGTGAATTTGGTACACGCGCTCAAGGTCCATGGCTTCGCGGGCTCCTTCCTCCGGTGTCAGCTGCGCCCATTTCTACGGTCAGGTCGGCGACGGCGCTCTGCCGATCACCGAGCGGCAAGCGCTGCAACCGAAAGTCGGCGACATTGCCGTGAGTGGTGATTTTTTCGACGCTGGCGACAGGATCGCGCCCTGTCCGGCACTACCGAAAACAGGTGTCGCATCGCAATTGATTCTCGGCTTTGCGGTCAAGGATAACGATTCGGTAGCCCTGTGCCGGTTGCGACAGGACTCGCCCCCGGATCGCCATGTCGAATGGCGCGACTACGGGTTGAGCTTTCAGGTGATCAACGATCGCCAGGAAGACTTCGCCGACTGCGCCTGGCTGCCATCGCAGACCGACATGACCCGTGCCAGTTACACCCTCCTCCAGTTGCCTGACACGGAGAGCTTGCGATGACCCGCCTGTTGATAGAGTGCACTTACGTTTTCGAACATCCCGATGACAATTCAGGGATCCAGCGGGTGGTGCGCAACGTCATCCAGCGTTTACCGGCCGCCGATGACAACGTTGAATGCATCCCCGTGGTGATGATCGATGGGGGCCTTTATGAAGTGAAAAGGCTGGCGCCGCTCAAACCGCCGAAGATCGATTTGAAAAGCTGGCGGGTGAAGCTGGAGCAATGGGCCAACGTTTTCTGGTTGCGTCACCGCACCCTTGAGCGGCGCTGGCCGTTCAACCGCTCGCATTTTACCCGTCGGGTTCTGTATGTCGCCTGCCGGCTCACGGCATTCGTCTGCTACAGCTTGCCGATGCGCCTGCTGGATCGCGAGATAGAACGCAACCCCATTCCCAGGCGCTGCGTGCCGCTGGCCCACCGTGCCGGCGATCAACTGGTGCTGCTCGATTCCTCTTGGCACGCCAATTTTTTTCCCCTTGCCGAACAACTCAAGCGCGATGGCGTTGGCATCGTTTCAGTCATCTATGACCTGATTCCGCTGACCCATCCGCAGTTTTGCGACGCGGGGCTGGTCCGGGTGTTCAACGACTGGTTCGACTGGATTGCACGAACAGCCGACGGTTATGTCGCGATCTCGACGACGATTCGCGATCAGGTGCGCGAGGAGATGCAGCGCCGGATCGGTGCGCACCAGGTGGGCCAGCGCTGGTTCGACTACTTTCATTTGGGCTCCGAACTGGACCTGAGCGAAGCCGACACCGCAGTCGATCGCGACCTGCAACGGCTGTTCCGTACAGCTGAACCGGTATTCCTCATGGTCAGCACCATTGAGCCGCGCAAAAATCATGCGTACCTGCTCGATGCGTTCGAACGTGCCTGGGCTGGCGGGTCGAAAGCCAGGTTGTGCATTGTCGGCAAGATCGGCTGGAAGTGCGAAGCACTGATCGAACGCATTCAAAAGCATGCTGAACTGAACCGACACCTGTTCATGTACAACGCACTGTCCGACAAAAGCCTTGAATATGCTTACTCTCATGCCACCGCGCTGGTATTCCCTTCGCATGTCGAAGGTTTCGGTCTGCCGTTGGTGGAAGCCATGCAACGCGGATTGCCGGCCATGGGCAGCGACATTCCGGTGTTCCACGAAATTGGCGGCGATTACATGGCTTACTTCGACCTGACGAACCCGCAGAGTCTGACTGATCTGGTGACCGGTATGGAACGTTCCGCGATCTTTCCGGCGCCGCTGGATCTCCAACACTGGCACTGGCTTAGCTGGCGGGACGCGAGCGCGCAACTGGTGGAGCGCATCGTACGAAATCTGAACGCACCGCTGCCTGTGGCGAGAATCAGCATGCGCGTTGCTCCTGAGGCCCAAGTCCTCCAGGCTCCGCGCTCCAACATCGGCCATTAACTCGCGCTGCCGCAGCGCAGCGATCCGTGGAGGATCACGCCGGCAGGGCTTGATCAGAGCTCCAGCACCAGCGGCTGCGCACTCTGCGCCGGCACCGCACAGCAAATCAGCACCTGCCCCGGTTCGGGAATCTCCGCTGGCGCCTGTGGATAATTCACCGCGCCACTGACCAAACGGGTCTTGCAGGTGCCACACGAACCGCCGCGGCAACTGAACTCAGGTCGCAATCCACGACTTTCAGCGAGATCGAGCAGACTGCCGCTTTCTGGCTGCCAACGCGCCTCCTTTGCCGAGCGCTCGAACACCACCGCAACCGACGTGGTCGCCGCTGGCGGTTGTTCGACGACGATCGCATCCGCATCAGCCTGGCGCTTCAAGGTCGACGGGCCAAAGGTTTCCGCATGAATCTGCGCGTCACGCACATCCAATTCACGAAGGACGTCGTATAACCCCTGAGTAAAACTGCCGGGACCACAGAGCACGAAGTCGATCTGATCGAAATCGTCGACATCGAGCAGATTGCGCAGCACGGCGCCGTCGATGCGCCCGGTCAGATCGAAATCCTCACCCTCGCGCGCATCGGCCTCCGGCTGGCTGAGCAAGCGCAGGACCCGCACGGCCTCACCGGAGCGCTCGAGCAAGCGGTCCAGCTCCTGACGAAACGGCTGATCGGCGAGGCTGCGCGAACTTTGCAGCAATAACGTCGGGCGGATCCCGCGCGTGCGCAGTCCTTGGTAGACCACCTCGCGCAGCATCGACAGCAACGGCGTGATCCCGACGCCCGCTGCCAATAACACCAACGGCCGTTGTGCCAGCGGCGCTACGGTGAAGTGCCCTTGCGGCGCCCGCGCTTCCAGCACATCGCCGACCTGTATCTGCTGGTGCAGGTGCGATGAAATCAGGCCTTCACGTTTGACGCTGATGCGGTAGAAACCGTCCGACGGTGCACTAGACAAACTATAGGTGCGGATATGCACTTCGCCGTCCAAGATAAAACGCAGCGGCAAATGCTGGCCGGCGAGAAATACCGGCAGCCCGGCGCCATCGACCGGCTCCAGATAAATCGAGCGAATATGACGACTCTCCGCTTCGATCTTCGCCACTCGAAGCGGCCGCCATTGATTACCCAGTGCCTGGGCCTGCAAACGCGCGTCCGCTTCGGCCCAACTGCCGGTGAGCAGGCTGGTCGGCGACATGCCGTCGAAGCGCCAGCGCAACGCCAACGCCGCCGGACGCCGCACGACCTGTTCCACCTCGAACGTCCACAACCGTTCCGCGCCTTGAAACGCTTCGATCTGCGGGTCTTCAAGAAGGATCTCGGTGCGCCCGCTCAGTTGCAGCAGATCGCCTGTGGAAAAGTCGATGAACAGCAAGCCAGCCCTGGGGTTGAGCAGCAGATTGCCCAAGGTGTTGAAGTGCAGATTGCCGGCAAAATCCGGGATGGTCAGGCGATTGCCTTCGATGCGCACGAAACCGGCCTGACCACCGCGATGCGAAACGTCCACCGAGCGCTGACCGTCGACGTCGGCATAGCTGGCGACGAAAAACGTATCGGCGCCGGCGATCAGTGCGCGAGCGGCCTCATCCAGACTGTTCAGATGCTGAGCCGGGCGCGTCTGCGGATCGCTCAGCGGCACACGCTGAAACTGGCGCAACTGAATGTATTGCGGGCAGTTGCCGAACGCCTGGTCGACGCTCAGTTCGAAGCCGTCAGCCGTCAGGTTGCCGACATGCCCGTTGAGCCGGTTGCGTCGCCGCGTGTGCAGTTCGATACCCAGCAGACCGATCGGCTCGCCGTCGCGCAGTTGCGCCGGGTCGTCAGCGGCCGGCCGGCGGGTGAAATGCAGATGCTCAGGATCCGGCGAATCGGCGAAGCCCGGCTCGCCCTCCAATACACTGGCCCACGGCCGCCCTTGCGCATCGACCGCGCCGAGCAGCATGAATGGCAATTGCCGGTAGAACTCGCGGTGTTGATCGGGCATCCAGCTGCGAATGACTTTGCGCCCAAACGCCTCCATGCGTTCGGCCACCCCTACATGGGCCTGCAACTGCTGCTCGCCGACGTGCCAAGGTGAACGTTCCATCACGATTCTCCCCTGCGCCAGCGGCGCAGTGCGGTTGCGCCTGTCAGGCTGAGGTTTGCAGACCGGCAATCGTGCGCGGCATGCCGACGAAACCGGGCAAGGCTTCGACCCAGGCCAGCCAGGCGCGCACGTTGCCGTAATCATCCAGCGAGACGTTGCCTTCTGGTGCGTGGGCGATATAGCTGTAGGCGGATACGTCGGCAATGCTCGGTTCGTCGCCGGCCAGGAAAGCGCTTTGGCCCAACTCGACGTCCATAACCTTGAGCAGGTTGTGCGCACGTGCGATTGCTTCTTCAGCGTTCAACTGGGCGCCAAACACTGTCACCAATCGCGCGGCCGCGGGGCCAAAAGCAATCGGGCCAGCGGCGGCGGACAACCAGCGCTGCACGCGCGCCGCACCGACCGGGTCGGCCGGCAACCAGCGCCCGTTGCCGTACTTTTGCGCCAGGTACACCAGAATCGCGTTGGAGTCGGCGAGCACCACGCCGCCGTCATCAATGGCCGGCACCTGGCCAAAACTGTTGATCGCCAGATAGGCCGGCTGCTTGTGCTCGCCTTTCGCCAGGTCGACGAAAATCAGCTCGGTCGGCAACTGCAACAGGGACAACATCAGCTCGACACGGTGGGCATGGCCGGAACGCGGGAAGTTGTAGAGTTTGATCGCTTGCATGGTCGACTCCGCTGGGTGAGGGTGTCGTCTGAATTGACGTCACCGATGGCAGCGATCTTCCACGGATCGGTAAAACAACAGAATAACCAGCAACCGCAATCAATTATTTCACTGGCTGCAATAACGCTGCGTTCTGCAGAGACGGATGCTCGCGCAAGGCCTGCACGGTGAAATCGACAAAGCTGCGCACCCGCGCCGCTGCCTTGCGCCCGCCCTGATACACAACGTGAATGGGTAATGCGGGCAACTCGAAGTCGGCGAGGACGATCTCCAGTTCGCCGGCTGCGACCTTGCTCGCCACTTGATAGGACAACACTCGTGTCAGTCCCAGACCCAGACAGGCCGCTGTGATCGCCGCCTGATTGGCGGTCACCACCAGTCGCGGCTCGGGGCGCACGAACAACGGCTCGCCGTGTTCCAGAAACGGCCAGTTGCGCAACTGCCCGACCGCCGACGTCGCCACCACTGGCATCTCGCACAGCGCCTGCGGATGTTGCGGCCGACCATGCTGCGCCAGGTATTGCGGCGAACCACACACTACCCGCCGCACCTCACCGACGCGGATCGCGTGCTGACTGCTGTCCGGCAGTTCACCGATACGCACCGCCACATCAATGCCCTCCTCGACCATGCTCACCACCCGATCGAGCAACAGCGCATTGATCGTAACGTCCGGATATTGCGCCAGATAGGCCGCCATCAGCGGCGTAACGAACAGCTCGCCGAACAACACCGGCGCCGTCACCGTCAATTGCCCGCGCGGCTGCGCATGACTGCCCGCCGCCGAATCCTCAGCCTCCTGCACCTCCAGCAGAATCCGCCGACAGTCCTCCAGATAACGCTGACCGGCTTCGGTCAGATGCACGCTGCGCGTGGTCCGTACCAGCAACTGCGTACCGATCCGCAACTCCAGCGCCGCCACCGCCCGCGTCACACTCGCCGCCGACAACCCCAGCCGCCGCGCAGCGGCGGAGAAGCCCTGCTCTTGGGCGATGGTGGTGAAGATGTGCATTTCCTGGAAGCGGTCCATGGGATTCCCCGGTTCGGATATCGGAAGTCACCTGGCAAAATCGCAGCCGAAGCTGCGATTTCCTTGTGCTGGATTACACGATAAGAGCGTTCGCGGCAAACAGCCCGTTACTCAGGCTTTCGCCGACGCTGAAACTACCGTCTGCCGTCGACGCATCAGTGTGCAGTAGGCGATCGCAGGGAAAATCAGGCCGACAGCCCACGCCAGATCGACGCCGCCCAGTTTTGTAGCTATCGGGCCGACATAGAGCGTGGTACTCATGAACGGGATTTCAAGGATGATCGTCACAATGAAAATGCTGACGGCTATCCAGTTGACTCTTCCGTAAATCCCATTCGGATCAAAGATATCCGCAATCCGATAAACCCCTTTACGCAGCACGTAGTAGTCCACCAGGTTGATCGCTGTCCAGGGAATAAGGAAGTAGCTCATGAAGAAAATGAAGTTGAGAAAAAACTGCAAAAAATCATCCTGGGCCAGCGTACACAAGCCTGTTGCCGTTGCGCAGATGACCAGCATAAAGCCAGCCCTTACACGCGGCGTCACCTTCATGGCCGCATAAGGTTCAATCACCGTCACCGTCGACATGAACGCGCCGTAGAGGTTGAAGACGTTAATGGCTACCTGGCCGTAGAGCACAAACGCAAACGTCAGCAAGGTGCCGCCGCCAAGCACGGTGACCAGATTCAGACCGACATTGTCAGCGAACCCGGACATGCCTTTGGCCATTACCGCCCCGAGGATCATCATCCAGCTTCCACCAACCACAGTCCCCAGGTAGCTGTACCAGAAGACTTGGCGACTCGACGTTTCGGTGGGCAAGTAGCGTGAATAGTCAGCCACATACGGCGCATAGGACAACTGCCAGGTGACTGAAATGCTCACGCAAGCCAGAAAGCTTACCCAGCCAAATCCCTGAGTCGTCCATTGCCCGGGTTCGATCGACATCGTCAGGGCGAAGTAGCTCGCGATACTGAAGACAACAATCGAGACCATTGACAGGAGTTTCTGGAAGCGATGAATCAGTTGGTACCCGAACAGCGCTACCAGAAAGCACACGACGCCGAGCAGCACGATATTGGTGCCATTGCTCAACGGGCTGGCCTTGGCGATGGCCTGGGCGGCCAGCAGCGTGTTGCTGACAAAAAAACCGAGGTAGATCAGCATGACGAACAGCAATGGAACAATCGCCCCGAACACACCAAACTGCGCCCGGCTTTGAATCATCTGCGGAATACCGAGCCTTGGCCCTTGAGCGGAATGCGAAGCCATGAAGATCGCACCGATCAGCGATCCGAGCAGGATGGAAACCACACTCCAGAACAGATTGAGCCCCAGACTGACCGGCAATACACCGGCTGCGATGGTCGTGATGTTGGCGTTCGCGCCGAACCATACAAAGAACAAGGAACGAGGCTTACCGTAGCGCTCGTCTTCGGGAACGAAATCGATGCTTCTGTTTTCAACTTTCATGATGGTCATCGCTCCAATCAACGTTCATCTAGGCTGTTTTCAAGGCGCTGAATGGCCTCGACAAACGCTTCGGGCTGGAAGGCAAGGTGGTCGGGTTTTTCAGTCACCAGGCAGGTCGCTGGCTGACCCCGCCAACGCTTGAGCAACTGCGCTGTGGTTACGATTTTCAGGCCGTATACCCAATTGGAGAGAATGAACAACGCAGAATAGTGCGCCGCCAGGGTCGTGGCCGTGCAGGCATCACTGACGATGGTGATGTTGAAGTCGTGTTGGTAGGCATCGAACACGCTGGTCATCACGCACACGTCAGTCAAGACACCGATCACGATCAGGTTTTTGATATCCCTGCGCTTGAGCATTTGCGCCAGACGGGTTCCGTGAAACGCGCTATAGCGATACTTGTCGAGCACGATGTCACCCTCAAACGGGGCAAGCGCATCGAGAATCTCGATCGCGCGAGTGCCGTCGAGGTACGAGGTGGGTTGGCCTGAGTTGTCCACTGGCTCGCCAAGCATCAAGTCCGCCCCATGGGCTTCATTGATGTGGCGGGTGTAAAACAGCGAAATTCCCAATGTTCGTGCGTTGTCTGTCAATGCGGCCGCGTTCTCGACGACGTGGTCAAAACGCTCAAGTGCGAAGCAATCTTCCTTTTGCAGGTCGATAATCAGTAAGGCAGTATCTTTGCTCATCGGTTTTTTCCGGCTGCAACTACCCCCGGTGGGCCAATATGCTCACCGTGGAGGTATCAAAAGAGTTCAGCGGCCTTTGATAAGGCGCTGGGGGGAAGCGAGGCGGATGCTCGCCAGGAGGGATCAGTTGACGGGCTGCCAGAAGCCGTTCTGCTTGGCGGCCACGCACGCGGGCATGCGTTTGAGCTCGACCTGTGACGGTGCGGGGGATCGGCGCAGATAACCTTTCATCGCGTCGCTTGGCAACGCACTGGCAGAACAGGCACGCCTGTTGTGTGCATTAGCCAAGGCTGACGGGAAGATGATCATCGCAAGGTACTCTTCGAGACGTTATCCCTTGCCAGCAAATTCCAAGCCAACCGCTAACCCCCTCTGGAAAGGGGCTTTCAGTCACAGACAAACTGAATGTAAAAGACGTCACTGTGGTATACCGTAATATGGTGATACCAGCAGTAACGTCTACGGCGTACGACTTGCTACCCGTCGTGCCAAACGTGCGTGTTATTCCACCGTCACCGACTTCGCCAGATTACGCGGCTGATCCACGTCCGTGCCCTTGAGCACCGCGACGTAGTACGACAGCAACTGCAGCGGGATCGTGTAAAGGATCGGTGAGAGGATGTCGTGAATGTGCGGCATCTGTACCACGTGGGTGCCTTCGCCGTTGGTCATCGCCGCTTTTTCATCGGCGAAGACGATCAGTTCACCGCCACGGGCGCGCACTTCCTGCAGGTTGGATTTGAGTTTTTCCAGCAGTTCGTTGTTCGGCGCAACGGTGACCACCGGCATGTCGTTATCCACCAGCGCGAGCGGGCCGTGTTTGAGCTCGCCGGCCGGGTAGGCTTCGGCGTGGATGTAGGAGATTTCCTTGAGTTTCAAGGCACCTTCCATCGCCACCGGGAATTGCGCACCGCGACCGAGGAACAGGGTGTGGTTCTTCTCGGCGAACAGTTCAGCGATTTTTTCGACGGTGCTGTCCATCGCCAAGGCTTCGCCCAGACGGGTTGGCAGGCGACGCAGTTCTTCGACCAACGTGGCTTCAACGCCTTTGGCCAAAGTCCCGCGAACCTGGCCCAGCGACAGGGTCAGCAGCAGCAGGCCGACCAATTGCGTGGTGAAGGCTTTGGTCGAGGCGACGCCGATTTCGCGGCCGGCCTGGGTCAGCAGGGTCAGGTCGGATTCGCGCACCAGCGAACTGATGCCGACGTTGCAGATCGCCAGGCTGGCGAGGAAGCCGAGTTCCTTGGCGTTGCGCAGCGCGGCCAGGGTGTCGGCGGTTTCGCCCGATTGCGAGATGGTCACGAACAGCGTATCCGGTTGCACCACCACTTTGCGGTAGCGGAATTCGCTGGCGACTTCGACCTGGCACGGGATGCCGGCCAGTTCTTCCAGCCAGTACCGCGCAACCATGCCGGCGTGATAACTGGTGCCGCAGGCGACGATCTGCACATTGCGTACTTTTGCAAACAGCTCGGCGGCTTGCGGGCCGAAAGCCTGCACCAGCACCTGATCATTGCTCAGGCGGCCCTCGAGGGTGCGCTGCACCACCGCTGGCTGCTCGTGGATTTCCTTGAGCATGTAGTGGCGGAATTCGCCTTTGTCGGCGGCCTCGGCACCATCGGTGTACTGCACAGTCTGACGCTCGACGGCGTTACCGTCGACGTCCCAGATCTGCACGCTGTCGCGCTGAATTTCGGCGATATCGCCCTCTTCCAGGTACATGAAGCGGTCGGTGACCTGACGCAACGCCAGTTGATCGGAGGCGAGGAAGTTCTCGCCCAGACCCAAGCCGATCACCAACGGACTACCACTGCGCGCAGCGACCAGACGATCCGGTTGCTGCGCATTGATCACGGCCAGACCGTAAGCGCCGTGCAGTTCCTTGACGGTGGCTTTGAGCGCAGCGCTCAAATCCGGCTGCTGCTTGAGCTTTTCGGTGAGCAGGTGGGCAATGACTTCGGTGTCGGTGTCGGAAGTGAACACATAACCGAGCGCTTTCAGTTGTTCGCGCAGCGATTCGTGGTTTTCGATGATGCCGTTGTGCACCACCGCAATGTCACCGGAGAAATGCGGGTGGGCGTTGCGTTCGCACGGCGCGCCGTGAGTCGCCCAGCGCGTGTGGGCGATGCCGAGACGGCCGACCAGTGGCTGTTCGGCCAGCGCCGCTTCGAGCTCACTGACCTTGCCCGGGCGACGCACGCGCTCGAGGGTGGCGTCGTTGGTGTACACCGCAACACCCGCGCTGTCATAGCCGCGATACTCGAGGCGCTTGAGGCCTTCGAGCAAGATGGCAGTGATATTACGTTCAGCCACTGCGCCGACGATTCCACACATGTTTATTTCTCCTGACTGACAGCCGCAATAATCACGGTGATACCGCGGGCCTGAAGGTGATCGCGGGCCTCATCGGGCAGGCGATCATCGGTAATGAGGGTATGGACGCTGCTCCACGGCAGCTCCAGGTTGGGAATCTTGCGGCCGATCTTGTCGGCCTCAACCATAACGATAACTTCGCGTGCCACTTCAGCCATCACCCGGCTCAGGCCGAGCAGTTCATTGAAGGTGGTCGTCCCGCGCACCAGATCGATGCCATCGGCGCCAATGAACAACTGATCGAAGTCGTAGGAGCGTAGTACCTGCTCGGCGACCTGACCCTGGAAGGATTCCGAATGCGGATCCCAGGTGCCGCCGGTCATCAGCAGTACGGGCTCGTGTTCAAGCTCGCTCAAGGCATTGGCGACGTGCAGGGAGTTGGTCATCACCACCAGCCCCGGCTGCTGGCCGAGTTCGGGAATCATGGCGGCGGTGGTACTGCCGCTGTCGATAATGATCCGTGCATGTTCGCGGATGCGTTTCACCGCGGCGCGAGCAATCGCCTGTTTGTATCTGGAGACGCTCTGCGCAGTTTCTGCGACCAGTTCCTGCGGCATGCTGATCGCTCCGCCGTAACGGCGCAGCAACAGACCGTGACTTTCGAGCGCAGCCAGATCCTTGCGAATCGTAACTTCGGAGGTTTCGAAGCGCTTGGCCAATTCATCCACACTGACTTCGCCCCGCTCAGTTAGCAAGGCGAGGATGTTGTGGCGGCGCTGGGGCGTGTTGCGTTTCGACATGGCGGCTTATGTTTCGATTCGAAAGATAACGTAAGCAATCAAAACCTATCGAAACAATGCCGTCAAGCTGTCGCGAGAAAAATTCAGAAAATGAAGCGATTCGTATCGGAGCGAGCATGCTCGCGAAGGGGTCACTCAGGCTAATCGCTACACCTGATCAAACGCTTTCGCGAGCGGGCTCGCTCCCACAAAGAGGACTGTGGATAACTCAGGATTTCTTGATTTTCTCCGGCCGCTTCCAGCCGTCGATGTTTTTCTGTCGCGCACGACCTACGGCCAACTGCGCGTTATCCACATTCTGCGTGATCGTAGAACCGGCCGCCGTGGTTGCACCGTCGGAGATATCCACAGGCGCAACCAGCGAATTGTTGGAGCCGATGAACACATCCGCACCCAACACGGTTTTCCACTTGTTGGCGCCGTCGTAGTTGCAGGTGATGGTGCCGGCGCCGATGTTAGTGCGTGCACCGATTTCGGCATCGCCCAGATAGGTCAGGTGTCCCGCTTTCGCACCCTCACCCATGTGGGCGTTTTTCAACTCGACGAAGTTACCCACATGCGCACGCGCTTCAAGCACAGTGCCAGGACGCAGACGCGCGAACGGGCCGGCATCGCTGCCTTCGCCGAGAATCGCGCCTTCGATGTGGCTGTTGGCTTTGATCACCACACCTTTGCGCAGGGTACTGTCCTTGATCACGCAATTCGGGCCGATGACCACGTCATCTTCGATCACTACCTTGCCTTCGAGGATCACGTTGATATCGATCAGCACGTCACGACCGACGGTGACTTCACCACGTACATCAAAACGTGCCGGATCACGCAGGGTCACGCCTTGTGCCATCAAACGACGGCCGGCGCGCAGCTGATAGTGACGCTCCAGTTCGGACAGTTGCTTGCGATCGTTGGCGCCCTGCACTTCCATCGGGTCATGTGGTTGTTCGGTGGCCACCACCAGACCATCGCTGACCGCCATTTCGATCACGTCGGTCAGGTAGTACTCACCCTGGGCGTTGTTGTTCGACAGACGACTCATCCAGTCGGCGAGGCGATTGCCCGGCACGGCGAGAATGCCGGTGTTGCCTTCGGTAATCGTGCGCTGGGCTTCGCTGGCGTCTTTATGCTCAACGATGGCGGCAACCTTGCCATCAGCATCACGAACGATGCGACCATAACCGGTCGGATCGTCGAGTTCGACGGTGAGCAAACCCATCTGGCCCGGGACAATGTGCTTGAGCAAACGCTGCAGGGTTTCGACTTCGATCAGGGGCACGTCACCGTAAAGGATCAGCACTGTGTCGGCGGTAATGAAAGGCACCGCTTGCGCCGTGGCGTGGCCGGTACCGAGCTGCTGGTCCTGCAGGACGAAATTCAGATCATCGGCCGCCAGACGTTCACGCACCACATCGGCACCGTGCCCGATCACCACATGAATGCGCTGTGGGTCGAGCTGACGGGCGCTGTGGATAACATGGCCCAGCATGGAATCGCCGGCAATCGGGTGCAGCACCTTCGGCAGGGCCGAACGCATGCGGGTGCCTTGGCCGGCCGCGAGGATAACGATTTCAAGAGACATGACTGGCTACCAATCCTGGGTGGTCAGCGACTGCGACCGGGTTTCGGGAATTCGGAAAAGAAAAAAGGGTAGCCGAGGCTACCCTTTTTTATCAATCGCACAACAAGCGGCTGACGGATTAACCGCCAAACTTCTTGCGGATCTGCTGGACGGTGCGCAGCTGGGCTGCAGCCTCGGCCAGACGTGTGGCGGCGGCGCCGTAATCGAAGTCCGCGCCTTTTTCGTTCAGGGCATTCTCGGCAGCCTTGAGCGCTGCCTGAGCCTGAGCTTCATCCAGGTCGGCGGCACGTTGCACAGTATCGGCAAGCACCTTGACCATGTTCGGCTGAACCTCGAGGAAACCACCGGAGATGTAGAACACCTCGGCTTCCCCGCCTTGCTTGATCAGGCGGATCGGACCCGGCTTGAGATTAGTGATCAGCGGCGCGTGACCCAGAGCGATACCAAGATCACCCAGTGCACCGTGCGCAATCACCATCTCGACCAGGCCGGAAAAGATTTCCCCTTCCGCGCTGACGATATCGCAATGGACTGTCATAGCCATCTGATTGCCTCAACCTAAATTAGCGCCCGTTGCCGGGCGCCGGGATTACAGTTTCTTGGCTTTCTCGATCGCTTCTTCGATGCCGCCAACCATGTAGAACGCTTGTTCTGGCAGGTGGTCGTAGTCACCGTTGAGGATGCCTTTGAAGCCAGCAATGGTGTCTTTCAGGGAAACGTATTTACCCGAAGCACCGGTGAAGACTTCAGCCACGAAGAACGGCTGCGACAAGAAGCGCTGGATCTTACGAGCACGGTTTACCAACTGCTTGTCGGCTTCCGACAGCTCGTCCATACCCAGGATCGCAATGATGTCCTTCAGTTCTTTGTAACGTTGCAGAACGTACTGAACGCCGCGAGCGGTGTCGTAGTGGTCCTGGCCGATCACGTTCGGGTCCAGCTGGCGCGAAGTCGAATCCAGTGGGTCTACCGCCGGGTAGATACCCAGGGAAGCGATGTCACGGGACAGAACGACGGTGGCGTCCAGGTGGGCGAAGGTGGTCGCTGGCGACGGGTCGGTCAAGTCATCCGCCGGTACGTATACCGCCTGGATCGAAGTGATCGAACCTTCCTTGGTCGAAGTGATACGTTCCTGCAGAACGCCCATCTCTTCAGCCAGGGTCGGCTGGTAACCTACTGCCGAAGGCATACGGCCCAGCAGTGCGGATACTTCAGTACCGGCCAGGGTGTAACGATAGATGTTGTCGACGAACAGCAGAACGTCGTTACCTTCGTCACGGAACTTCTCGGCCATGGTCAGGCCGGTCAGGGCTACGCGCAGACGGTTTCCCGGCGGCTCGTTCATCTGACCGTAAACCAGTGCCACTTTGTCCAGAACGTTGGAATCCTTCATCTCGTGGTAGAAGTCGTTACCCTCACGAGTACGCTCACCCACACCGGCGAACACGGAATAACCGCTGTGCTCGATGGCGATGTTACGGATCAGTTCCATCATGTTTACGGTTTTGCCTACACCGGCACCACCGAACAGACCGACTTTACCGCCCTTGGCGAACGGGCAAACCAGGTCGATAACCTTGATGCCGGTTTCCAGCAGGTCGTTGCCGCCCGCTTGTTCCGCGAAGGAAGGCGCAGGACGGTGAATGCCCCAGCGTTCTTCGGTGTCGATCGGGCCAGCTTCGTCGATCGGGTTGCCGAGGACGTCCATGATCCGGCCCAGGGTCGCTTTACCGACCGGTACGGAGATGGCTGCGCCAGAGTCGCTGACTTCCAGACCGCGCTTCAAGCCCTCGGTGGAACCCATCGCAATGGTACGAACCACGCCGTCGCCCAGCTGCTGCTGAACTTCCAGAGTGGTTGCGGCCGCGCTTTGTACAGTCAGCGCGTTGTAGATGCTCGGTACGCTGTCGCGTGGAAATTCCACGTCGATAACGGCGCCGATGATTTGAACGATACGTCCGCTACTCATAGCTGGATCCTCTGAATATTTGAACCGTTAAACCGCGGCAGCGCCGCCGACGATTTCCGAGATCTCTTGGGTGATCGCAGCCTGACGCGCCTTGTTGTAGATCAGCTGCAAATCGCTGATCAAATCACCGGCGTTGTCGGTAGCGTTCTTCATCGCGATCATCCGCGCAGCTTGTTCAGCCGCGTTGTTCTCGACCACCGCCTGGTAGACCTGCGACTCGACGTAACGGACCATCAAGCCGTCAAGCAGCTCTTTGGCGTCCGGTTCGTAGAGATAGTCCCAGTGGTGCTTGAGATCCTGATCCGGGGTGGCCACCAGTGGAATCAACTGCTCCACGGTAGGCTGTTGCGTCATGGTGTTGATGAACTTGTTGGACACCACGGACAAGCGGTCAATACGGCCGTCCAGGTAGGCATCCAGCATCACCTTGACGCTGCCGATCAGATCATTGATCGACGGCTCTTCACCCAGGTGGCTGATAGCTGCAACGACGTTACCGCCGAAGTTGCGGAAAAAGGCCGCACCCTTGCTACCAACGACACACAGATCAATCTCGACGCCGTTTTCGCGGTTTACCGCCATGTCCTTGACCAGGGCCTTGAACAGGTTGGTGTTCAAGCCGCCGCACAGACCACGGTCACTGCTCACGACGACATAACCGACGCGCTTGATTTCGCGGTCGATCATGAACGGGTGGCGGTATTCCGGGTTGGCGTTGGCCAGATGCCCAATTACCTGGCGGATACGCTCCGCATAAGGACGGCTAGCAGCCATGCGCATTTGTGCCTTGCGCATTTTGCTGACCGCCACTTTTTCCATGGCGCTGGTAATCTTTTGCGTGCTTTTGATGCTCGCAATCTTACTGCGAATCTCTTTTGCGCCTGCCATGTAACACCTATCAGGTTAGCAAGCGGGAGCCTCGCGGCTCCCGCTGCGGCTTACCAGGTTTGGGTGGCCTTGAACTTCTCGATACCGGCTTTCATGCCAGCGTCGATTTCGTCATTGAAGTCACCTTTAACGTTGATCTTCGCCATCAAATCGGCGTGATCGCGGTTGAAGAAAGCAATCAGCGCTTGTTCGAAGCTGCCGACCTTGGCGATTTCAATGTCAGTCAGGAACCCACGCTCAGCGGCATACAGCGACAGCGCCATGTCAGCGATCGACATTGGTGCGTATTGCTTCTGCTTCATCAGCTCGGTAACGCGCTGACCATGCTCAAGTTGCTTGCGGGTCGCTTCGTCCAGGTCAGAAGCGAACTGGGCGAATGCCGCCAGTTCACGGTACTGAGCCAGAGCGGTACGGATACCACCGGAGAGCTTCTTGATGATCTTGGTCTGAGCGGCACCACCCACACGGGATACCGAAACACCGGCGTTCACTGCAGGGCGGATGCCCGAGTTGAACATGGCCGATTCCAGGAAGATCTGACCGTCGGTGATGGAAATCACGTTGGTCGGAACGAACGCGGAAACGTCGCCAGCCTGGGTTTCGATGATCGGCAGTGCGGTCAGGGAACCGGTTTTGCCGGTCACTGCGCCGTTGGTGAACTTCTCGACGTATTCTTCGGAAACGCGCGATGCACGCTCCAGCAGACGGGAGTGGAGATAGAACACGTCGCCTGGGTAAGCTTCACGGCCTGGTGGACGGCGCAGCAACAGGGAAATCTGGCGGTAAGCCACTGCCTGCTTGGACAGATCGTCATAAACGATCAGCGCGTCTTCACCGCGGTCGCGGAAGAATTCACCCATGGTGCAACCGGAGTACGGTGCCAGGAACTGCAGCGCAGGAGATTCCGAAGCACTGGCAGCCACGATGATCGTGTTGGCCAGGGCGCCGTTTTCTTCCAGCTTGCGAACCACGTTGGCGATGGTCGATTGCTTCTGACCGATGGCTACGTAGACGCAGAAAATGCCGCTGTCTTTCTGGTTGATGATCGCGTCGATTGCCAGAGCGGTCTTGCCGATCTGACGGTCGCCGATGATCAGCTCACGCTGGCCACGGCCGACAGGGATCATGGCATCGACAGCCTTGTAGCCAGTCTGTACAGGCTGGTCTACCGACTTACGCCAGATCACGCCTGGAGCAACTTTCTCGACCGCGTCGGTCTCGGTGTTGCCCAGTGGACCTTTGCCGTCAACAGGGTTACCCAGTGCATCGACTACGCGGCCCAGCAATTCCTTACCAACAGGAACTTCGAGGATGCGGCCGGTGCACTTGGCGCTCATGCCTTCAGCCAGCGACTGGTAGGAGCCCAATACCACGGCACCTACGGAGTCCTGCTCCAGGTTGAGGGCCATACCGTAGACGCCGCCCGGAAACTCGATCATCTCGCCGTACATGACGTCGGCCAGACCGTGAATCCGCACGATGCCGTCAGATACGCTGACGACAGTGCCTTCGTTACGGGCTTGGGAGGTCACATCGAGCTTGTCGATGCGGCCCTTGATAATTTCACTTATTTCGGAAGGATTGAGTTGCTGCATTGCTCTGCTGCCCCTTCAAACTCAAGATTTCAATGCTTCGGCAAGTTTCGCGATTTTGCCGCGAATCGAGCCATCGATAACCAGGTCGCCGGCGCGGATCACGACACCACCAATCAAGGCAGCGTCCTCCGCAACTTGCAGGCGCACTTCCCGGTTGAGTCGTGCACTGAGAACCTTGGCGAGTTTGTCTTGCTGTTCTTGGTTCAATGCGAAAGCACTGGTCACTTCAACGTCTACCGATTTCTCTTGTTCGGCCTTGTACAGGTCGAACAGAGCGGCGATCTCCGGCAGAAGCAGGAGACGGTCGTTTTCGGCAACGACGTTGATGAAGTTGCGTGCTTTTTCATCAAACTTGTCGCCGCACACGTCAATGAACGTGGCGGCCTTTTCTGCGCTCGTCAGTCGCGGGGCCTTGAGCACGCGCTGCAGGGTGTCGTCTTGCGACACCGCTGCTGCCAGGCCGAGCATGGCTGACCAATTGGCCAGTTGCTGGTGGGCCTGAGCGTGCTCGAAGGCCGCCTTAGCGTAAGGTCGGGCCAACGTGGTCAGTTCTGCCATGATCGCCCTCGCTTAGATTTCAGCAGCCAGTTGGTTAACCAGCTCTGCGTGCGCGTTTTGATCGATTGTGGCACCCAGGATCTTCTCGGCGCCGCCAACAGCCAGCAAGCCCACTTGGGCACGCAGCTTGTCTTTGACGCTGTTCAGTTCCTGTTCGATCTCGGCTTGAGCCTGAACCTTCACACGGTCAGCGTCGATACGGGCTTTTTCAACAGCCTCTTCGACGATCTGGTTACCGCGTTTCTTGGCTTGCTCGATGATTTCAGCTGCCTGAGCTTTCGCTTCGCGCAGTTGCTGACCCGCTTTTTCTTGGGCCAACTCCAGGTCGCGAGCTGCACGGCTGGCAGCGTCCAGACCATCAGCGATCTTCTTTTGACGTTCGTGCAGAGCAGCGATGACCGGAGGCCATACATACTTCATGCAGAACAGTACAAAAATCAGGAACGCAACGGACTGGCCAATCAGGGTCGCATTAATGTTCACGCCAACACCTCGCAGTTACGTTGTCCATCACACCAGATTACTCGGAAGACTCCGGGTAATCAGCCAGCGATCTGACCAACGAACGGGTTCGCAAAGGTGAAGAACAGAGCGATACCAACACCGATCATGGTTACGGCGTCGAGCAGACCGGCAACGATGAACATTTTAACTTGCAGCATTGGAACCATTTCTGGCTGACGCGCTGCGCCTTCCAGGAACTTGCCGCCCAGCAGGCCGAAACCAATTGCGGTACCCAGTGCGCCCAGGCCGATCAACAGTGCAACAGCGATAGCGGTTAGACCAACTACAGTTTCCATCTTTCCTCCCGACTTTTACGTCGTATGGTTTAGGTTTTTTAGATTAAAGCGGTAAAACAAATCGTTTCAGGTGCCCTGTGAAGAGCCCCCTCCCGTTTGACCGGGAGGGACATCAGACTAGTCGAGACTGGTCTTAATGGTTTTCTTCGTGCGCCATCGACAGATAGACGATGGTCAGCATCATGAAGATGAACGCCTGCAGCGTGATGATCAGGATGTGGAACACTGCCCACGCCCACTGCAGAACAACGCCCAGGCCGCTCAGCCAGAGCAGGCCGCTGCCGAACATCACAGCGATCAGAATGAACACCAGCTCGCCGGCATACATGTTGCCGAACAGACGCAGAGCCAGAGAGATCGGCTTGGCGATCAGGGTCACGAATTCCAGCAGGAAGTTCACCGGGATCAGCAGCGCTTGAACAAAGATGTTCTTGCTGCCGAACGGGTGTAGGGTCAGTTCGCCGATGAAGCCGCCGATGCCCTTGACCTTGATGCTGTAGAAAATGATCAGCGCAAACACCGAGAACGCCATGCCCAGGGTCGCGTTCGGGTCGGTGGTCGACACGGCGCGGAACGGGATGTGGTGGTCGCCGGAGATCAGGATGGCCAGCTGAGGAATCCAGTCGACCGGTACCAGATCGACGGCGTTCATCAGGAACACCCAGACGAAGATGGTCAGTGCCAGCGGTGCGATCACCGGGCTACGGCCATGGAAGCTGTCTTTCACGCTGCCATCGACGAATTCGACCAATACTTCAACGAAGTTCTGCAAAGCACCCGGCTGACCCGAAGTCGCTTTCTTTGCCGCCATGCGGAAAAGAAGCACGAAGATCAGACCCAACGCGACCGACCAGCCGAGGGTATCGACGTGGAAAGCCCAGAAGCCCATTTCCTTGGCCTCTGCTGCGGTGTGGGCAAAGCCCCAGCCGCCGTTGGGTAGCTGACCGAAGGTCAGGTTCTGCAAGTGGTGCTGGATATAGCCCGAAGCGGTTGTTTCTGCCATGGTTGCCTCAAACGCCCTAAGGTCTCGAAAGTCTTGTTCTCATCAGCAGGGGAGCGAACCAGCTGACCGACTGCGTCAGCACGAACACGCCGAATACTGCGATCGGCGCCAGTGGCTTCACACCTGCGAACACCAGTGCAAACAGCACTGCCGTCAAAATCAGTTTGCCTGCCTCGCCGGCATAAAAAGACCGGACGATGGACTGGGCTGCTCGGGCGCCGGAAAACCGAAATGCCCTGTGAGCGAAATAAACATTGGGCAGCAAGGCTATCAGGCCTCCGCAAAGTCCCGAGTATCCGGCAACGACTCCATGCCATTGCCAGAGCGCCAACGCGGCAATCAGCAAAACGACAAATTGAGCCATCAGCACCGGAAAAACCGCCAGGCGATGGAACGGCAGGCGGTTTGGCTTGCGGGTTTCCATCACGTTTGCTCTCCAATGGTCGGCTGCCAGAATTCACTAACTTGGCATAATTTGTGCCGACAAAATGCGCGCAGAGTATAGGGGCGGTTCTGCCCCTATTCAACTGTCAGGTAGTGATTTCCGACTGCGCGCTACATGAGGAAATGTTTCAGCGGATGTGTGCGAGCACACCTTGAAGCTCATCGAGCGAGTTGTAACCAATCACCAATTGGCCTTTGCCCTTCTTGCCGTGGCGAATCTGCACCGCAGAGCCTAGGCGCTCGGCCAGTCGCTGCTCGAGGCGAGCAATGTCCGGATCGGGTTTGGCGGCTTCGACAGGCTCCGGTTTGCCACTCAACCACTGGCGAACCAGCGCCTCAGTTTGGCGCACGGTCAGCCCTCGTGCGACAACATGTCGCGCCCCTTCGACCTGCTGATGGTCCGGCAGACCGAGCAAGGCACGGGCGTGGCCCATTTCCAGATCGCCGTGGGATAGCATGGTCTTGATGACTTCCGGCAACGCAATAAGTCGCAACAGGTTAGCCACAGTCACGCGGGACTTACCCACAGCCTCGGCCACCTGCTGCTGAGTCAGCTGGAATTCCTGCTGCAAACGCTGCAGAGCGACGGCTTCTTCAATCGGGCTAAGGTCTTCGCGCTGGATGTTCTCGATCAGCGCAATGGCGATCGCGGTTTCATCGGGCACATCGCGAACCATGGCCGGAATGGTTTCCTGCCCGGCCTGCTGGCTGGCACGCCAACGACGCTCACCGGCAATGATCTCGAAGCGACCCTCGCCAATCGGGCGCACCACGATCGGTTGCATTACGCCTTGAGCCTTGATCGATGACGCCAGTTCTTCCAGCGCCTGCGGATCCATGTCCCGACGCGGCTGGTATTTGCCGCGCTGAAGCAGGTCCAGCGGCAAATGCTGCAATTCCCGGGTATCAGCCTGCGCGGCCTGTTCTTCCAGGGCGCTGACCGTCGGACCGCTCAGCAGTGCATCCAGTCCACGTCCGAGACCTCGTTTCTTGACGGCCATGAGGTTTCCTTAAGTTGGCTGGGCAGCGGCGATGCGTGAATTTTTGCGCTGACGGCGAACCATCTCGCCCGCCAGTGCCAGATAGGCCAGCGCGCCGCGCGATTGCTTGTCGTACGCCAGCGCCGGCATGCCGTAGCTCGGCGCTTCGGCCAGACGGATGTTGCGCGGAATCACTGTGTCGTACAGCTGCTCGCCGAAGTGCTCCTTGAGCTGTGCCGACACGTCGTTCATCAGGCTCAGGCGCGGGTCATACATGGTCCGCAACAGCCCCTCGACTTTCAGGTTCGGGTTGAGCAGTTCCGCGATGCGCTTGATGTTATCCACAAGGTCGCTCAAGCCTTCGAGCGCGAAATACTCGCATTGCATGGGGATAATTACCCCGTCGGAGGCGACCAGCGCGTTCAGCGTGAGCATCGACAGCGACGGCGGGCAGTCGATCAAAATGTAATCGTAGTTGTCGCGGATCGGCGCCAGCGCGCTGCGCAGACGGCTTTCCTTCATCTGCATTTCCAGCAGCACCACTTCGGCCGCGGTCAGATCGCGGTTGGCCGGCAGCAGCTGATAACCGCCATGTTCGGAAAAATGCATGGCCTGACCCAGATCGCATTCACCGATCAGCAGGTCGTAGACCGAATTTTCCAGGCCATGTTTATCCACACCGCTACCCATGGTGGCGTTGCCCTGTGGATCGAGATCGATCAGCAGCACCCGGCGCTTGGTCGCGACCAGCGATGCTGCGAGGTTGATACAGGTGGTGGTCTTGCCCACACCACCCTTCTGGTTCGCTATCGCGAATACCTTAGCCATTCTTGCTTGTGTTCCCAATCATGCCGTGCGGCGCAGTATCAGCAGATGGCGTTGGCCTTGGCAACCGGGTACGGCCAGGGCGTGTTCGCTATCGAGTTTGAAGTCTGCCGGCAATGCTACCAGCTCATCGGCCGGATGAACGCCCTTCATTGCCAGCCAGCGTGTATCGGCATAGCCCAGGTGGCGAGTCCAGTTACTGAAGTTCTCCATGCTGCTGAACGCCCGGGAAATGATCCCGGTGAACGGCTGCGCGGGCTGGAACGCCTCAACACGACTGTGGATAACTTGCAGATTATCCAGTTTGAGTTCGAGTTTGACCTGAGTCAGGAAGCGGGTTTTCTTGCCGTTGCTGTCCAGGCAGGACACTTGCGAATCCGGAAACAGGATCGCCAACGGGATTCCCGGCATACCGCCGCCGCTGCCGACGTCGAGCCAGCGGCCGTTTTCGATGAACGACATCACGCTCAGACTATCGAGCAAATGACGAGAAACCATTTCGTCCGGATCGCGCACAGCGGTCAGGTTGTAGGCCTGGTTCCATTTGATCAACAGAGCCAGATAACCCAGCAGCAAGTCGTGTTGGGTTTCAGTGAGATTGACACCGAGCGCGCGGGCCCCTGTGGATAACTCTTCGGCATGTTGCGAAGTGACCTTAGAACTCAAGCGCTTTGCTCCAACTGACGGCCCGCGCCGCGTTTTTTCAAATGAATCATCAACAGCGAAATGGCTGCCGGGGTCACGCCCGGGATCCGCGAAGCCTGCCCGAGCGTCTCGGGACGAGTCGCGCCGAGCTTGCTCTGGATCTCCTTGGAGAGGCCGGAAATGTTGGTGTATTCGATATCCACAGGCAGTTTCGTGTCTTCACTTGCGCGCAAACGGGCGATTTCATCCTGTTGACGATCGATGTAACCGGCGTATTTGGTCCTGATTTCGACCTGCTCGGCGACTTGCGGATCGTCGGCGCCGTTGCCGGTCACCTCGACCAGACCCGCATAGTCGATTTCCGGGCGGCTCAGCAGATTGAGCAAGTTGTATTCGTGGGTCAACGGCGTGCCGAATTTCTCGGCAATCGCATCGCCCTGTTGCGTGTTCGGGCGCACCCAGGTGCTTTTCAGGCGCTGTTCTTCCAGATCGATGCTTTCGCGCTTCTTGCAGAACGCCGCCCAACGCGCGTCATCGACCAGACCGAGCTCGCGGCCTTTTTCGGTCAAACGCAGGTCGGCGTTGTCCTCACGCAGGATCAGGCGGTACTCGGCGCGGGAAGTGAACATGCGGTACGGCTCTTGGGTACCCAATGTGATCAAGTCATCGACCAACACACCGATGTACGCTTCATCGCGGCGCGGGCACCAGGCTTCTTTGCCCTTGGCGAGCAGCGCCGCGTTGGCGCCAGCGAGCAAACCTTGTGCACCAGCTTCTTCGTAACCGGTAGTGCCGTTGATCTGACCGGCAAAGAACAGGCCGCCAATAACCTTGGTCTCGAGGCTGTACTTGAGGTCGCGAGGATCGAAGTAGTCGTACTCGATCGCATAACCTGGACGCACGATGTGCGCGTTTTCCATGCCGCGGATCGATTGCACGATCTGCAATTGCACATCGAACGGCAAGCTTGTGGATATCCCGTTCGGGTACAGCTCATGGGTGGTCAGTCCTTCCGGTTCGATGAACACCTGATGGCTTTCCTTGTCGGCAAAGCGATGGATCTTGTCTTCGATCGACGGGCAGTAACGTGGGCCGATGCCCTCGATTTCGCCGGCGGCGGAATACATCGGCGAACGATCGAGGTTCGCCGCGATGATTTCGTGGGTGCGGGCGTTGGTGTGGGTAATCCAGCAGCTGACCTGGCGTGGATGCTGTTCCTTGTTGCCCATGAACGACATCACCGGGATCGGCGTATCGCCGGGCTGCTCGGTCATTACCGAGAAATCCACAGACTTGCCGTCGATACGCGGCGGGGTGCCGGTTTTCAAGCGGCCGACGCGCAGAGGCAGTTCACGCAAACGGTGCGCCAGCGCGATCGACGGCGGATCACCGGCGCGACCGCCCGAGAAATTCTGCAGACCGATGTGGATAAGTCCACCTAGGAACGTACCGGTGGTCAACACCACGGAGTCGGCGAGAAACCGCAGACCCATTTGCGTGACAACACCACGGACCTGTTCCTGCTCGACGATCAGGTCATCCGCCGCTTGTTGAAATATCCACAGGTTCGGCTGGTTTTCCAGGATTTCGCGGACAGCAGCTTTGTACAGAATGCGGTCGGCTTGCGCGCGGGTCGCCCGAACGGCCGGGCCTTTACGGCTGTTCAACACGCGAAACTGGATACCACCCAAATCAGTAGCCATGGCCATCGCGCCGCCGAGGGCGTCGATTTCCTTGACCAGATGGCTTTTGCCAATGCCACCGATGGCCGGGTTGCAACTCATGGCACCGAGGGTTTCCACGTTATGCGTCAGCAACAGGGTTTTTGCCCCCATACGTGCTGAGGCCAGTGCTGCCTCGGTACCGGCATGACCGCCGCCGATGACGATCACTTCAAAACGGGAAGGGAAATCCACCACGCACCTCGTGCCTGCTTAATAGGTCATTCAGGAAATAGTTGAGCTCAGGTTTCTGGACCTGGTCGACAAGTATAGGGACTTCGCCCTTCCTAAAGAACCCTCTGCACAAAATTTAACCAGCTGTGGAGAACTTGCGGTTAAAAGAATAAAAAAGAGAGAAATTTATAAAACCTTTGTTTTTATGTTTATTCTTACTGACCCTGTTTTCTGTGGATAGATCTCTACAGACCTTTATTTATATGCTGTACAGAGATTCAAAACCCTGTGCTCATGTGCCAATAAGGGCGTTGGATAAGCCTTGTAAGCCTGTGGATGAAAGGGTTGGTTATCCACAGAGGGGTTTATATCCAGTTTTGAAGCCCTGTTATCAACCGACCTTAGTGGCAGTTATTCACAGGGCTTAATCCACAGAAAACGTCCAAACGATGGATACAGAACGCTAAAAAGGCACCACCGAGATAGCAGTGACGCTCATGCAACCATTGGGGAGGAAGTGAAAGGGCTATTGTGAGAGAACGTAACAGGGGCTAATAATAGGCATTATCATTAACTCACCACTTTCTCCCATGCCCCTACTCGCCCATACCGCTGCGATCGAGCAAATCTACGAGCAACACCATTCGTGGCTCTACGGTTGGCTCAAGGGCAGATTAAATGATGCCTGCGATGCGGCTGACGTCGCGCATGACACGTTTGTGCGGGTTCTGGCTGCGCGCAACGCGGCGCATATCCGCGAGCCAAGGGATTATCTGACTACCATTGCGCGCGGCCTGGTGATTGATCGATATCGAAGAAGCGCCATCGAGAACGCTTACCTGCAGGCTCTCGCAACCAGGCCTGAAGCCAGCGCAATCAGTGAAGAAGATCGAGCGCTGATCTTCGAAACCCTGATGGCTGTGGATAAAGCCTTGGCAGGCCTAGGTGCGCGAACCCAACGAATCTTCATGCTTTCTCAGATTGAAGGCCTGACTTATCAACAGATTGCCGTGCAATTGCAGGTTTCGCTGACAACGGTGAAGAAGCACATGATTCGCGCCCTGACGGAATGTGCCCTGATCATGGCGCAGCATTGATGGCCATCGCACCCGACCGTGAGGTTTTCGAAGCGGCCGCCAGCTGGTATGTGCAGTTTCAGGCAGAGCCGCCAACGCTGGCCGAAAAAAACGCCTGGCAGCTGTGGATAGATAGCGATCCTGCGCATCTGGCGGCATGGAACCAAGTGGAACAACTGCAGCGCAACCTCGGCACCTTGCCGCAGGATCTGAAACGCCGCGCCCTGAATAGCCGGCAGCAACGACGCCAGGTGTTGAAGTTGTTGCTGCTCGCTGCGGGTACCGGGTTCGTCGGCTGGAATGTTCAGCAACACACATCCTTGGGGAATGTCTGGGCCGACTACCAAACCGGAGTCGGCCAGCGTCGCAGCCTGACATTGGTCGACGGCAGCCACATTCAGCTCAATACCGACACCGCGATCGATGTGTCTTTCAATGCGACACAACGGCTGATTCGCCTGCGCGCGGGCGAGATCCTGATTCAAACCGGCAAGCTCGGCGATCCACGGCCGTTTTTTGTCGAAACCGATGATGGCCGGGTTCAAGCGCTGGGCACGCGGTTTTCGGTTCATCAGTTACCGGGCGCAACCCGAGTGGGCGTGCTCGAAGACCGGGTCGGTATTCAGCCCGCTGATGTTTCAGCGTCTGCGAGAATCTTGCAGGCAGGTGAAGGTGCAGATTTCGATCGTCGGCATATCGGTTTCATTCAGCCGTTCAGCTCAGCGCAAGTGGCGTGGATCAACGGCCAGTTGATCGTGCTTGATGCCCGGTTGGGCGATGTGATCGAAGAACTGCAACGCTATCGCCGCGGTGTTCTACATTGCGACGGTGGTGCCAGGAATCTTCGCGTGTCCGGCACATTCCGACTTGATTCCACTGACGCCGTTTTGGCCAATCTACAGGCTTCGTTGCCGATCAACGTGCGTTACTTCACCCGTTACTGGGTCTCGCTCAGCCACCGCGCTTGATCGATACCAGACCTGGGAAAAAAAATAAATCGAAACCGGGGTTATCTTTTTTTGCCCTGAACCGGCCCTACAGGTAATCGCGATAAACGCGGCTCGTCGCCACCTTCAGGGCTTATCCACACATGCGTCTTCCTACGTATCGCCAGCGCTTCTCCTACCACTGTCTCGCTTACAGCCTATTGATGGCCAGCGCCGCGTCTTGTCTGGTGATGCCCTTTGGCGCAGCCGCAGCGAGCAGCACTCAGCGTTATGCCATTGCCGCTGGCCCTCTGGATAACGCCCTCAGCCAGTTCGCCTCCGCGGCGAATGTGATTCTGTCGTTCTCGCCGCAACAGACCAGTCAGTTATCCAGTGCCGGACTGAACGGCAATTTCAGCGTCGAACAGGGCTTCGCTCAGCTATTGCAAGGTTCAGGACTGCAAGCCGCGCCGCAGGCGCCAGGCAGCTACATTCTGCAAGCGTTGCCAAGCGCTGATTCGCTGGAACTGGCCCCGACCAATATCAACGCTCAGTTGGCCAACCCGATGGACCTGGATTACGCCGCCGACGTCGGCTACAAGGCGCAGAACAGCCGGATCGGTACGAAAACCAGTACGCCGCTGTCAGAAACGCCGCGCTCTGTGTCTGTCGTCACCGCCCAGCGCATGAAAGATCAGAAATCTCAGACACTCACCGAAGTGCTTGGTTACGTCCCTGGCATTTTTGCCCCACCATTTGCGGCAGGCGACAGTCTGGCGGGAGACCTGTTTTTCATTCGCGGTTTCAACGCCACCGATTACGGCTACGGTTTGCTGCGCGATGGACTACGCGTACAGGGCAATCGCTATGACACCAGCACTGAGCCTTACGGACTGGAGCGAGTCGAAGTGTTCCGCGGTCCGTCATCGCTGCTGTATGGCGAAAACGCTCCCGGCGGTCTGGTCAATCTGGTCAGTAAACGTCCGACCGCTGTGCCTCAGGGCGAAGTGCAACTGGGCTATGGCTCGAACAATCGCCGGCAGATCGGTGTAGATGTGTCGGGGCCGCTCAACGACACCGGCAATATTCTCGGACGTGTGGTGATGCTCGGGCGCAAGTCCGACACCCAGACCGATCACGTCCCGGATGACCGAATCTACATTGCCCCTTCGCTGACCCTGAACTTCGACGATTTCAATACGCTGACGCTGCTGGCTAACTACCAGAAGGATCACACCAACATGGAACTTGGCCTGCCGGCGGCCGGGACATTGCTGAGCAACCCCAACGGGCAGTTATCCAAAGACACGATGCTCGGCGATCCGGACTGGAACACCTTCGAACGGGAAACCTGGAGCACCGGTTATGAGTTCAGCCACTCGTTCAACGATGACTGGCAGTTCCGCCAGAATTCGCGCTATATGCAGTCGCGCATCACTCGGCATGAAACCTGGCCGGGCAACCTTAATAACGGCGGGTTCGGCACGCGGTTGAACATGACCGCGTATGATCGCTTCAACAAGTCGATGGTGTATTCGCTGGATAACCAACTGGAAGGCAAGTTCCAGGTCGGGGGGCTGGAGAACACCGTGCTGTTCGGCGCAAGCTACGACCGCACCTCGTTCAATCAGAACTGGAACGCCGGCATCATCGGGCCGATCGATGTGTATAACCCGGTTTATCTGCGCGACCCGACCACGCCGATTGCGGTGCAAAACACCTTGCTCGAGCAACAGATGAAAGGTGTTTATGCTCAGATCCAAAGCAAGTACGACCATTGGCTGTTTTTGCTCGGTGGCCGGCAGGACTGGGTCGACAGTGATTTCCGCGACAAGGTGGCCAAGGGCAGTAACATCAGCTCCGAGGACAAGAAGTTCACCTATCAGGGCGGCGTGATGTATCAGTTCGACAACGGCATGACGCCTTATGTCAGCTATTCCACTTCGTTCGTGCCGGTGCAGCAGATTTCCAACGCCGGCGCACCGCTTGACCCGATCACCAGCATCCAATACGAAGTGGGCCTGAAGTACGAGCCGATCGGCTGGGATACGGCATTTACCGCTTCGGTGTATGACCTGCGCAAAAAAGACGACACCTACTTCGACTCGACGACGTCGAGCTATCGCCAGGTGGGCGAAAGCCGTTCCAAAGGTGTCGAGCTGGAGCTCAACAGCAATCTGACCCAAAACCTGAATGTTACGGCTGCTTATACCTACACCGATGCACGCATTACCAAAGATGCAGCAACCTCACTGGTCAAAGGTCATCAGATGACCGGCGTGCCGCGCAATCAGGCGTCGGTCTGGGCCAAATACCGCTTCCTCGACGGTGATCTGAAAGGCCTGTACGTGGCCGGCGGTGTGCGTTATTTCGACAGTGCGTTCGCTTACACCTCGCCGTCTCTCTACGGCAAGCTGGATGCCGGCGATGTCACCTTGGTCGATGCCGCGATCGGTTATCAGATCGATAGCCACTGGAGCGTGGATCTCAACGCGAAAAATCTTTTCGCCAAGGACTATGTATCAGGCTGCAACGATGCCGGGCGCTGCTATTGGGGCGAAGACCGCACCATGCTCGGTACGGTGTCTTACAACTGGTAAAAAGAATCAGGCCTGTGGATAAATTGTCCACAGGCCCGTCCTTTATTTACCGATACAGAAGCTGGAAAAGATCCGTCCCAACAAGTCATCGGAACTGAACGCCCCGGTGATTTCACCCAGCGCGTGCTGGGCCTGGCGCAAATCTTCGGCGAGCAATTCGCCGGCGCCGGCCAATGTCAGCTGGGCGCGGCCGTGTTCCAGTGCGGTGCTGGCATGGCGCAGGGCTTCGAGATGCCGACGTCGCGCACTGAAACTGCTTTCCGATGTCTGCTCGTAACCCATGCAGGCTTTGAGATGGTCACGCAGCAAATCCAGGCCTTCACCGGCAGATTTGGCACTCAGACTGATGGTCACATGGCCGTCTTCACTGGTTTCCAGAGCAATTGCCTCCCCAGTCAGATCGGCTTTATTGCGAATCAGCGTGACTTTGGCCGGATCAGGCCGGGTTTCGAGGAATTCTGGCCACAGGGCAAACGGGTCCAGCGCTTCCGGTGCGGTCGCATCAACCACTAACAACACGCGATCAGCTTCACCGATCGCCTTCAATGCCCGCTCGACGCCGATCTTTTCCACATGGTCATCGGTATCACGCAGACCGGCAGTGTCCACAACGTGCAGCGGCATGCCATCGATGTGGATATGTTCGCGCAGGATATCCCGGGTGGTGCCAGCGATCTCGGTGACGATGGCGGCTTCCCGACCGGCCAGCGCGTTCAACAGGCTGGATTTGCCGGCATTGGGTCGACCGGCGATCACCACTGTCATGCCGTCACGCAGTAAGGCACCTTGCCCGGCCTCGCGAAGTACTGTGGATAACTCGTTGCGCACTTTGTCGAGCATGCTCAGCACATGGCCATCGGCAAGAAAGTCGATTTCCTCTTCCGGAAAGTCGATAGCGGCTTCAACGTAGATGCGCAGACCGATCAGTTGCTCAGTCAGGTTATGCACACGTTGGGAAAATGCTCCCTGCAATGAACGCAGGGCATTGCGTGCGGCTTGAGCAGAACTGGCTTCGATCAGATCGGCAATCGCCTCGGCTTGGGCCAGGTCGAGCTTGTCGTTGAGAAACGCGCGTTCACTGAATTCCCCAGGACGCGCCAAGCGGCAACCCAGTTCCAGGCAACGCTTGAGCAGCATATCGAGAACGATCGGGCCACCGTGACCCTGCAGTTCTAGCACGTCTTCGCCGGTGAACGAGTTTGGCCCCGGGAAATACAGCGCCAAGCCCTCGTCCAGCACTTGCTGGTCGTTACTGAAAAACGGCCCGTAATGGGCGAAACGCGGTTTCAGTTCGCGACCGCTGATGGCTTTCGCCGCCACGCTGGCCAACGGCCCGGAAATGCGAACGATGCCTACGCCGCCGCGACCTTGTGCGGTGGCGACGGCGGCGATGGTTTCACGGGGTGTGCTCATAAAGCGGCATCCAGACAAAAGTGGCAGATAGCAAAACGCCCCACTAGGGGGCGTTTTGAGTGGTGTTATCCACAGTGCAAGTTACGCCTCGGCTTTTTTCGTCGCCGCTTCGATCTTACGCGTGATGTACCACTGTTGTGCAATCGACAGGCAGTTGTTCACAACCCAGTACAGCACCAGACCCGCAGGGAACCACAGGAAGAAGAAGGTGAAGATGATTGGCATCATTTTCATGACCTTCGCCTGCATCGGATCCGGAGGTGTAGGGTTCAGCTGCTGCTGGATGAACATGGTCGCGCCCATGATGATCGGCAGAATGAAGAACGGATCCTTGATCGACAGGTCGGTGATCCACAGCATGAACGGCGCTTGACGCATCTCCACGCTTTCCAGCAGAACCCAGTACAGCGAAAGGAAAACCGGCATCTGCACGAGGATTGGCAAGCAGCCGCCCAGCGGATTGATCTTCTCTTTCTTGTACAACTCCATCATGGCTTGCGACATTTTCTGCCGGTCGTCGCCATGTTGCTCTTTCAGCGCAGCCAGTTTCGGCGCAACGGCACGCATGCGCGCCATCGATTTGTAGCTGGCAGCCGACAACGGGAAGAAGATCCCTTTGATCAGCATGGTCAGGAAGATGATCGACCAGCCCCAGTTACCGACGATCGCGTGGATATGTTGCAGCAGCCAGAAGATCGGCTGGGCAATGAACCACAGGATGCCGTAGTCGACGGTCAGTTCCAGACCTGGGGACAACTCTTTCAACACAGCCTGGCTTTTCGGACCGGCGTATAGCACAGCGCTGGTTTCAACCTTGGCACCCGGAGCAGCAGTCAACGTAGGACCGGTGTAACCGATGATGTAGTTGCCTTTGCTGTCTTTACGGGTCTGGACGATGTTGTTTTCGCCCTTGGCCGGGATCCACGCAGTCACGAAGTAGTGTTGCAGCCAGGCTACCCAGCCACCGGTGACGGTTTCTTTGAGCTGCGCCTTGTCCATGTCCTTCATGGACACTTTCTTGTACGGCTCCGAACTTGTCCACAGGGCAGCGCCCAGGTAAGTCGCGGTACCAGTCGCTGTTGTGGACGAAGGGTCCGCGCTCGCGTCGCGTTTGAGCTGAGCGAACATCGCGCCATTCCAGGGCTGAGCGCTCTGGTTATCCACAATGTAGGAAACGGCTACGTCATACAGGCCGCGTTTCAGCGTGAAACGCTTGATGTAGTTGACGCCATCCTTGCTGAATTTCAGGTCAACGACGAGTTGATCCTGACCATCAGCCAGTTGGTAGGTCTTCTTCTCCGAGGAGTAGACCGGACGACCGGCCGGATTTGCATCCGGGCCATTGGTGCCGATCAGACCGCTTTGGGCCAGATAAACACGTTCGCCGCCGTTATCGAACAGCTGGAACGGCACATCAGGACGATCCTGACGACGCGGATACAGAGGCAAGGTCAATTGAGCGACATCACCACCTTGTGGGTCGATTGCGAGATCGAGCACGTCGGTTTTGATCTGGATCAGATCCTTGCTGGCGGCTACCGGCGTTTCGGCAGGCGCACTGGTATCGCTGGCGGCACGCGGAATATCGTCACTGGCGGCAGCATTGGTGCCAGTGGCGGTGTCCGGCAAACCGGATGTAGTCGTACTGGAAGCAACATTCTGAGTCGGCAAGGCAGCCTGACCGTAGTCCTGGTTCCATTTAAGGACCATAACGTAGGCCACGATTGCCAGGGCGACGATCAGGATCGTGCGTTTGATATCCATGATTACTCGGCCATCGAAGAAGAACGGGAGGTAGGGATAGGCGGAACCGGGTCATAACCACCGGGATTCCACGGATGACAGCGACCTAAACGACGAAAGGTCAGCCAGCCACCGCGCAGAAGGCCATGATTTTCAATGGCTTCATACGCGTAGCAGGAACAACTGGGGTAGAAACGACAGTGGCTGGCCATCAAAGGACTAATGGCATAGCGATAAAACTGGATCGGAACGAGGGCCAGTTTACGCATCTGGACTGTCTACCCCTACAGTTTCGGTTTTGACTGCCGGAACCGGCTTGTTACGAGCCAGACGCTTCCAGAGTTTGCCGAAATGCTGAATCAATTCGGGGTTTTCTACATCGCCCAGACCTTTGCGCGCGACGATAACGATGTCCCAGCCGACCAGTGAATCCTGGTGCAGACGGAACGATTCGCGCATCAAACGTTTGAGGCGATTGCGCTCAACGGAGAGCTTGACGCTCTTTTTCCCGATAACCAGCCCGAGACGGGGGTGATCAAGATCGTTGTCGCGTGCAAGGAGCAGGAGATTTTTCCCCGGAACCTTGCCGGTAGGGGAGTCAAAGACTGCCTTGAAATGCCGGGGGGTAAGCAGACGCTTTTCCCGACTGAAGTCCTGACTCACCTCCAGTACCGGATTATCAAACTGCCAGACGCGCACGACCTTTGGCGCGACGACGCGACAGGACTGCGCGGCCGTTCTTGGTAGCCATGCGAGCACGGAAACCGTGGGTACGAGCGCGTTTGATAGTGCTTGGTTGGAAAGTACGTTTCATGTCGTGTTACCTGGTTCGTCCACAACGGGCCGGAATGGCCCCCGTTTTAAGAGACCGGGGATTCTAGAGAAAGCAAGCCTTCAGGTCAATTTCCAACCAGCGTTTCCTTATAAATAGATCTCCAAGGCGTTTCTGTCTGAAAGACTGTTCGCCAGACATAAAAATAAAGAAGGGAATTATTTAAAGCTTTTTTGTAAAGCTTGTTAAAGCTAGAGGGCGGCCACTCTGTGGATAAGTGCCATGACGCCTTTATTTATCTGATGTACAGAGAATGACAACTACAGTGGAAAACCGTGTTCAGCCTGTGCTGCGCTGTCGGATAACCTGTGCGTGAAAGGGTCTGTTATCCACAGTGAGGTTATCCACCGAGTTCAACCCCCAGTTGTCCAGTGCCCTCAAGGCAGGTTATCCACAGAGCTTATTCACACACCGTTGGTCGCCTTCTAGCGTTCTTGCCAGCTGATAATTGATGAATGCCGGGCAACCTGCGTGTGGATAAGTGGACGGCTCGCCGCTACAATGGCCGCTTGTTTTTGCCTCACCGGCTTTCAACTTAGGGGATATCCGTGTCAGTGGAACTTTGGCAGCAGTGCGTGGAGCTTTTGCGCGAGGAGCTGCCTGCCCAACAATTCAACACCTGGATCCGTCCACTACAGGTCGAAGCCGAAGGCGACGAGTTGCGCGTCTACGCACCGAACCGTTTCGTGCTGGACTGGGTCAACGAAAAGTACCTGGGCCGGGTCATGGAACTGCTGGATGAGCACGGCAATGGCATGGCGCCGGCGCTGTCCTTGTTAATCGGCAGCAAACGCAGCTCGGCTCCGCGGGCCGCCCCCAATGCACCGCTCGCTGCGGCGCAGGTTTCTCAGGCACAGGCGAATGCAGCGCCTGCCAACGCGGCGGCCCCTGTTCCGGCGCCTGCGTCGACCAAGCGTGCAACGCAGAAAACCGAGGAAATCAGTGAAGAGCCGTCTCGCGACAGCTTCGATCCGATGGCCGGTGCTGCGTCGCAACAAGCCCCGGTTCGCGCCGAACAGCGCACCGTGCAGGTTGAGGGTGCGCTCAAGCACACCAGTTATCTGAACCGCACCTTCACCTTTGAGAACTTTGTCGAAGGTAAGTCCAACCAGCTCGCCCGTGCGGCGGCGTGGCAGGTCGCGGACAACCCCAAGCATGGCTATAACCCGCTCTTCCTTTATGGCGGCGTCGGCCTGGGTAAAACCCACTTGATGCACGCGGTGGGTAACCATCTATTAAAGAAGAACCCGAATGCCAAGGTCGTGTACCTGCATTCCGAGCGTTTCGTGGCCGATATGGTCAAGGCGCTGCAACTGAACGCCATCAACGAGTTCAAGCGTTTCTACCGATCGGTGGACGCATTGCTGATCGATGACATTCAATTCTTCGCCCGCAAAGAGCGCTCGCAGGAAGAGTTCTTCCACACCTTCAACGCCCTGCTTGAAGGTGGCCAGCAGGTCATTCTCACCAGTGACCGCTACCCGAAGGAAATCGAGGGTCTTGAAGAGCGCCTCAAGTCGCGTTTCGGCTGGGGTCTGACGGTCGCCGTCGAGCCGCCGGAGCTGGAAACTCGCGTGGCCATCTTGATGAAGAAGGCTGACCAGGCCAAAGTCGAGTTGCCGCACGACGCGGCGTTCTTCATCGCCCAGCGTATTCGCTCCAACGTCCGTGAGCTGGAAGGCGCGCTGAAACGCGTGATCGCCCACTCGCACTTCATGGGCCGCGACATCACCATCGAGCTGATTCGCGAATCCCTGAAAGACCTGTTGGCGCTGCAGGACAAACTGGTCTCTGTGGATAACATTCAGCGCACGGTCGCCGAGTATTACAAGATCAAGATCTCCGATCTGCTGTCCAAGCGCCGTTCGCGTTCGGTAGCGCGCCCGCGTCAGGTGGCCATGGCGTTGTCCAAGGAACTGACCAACCACAGCCTGCCGGAAATCGGCGATGTGTTTGGCGGCCGCGACCACACGACCGTATTGCACGCCTGCCGCAAGATCAACGAGCTTAAGGAATCCGACGCGGACATCCGCGAGGACTACAAGAACCTGCTGCGTACACTGACCACTTGATGAACACCAGCGCAGCTTATTAAGGCAAGGGACTAGACCATGCATTTCACCATTCAACGCGAAGCCCTGTTGAAACCCCTGCAACTGGTCGCAGGCGTTGTCGAGCGCCGACAGACCTTGCCGGTACTTTCCAACGTGCTGCTGGTTGTCGAAGGCCAGCAATTGTCGCTGACCGGTACCGACCTTGAGGTCGAGCTGGTTGGTCGCGTGCAACTCGAGGAGCCAGCCGAAACAGGTTCCATCACCGTGCCTGCGCGCAAGCTGATGGACATCTGCAAAAGCCTGCCCAACGATGCGCTGATCGACATCAAGGTCGACGAGCAGAAGTTGGTGGTGAAGGCCGGCCGTAGCCGTTTCACCCTGTCGACCCTCCCAGCCAACGATTTCCCGACCGTTGAAGAAGGTCCGGGCTCGCTGACCTGCAGCCTTGAGCAAAGCAAACTGCGTCGTCTGATCGAACGTACGAGCTTCGCCATGGCCCAGCAGGACGTGCGCTACTACCTCAACGGCATGTTGCTGGAAGTGTCCGCTGGCATCATCCGCGCGGTGGCAACCGACGGTCACCGTCTGGCGATGTGCTCGATGCAGGCCGATATCGGTCAGCCAGATCGCCACCAGGTGATCGTGCCGCGCAAGGGTATCCTCGAACTGGCGCGTCTGCTCACCGAGCCTGACGGCAATGTCAGCATCGTTCTCGGTCAGCACCATATCCGCGCGACCACCGGCGAATTCACCTTCACTTCGAAACTGGTCGACGGCAAATTCCCGGATTACGAGCGCGTGCTGCCCAAGGGTGGCGACAAGCTGGTACTGGGCGATCGCCAGGCTCTGCGTGAAGCGTTCAGCCGTACCGCGATTCTGTCCAACGAGAAGTACCGCGGTATCCGTCTGCAACTGGCCAGCGGTCAGTTGAAGATCCAGGCCAACAACCCGGAACAGGAAGAAGCGGAAGAAGAAGTGGGCGTTGAATACAACGGCGGCTCGCTGGAAATCGGCTTCAACGTCAGTTACCTGCTCGACGTATTGGGCGTGATGACCACCGAGCAGGTTCGCCTGATCCTGTCCGACTCCAACAGCAGTGCGCTGGTGCAAGAGTCCGACAATGACGACTCGGCTTACGTTGTCATGCCGATGCGTCTGTAATCAGCTGATTCTGAATGTCGTTAAGTCGTGTTTCGGTCACCGCGGTGCGCAATCTGCACCCGGTGACCTTCTCCCCCTCCCCCCGCATCAACATTCTTTACGGCGCCAACGGCAGCGGCAAAACCAGTGTTCTGGAAGCCATTCATCTGCTGGGGCTTGCCCGTTCGTTTCGTAGCACGCGCTTGTTGCCGGTCATCCAGTACGAGCAGCTCGCCTGTACGGTATTTGGTCAGGTTGAATTGGCCGAAAGCGGGCACAGTGCGCTGGGGATTTCTCGCGATCGCCAAGGCGAGTTCCAGATTCGCATCGATGGGCAGAACGCCCGTAGCGCTGCGCAACTGGCTGAAATCCTGCCGCTGCAGTTGATCAACCCCGACAGCTTTCGCTTGCTCGAAGGTGCGCCAAAGATTCGCCGGCAGTTCCTCGATTGGGGTGTGTTCCACGTCGAGCCGCGGTTCATGGCGACTTGGCAGCGTTTGCAGAAGGCTTTGCGCCAGAGAAACTCCTGGCTGCGGCATGGTACACTTGACGCCGTTTCGCAAGCGGTTTGGGACAGAGAACTGTGCCAGGCCAGCGCTGAAATTGATGAATACCGCCGCGCTTACATCACCGCCTTGAAACCGGTCTTCGAACAGACCTTGAGCGAACTGGTTGAGCTCGAGGGTTTGACGCTCAGCTATTACCGAGGCTGGGACAAAGACCGCGAGTTGAGCGCCGTACTTGCCGGTTCCGTGCAACGGGACCAGCAGATGGGCCATACCCAGGCCGGACCGCAACGCGCTGATTTGCGTCTTAGATTGGGCGCACACAATGCCGCGGACATATTGTCCCGGGGTCAGCAGAAGTTGGTGGTCTGCGCACTGCGGATTGCCCAAGGGCACCTGGTCAGCCAGGCCCGCCGCGGTCAGTGTATTTATCTGGTGGATGACTTGCCGTCCGAGCTGGACGAGAGCCATCGCCGCGCGCTTTGCCGCTTGCTGGAAGACTTACGCTGCCAGGTGTTCATTACCTGTGTAGATCACGAATTATTGAGGGAAGGCTGGCAGACGGAAACGCCAGTCGCTTTGTTCCACGTGGAACAGGGCCGTATCACCCAGACCCACGACCATCGGGAGTGAAGGCATTGAGCGAAGAAAATACGTACGACTCATCGAGCATTAAAGTGCTGAAAGGCCTGGATGCCGTGCGCAAACGTCCCGGTATGTACATTGGTGACACCGACGATGGCAGCGGTCTGCACCACATGGTGTTCGAGGTGGTCGACAACTCGATCGACGAAGCCCTCGCCGGCCATTGCGACGACATCAGCATCATCATTCACCCGGATGAATCCATCACCGTAAAAGACAACGGTCGTGGCATCCCGGTAGACGTGCATAAAGAGGAAGGCGTTTCCGCCGCCGAGGTCATCATGACCGTCCTCCACGCTGGTGGTAAATTCGACGATAACTCCTACAAAGTATCCGGCGGTTTGCACGGTGTAGGTGTGTCGGTAGTAAACGCACTGTCCGAAGAGCTGGTCCTGACCGTTCGCCGCAGCGGCAAGATCTGGGAACAGACCTACGTCCACGGCGTACCTCAGGCACCGATGGCCATCGTTGGCGACAGCGAAACCACCGGCACCCAGATCCACTTCAAGGCTTCCAGCGAAACCTTCAAGAACATCCACTTCAGTTGGGACATCCTCGCCAAGCGCATTCGTGAACTGTCCTTCCTCAACTCCGGTGTCGGCATCGTCCTCAAGGACGAGCGCAGCGGCAAGGAAGAATTGTTCAAGTACGAAGGCGGCCTGCGCGCGTTCGTTGAATACCTGAACACCAACAAGACCGCGGTCAATCAGGTGTTCCACTTCAACATCCAGCGCGAAGACGGCATCGGCGTGGAAGTTGCCCTGCAGTGGAACGACAGCTTCAACGAGAATCTGTTGTGCTTCACCAACAACATTCCGCAACGCGATGGCGGTACTCACCTGGTGGGCTTCCGTTCGGCGCTGACGCGTAACCTCAACAATTACATCGAACAGGAAGGTCTGGCGAAGAAACACAAAGTCGCCACCACCGGCGATGATGCCCGTGAAGGCCTGACTGCGATCATCTCGGTGAAAGTGCCGGATCCGAAGTTCAGCTCGCAGACCAAAGACAAGCTGGTGTCTTCCGAAGTGAAGACCGCGGTCGAGCAGGAGATGGGCAAATACTTCTCCGACTTCCTCCTGGAAAACCCGAACGAAGCCAAACTGGTGGTCGGCAAGATGATCGACGCCGCCCGTGCCCGTGAAGCGGCGCGCAAGGCGCGTGAGATGACCCGCCGCAAAGGCGCGCTGGACATCGCCGGCCTGCCGGGCAAACTCGCTGACTGCCAGGAAAAAGACCCGGCGCTGTCCGAACTGTACCTGGTGGAAGGTGACTCCGCGGGCGGCTCTGCCAAGCAGGGACGTAACCGCAAGACCCAGGCGATCCTGCCGTTGAAGGGCAAGATCCTCAACGTCGAGAAAGCCCGTTTCGACAAGATGATCTCGTCCCAGGAAGTGGGCACCTTGATCACTGCGTTGGGCTGCGGCATCGGCCGCGAAGAGTACAACATCGACAAGTTGCGCTATCACAACATCATCATCATGACCGATGCTGACGTCGACGGTTCGCACATCCGTACCCTGCTGCTGACCTTCTTCTTCCGTCAGTTGCCGGAGCTGATCGAGCGCGGCTACATCTACATCGCCCAGCCGCCGCTGTACAAGGTCAAGAAAGGCAAGCAAGAGCAATACATCAAAGACGACGACGCCATGGAAGAGTACATGACGCAGTCGGCCCTGGAAGATGCGAGCCTGCATTTGAACGAAGACGCACCGGGTATTTCCGGCGAAGCGCTCGAGCGTCTGGTCAACGACTTCCGCATGGTGATGAAGACCCTCAAACGCCTGTCGCGCCTGTACCCGCAGGAACTGACCGAGCACTTCATCTACCTGCCTGCGGTGAGCCTGGAGACGTTGGGTGACCATGCAGCGATGCAAGATTGGCTGGCTCAGTACGAAGTTCGTCTGCGCACCAATGAGAAGTCCGGCCTGGTCTACAAGGCCAGTCTGCGTGAAGACCGCGAACGCGGTGTGTGGCTGCCGGAGGTCGAACTGATCTCCCACGGCCTGTCCAACTACGTCACGTTCAACCGCGACTTCTTCGGCAGCAACGACTACAAGACCGTCGTCACCCTTGGCGCTCAATTGAGCACCCTGCTCGACGAGGGCGCGTACATCCAGCGTGGTGAACGCAAGAAAGCCGTCACCGAGTTCAAGGAAGCCCTCGACTGGCTGATGGCCGAAAGCACCAAGCGCCACACCATCCAGCGATACAAAGGTCTGGGCGAAATGAACCCGGATCAGCTGTGGGAAACCACCATGGACCCAAGCGTGCGCCGCATGCTGAAAGTCACCATCGAAGACGCCATCGGTGCGGACCAGATCTTCAACACCCTGATGGGTGATGCGGTCGAACCTCGTCGAGACTTCATCGAGAGCAATGCATTGGCGGTGTCCAATCTGGATTTCTGATCCCGGTTGACGTCAACGAAAAAGGCCAACGCATTGCGTTGGCCTTTTTTATTTCCATACGCCTGGTGCGTCTTCTGGCTCGCACTGGTTCACTCGACAGCAGATGTCACACTCTCCAACCGATACCCATACCCATAAATCGTCAACAACTGCCAACCCCGATCCGCGGTCAGCCCAAGCTTGTTCCTCAACCGATAGATATGCGTATCGAGCGGTCGTGACGAGGCCATCTCTTCATGTGGCCAAAATCGCTCATAGAGATAATCCCGCGACAACGGTCTACCCAGATTACTGAACAGGCACCGGGCGAGCCGATACTCGCGCTCAGTCATGAGGATAGGCTTGCCCTCGCGGGTGACGGTCAGTTCGGCATCATCAAAAGTCAGGTCATTGAAGCTCAGCACTTCGTTGGCAGCGGCACGTGGCTGGCTATGCCGACGCAGTACCGCTGCGACTCGCGCTTTCAGTTCATTTGGCCGAAATGGCTTGCTCACATAGTCATCGGCGCCGGCGTTCAACGCCTGAACGATATCGCTCTCGCCATCGCGACTGGTCAGCATGATCGCCGCTGGAGGCGCATCCATGTGTTCGCGGGTCCAGCGCAGCAGCGCGAGGCCGGTGAGGTCGGGCAGTTGCCAGTCAAGGATCAGCAGGTCGAAGGTTTCCCGGCGCAGTTGCCGCAGCAGGTCTTCACCGCGCTCGAAGCTGTGCAGCGACCACGGTTGTTCGCCAGCTTCAGCCATCTGTTGCAGGGTTTGCTCGACCCGGCGCAATTCGGCGGGTTCGTCATCCAGTATTGCAACACGCATACGCGGTGGCTCCTTGTTGCTTGGGCAGTTGGCGTCAACTGTAGTCGCTTGGCCAGTGCGGTGAAAGTAAGCGACCCTCGTCCATGACGTCCGCTATGATTCTTCGGATCTACGTCTCAGACCAGTGGCCCATGAAACCATTCACCCTGCTCTCTTCCCATGAACAATAATCGTCGGCGCGAGAGCCGAATACCGAGTCAGGTGCAACGACTGTTTCGCCAGTTGGTACGCGAATGGCTGTGGATAAGCCTGGTGCTGTTACCGCTGACTGGGATGCTGTCCTATCACGCGCAGACCAGTTTGCAGGGGATCTCGCCGACGACGGGCGCGTCGTTATCGGTCGGGCTGGTGGCCGCCGTTCTCGGTGTATTGTTATGGCGCCCGCGCTGGGCGTTGTGGATCACCCTGACGGGCATGGCCTGCGCACTGTTGCTCAGTGCCGCTCTGGCGCAGGCGCAACGCTGGTGGTCGCCGACGCCGACCGTGCTGGGCATGTTGTTCGGTTATCTTATCTGGAACTGGCGACGCCTGAGTGTGGTGCTGACCTACTTCGGTTGGGAACTGGCGCGGTTGGACAGCGAGCCAAAGGTGTTTCCGGAGCGGCGGCGTTCGCAGTTCAACGGTACCGATCGCTTGCAGGGCCAGATCATGGCGCTGGAACAAGCCATGAGCCGAACTCGAGATACCCGGCGCTTCATCGCCGATGGCCTCGAATACCTGCCGGTCGCCACGCTGATCAGCGACCCCAAGGGGCAAATTCTGTTGGGTAACCGCAAAGCGCGCGAGCTATTCGAAAACAATCTGGTGGGCAACGATGTGCTCGATCAGTTGGCCGGCCTGGGCTACCCGGAATTATCCACAATGCCGCGCCCGCCATTGTCAGCTATGCCGCTGCTGGAATTTCGCGATCACAAGGAGCGCAGCCTGCGTCTGGAGCGTGCGGCATTGCTGACGGCCGACGGCGATACGCCCATTGGTTGGCTGCTCAGCCTCACCGATCTCAGCGCCGAACGCGCTGCCGAAGAACAACGCAGTGTTTTGCTACGCTTCCTCTCCCATGATTTGCGTGCGCCCCATTCAGCCATCCTGGCGCTGCTCGACGTGCATCGCCATCAGGCCGGCGTCGATTCGCCACTGTTCGAGCAGATCGAACGTCAGGTCCGCCGCGCACTGGACCTGACGGACGGCTTCGTTCTATTGGCACGGGCGGAGTCCGAGGCCTATCAGTTTCAGCCAAGCCTGTTTGCGATGCTGGTGCTGGACGTGCTCGATCAAGCGCTGCCCATCGCTCAGCAAAAACGTATCGAACTGCGGCATGCCATGGATGAGCAATCTCAGGAACGCCTGGTCATGGCTGATCAAGGCTTGCTGACCCGCGCGTTGTTCAACCTGTTGGAAAACGCGATCAAATACAGCCCGGCAGGTTCTGCGGTTCATTTACGTGTCAGTTGCCACGAGCAATGGCTGCGTTGCGAAATGATCGATCAGGGCAAGGGGATCGCCGAGGAGGAATTGCCTGAACTGTTCAGCCAATACCGGCGCTTTTCCTCCGCGCAGGGCATTGATGGCATAGGGCTGGGCCTGTCGATGGTCAAAGCGGTGATCGATCACCACGGCGGCAGCATTGAATGCCACAGCGTGATCGACCGAGGCACCACGTTCCTGTTGCATTTACCGTTGATTGCCGAATAAACAGGCACAAAAAAACCGGCTATATCAGGCGGTTTTTTTACATCGAAAATAAACTTATGCACGGTTTTCGATGTTAGGCGATCGTAAAAAAAACCATTTTAAATCAACGTATTACATCGAACTTGATGGCGTTTTAAAGTAAACCGTACACAGGTTATCCACAAAATGTCAGGCAGGCACTTGCTCATTGGTCACCGGCGCTTGCGGCGTCGGCGGCAGCGAGCCCATTTCCTGCTGCGTCTTTTCATTCCAGGCCTGGACCCGGTCGTTCAGCTCGGCAATCGCGCGGGGGCCAGTGCCTTCGGCGTACATAGGTTCGCCGATCACCACGGTGATCACCCCGGACTTCTTGCCCCAGCCAACTTTCGGCCAGAATTTCCCGGCATTGTGCGCAATCGGCAGCACCGGAAGCGCCGCATTCACCGCCAGCGCACTGCCGCTACGCGAGAATTTGCCGATAGTGCCGTAAGGCACCCGCGTTCCTTCTGGGAAGATCAGCACCCAGACGTTGTCCTTGAGCAGCTCATCGCCCTTGGCCGCGACTTGCTTGAGAGCGGCTTTCGGGTTGTCGCGATCGATCGCGATCGGCCGCAGCATGGCCATGGCCCAGCCGAAGAACGGCACGTACAGCAGTTCGCGCTTGAGCACTTGGCTCAATGGCGAGAAATAAGCCGAGAGAAAGAACGTCTCCCATGTGCTCTGGTGGTTCGATTGAATCACGCAGGGCCGGTCAGGCACGTTTTCCGCGCCTTTGATTTCGTAGCGGATGCCAAGGAACACCTTGGTCAGCCACAGGGCGCAACGGCACCAGTACACGTTGATGAAACGATAGCGCGCCTTGAAGGACAGAAACGGCGCGATGAAAAAGCTCAGGCTGCACCACAGCAACGCTGTTGTGCCCAGCAGCAGATAGAAAACAAAGATTCTGAAGGCCCGCAGTATCGACATGGCGACGGTTACCGTTACGGGGCAATGCCCGACTGTTCAAGCGCACTCCCGAGCAATCCCTGGCCAGGAAATTCAGAAGTACTCTAGTTGTGGATAAGTTCTGCGGCAATCGCCGCCAGATCGTCAAAAATCAGAGTGCCAACCGGCAGGGTTTTGCCCTGAGTCTTTTCGCCTTTCCCGGTCTTTACCAAAACTGGCTGTGAATCGACGGCTTTGGCAGCCTCCAGGTCACCAAGGCTGTCGCCGACGAACCAGACGTTGGTCAACGGCACCTGGTAATGCGCGGCGATGGTTTTCAGCATGCCCGGTTTCGGTTTGCGGCAATCGCAGCCTTCGTCCGGCCCATGCGGGCAATACACGATCAGCCCGACTTCGCCGCCCTGCTCCGCGACCAGCTCGCGCAGGCGCGCGTGCATGGCCTCGAGGGTGGCGAGGTCGTAATAGCCGCGAGCAATGCCCGACTGGTTGGTGGCCACTGCCACCGTCCAGCCGGCCTTGCTCAACTGCGCAATCGCTTCGATCGAGCCAGGAATGGGAATCCACTCTTGCACCGATTTGATGTAAGCGTCGGAGTCGTAATTGATCACCCCGTCCCGATCGAGAATCAGCAGTTTCAACAGCAATCCCTCAACCCAGCAGCGAAATGTCGGCAACGCCGAGGAACAGACCGCGCAGACGCGCCAGCAGCGCGTAACGGTTGGCCCGCACATTGGCGTCGTCGGCATTGACCATCACAGCGTCGAAGAACGCATCCACCGGCTCACGCAATGCCGCCAGGCGTGCCAGTGTTTCGTTGTACTGACGCGCCGCGGCCATTGGCTGCACCGCCTGATCCGCTTGCTGGATCGCCGAGTACAGCGAGAACTCGTTGGCGTTGTCGAAGTACTTGGCTTGCACCTCGGTCGGCACCGAACCTTCGACCTTGCTCAACAGGTTCGATACACGCTTGTTGACGGCCGCCAGCGCTGCCGCTTCCGGCAGTTTGCGGAATGCCTGCACCGCTTGCACACGCTGGTCGAAATCCAGCGCCGAGCCCGGCTTCAGGGCACGCACCGACAGATAGGTGGCAACATCGACGCCTTCGTCTTCGTAACGCGCACGCAGACGGTCGAAAATGAACTCCAGCACCGCTTCGTTGAGGCCGGCAGCCTTGACCTTGGCGCCGAACGCGTTCACCGCGAAAGCCACGGCGTCGTTCAGGTCCAGATCCAGTTGTTTCTCGATCAGGATGCGCAGCACGCCGAGTGCCGCACGGCGCAGGGCGTACGGGTCTTTGCTGCCGGTCGGCAGCATGCCGATACCGAAGATGCCGACCAGCGTGTCGAGCTTGTCGGCGATCGCCACCGCTGCACCGGTCAGGGTCGCCGGCAGTTCCGCACCGGCACCGCGTGGCATGTACTGCTCGTTCAATGCCAGCGCGACGTCCTGCGGCTCGCCGTCATTGAGGGCGTAGTAGTAACCGGCGACGCCTTGCATCTCCGGGAACTCGCCGACCATTTCGGTGGCCAGGTCGCACTTCGACAGCAGGCCGGCACGGGCCGCCCACGAAGCGTTGCCGCCGATGCGCGCGGCGATGTACGCCGCCAGTTTCGAGACGCGCTCGGCCTTGTCGTAGACGCTGCCGAGTTTTTCCTGGAACACCACGTTCTGCAGGCGTAGGTTGAAGTCTTCGAGCTTCTGCTTCTTGTCTTGCTTGAAGAAGAACTCGGCGTCGGTCAGACGTGGGCGAACCACTTTCTCGTTACCGGCGATGATCTGCTGCGGGTCTTTGCTCTCGATGTTGGCCACAGTGATGAAACGTGGCAGCAACTTGCCGTCGGCATCCAGCAGGCAGAAATACTTCTGGTTGTCCTGCATGGTGGTGATCAGCGCTTCTTGCGGCACGTCGAGGAAGCGTTCCTCGAACGAGCACACCAGCGGCACTGGCCACTCGACCAGCGCAGTCACTTCGTCGAGCAGCGCCGGCGGTACGATCGCGGTGCCTTCCTGGCGGGTCGCCAGTTCTTCGGTGCGCTTGCTGATGATCTCGCGACGCTCGTTGGCATCGGCCAGTACGTAGGCGGCACGCAGGTCGGCGAGGTAGCTCGAGGGCGAACCGATGCGCACGTTTTCCGGATGGTGGAAACGGTGGCCACGGGAGTCACGGCCAGCCTTCTGCGCAAGGATCGTGCAGTCGATGACCTGGTCACCGAGCAGCATTACCAGCCATTGCGTCGGACGTACGAACTCTTCCTTGCGTGCACCCCAACGCATGCGTTTCGGGATTGGCAGGTCGTTCAGCGAATCTTCGACGATGGTCGGCAGCAGGCTCGCGGTCGGCTTGCCGGCGATGTTCTGGCTGTAGCGCAGTTTCGGTCCGCTCTGATCGATCTCGCTCAGCTCCACGCCACACTTCTTGGCGAAGCCCAGCGCGGCCTGCGTCGGATTGCCGTCAGCGTCGAATGCGGCCTGACGTGGCGGGCCGTCGAGGTTGATGCTGCGATCCGGCTGCTGAGTGGCCAGGGCGGTGATCAGCACAGCCAGACGCCGGGGTGCGGCGTAAACGGTTTTGCTCTCGTAGTTCAGGCCAGCGGCTTGCAGGCCCTTGTCGATACCGGCGAGGAACGCCTCAGCCAGGGTGTTCAGGGCTTTGGGTGGCAGTTCTTCGGTGCCCAGTTCAACCAGAAAATCTTGCGCACTCATTGTGCAGCCTCCAGCTTGGCCAGTACTTCGTCACGCAGGTCCGGGGTCGCCATCGGGAAGCCCAGCTTGGCGCGGGCCAGCAGGTAGGCTTGCGCAACGGAACGCGCCAGGGTGCGTACGCGCAGAATGTATTGCTGACGCGCGGTCACCGAGATCGCCCGGCGCGCATCCAGCAGGTTGAAGGTGTGCGAGGCCTTCAGAACCATTTCGTAGCTCGGCAACGGCAGCGGCTGGTCGAGTTCGATCAGGCGCTTGGCTTCGCTTTCATAGAAGTCGAACAGTTCAAACAGCTTGTCGACGTTGGCGTGTTCGAAGTTGTAGGTGGACTGTTCCACCTCGTTCTGGTGGAACACGTCGCCGTAGGTGACTTTGCCGAACGGACCGTCAGCCCAGACCAGGTCGTAGACCGAATCCACGCCTTGCAGGTACATCGCCAGGCGCTCGAGACCGTAGGTGATCTCGCCGGTTACCGGGTAGCACTCGATGCCGCCTGCTTGCTGGAAGTAGGTGAACTGAGTGACTTCCATGCCGTTGAGCCATACTTCCCAGCCCAGACCCCAGGCGCCGAGAGTCGGCGATTCCCAGTTGTCTTCGACGAAGCGGATGTCGTGGACCAGCGGGTCGAGGCCGACATGCTTGAGCGAGCCCAGGTACAGTTCCTGGAAGTTGTCCGGGTTCGGCTTCAGTACGACCTGGAACTGGTAGTAATGCTGCAGACGGTTCGGGTTTTCGCCGTAGCGGCCGTCAGTCGGACGGCGACTTGGCTGCACGTACGCGGCGTTCCAGGTTTCCGGGCCGATGGCGCGCAGGAAGGTCGCGGTGTGGAAAGTGCCGGCGCCTACTTCCATATCGTAGGGCTGAAGTACCACACAACCTTGCTCGGCCCAGTATTGCTGGAGCGCGAGGATCAAGTCTTGGAAGGTACGCACGGCTGGCGTAGGCTGGCTCACGAAATTCACCTGTTTCTTGGGCTGCGATTTAAAGAGCGGGAGTATACCCGATTCGTTGCTGCGCACGCCCCCTGGAGCCTTATGCCACGCTGCTTTTGGTGTACCGAAGATCCGCTGTACATGGCTTATCACGATCAGGAGTGGGGCACGCCGCTACGCGATGCGCAGGGTTTGTTCGAGTTGCTTTTGCTCGAAGGGTTCCAGGCCGGGCTGTCCTGGATCACCGTGCTGCGCAAGCGCGAGCGTTATCGCGAGGTGCTGTTCGGCTTCGACGTGCAGCGTGTAGCGCAAATGAGCGACGCCGAAATCGACGAATTGATGCTCGATCCGGGGATCATCCGCAACCGCCTCAAACTCAACGCCGCCCGCCGTAATGCCCAGGCCTGGCTGGCGCTGGAGGACCCGGTGGCGTTGCTCTGGTCGTTCGTTGGCGACCAACCGATCATCAATCATTTCAAGGATCGCAGCGAAGTCCCGGCGATCACCCCCGAAGCGCTGGCGATGAGCAAGGCCCTGAAAAAGGCCGGATTCACCTTCGTCGGTCCGACCATTTGCTACGCGTTGATGCAGGCCTCGGGCATGGTCATGGACCACACCCAGGACTGCGACCGCTACGCGCAGTTGGTCAACGCCGGTTAGAATGCCCGCCTCGCGCACAGCACAAAGATCAGGAGTGACCTGTGGAAAAGTTTAAAGGCGCCTTGCTGGTAGGCGCTCTGCGGCTGTTTGCCCTGCTGCCATGGCGGGCGGTGCAGGCCGTGGGTTCGGCGATCGGCTGGATCATGTGGAAGACCCCCAACCGTTCCCGCGATGTGGTGCGGATCAACCTTGCCAAATGTTTTCCGCAGATGGACCCGGCCGAGCGCGAGCGTCTGGTCGGCCAGAGCCTGAAGGACATCGGCAAGTCGCTGACCGAAAGTGCCTGCGCGTGGATCTGGCCGGCGCAGCGCTCGATCGATCTGGTCCGTGAAGTCGAAGGCCTCGACGTATTGAAAGAGGCGCTGGCCTCGGGCAAAGGCGTGGTCGGCATCACCAGCCACCTGGGCAACTGGGAAGTGCTCAACCACTTCTATTGCAGCCAGTGCAAACCGATCATTTTCTACCGCCCACCCAAGCTCAAGGCGGTGGACGAGTTGCTGCGCAAACAGCGCGTGCAACTGGGCAACAAAGTCGCTGCATCAACCAAGGAAGGCATCCTCAGCGTTATCAAGGAAGTGCGCAAAGGTGGTGCAGTAGGCATTCCGGCTGACCCGGAACCGGCCGAATCCGCCGGGATCTTCGTGCCGTTCTTCGCCACCCAGGCGCTGACCAGCAAGTTCGTACCGAACATGCTCGCTGGCGGCAAAGCAATCGGCGTGTTCCTGCATGCCCTGCGACTGCCCGACGGCTCTGGCTACAAAGTGATCCTCGAAGCCGCGCCCGAAGCCATGTACAGCACGGATACCGCTGAGTCTTGCGCGGCCATGAGCAAAGTGGTCGAACGCTACGTTGCGGCGTATCCAAGCCAGTACATGTGGAGCATGAAACGCTTCAAAAAACGTCCACCGGGCGAAGCGCGCTGGTACTGAGCACGATAGACGAGATTGGCATGATCTGTGGATAACCTCAGCATCGAAGTTATCCACAACCGTTCATTCAAGGGCGCAGCAGATGTCCGAACAACGCAAGTCGTTTCGTATCAAGATCACCCACGACAGCTTGGGCGAATGCCTCGGGCAGACGCGCAACCTGTCGCCCACCGGCGTTTACGTTCAGCATCCGCGTCTGGCGTCGTTGCCCAAGGGGGCGGTGGTGTATGGTCAGGTGCAAGACTTACCCACAGGTGCGCCGCGAGTGCGTATGGAAGTGGTCACGGTGGATGCTGAAGGGATCGGCTTGCGCTATTTGTAAGATCTATCGGGCCTGGCGCTCGAGCTTCTTCAGAAATACCGACATTTCCTTCTCCGCCTGCTTGTCGCCATGGGCGCGGGCCGCTTCCAGGCCCTGTTCCCAGGCTTGCCGCGCGGCAGCAGAATCGCCCAGCGCCAATTGAGCCTTGCCTAATAATTTCCACGCCGCCGAGTATTTCGGATCGAATGCCACGCAGCGCTGAAAATGCTCGGCGGCCTTGGCATTTTCGCCCAGATCCAGATAACCCTTGCCCAGGCCGAAGCGCAGCAGAGCGTTATCCACACCCTTGGCGAGCATTTTTTCCAGGGATTCGAGCATCCGTTGATCTCCTTTTTTCTGTGGCGCGTCAGGACCATCTTCAAACCTGCGGGGCCGCCTTCGCGAGCAGGCTCGCTCCCACAGAGGAAACGCATTCCAAATGTGGGAGCGAGCCTGCTCGCGAAGGGGCCAGTGCCGTCAACGCAAATTTCAGAAGAAGCTCAGTCCCACATGAAACAACTTCTCCACATCGCGAATATGCTTTTTATCCACAAGGAACAGAATCACATGGTCACCCGCTTCGATCACCGTGTCGTCGTGGGCAATGATCACCTGTTCGTTGCGGATCACCGCGCCGATGGTGGTGCCCGGCGGCAGGCCGATTTTCTCGATCGGTTTGCCGATGACCTTGCTCGACTTGGCATCGCCGTGGGCGATCGCCTCGATGGCTTCCGCCGCCCCCCGGCGCAATGAGTGCACGCTGACGATATCGCCACGGCGCACGTGGGCCAGCAAGGTGCCGATGGTCGCCAGTTGCGGGCTGATCGCGATATCGATATCGCCGCCCTGAATCAGATCGACGTAGGCCGGGTTGTTGATGATCGTCATGACCTTCTTCGCCCCGAGCCGTTTGGCCAGCAGCGAAGACATGATGTTGGCTTCGTCATCGTTGGTCAGGGCGAGGAAGATATCGGCGTCGGCGATGTTCTCTTCCAGCAGCAGGTCGCGGTCCGAAGCGCTGCCCTGCAGCACCACAGTACTGTCGAGGGTATCGGAGAGGTAACGGCAACGCGCCGGGCTCATCTCGATGATCTTCACCTGATAACGGCTTTCGATGGCTTCAGCCAGGCGCTCGCCGATTTGCCCGCCGCCGGCGATGACGATGCGCTTGTAGGTTTCGTCGAGGCGGCGCATTTCGCTCATCACCGCGCGAATATCCTCACGGGCGGCGATGAAGAACACTTCGTCGTCGGCCTCGATCACCGTGTCGCCCTGCGGCAGGATCGGCCGGTCACGGCGGAAAATCGCGGCGACGCGGGTTTCGACGTTCGGCATGTGTTCGCGTAGCTGGCGCAGTTGCTGGCCGACCAGCGGCCCGCCGTAATAGGCGCGCACCGCCACCAGTTGCGCCGCGCCTTCGGCGAAGTCGATCACCTGCAAGGCGCCGGGATGCTGGATCAGGCGCTTGATGTAGTTGGTCACCACCTGCTCGGGGCTGATCAACACGTCGACCGGAATCGCCTCGTTCTGGAACAGTTGCTCTTCGCGATTGAGATACGACGCTTCGCGCACCCGGGCGATTTTCGTCGGGGTGTGGAACAGCGTGTGCGCGACCTGGCAGGCGACCATGTTGGTCTCGTCACTGTTGGTCACCGCGACCAGCATGTCGGCGTCGTCGGCGCCGGCCTGACGCAATACCGAAGGCAGCGAGCCACGGCCCTGCACGGTGCGGATGTCAAGGCGATCGCCGAGGTCGCGCAGGCGCTCGCCGTCGGTGTCCACCACGGTGATGTCGTTGGCCTCGCTGGCCAGATGTTCTGCCAGCGAACCGCCGACCTGTCCTGCACCGAGGATGATGATTTTCATCCAGTCACTCCGTTGAATCCGTTTAGCCGCGCGCGGCAGTGATCTTGATCAGCTTGGCGTAGTAGAACCCGTCATGCCCGCCCTGCTGGGCCAGCAATTGGCGACCATGGGGCTGTTTGATGCCGGCCGCAGTGGCCAGGTCCAGCTCCCGTGCTCCCGGCGTACGCTCGAGGAACGCGGCGATCACTTCAGTATTTTCGGTCGGCAGCGTCGAGCAAGTGGCGTAGAGCAGGATGCCGCCGACTTCGAGGGTTTGCCACATCGCGTCGAGCAGCTCGCCCTGCAGTTGCGCGAGGGCGGCGATGTCGTCGGGTTGCCGCGTCAGCTTGATGTCCGGGTGCCGGCGGATCACCCCGGTGGCCGAGCACGGCGCGTCGAGCAGGATGCGCTGGAACGGTTTGCCGTCCCACCACTTCGCCGTATCACGACCATCGGCAGCGATCAGCTCAGCGCTGAGGCCGAGGCGTTCAAGGTTTTCCTTGACCCGCACCAGACGCTTGGCTTCCAGATCCACCGCCACCACGCCGGCCAGCGCCGGTTCGGCTTCGAGGATGTGGCAAGTCTTGCCGCCGGGCGCGCAGCAGGCGTCGAGCACGCGTTGGCCCGGCGCCAGATCGAGCAGTTCGGCGGCCAGTTGCGCGGCTTCGTCCTGCACGCTGATCCAGCCCTCGGCGAAACCCGGCAGGCTGCGGACATCGGCAGCGGCTTCGAGGACGATGCCGTCGCGGCTGTACACGCAGGGCGTTGCGGCAATCCCGGCCTCAGTCAGCAGGCCGAGGTAGGCATCGCGGCTGTGATGACGGCGGTTGACCCGCAGGATCATCGGCGGATGTGCGTTGTTTGCCGCGCAAATCGCTTCCCATTGCTCAGGCCAGAACGCCTTGAGGGACTTTTGCAGCCAGCGCGGGTGTGCCGTGCGCACCACCGGGTCGCGTTCCAGTTCGGCGAAAATCGTTGCGCTTTCGCGCTGGGCATTGCGCAGCACGGCGTTGAGCAGGCCTTTGGCCCAGGGTTTTTTCAACTTTTCAGCGCAACCGACGGTTTCGCCGATGGCGGCGTGGGCCGGCACGCGGGTGTAGAGCAATTGGTAGAGACCGACCAGCAGCAACGCCTCGACATCAGCGTCGGCGGCCTTGAACGGTTTCTGCAACAGCTTCTCGGCCAATGCCGACAGGCGTGGCTGCCAGCGCGCAGTGCCGAAGGCCAGATCCTGAGTGAAACCGCGATCGCGATCCTCGACCTTGTCCAGTTGCGTCGGCAGAGAACTGTTCAGCGAAGCCTTGCCGCTGAGTACGGCGGCAAGTGCCTTGGCGGCGGCCAGACGCGGGTTCATTGAGCGTCCACCGCAGCACCGAGCACGGTGCCGACGGCGAATTTCTCGCGACGGCTGTTGAACAGGTCACTGAAATTCAGCGCTTTGCCGCCGGGCAGTTGCAGGCGGGTCAGGCACAGGGCTTGTTCGCCGCAGGCAACGACCAGACCGTCCTTGCTGGCGCTGAGGATTTCACCTGGCGCTCCTTTGCCTTCGGCGAGATTCGCCGCCAGCACTTTCAGCGCTTCACCGTTGAGGGTGCTGTGGGTGATCGGCCATGGATTGAAGGCACGCACCAGACGTTCCAGTTCAACCGCAGGACGGCTCCAGTCGAGGCGTGCCTCATCCTTGTTCAATTTGTGCGCGTAGGTGGCGAGCGCGTCGTTCTGCACTTCGCCTTCCAGGGTGCCGGCGGCGAGACCCGCAATGGCCTGGATCACGGCGGGCGGGCCCATTTCGGCGAGGCGATCATGCAAAGTGCCGCCGGTGTCGTCGGCGCTGATCGGCGTGACGACCTTGAGCAGCATCGGTCCGGTGTCGAGCCCGGCCTCCATGCGCATCACGGTCACGCCGCTTTCTGCATCACCGTGTTCCACGGCGCGTTGAATCGGCGCCGCACCGCGCCAGCGTGGCAACAGCGAGGCGTGGCTGTTGATGCAGCCCAGACGCGGAATATCCAGCACCGCTTGCGGCAGGATCAGGCCGTAAGCGACCACCACCATCAGGTCCGGCTGCAATGCTGCCAGTTCGGCTTGAGCATCGGCATTGCGCAAGGTCGGCGGCTGCAACACCTGGATATGGTTTTCCAGGGCGAGCTGTTTGACCGGGCTCGGCATCAGTTTCTGCCCGCGACCGGCCGGGCGATCCGGCTGGGTGTACACCGCGACGATCTCGTACGGGCTGTTCAGCAGGGCCTTGAGGTGCTCGGCGGCGAATTCCGGGGTGCCGGCAAAAACGATGCGCAATGGCTCAGTCATGAAGGGCGTCTCATAAAATGAAAAAGGCTTGCCGCAGCAAGCCTTTGAAGAGGGGCATCAAGCGTTCTGGCGGTGCAGCTTTTCCAGCTTCTTCTTGATCCGGTCGCGTTTGAGCGTGGACAGGTAGTCGACGAACAATTTGCCGTTGAGGTGGTCGCATTCGTGCTGGATGCACACCGCGAGCAGGCCTTCGGCGATCAGCTCATAGGGCTTGCCGTCGCGGTCCAGCGCCTTGATCCTGACCTTTTGCGGGCGATCGACGTTTTCGTAGAAACCGGGTACCGAGAGGCAGCCTTCCTGGTACTGGTCCATGTCTTCGGTCAACGGTTCGAACTCGGGGTTGATGAACACCCGCGGCTCGGTCCGGTCTTCGGAAAGGTCCATGACCACGATGCGTTTGTGCACGTTGACCTGGGTCGCGGCAAGGCCGATGCCCGGCGCTTCATACATTGTTTCAAACATGTCATCGACCAACTGACGCACTTCGTCGTCCACTACAGCCACAGGCTTGGCGATAGTGCGCAGACGCGGGTCCGGGAATTCGAGGATGTTTAAAATGGCCATAGGCTTTGATTGCTGCACACGTTGAGTAAAGTCGGGTCGATGGCCTGGCAGGTCCGAAGATGCAGGCTACCGTTGTGAAGCGTAGCTTGTGCAGTTTGCCCAAGCGAGCCACGGGGGCTCTGACGGTTCACGCGAACGCATATGATAAAGGGATTCACGGCATGAGGAAAACACTACTCGCCCTGCTGCTTCTGGCTTCGGCCGGCGCGGCGCAAGGGCAAGTGCAACTCAGGGAAGGTTTTCCACAGCAATACACGGTGGTTTCAGGGGACACGCTCTGGGACATTTCCGGCAAATACCTGCGCGAGCCCTGGCAATGGCCGCAACTGTGGCGGGCCAATCCGCAGATCGATAACCCCAACCTGATCTATCCCGGCGACACGCTGACGCTCAGCTACGTCAACGGCCAGCCGCAACTGACTGTCAACCGTGGCGAGTCGCGCGGCACCATCAGACTCTCGCCACGCATCCGCACCAGCCCGGTGGCCGAGGCGATTCCGAGCATTCCGCTGAAGTCCATCAACAGTTTTCTGCTGAGCAACCGCATCGTCGACAAGGCTGAAGATTTCGACAAGGCGCCGTACATCGTCGCTGGCGACGCCGAGCGCGTGCTCAGCGGCACCGGTGACCGCATCTTCGCCCGTGGCCATTTCGACCCGGAACAACCGGTGTATGGCATCTTCCGCCAGGGCAAGGTCTACACCGATCCGCAGACCCAGGAATTTCTCGGGATCAACGCCGACGACATTGGCGGCGGTGAAATCGTCGCCACCGAGGGCGACGTCGCCACCCTCGCGCTGCTACGCACCACGCAGGAAGTCCGCCTCGGTGACCGCTTGTTCAGCGGCGAAGAACGCTCGATCAATTCGACCTTCATGCCCAGCGCCCCCGCCCGCGATATCAACGGGGTGATTATCGACGTACCGCGCGGCGTTACGCAGATCGGCGCGATGGACGTGGTCACGTTGAACAAGGGTAAACGCGACGGCCTCGCCGAGGGCAACGTGCTGGTGGTGATGAAAACCGGCGAAACCGTGCGCGACCGGATCACCGGCCAGCCGCTGAAAATTCCCGACGAACGCGCCGGGTTGCTGATGGTGTTCCGCACCTACGACAAACTCAGCTATGGCTTGGTGCTCAACGCATCGCGCTCGCTGGCGGTGCTCGACAAAGTGCGTAATCCGTAAGCTTGCTCAACAAGTTACCAACAGAGTTATCCACAGCTTGTACCAAAAGGTTCGGGCCTTATATCGATCAAGGATGATCCATGATGTCTCCTGTCTGTACACCGGTTTCCCCTGCGGAGCTGGAAGCACGCTTGCGCCTGCACCGCTTGCCGGATGTCGGTCCCAAGCGCTTCGCCAAATTGCTCGAAGCCTTCGGCTCGGCCTCCAAAGCCATCAGTGCGCCGGCCGGCGCCTGGCGTTCGCTGGGTTTGCCGGCGGCGTGCGCTGAGGCTCGGCGCTGTCCCACGGTTCGCGACGGTGCCAGCCATGCAATGCGCTGGCTAGAGCAGCCGGGCCAGCATTTACTGATGTGGGACCAGGCGGATTATCCGGCGCTGCTGGCGCAGATCCCGGATCCGCCACCGTTGTTGTTCGTTGCCGGCGAGGCGCAGATTCTGGAAAAGCCGCAACTGGCGATGGTGGGAAGCCGTCGCGCTTCGCGTCCGGGCATGGATACCGCCGCGGCGTTTTCCCGTAGCCTCGCCGGGGCCGGATTTGTCATCACCAGCGGGCTGGCACTGGGCATCGATGCAGCTGCCCATCAGGCGGCGCTGGACGTTGGCGGGCTGACCGTCGGGGTACTCGGGACGGGCCTGGAAAATTTTTATCCACAGCGAAACCGGGGGCTGGCCGAGGCGATGATGGCGTCCGGCAGCGCCGTGCTTTCCGAGTTTCCGCTGGACGCCGGGCCGACCCCGAGCAACTTTCCACGGCGTAACCGGATCATCAGCGGTTTGTCGCTGGGGGTGCTGGTGGTTGAGGCCAGCGTCGCCAGTGGTTCATTGATTACCGCGCGGCTGGCGGCGGAACAGGGGCGTGAGGTTTATGCGATTCCCGGGTCGATTCATCATCCGGGTGCTCGCGGCTGTCATCAGTTGATTCGTGATGGCGCGGTGCTGGTGGAAACCATCGAACACATCCTCGAAGCCCTGCGCGGTTGGCAGCATGTGTCGCCATCCACAGATCCAGCGAACGCCGATCATCCATTGCTCGCCCTGCTTCACGCCGCTCCGCACACCAGCGAAGCGCTGGCCGATAGCTGTGGCTGGGCCTTGCCCAAAGTGTTGGCAGCACTGACCGAGCTGGAAATGGACGGCCGGGCGGTCTGCGAAAACGGTCGTTGGTTGGCCAGGGCACGCTAGGTTTTACATGCAGGATAGGTAAACTGCGCGAAACCTGATTGCGGAGAGTTTTTCATGGTCAACAGTTGGCGTGTGCAACAAGCCGCGCGAGAGATTCGCGCCGGGGCGGTGATTGCCTATCCAACCGAAGCCGTCTGGGGGCTGGGTTGCGACCCGTGGAATGAAGAGGCCGTGGACCGGCTGCTGGCGATCAAGAACCGCTCGGTGATCAAGGGGCTGATTCTGGTCGCCGACAACATTCGCCAGTTCGACTTCCTGTTCGAGGATTTCCCGCAGGAGTGGATCGACCGCATGGCCAGCACCTGGCCGGGGCCGAATACCTGGCTGGTGCCGCACCAGGGCTTGCTGCCCGAATGGGTAACCGGTATCCACGACACCGTGGCATTGCGGGTCAGTGATCATCCGCAAGTGCGCGACCTGTGTTCCATGGTCGGGCCGCTGATTTCCACCTCTGCCAACCCGCAGGGGCGTCCGGCTGCGCGTACGCGCCTGCGTGTCGAGCAGTATTTCCGTGGTCAAATCGACCTGGTGCTTGGCGGGCAACTGGGTGGGCGCAAGAACCCCAGCGTGATCCGCGACCTGGCGAGCGGCAAGGTCATTCGTCCCGACTGACCCGACTTCAAACGATATGAATGTGCGTACTCCTCGGCTTGATGGCGAGGAGTACTACGCATGCCTGCGATTTTTCCTGCAACATGGGCTTGCTCTCGTGTTAGAAAATTCGCCAACTGCCCGCATTCATTGACTTTTCCCACCTGATTATCAGACCTCCTGGCGTGGCGGAATCGCCAAAAGCAACCATCCTTTCCCTGCACTCGAAACACTTCGATAAGTAAGGACTGCGGAGAAAGAATGGACACTACGGATTTGCAACTCACGGATTACCTGCAAACGCTTCAGGCGACGTTAAAGAGTCATCACGAGGGTTGCCGTATCGTGACGCTTGAAGCGGGATCGGATACCCAGGACTTTGATCGATTCATCGATCGACAATTTCGGCTGCGGCTGCAGCATTACATGCTGTCCTCACGTGCGCGGCTGCTCGAAACGCAACTGGCGATCAGGTCGCGCAGTACGCACTTTCTTCTGTACCGCCACGACCAGTTGCTGGCGGTACTGCGGGCCACTCCGGCGCCCTTCGAATGGGCCTTGCTGGCGCAGCAACATGTATCGCCCACGGTGGCGCTGTCGCGGCATATCGAATTCAGCCGCTTGATCTCATACTCGACTCATCAACTGCCCATAGCGGTCAACGGCCTGTTGGCAGCCGCTGCCGAGTGGGCGATCAGGAATGGCTATCAGGGCGTCACGGCACTGTGCAGGTCGCAGCAGCTGCGCTTTTACCAACGCTTCGGCCTGATGCCGATCGCTTCCAACGCCCTGCACATCGATCAGCGCGCACGCGGCGATTACTGGGTGTTGTCAGCCGAGTGGCGGCAGATTCTCGCGGCGGTGCAGCAGCCGGATCAGGCGATGGTTAGCCGTGTGGTGCAGAAACCGTTGGCGTGTCATCCGCCAGGTTTCTGAAGGCGCTCGCGTTGTCTTGCCAGCCGTGGTGCCAAACCCCGGCTGGCAAAACGTCGAGGTGTTTTCAGGGCAGCAGAACGGTGGAGCCGGTAGTGCGCCGCGCCGACAGTTCGGTTTGCGCCTTTGCCGCCTCGGCCAGCGGATAACGCTGGCTGATGTCCACCCTCAACTTGCCGCTGGTGATCATCTCGAACAACTCATCGGCCATGCGCTGCAGGTTCTGGGCGTTGTTGGCGTAAGTCGCCAGGGTCGGCCGGGTGACATACAGCGAGCCTTTGGCGGAAAGAATGCCCAGGTTCACCCCGTCAACCGCGCCGGAAGCATTACCGAAACTCACCACCAGGCCCCGCGGCGCAGCGCTGTCGAGGGAGGTCAGCCATGTGTCCTTGCCGACGCCGTCATACACCACCGGGACTTTTTTGCCGTCGGTCAATTCCAGCACGCGCTGGGCAACGTTTTCGTGACTGTAATCGATCGTCGCCCAGGCGCCATTGGCTTTGGCCAGTTCAGCTTTTTCTTTGGAGCTGACCGTACCGATCAGCTTCACTCCGAGCGCCTTGGCCCACTGACAGGCGAGCGAGCCGACGCCACCGGCCGCAGCGTGAAACAGAATGGTCTCGCCACCCTTGAGTTCGTACGTCTGGCGCAGCAGATACTGCACGGTCAGGCCCTTGAGCATGACGCCGGCGGCCGTCTCGAAACTGATGTCGTCGGGCAGGTGCACCAGATTGTCCTGCGGCAGCACGTGCAATTCGCTGTAAGCACCCAGCGGGCCGGTGCCGTAGGCCACGCGATCGCCAACCTTGAACCGGGTGACTTCGCTGCCGACTGCATCGACGATGCCTGCGCCTTCAGCGCCCAGCCCGGACGGCAAGGCAGGCGGCGGATACAGGCCGCTGCGGAAATAGGTGTCGATGAAGTTCAGGCCGATGGCCTTGTTCGCCACCCGCACCTGATTCGGGCCGGGTGTAGCGGGTTCGTAATCAACATATTCGAGCACTTCGGGACCGCCGTGGGCGCGGAACTGGATACGCTTTGCCATCTGCCTGCTCTCCTTGGGGCTTTTTGTAAGCCCCCTATCCAACTCCCATGCTTGATCTTCGTCAACTGCGGCGGGCCGTTGTGCGATGGTATGCTACGCGCCCATTTGCGCCGCCCCGCCTGCGGAGAGCGCCGCCCGATTCAAGGTGAAGCCATGACGACCCGCACCGACGCCGTAAAGGCCTATCTGCTCGACCTGCAAGACCGCATCTGCGCCGCTCTGGAAGCCGAAGACGGCGGCACGCGCTTCGTCGAAGACGCCTGGACCCGGCCCGCCGGCGGTGGCGGTCGTACCCGGGTGCTGGAGAACGGCACGCTGATCGAAAAGGGCGGGGTGAATTTTTCCCATGTGTTTGGCAGCGGCCTGCCACCCTCGGCCAGCGCTCACCGGCCGGAACTGGCCGGCCGCGGTTTTGAAGCACTCGGTGTGTCGCTGGTGATCCACCCGCATAACCCGCATGTACCGACCTCCCACGCCAACGTGCGGTTTTTCATCGCCGAGAAGGAAGGTGAAGAGCCGGTCTGGTGGTTCGGCGGCGGTTTTGACCTGACCCCGTATTACGGCAATGAACAAGACTGCATTCATTGGCACCGCGTTGCCGAACAGGCGTGTGCGCCGTTCGGTGCTGACGTGTATCCGCGTTACAAGGCCTGGTGCGACACCTATTTCCATATCAAGCATCGTCATGAGCCGCGCGGCATTGGCGGGCTGTTTTTCGATGACCTGAACGACTGGGACTTCGACACCAGCTTCGCCTTCATGCGCGCCATCGGCGACGCCTACATCGAGGCGTACCTGCCAATCGTGCAGCGCCGCAAAAATGATCCATTCACCGCCCAACAGCGTGAATTTCAGGAATTCCGTCGTGGCCGTTACGTTGAGTTCAACCTGGTTTACGACCGCGGCACGTTGTTCGGGCTGCAATCGGGTGGGCGTACCGAGTCGATCCTGATGTCCCTGCCGCCGCAAGTGCGCTGGGCTTACGACTGGAAGGCCGAGCCCGGCAGCGAAGAAGCGCGCCTGACCGAGTACTTCCTGCAAGATCGCGACTGGCTCGCCGAAGCCTGAGGAGCCCTGATGGATCGCTACGTTGTTTTCGGCAACCCGATCGGCCACAGCAAATCGCCGCTGATTCACCAACTGTTCGCGCAGCAGACCGGCGAGCAACTTGAATACCGCACCTTGCTGGCGCCGCTTGATGACTTTTCCGGCTGCGCCATGGCGTTTTTCCAAGAAGGCCGCGGCGCCAACGTCACTGTGCCGTTCAAGGAAGACGCCTATCGCCTGGCCGATAGCCTGACCCTCCGAGCGCAACGCGCCGGCGCGGTGAATACCTTGAGCAAACTGGCCGATGGCTCGCTGCTCGGCGACAACACCGATGGTGCCGGGCTGGTGCGCGATCTGACAGTGAATGCCGGGTTCAGCCTGACAGGTAAACGCGTCCTGCTGCTCGGCGCCGGGGGGGCAGTGCGCGGTGCGCTGGAGCCGCTGCTGGCAGAAAAACCGGTGTCGCTGATCATTGCCAATCGCACGGTGGACAAGGCCGAGTTGCTGGCAGAGTCATTTGGCGATCTGGGTCCGGTGTCGGCCAGCGGTTTCGACTGGTTGCGCGAGTCGGTCGACGTGATCATCAACGCCACCTCGGCCAGCCTCACCGGTGACGTGCCGCCGATTGCCGCAAGCCTGATCGAACCGGGCAAGACCCTGTGCTACGACATGATGTACGGCAAGGAGCCGACCGCCTTCTGCCGTTGGGCCAGTGAACATGGCGCCGCGCTGTCGATGGATGGTCTGGGGATGCTGGCTGAGCAGGCGGCCGAGGCGTTTTACCTGTGGCGCGGTGTGCGCCCGGACACGGCGCCGGTGCTGGCCGAACTGCGCCGCCAGCTCGCGCAATAGTCCCCTGTGGGAGCGAGCCTGCTCGCGAAAGCGGTCTATCTGACACATCGACTGCGGATGTGCCACCGTCTTCGCGAGCAGGCTCGCTCCCACAGGTTATTCGGTGTTCTCGAAGTCAATCTTCAAACCTGATCGGGCACTTCTCCGGCCCTTCGAGCTTGCGCAATTCCTCCACCACCTGCGGCCGCGCCCGACGCAAGGTCAGGCTGCGGTTCTGGCGCAGCAGGCGTCGCGCCTCCTGGTGCAGCATTTCCACCCCCGAATAGTCGATGAAATTGATCTGCTGCGCTTCGATCACCACCCGTTCGCCGTGCATGCGTTGCAGACGCACTTGCAGGTAATGGCTGGCGCCGAAAAAGATCGACCCGCCGACCCGCAGCACATCGTCTTCGCCGTCGCGCCAGTGTTGCACCCGTGGTTGCGAGGTGCGCTTGAGGTAGAAGAACAGCGAGGCCAGCACACCGGCATAAATGGCGGTCTGCAATTCCAGCAGCAACGTGGCGAGGCAGGTCAGGGCCATCACCACGAATTCGGCGCGGCTGACCCGCAGCAATGCCCGAATGGCGCGATGGTCAATCAGGCCCCAGGCAATCAGCAGAATGCTCCCGGCCATCGCCGGGATCGGAATGTGCGCAATCAGCCCTGCGCCAAACATCGCAAACAGCGCCACCCACAGCGCCGAAAACACCCCGGCCAAGGGCGAGCAGGCGCCTGCCTCATAACTCAGGCCTGAGCGGGTAAACGAGCCGGCGGACAGCGAGCCAGAAAAAAACGCGCCGACGATATTCGACAAACCCTGCGCACGGACTTCCTGGTTGGCATCAAGTAACTGTTGCGACCGCGCGGAAATCGAGCGCGCGATCGACAGGCTGGTGACCAGGCCAAGCATGCCCACTGCCACCGCGCTTGGCAGCAGGCGCAAGACCAGGTCAAGGTCCAGCGGCAAGGCACTGAACGGCGGCAAACGCCCGACAAAGGCGCTGACCAGTTGTACATGGCCGAACATCGCCGGCCACAGCCAGACCAGCAAACTGGCCAATACGAGGGTGATCAGCAGCGTCGGCCAGCGCGGCAGCCAGCGTTTGAGCACGATGCCGACCAGCACCGTGGCCACGCCGACTACCAGCGAAGGTTTATCCACCGCCTGCAGTTGCTGGAGCAGATCGAGCAGGCTCGCCAGCGCCGTGGCTTTGGCTGGCAACTCGAGCCCCAGCAGGTTCGGCAACTGACCGATGGCAATCACCACCGCCGCGCCGAGGGTGAACCCCAGCACCACGGAATGCGAAACGAAATTCACCAGCGCGCCGAAGCGCAACAAGCCGAGCAGCCACTGGAAGATCCCGGCGAGCACGGTCAGCAACAGAATCAGCGTGATGTAGTCTTGCGATGCCGGGACGGCCAAAGGGCTGACGCTGGCAAACAGCACAATCGAAATCGCCGCCGTCGGGCCGCAGATCAGATGCCAGGACGAACCCCACAGACAGGCAATCAGCACCGGGACAATCGCTGCATACAGACCGTACTCGGGCGGCAGGCCGGCGATCAGCGCGTAGGCGATCGACTGCGGTAACGCAAGAATCGCCCCGCTGAGCCCGACGATCAGATCCCGTCCGACGCTGGCGCGGGTTTGCCGTGGCAGCCAGGTGAGGAAAGGAAAGAGAGAGTGGCGGCTGGGGAAGGCCATGGGTCCTCGCAGATGAAATTTTAAACAAGGGTATCAGCCCTTACGCCGATCATTCCCACGCTCTGCATGGGAATGCAGCCGGGACGCTCTGCGTCCCATTCAAAGCCGAACGCGGAGCGTCCGTTGAGGCATTCCCACGCGGAGCGTGGGAACGATCTGTGCGCGCTAAATCAAAGCTTGGCCTTCACCGCCGCCAACGCATCCTTGCCATCCGCCGTCTTCACCCCATCCAGCCATTTATCCAGCACCGCCGGATTGGCCTTGATCCACGCCTTCGCCGCCTCGGCATTGCTGATCTTCTTGTTCACCGCCTCGGCCATGATGCTGTTTTCCATCTCTTGAGTGAACGCCAGGTTGGTCAGCAACTTGCCCACGTTCGGGCAGGCCTCGGCGTAACCCTTGCGCGTCAGCGTATAAACGCTGCCGGTGCTGCCGAAGTACTTCTCGCCGCCCTTCAGGTAATGCATTTTCAACTGCACGTTCATCGGGTGTGGGGTCCAGCCGAGGAAGGTGACGAACTTCTGCTTCTTCACCGCACGCGAGACTTCCGCCAGCATCGCCTGTTCGCTGGACTCGATCAGCTTCCACTGGCCCATGTCGAAGTCATTTTTCTTGATGATCTCCTGCAGGGAAATGTTCGCTGGCGCACCGGAGCCAATGCCGTAGATCTTGCGGTCGAACTTGTCGGCGTATTTGTTCAGGTCGGCAAAATCATGCACACCCGCGTCCCACACGTAATCCGGCACGGCGAGGGTGAACTCGGTGCCTTCGAGGTTCTTCGTCAGCTGCGTGACATCACCGGTGGCGACGAACTTGTCGTAGAAGCCTTGCTGTGCCGGCATCCAGTTGCCCATGAACACATCCACCTGGCCGTCCTTCAGACCGCCAAAGGTGATCGGCACGGCGAGGGTGTCGATCTTCGCTTTGTAACCCATGCCGTCGAGCAGGAACCCGGTGATGGCGTTGGTCGCCGCGATGTCGCTCCAGCCCGGATCGGCCATTTTCACCGTGCCGCAGCTCTGTTCGGCAAACGCCGAAGCGCTGCTCAATGCGATCAGACCAACCGTTACGACTATGGATAACTTGCCCATGGACTTCCCCTTACATTATTGGTTTTGGCAGGGTTGTGGATAACGTGCTTTGCGTTCCAGATCATCAAGGTCGATGTGGTTGCGCATGTACTGCTGACTGGCGTCAACCAGCGGCTGGTGATCCCAGCTCTTCAGCTTGCCGAGGGTCAGGGCTTGTGCGACGAAACGGCGGCGGCGCTGACTGGCGAGCACCTGGCCGTGAATCGTCGGAATGTCCCATTTGGCCCGCGCTTCGGCGAGAAAGTCTTCGAACAATTGGCGATGTGCCGGCGACTGGCTGAGCTCTTCCAGTTCACGCGGATCGTTGTCTACGTCGAAGAGTAGGCAAGGGTCGCTTTCGCTGTAGATGAATTTGTAGGCGCCGCGACGGATCATCATCAACGGGCTGACGGTGCCTTCGGCCATGTATTCGCCGAACACTTCATCGTGACCGCCCTGCCCTTGCAGGTGTGAAACCAGCGAGCGGCCATCCAGCGGCAGGCCCGGTTCGAGCGTGCCTCCGGCCAGTTCGACGAAGGTGGGCAGCAGGTCGGCGGTCGACACCGCGGCGCTGACGCGGCCAGCATCGAACAACCCCGGTGCGCTGACCAGTAGCGGCACACGGGCAGCCATCTCGTACCAGTGCATTTTGTACCAGAGGCCCTTCTCGCCGAGCATGTCGCCATGGTCACCGGAGAACACCACGATGGTGTCTTCCAGCAAACCGGTATCTTCAAGGGTTTGCAGCAGTTTGCCGACGTTGGCGTCGATATAGCTGCACGCACCGAAGTAAGCGCGGCGCGCATCGCGAATCTTATCCACAGGCAAGGGTTCGTCCCACAGGTCGTAAACCTTGAGCAGGCGTTGCGAGTGTGGATCGAGTTCGTGCTGATCCGGCGTCGCGGGCAGCGGGATGTCGGCATCGTCGTACAGATCCCAGAAGGCCTTGGGAATCGTGTACGGGTCGTGGGGGTGAGTCATCGAAACGGTCAGGCAGAACGGCTGTTCGCCGTCCTCGCGAATGTGATCGAACAGATATTGCTGAGCCTTGAACACCACTTCTTCATCGAAATCGAGCTGGTTGGTACGTACGCAGGGGCCGGCCTGCAGGACCGACGACATGTTGTGATACCAGGTCGGCCGTACATCCGGTTCATCCCAGTTCACGGCCCAACCGTAATCGGCCGGGTAGATATCGCTGGTCAGGCGCTCTTCATAGCCGTGCAATTGGTCTGGGCCGCAAAAATGCATCTTGCCCGACAGTGCGGTGCGATAGCCGAGGCGGCGCAGGTAGTGGGCGTAGGTCGGGATGTCAGCGGGAAAATCCGCAGCGTTGTCGTAGGCGCCGATCTTGCTCGGCAACTGGCCGCTGACCAGGGTGAAACGCGACGGCGCGCACAGCGGACTATTGCAATAAGCGGCATCGAACACCACGCCTTGTTCGGCGAGGCGCGACAGATTCGGCAGTTTGATCGGCGACGGGCCGTAGAACGGCAACATTGGCGCGGCCATTTGATCGGCCATGATGAAAAGAATGTTCTTGCGCTTCATGTGATCGCGGCATTCCATAGTGAATATTTATGCGACATTGCTGCAATCGAGCATGGAGTCCATGCTCTGTTCGGTAAAGCCTGCGCCAGACAATGACTAGGATAAACACAGCTTATGTATGAAGCCCTCGGTGACCTGTCGCTCGACCTGTTGCGCGCCTTCGAGGCTGCCGCTCGACATCGCAGTTTCACCGCCGCGGCGGTCGAACTCGGCACCACGCAACCGGCGATCAGCCAGCAGATCAAACGGCTGGAGGAACAACTCGGCACGCGCTTGTTCGATCGCATCTATCGAGGTATTGAGCTGACGGAGGTCGGCGCCATCCTGTTCGAGCAGGTCAGCCTCGGCTTGCAAAATATCGATGCGGGGTTAAGCGCGATCAGCACGCAGCAGCAACACGAAGTGCTGCAAGTCGCCACGGATTTTGCCTTCGCCGCGTATTGGCTGATGCCACGCCTGCACCGTTTTCACGAGGCCAACCCGCATATCGACGTCAGCCTGGTGACCAGCGAGCGCAACCACAACATGCTGCGCACCGATATCGATGTGGCGGTGCTGTTTGGTGACGGGCGTTTCAAACAGGGTGAAAGCCATTGGCTGTTCAGCGAAGAAGTGTTTCCGGTGTGCAGCCCGCTGTTGCTCAAGGGGCGCCCGCTACCGCTGCCGGCGCAGGCGTTGCTGGAGTTTCCGCTGCTGCACTTGCGCGGTGAGAACAGCAGCAACTGGTTCGACTGGAGTGGCCTGTTTCGCGAACTCGGCATCGCCACCGCACCGGCACCGGGGCAATTGCGTTTCGATAATTACACGCTGTTGATCCAGGCGGCGATTGGCGGCCAGGGTGTGGCGATCGGTTGGCGGCACCTTGTGGATAACTTGCTGACGCAAGGGTTGTTGTGTCGCCCACTCGCCGAAACCACCCTGTCACGCCTTGGTTATTACGTCGTACTGCCGCCACGCAAACGTCGCGGCGCGCTGATTCAATTGTTCGTCGACTGGTTGATGGCCGAACAGGCCAGCAGTGCCGCCTCGTTCAACGGACTGGCACTGCCTTCGATCGCCATCTGAGACGCTAGTCCGATGCTGCGACAAAATTCACATGCTCGCCGATATGCAGATTCAGCCTTAACTCGTCGGCAATCCCCACCGCCGCGCGATTCAAGCGCTCCAGCGGCTCGGCGAGGCCCGGCTCGAGATTGCCGCTGACCTGACTGAAATGTTCGATGGTCAGCCCCGCCACTCCATGGGGCGCGTTGACCAGTGTCCATTGCAACGAGCTGCTTTGCAGCGCCTCGCGAATTTCTTCCGCAGCGTGGCGTTGCAGGCGATCATCGACGTCCGCCTCGTCGAGCACGGCAAAATCACCCACCAGAAACAGCCGTGCAACACTGGCCAGTTGCAGCCCATCGACCAGCGCGTCCACCGCCAGCACTTGTTCGACCGGGCCGAGTACCACCGAGCGCTCGACGTGATCGCTGCTGAACGGCAACCCCGGCGCATCCAGTAGACAGATGACCGCTGTGCTGCCGGCCACGCTCTGGTTGACCCGCTCCGGATCGAACAGGTCGCCGGTTTTGGTACGCAAACCCGGGCGTGGCGCCAGTGCGGTGAGATCGTCAAGAATGGCAATGACTTCGTGCTGGCGCCGCAGCAGCTCAGCCATCAACGCGCTGCCCAGGCTACTCATGGCACCATAGAGCACCACTTTTACCGCCGGGGTTTCGGCATTCTTCATGGCTGTTTTCCTTGTTCTGGGCCCATATGGCCTGTGACGGTGGAAAACGCCGAGGGTTCGAACCGATCAGAGGATTTGCGATGCACGCGATCAAGGGTTACCACGCCCACGTCTATTTCGACGCCGATACCATCGACCAGGCGCGCGCCTTGTGCGAAGAAGCCGCGCAGACGTTTGCGTTGAAAATGGGCCGCGTCCACGAACGGCCGGTCGGCCCGCACCCGGACTGGAGCTGCCAGTTGGCCTTCGGCCCTGAGTTGCTCGGCGATGTCCTGCCGTGGCTAGCGCTCAACCGCCATGGCCTGGTGGTGTTTCTGCACCCCGACACCGGCAATGATTTGCTCGATCACAGCGACCATGCGATCTGGATGGGCGCGATGCGGCCGTTGAACCTGTCGGTTTTTTGAACAGCGCTGGTCGCAACTCAAACATCAGCGGATGTGTCGGCAATGGCAGCCGCTGCTGTGCCAGGAGTGGCGCTTGATAGTGCCCTCCCCCGTGTTTATTGGCTCACAGTCCGCTTCCGCGAGCGCATGACCGTTCATTCAAAGCTTTGACCCGCGAAAGGTAGCTGAAAGCTTCCCCGATTAGGATCGCCCCACTCCCGGCAACAGACCGGTTGGCCCATGCCTGCGATGACTCGCTCGCCCCGGCCCATTTAACAACAACAATGGTGATTCTGATGTCCTCTGCAACCCGCCTCTTCGCTGTCACTCCGCCCGTACGTTTCGTGTTTGTCGTTCTGCGCTGATCGCGCCTGATCCGCTCAACCAACTCGCCGCGCTGCGCCTGGAGTATTTCCCATGCTGACATTCCTTGGCTTCGCCATGGTCATCACGTTCATGTTCCTGATCATGACCAAGCGCCTGTCCGCGCTGATCGCGCTGATCATCATCCCGATCCTGTTTGCCCTGTTCGGCGGTTTTGCGCCGAAGATCGGCCCGATGATGCTCGAAGGCATCACCAAGCTGGCGCCGACCGGCGTGATGCTGATGTTTGCCATTCTGTATTTCGCCCTGATGATCGACTCCGGCCTGTTCGACCCGGCTGTGCGCAAGATCCTCAAACTGGTCAAGGGCGACCCGTTGAAAGTTTCGGTCGGCACCGCCGTACTGGCGCTCGTCGTTTCCCTCGATGGTGACGGCGCGACCACTTATATGATCTGCGTGGCCGCGATGCTGCCGCTGTACAGCCGCATCGGCATGAGCCCGCGGATCATGGCCGGTCTGATCATTCTCGCCGGTGGTGTGATGAACATGACCCCTTGGGGCGGCCCGACCGCTCGTGCGGCGAGTGCGCTGCACGTCGATCCGTCGGACATTTTCGTGCCGATGATCCCGGCGATGGCTGCCGGTGTAGTGGCGATCCTGCTGATTGCCTACTTCTACGGTAAACGTGAACGTGCCCGCCTCGGTGAGCTGCATCTGGTTGGCGACGAGATTGATCACAGCGAAATCAGCGTCTCGCAATTCCCGGACGCCCGCCGTCCAAAGCTGATCTGGTTCAACGCCGCGTTGACCTTCGGCCTGATGTGCACGCTGATCGGCGGCCTGCTGCCGCTGCCGGTGCTGTTCATGGTGGCGTTCAGTATTGCGATGATCGTCAACTACCCGTGCCTGCAGATGCAGAAGGATCGCGTCGCGGCGCATTCCGGCAGTGTGCTGGCAGTGGTCGGGCTGATCTTTGCCGCCGGTATCTTCACCGGTATCCTGTCCGGCACCGGCATGGTCGATGCGATGTCGAAGAGCCTGTTGGCGGTGATTCCGGATTTCCTCGGCCCGTACCTGGCGGTCATCACGGCGCTGGTGAGCATGCCGTTCACCTTCTTCATGTCCAACGACGCGTTCTACTATGGCGTGTTGCCGGTGCTGGCCGAAGCGGCCAGTCACTATGGGATCACTGCAGTGGAAATGGCCCGTGCCTCGATCGTCGGCCAGCCCGTCCACTTGCTGAGCCCGCTGGTGCCGTCGACCTATCTGTTGGTGGCCCTGGCGGGTATCGATTTCGGTGATCACCAGCGTTTCACCTTGAAATGGGCGATCCTGGTGTGTATCTGCATTCTGATTGCTGCGCTGCTGTTGGGGACTTTCCCGGTGTTCAGCACTCTATAAGCCCAAGACTCACCGATTCGGGTCCTGGCTTCGCGGTTTGAAGCCCGGGCCTTTTTCGGTTTAACAATTGCTCAAAGGAATACACATGGAATGGCTGACCAACCCCGAAATCTGGGTTGCCTTCTTCACCCTGACCGCCCTGGAAATCGTCCTCGGCATCGATAACATCATCATGATTTCGATCCTGGTCAGCCGCATGCCCAAGCACATGCAGCAGCGCACCCGGATCTTCGGTCTGGCCTTGGCCATGGTCACGCGAATCCTGTTGCTGCTGTCGATTACCTGGGTCATGCGCCTCACCGCCGACCTGTTCGAAGTGTTCGGCCAGGGCATTTCCGGCCGCGACCTGATTCTGTTCTTCGGTGGCCTGTTCCTGCTCTGGAAAAGCTCGCAGGAGATGTACCACGCGCTGGAAGGCGAAGAGGACAGCGACGACGCGCCTTCGGGCAAGGGCGGCAATTTCCTCTACACCATCATCCAGATCGCGATCATCGACATCGTCTTCTCGCTGGACTCGGTGATCACCGCCGTCGGCATGGTTTCCCACGTGCCGGTCATGGTCGCAGCGATCATCGTGGCGGTGCTGGTGATGATGCTGGCCTCGGGCAAGATCAGCGAATTCATCGACAAGCACCCGTCGCTGAAGATGCTCGCGCTGTCGTTCCTGCTGGTGGTGGGTACCGTGCTGATCGCTGAATCGTTCGACGTGCATGTACCGAAAGGCTACGTCTACTTCGCCATGGCGTTCTCGCTGGCGGTCGAATCGATCAACATCAAGATGCGCGGCGCGATTGCACGCAAGAAAAAGCAGCAGGATCCGGTGAAACTGCGCTAGCACCTGACGCGCACAATCCGGTAATTCCCCTGTGGGAGCGCGCCTGCTCGCGAATGCGGTAGATCAGTCAAGGTTGTTGCCGACTGACACACCGCTTTCGCGAGCAGGCTCGCTCCCACAGTTGTTTCTGGGCAAGGCCATTTCGACTGTGGCGCTATCCAGGACCACCGTTGCTACCGGGCACAACGGTTGACGCTCAAGGCTCTGGCCGTTAGCTTCCCCGCTCGCCTCAACGACATACAAGCAACGTTCATGTCTGGAAAACCCGCCGCGCGCGTCACGGACCCGACCACTTGCCCGCTTCCCGGTCACGGCACCAACCCGATTGCCAGCGGTTCGGGGAACGTCTTTTTCAACGGCCTCGCCGCTGCCCGCCTCGGCGACAAATGCACCTGCGGCCAAGCGCTGAGCGGCGCCTTTTCGTCGACAGTGTTCATTAACGGCAAGAACGCCATGACCCTCGACAGCACCGCCAGCCATGGCGGCGTCGTGGTGGGTGGCTCCGGTAACGTGATCATCGGCAGCTCGCACACCCCTGCGCCGTTCGTGCCGCCGTTGCCGATCATTGGCCAGCCTCTGGTCGAATTCAGAGCCGTCAGCGCTGGCAACGGCGAACCCATCGCCGAACAAGGCTACGAGATCGAAACCGCCGAAGGGCGCATTGTCAAAGGCCTGACCAATGCGCAGGGCATGACCCAGAGCGTCGCGACCCAGCAGCCCGATCTCGCCGTTGTACGCTGGACCGCCTGACCTTCAAGGACGAAACAATGACTGCACAATGCATCGCGCCAGACGACCTGGACATGAAAAAACTCTGGGACAGCACCTGTGAGCTGCCCACTTGCAAACGGGAAACCAGCACCGCCGGCCCCAACCCGAAAACCCGCGTCGAAGTCCCGCTGCTGACCTGCAATTGCCTGTGGCGGCGCTTCCAGAAGGAAGCCGAAGAATGGGTCGCCCCCGGCGGGGTCCTGATCGCCGACCCACAGGCCCGCAACCGCAAGATCAACGCTGCTTACGCGCAATTGTGGTTGGCGGATAACCGCTTTCAGTGGGCAGGGTTGGCGGCGTTTGCTTCGAAGCAGGTGGGGTGTGGGCTGATCCACGCCACCAAACTGCAAACCGCCATTGCTGCGCAGGAGAAGGTCCGAACCGCGCCATCGGAAACCCTGTTCGAAGGCTTTGGGTTCAAGTTCAGCAGGACCAATCCCGAGGCGGAACAGGAGCTGGAAAAAGCTCGGGCGGCCAATCCGATGCCGACCGAGGACATCACCTTCGGCGACAACCCACGTTCAGTGGTTCAGCAGCAACTGGACTATGTCTATGAGATGTTGGCGCTGGGTAATACGTCGCTGTTTCTCGACGTTTATCCGTTGCACCGGTTTTTTATGGTGCGGGGATTCAAAGAGATGCAAGCGTGTCTCCCGCTGCGCAATAAACTCAAAGGCGAAGTGCTATGGCCTATTTCCAGCAAAGTGGAGTTTGGGCTGGTGCAGTCGCAAGTCAGTGACACGTTCAAAGCCATTGATGAAGGAAGGATTTCTAAAAGTGTTGAGCTCATGGCTCAGCACGAACAAATCAATATTTTGCAGCCAGCAATGTACGACGATGCGCACTTTGCCTACCTGATGCGCGGCACACATGCAGGCAACGCTGTATCTGTGGTCACGGGAATAATGTCGGGAGCCGCTGAGGAAATTCAGTTGACCCTTGCAAGTCAATGCAAAGCCCCGGACGGAAGAAAAGTCGCATTTGGTAGCAACCCATTGGCTAACTTGGCTGACAAAAATCAGCGGATGGAGTTCGTTATCCGAGCGGCTAGTCAGTTCGATTCATTGCTCAAAGACCCTGCTTCACGAGGCAAGCTCACGCAATCCATAACAGAGATATCAAAGGGTGGAGGAGTCCAGTGATCCAGTTGTCGAGAAAACGTTTCCTGATAATTCTTGCTGCTGCGTTGGCTGGTACGGCAATCGCGTATTCCAACTGGAGTACGGATACTTTGCGAGTTCATATCGGAAAGACTTACGAAGAGACGGTTGCAGACTCAACGTTTGGCGTGCCAGCCCACACTGTGATTTACCCCGGGAATCCTCCGCACCCCAGCTCAGCCTGGATTTCCACACCGGTCATTATTCATTTCGATGACCCGGAGCACGGTTTCACGCTGCCTGTTACCAAGTTCGGTTCAATCGGATTTGACGAGGGGAAGGTCTCGAACATGACCACCTCTCCGATGCTCGAAACGTTGCCCTTCGACCAACTAATCGTCGTGCTTGATCAACTACAGAGCCAATTAAGGAACGCCGGTTGGGCAGAGTGGAACTCTGAGACGAATCCTTGGTTGAACACGGCTGATGAGGCCAGTCGAAAGACGCTTCAGGCCGAGTTGTTTGATCACGTCATGGTGACGGTGCTATTGATCCCCCATAAGTACAGTCTCGCGCTCAACGTCAAATGCTACGCCCGGTGCGACGAGCGTGATCCGAAAACGGCGAAATATCTGATCGATGTCAGCGTAGGAAAGGATCACTACAGCGAATGAGGATCTGCCATTCGTCTCATTGGAGATTTTGGAAGGGAGCGTTGTTTTTTGCGCTGTTTCTTTGCATCACATCGTTTCATTCTCCGAAGGACGTTTTGCGTGTCCACATCGGTAAGCCTTACCAAAGTGTCGAGAGGGATTCGACATTTGACGTTGAAGACAAAACGGCGATCTATCCTGGTGATCCTAATGACCCGACGGATCCCCCTCGTCCCGGCTCTACATGGATCAGCAGCCCGACGATCATTGAGTTCGACGACCCCGTTCATGGTTTCAAGCTTCCCCTGACTGTGTTCGGTGCTGTTACTTATGCGAGTCAGAAAGTCTCGACACTGACGACATCGCCGATGACAGAAACCTTGCCGTTTGCAGAAGCTCTGGATCGGTTGATTGCTACGCAAAATATCCTCAAATCGCGCGGGTGGAAGGTTGAGCCTTTGGTAGACAATGACTGGTTCAGCTTGGACTCCGCTCCCAAGCGTGAGCGGCTGCAGGCCAAACTCTTTGATCGGCCTGTGGGCATTGATTTGTACGTACCGGGAAAGTACAGCTTACTGCTCTTGATTAAGTGCTCCTCAAGCTGTGACAGGGAAGATCCGACGACTGCGAAATATTTGATTGATATCAGTGTGGGTCGGGATCGAAGCGGAGCATGAGAAATCGCGACACGCTGATCCTGCCACGCCGAAACCTGTAAGAGTGAGCCTGCTCGCGATAGCAGTCCGTCAGTCAACAACGATGTTGAGGCTGACGACCCTATCGCGAGCAGGCTCACTCCTACATTTGTTTGTGCTGGATTCAGAAGGTACCGACAAACCCGTTTTTCATGACACTTTTGTTTCAATCCACGCTTTAGCTGTGCAATGCTGGCGCCGAGACCGTTCGCCAACTACAGCTTAAGTATCAAGAACGTAGAAACCGCGCGGTGCCGTCCACTTGCCCCTCTGGGGCGCTGCTATTACAGGGGGTCTGCATGCTCACCCTGCTCAATCTTCTTTCTGCCGTGGCCTTGCTGATCTGGGGCACGCATATCGTCCGAACCGGCATTCTGCGGGTGTATGGGACCAACCTGCGGCACGTCATCGGCCAGAACATGTCGAAGAAATGGCTGGCGTTCGTCGCCGGTATTCTGGTCACGGCGATGGTGCAGAGCAGCAACGCTACTGCGATGCTGGTGACTTCGTTCGTCGGTCAGGGCCTGATGGCGTTGACGCCGGCGCTGGCGACCATGCTGGGGGCCGATGTCGGTACGGCGTTGATGGCGCGGGTGCTGACGTTTGACCTGTCGTGGTTGTCGCCGCTGCTGATCTTTCTCGGGGTGATATTCTTCCTGTCGCGCAAACAGACACGGCTCGGGCAGATGGGCCGGGTATCGATCGGTTTGGGGCTGATCATTCTCGCCCTGCAGTTGATTGTCGAAGCGGCGGCGCCGATCACTCAAGCCCAAGGGGTGAAGGTGATTTTTGCCTCGCTGACCGGCGACATATTGCTCGACGCCCTGGTCGGCGCGTTGTTTGCGATGATTTCCTATTCCAGCCTCGCCGCCGTGCTGCTCACCGCCACCCTCGCGGGGGCAAGCGTGATCAGCCTGCCAGTGGCGATTGGTCTGGTGATCGGTGCCAACATCGGCAGCGGCATTCTCGCGTTCATGAGCACCAGCATGCAGAACGCCGCCGGCCGGCAGGTGGCGCTGGGCAGTCTGTTGTACAAACTGATCGGCCTGCTTTTGATCATTCCGGTACTCGATCCGCTGGTGCACTGGATCGACAGCCTCGATTTCAGCCCGCAGGAAATGGTCATTGGCTTCCACCTGCTGTACAACACCGCGCGCTGCCTGATTCTGTTGCCGAGTGTCGGGCCGATGGCGCGGCTATGTGCCTGGTTGCTGCCGGAGCGGCCGGAGGTCAACGGCACGGCCAAACCACGGCATCTCGATCCGACAGCACTGGTCACACCGAGCCTGGCGCTGGCCAACGCCGCGCGAGAAACCCTGCGCATCGGCGACCTGCTCGACAACATGCTCGATGCCACCCTCGATGTGCTGCGCGGCAAGCAGACCGCCGTCACTCAGGAGATACGCCGGCTCACCGATGACATCGAATCGCTGTACAGCGCCATCAAGCTGTACCTGGCGCAAATGCCCCGCGAGGATCTTGGCGAGCGCGACAGTCGGCGCTGGGCCGAGATCATCGAGCTGGCGATCAACCTGAAACTCGCCGCCGATCTGATCGAGCGCATGCTGCGCAAGATCCAGCAGCAGAAAACCTCCCAGCGCCGCTCGTTCTCCGAAGAGGGTCTGGAGGATCTGGCCGGGTTGCACCAGCAATTGATCGCCAATCTGCGCCTGGGGCTGTCGGTGTTCCTCAGCGGCGATCGCGAAAGCGCCCGCCAGTTGTTACGCGAGAAGCGCCGCTTTCGCGCCCAGGAACGGCGTCTGGCCCATGCGCATGTCAGCCGTTTGCAACGCAAGATCGTGCAGAGTATCGAGACCAGCTCGCTGCACCTTGAGCTGATCGCCGACATGAAGCGCTTGAATTCGCTGTTTTGCGGCAGCGCCTATGTGGTGCTGGAAACGGCCGACACCGGGGCTTTGGCGGTGGACGATATGACTGACATTACGCATTCGCCTTGAACGACTGGGGCTGGGGTCAGTCAGTTACAGTGGTTCAGCCTTGAGACCGTCATCGCTGGCAAGCCAGCTCCCACAGGGTTTTGTGAACCTCGCAGATCCTTGTGGGAGCTGGCTTGCCAGCGATGGGGGTCGCCACTGACGACACGGATCTCCAAATCAGCCGTATGGAAGCCTGTTATGCGTTGCCTGTTGTTCGCCTGTCTGCTGCTTGGTTCCCTGCCCGCCCTTGCCCTGGATCGGTTTCAGGTCGAAGGCTATGCGCTGCCCAACGGTTTGCAGTTGCTGCTCAAACCCGGCACCGAACGTGGCCATGTGGCGATCCGGCTGGTGGTCGGCGTCGGTCTCGACGATTTCGATTGTGACGAAAAAGAATTGCCGCACCTGCTCGAGCATCTGCTGTTCAGCGGCATCGACGCGACCGGCGAAGGCGGACTGGAAGAACGCATGCAGGCCTTGGGCGGCGACTGGAACGCGTTTACCAGCAATGCCGACACCACTTTCGTCATCGAGGCGCCGGCGAAAAACCAGCGCAAGGTACTCGACCTGTTGCTCGATCTGCTGACCCAGACACGCATTGATGACAACGCGATCAACGCCGCCAAGCGCGTGGTCGAGCGCGAGGACGGCGGCCATTACACCAAACTGCGGCGGTTTCTCGATCGCCAGGATCTGGGGCATTCCGCGAGCAATCAACTCGCCGTGGAGCTGGGTCTCAAATGCCCGCAACGCGCCGAAGTCGAGCACCTGACCCAGGCGCAACTGGAGCAGGTCCGCAAAGCCTGGTACGCACCGAACAACATGACGTTGATCGTGGTTGGCGAACTCGACAAGCTGCTGCCGGCCTATCTCGAACGCACCTGGGGCGCGCTCGAAGCGGTCGACCCGAGCGAGCATCGGCCGCTGCCGGACATTCGCGCCAGCGCCGCCCACGAACGCACCCTCACCCGCGGCGTTATCGGCGACAACGCCAAGCTGCACTGGCTGGTGCCGGAACCGGTGCTGGACGATCAGTACGACCAGACTTTCGACATTCTCAAGGATTATCTCGACTGGGCGCTGTACCGGCAGATCCGCCTCAATCACGGTTTGTCCTACGGGCCGTGGGCCGAGCGCGAAGTGTTCGGCGGTGTCGGCTTCATGAGTCTCAACGCTGATCTGGACCGCGACGACGTCGACGAAGCGATTCAGGTGCTCGAAGACCTCAAGGCCGATCTGCTGAAAAACGGCCTCGATCCGACGACCTTCGCCCGCATCAAACAGGCCTCCATCGCCCACCAGGCCTGGGCCGTGCAAGGCAACAGCGCGATGGCCGATTATTACTGGAGCGCATTGGCCGACTACCAGGACGGGCGCTTCGCCAATCCCGCGCGTGAACTACAAGGCGTAACGCTGGAAGCGGCAAACAAGGCCATGCGCGAGTTGTTGTTGCAGCCAGGCTATTTCAGGATCGAGAAACCGTTGATCGGTGATGATCAGGTGCTGTGGATAAGTGCCGCAGGGCTGGGTGTGGTGCTGCTGATACTGATCGGTTGGCGTGTGCATCACCGCCGCAAACGCTCGTCGCAACCTGACACATAACCCTGTGGGAGCGAGCCCAAACTCGCCACATCGCCCGGCGGACGCTACTCTGTCGAAGTCTTTCCCCACTCTGCCGTGAACCGCCTCCATGCCGAAATTACAGCTCCTGATCCAGCGCCTCCTCGAACTGATGAAGCGCTATCCCGGGGTCATTGCGCTGGGTGGTTTCATCTCCGGGGTCGGCAGTTTCATGCTGGTCGATCGCCAACAGGGGCTGGCGAGCTGGATCACGGTGATCATGCTGCTGAGCTGGATCTGGCTGATGCTGGAAAACACCCTGACCGGGCTGTTCACGCGGATCTTCAAACGCGAAATTCCCCAGCCGCTGTTGCGTTACGCGACGCAGATGATCCATCAGGAAAGCCTGTTTTTCGTCCTGCCGTTTTTCTTCATCACGACGACATGGAACAGCGGCCAGTTGTTTTTCACCGGCCTGCTCAGCGTCGCCGCCCTGATCTCCATCGTCGATCCGCTGTATTACAAGTGGCTGGCGCCACGGCGCTGGGCGTTTCTGGCGTTGCACACCCTGACCCTGTTCGCCGCCCTGCTCACCGCGTTACCGGTGATCATGCACCTGACCACCGCGCAGAGTTTCAAATGGGCGCTGGGCATTTCCGTGTTGTTGTCGTTTCCGAGTCTGGCGTCGATCTTCCCGATCCGCACGCTGCGCAACGCAATGGCCATTCTGTGCATTACCGTCGGTATTGGCGGCGTGGGCTGGGTGTTGCGTTCGTGGGTGCCGCCGGCGACGCTGTGGATGACCGACGTGGCGATCAGCACCACGTTGCAGGATCGCACCCCGGGCGCCAGCCTCGACACGGTCAGCGCCGAGCAGATCCGCAACGACGGGCTCTATGCCTACACCGCGATCAACGCGCCGCGCGGCCTCGATGAGCGGATCTACCACGTCTGGCAGTTCAACGGCAAAGAGGTCGACCGCATCGCCCTCGACATTCACGGCGGGCGCAAGGAAGGTTACCGGGCGTGGACACACAAGCAGAACTTCCCCGGCAACCCGGCGGGCAAGTGGCAGGTGCGGGTGCTGACCGAGGACGGTCAGCTGATCGGTGTGCTGCGCTTCGCCATAACCGACAGCACACCGGCCAAAGAAAAGTAATCCGGTTCGTGCTATTACGTAGGCTCACGTAACAGCCGTACAAGCACGGAGCTTATGATCAGCAGCCCAACGCCCGGCAGTGCCCGCCTGGACACCTCGCTCAGCCCTGCCCGCTTGCGGGTCAGCGGCGACTGGACGCTCGCCCATTACACGGCGCTCAAGCACCTGAGCGAAAAGCTCCACGGCCAGTACGACACCAACACCCCGATCGATCTCAACGACCTCGGCGCGCTCGACACCGCCGGCGCCTCGCTGCTGGTGGAATTGCTCGGCGCCGAACGCCTCGGCAAATCCGCTGAACATCCCGATTGCACCCTGTCCGCCGCTGATCGTGCCTTGCTGCAGACGGTGTATTGCTCGCTGAGCGATTTCTGCGTGCCGCTCAAGGAACCGGAAGTCAGCGTCAGCGTGCAATTGCTCACGCGCATCGGCCGCGCGGTCGACACCGTGTGGCAAGACACCCTGCAACTGCTCGGCTTTGTCGGCCTGATTCTCGAAACCCTGGCGCGCGGGTTGTTCCGGCCCAAGCGCTGGCGCATCACGCCGATGATCGCGCACATCGAACAGACCGGCCTCGACGCCGCGCCGATCGTGGCGCTGCTGACGTTTCTGGTCGGCGCCGTGGTGGCGTTTCTCGGCGCGACGGTGCTGGCCGGTTTTGGCGCGACGATCTTCACCGTCGACCTGGTCGGCTTCTCGTTCTTGCGCGAGTTCGCCGTGCTGCTGACGGCAATCCTGATGGCCGGGCGCACCGCCAGTGCGTTCACCGCGCAGATCGGCTCGATGAAAGCCAACGAAGAAATCGACGCGATCCGCACCCTCGGCCTCGACCCGATGGAGCTGCTGGTGGTGCCGCGGGTTCTGGCGATGCTCGTAGCGCTGCCGATGCTGACCTTTCTGGCAATGCTTTCGGGGATCATTGGTGGCGGTGTGGTCTGCGCGGTGTCGCTGGATATCTCGCCAGCGATGTTCCTCTCGCTGCTGCAATCGGACATCGGTGTGCAGCACTTTCTGGTCGGCATGGTGAAGGCGCCGATCTTCGCTTTCCTGATCGCCGCGATCGGTTGTCTGGAAGGCTTCAAGGTCAGCGGCAGCGCCGAATCGGTCGGTGCGCACACCACTTCCAGTGTGGTCCAGTCGATTTTCGTGGTGATCGTGCTCGACGCGGTGGCTGCGCTGTTTTTCATGGAGATGGGCTGGTGAGTCGTCTACCCCGCGCGCCCTCCGAGGCGGTGATTGAAGTGCGTGGCCTGTGCAATCGCTTTGGCAGCCAGAGCGTGCACGAGAACCTTGATCTGGATGTGTACAAAGGCGAAATCCTCGCCGTGGTTGGCGGGTCCGGCACCGGCAAATCGGTGCTGCTGCGCAGCATCGTCGGGCTCAACCGGCCCAGCGAAGGCGTGGTCAAAGTGTTCGGGCAGAACCTGCCGAATCTGGCCGAACATGAACGTTCGTTGATCGAACGGCGCTTTGGCGTGCTGTTTCAGAAAGGCGCGCTGTTTTCTTCGCTGACAGTCACCGAAAACGTCGCCCTGCCCCTCATCGAACACGCCGGCCTCAGCCGCCACGACGCCGAGCATCTTGCAGCGGTGAAGCTGGCGCTGGCCGGGCTGCCGTTGTCGGCGGCAGACAAATATCCGGCGTCGCTGTCCGGCGGCATGATCAAACGCGCGGCGCTGGCCCGCGCCCTGGCACTGGATCCGGACATTCTGTTTCTCGACGAACCCACCGCCGGCCTCGACCCGATCGGCGCGGCGGCTTTCGATCAGTTGATCCTGACCTTGCGCGATGCGCTCGGCCTCAGCGTGTTTCTGGTGACCCACGACCTCGACACGCTCTACACCATCACTGACCGCGTGGCGGTGCTGGCGCAGAAGAAAGTGCTGGTCGCCGGGCCGATCGACGAAGTCTCGGAAACCGACGACGCGTGGATTCACGAATACTTCCACGGCCCGCGTGGCCGCTCGGCGCTGGACGCCGCCAAACTGCTCAACGAGGTCTGACATGGAAACCCGAGCCCATCATGTGTTGATCGGCCTGTTCACGGTGATCGTGGTGGCAGGCGCCCTGCTCTTCGGTCTGTTCCTGGCCAAGTCCAGCGTCGACACCGAGTTCAAGGATTACGAAGTGGTGTTCAACGAGGCGGTCAGCGGCCTGTCCAAGGGCAGTTCGGTGCAGTACAGCGGGATCAAGGTCGGCGACGTGGTCAGCCTGCGCCTCGACCCGCAAGACCCGCGCCGGGTGCTGGCGCGGATTCGTCTGGCGGGCGACACGCCGGTCAAGGAAGACACCCAGGCCAAACTGGCGCTGACCGGGATCACCGGCACCTCGATCATCCAGCTCAGCGGCGGCACGCCCGAGAGTCCGAAACTGCGCGGGCATGACGGTCAATTGCCGACCCTCATCGCCTCGCCCTCGCCTATCTCGCGCCTGCTCAACGACAGCAGCGATTTGATGACCGGCATTAGCGCGTTGCTGCAAAACGCCAATCACATGTTCTCCGCCGAGAACGTCGAGCGTGTGAGCAAGACCCTCGCCCATCTCGAACAGACCACCGGCACCATCAACGACCAGCGTGGTGACATCAAGCAGGCCATGCAGCAACTGGCGAGTGTCGGCAAACAGGCCGGCAGCATGCTCGAACAGACCTCGCTGCTGATGCGCAACGCCAATGGCTTGCTCAACGATCAGGGCAAGCAGGCCCTGGGCAGCGCCGAGCAGGCGATGAAGTCGCTGGAGCAAAGCAGCGTGACCATCAATGGCCTGCTCAGCAAAAACCAGAATTCGCTGGATAACGGCATGCAGGGCCTCAATGGCCTGGCGCCGGCGATCCGCGAATTGCGCGAGACCCTGACCTCGCTGCGCGCCATCTCCCAACGCCTTGAGGCCAACCCCAGCGGCTACCTGCTGGGCAGCGACAAGAACAAGGAATTCACCCCATGAAACTGACCCGAATCGCCCTTCTTGGCGCAGGCCTGACCTTGCTCGGTGCGTGCTCGATCCTGCCGCAGGCGGAACCCTCGGATGTCTATCGCCTGCCCGCCGCGCCGGCACCCGCCTCGGCCGGTCCGGCGGCCATTCAGTCGTGGTCGTTGCGGCTGAACAAACTGCAGGCCAGCGAAGCGCTGAATCGACCGAGCATCGCGGTGATTCCACAGGGTGACGTGATCAGCAGCTACAAGGGTTCGCGCTGGAGCGATCCGGCCCCGGTGCTGCTGCGCAACCGTCTGCTCGACGGTTTTCAGCGTGACGGCCGGGTGACGTTGCTCAGCACCGATGACAGCAATTTTCAGGCGGATCTGGAACTGGGCGGCAGTCTGCAAGCATTCCAGACCGAGTATCAGGGAACCCAGGCCAGCGTCGTGGTGCGCGTCGATGCGTTGCTGGTGCGCGGCTATGACCAGCGGATTCTCGCCAGTCGGCGCTTTGAAGAGCGCCAGCCGTTGAGCGCTGTGCAGGTGCCGGCGGTGGTGGCCGGGTTCGGTCAGGCCAGTGATCGGCTTACTGCCAAAGTCGTGGCCTGGGCCGTGGAGCAAGGCCAGAAACTCGCGCCGCATCCGCGCTGATACACCGCAATCCCTGTGGGAGCGAGCCTGCTCGCGAAAGCGGTGTATCAGTCACTTAAGCGTTGACTGACACTCCGTCTTCGCGAGCAGGCTCGCTCCCACATGGGAATTTTGCTCAGCCGAAGAACCAGTAGCAGACAGCGATAGCGCCCACCACCCCGGCAAATTCCGCCAGCAATGCACACCCCACTGCATGCCGCGCGCGCTGAATCCCCACCGCGCCGAAATACACCGCCAGCACATAGAACGTCGTTTCGGTACTGCCTTGCAGCGTCGCCGCCACCAGCGCCGGGAAGCTATCCACGCCTGACGTCTGCATGGTTTCAATGAGCATCGCCCGTGCGGCGCTGCCGGAGAACGGTTTGACCATCGCCGTCGGCAGCGCTTCGACGAAGCGCGTGTCCCAACCGGCCCACTCGACCAGATGACGGATGCCGTCGAGGCCGAAATCCAGCGCGCCCGATGCCCGCAACACGCCCACCGCGCAGAGCATCGCCACCAGATACGGCAGCAGATTCTTCGCCACGTCGAAGCCTTCCTTCGCGCCTTCGACGAACGCCTCGTAGACCTTGACCTTGCGCAGCGCACCGATCACCAGAAACAGCATGATCAAGCCAAAAAGCGTGAGATTGCCGAGGATCGACGACAATCCCGCCAGTGCGGTAGCCGAAAGCGTGCCGAGCAAGGCCATGAAGCCGCCGAGGGCGAGCGCGCCGGGAATCAGGTAGGCAAGCACCACCGGATCCCAGATGCGCAGGCGTTGCATGAACGCCACCGAGAGGAAACCGACGATGGTCGAGCAACTGGTCGCCAGCAGGATCGGAAGGAACACCAGCGTCGGGTCGGGCGCGCCTTGCTGGGCGCGGTACATGAAGATCGTCACCGGCAGCAGGGTCAGGGAGGAGGCGTTGAGCACCAGAAACAGGATCTGCGCGTTGCTGGCGACGGTGGCGCTGGGATTGAGTTCCTGCAGCGCTTTCATGGCTTTCAGGCCGATCGGCGTCGCGGCGTTATCGAGGCCCAGACCGTTGGCGGCGAAGTTCAGGGTGATCAGGCCGAGGGCAGGGTGGCCGCGCGGGACTTCCGGCATCAGCCGCAGAAACAGCGGCCCGAGCACTTTTGCCAGCCATTCGACGATCCCGGCCTTCTCGGCAATGCGCAGAAAACCCAGCCAGAGGGTGAGGGTGCCGAACAGCAGCACCATGACTTCGACCGAAAGCTTGGCCATGGCAAAAATGCTTTCCACCATCGCCGCGAAAATCCCGGCATTGCCGCCGATCAGCCACTGCGCCAGCGCCGACACGGCTGCCACGATGAAGAAGCCAAGCCACAGGCCATTAAGCATCAGTCAAATCCCCCGAAGAATGCGGCGAATGATAGCGGGGTGGCCAGAAACGACAAACCCCGGATTGCTCCGGGGTTTGTTGGTACGTTACTTGTGGCCTGGCTCAAGTCCTTTGTGGGAGCGAGCCTGCTCGCGAAAGCGTCCTGTCAGTCACATTAATGCTGAATGACATTTCGCCTTCGCGAGCAGGCTCGCTCCCACAAAAGCCAATCTCCACAGGGTTTTGCATTAGTTCTTGGAGATTTCGCCAGCCGGCAATTTTTCCTTGCTGCGCCAGTGCGGCAGGGAGTTCCAGTAGCGCTCGCCCTTGGCATCGTCGTACATGCCTTCCCAACGCGAGATCACCAGTACCGCCAGAGCGTTACCGATCACGTTCAGCGCAGTACGGGCCATGTCCATGACACGGTCGACACCGGCGATGAAGGCCAGACCTTCCAGCGGAATACCCACGCTGCCCAACGTTGCCAGCAGCACCACGAAGGACACGCCCGGTACACCGGCGATGCCTTTGGAGGTCACCATCAGGGTCAGTACCAGCAGCAGTTGCTGGCTGATCGACAGGTCGATGCCGTACAGCTGGGCGATGAAAATTGCCGCGATCGACTGATACAGGGTCGAACCGTCGAGGTTGAACGAATAACCGGTCGGTACCACGAAGCTGCAGATGGCCTTCGGTGCGCCGTAGGCTTCCATCTTCTCGATCACCCGCGGCAGCACGGTTTCCGAGGAGGCGGTGGAGTAGGCCAGCACCAGCTCATCCTTGAAGATGCGCATCAGCTTGAGCACCGAGAAACCAAACAGCCTGGCGATCAGGCCCAGCACCACGAAGGCGAAGAAGGCAATGGCCACGTAAACCAGGATCACCAGTTTGGCCAGCGGCAGCAGGGATGCGAAACCGAAGTTGGCGACGGTCACCGCGATCAGCGCGAACACACCGATCGGCGCGTAATTCATGATCATGTGAGTGACTTTGAACATGCTTTCCGACACGCCCTGGAACATCTTCACCAGTGGCTCGCGCAGGTCCGACTGCAGGCTCGACAGACCGAGACCGAACAGTACCGAGAAGAAGATGATCGGCAGCATCTCGCCGCGGGCCATGGCCGCAAAGATGTTCGACGGGATCAGATTGAGGATGGTCTCGATGAACGCATGTTCATGTTGCACTTCGGCGGCGGTCGCCTGGTACTTGGAGATGTCCACCGTGCCCAGGGTGCTCATATCGATGCCGGCACCCGGATGGAACAGGTTGGCCAGCAGCAGGCCGACGACGATGGCAATGGTGGTGACGATTTCGAAGTAGAGAATCGTCTTCAGGCCGATCCGCCCGAGCTTCTTGGCGTCGCCGACGCCGGCGATGCCGACGATCAGGGAAGAAATGACGATCGGGATCACGATCATTTTGATCAGACGGATAAAGATATCGCCTGCCGGTTGCAGGACGTTGCTGACCCACCACGCCTTCTCGGCACTGAAGTGGTTGAGCAACGCACCGATTGCAATCCCCAATACCAGACCGATGAGGATCTGCCAGGCGAGGCTAAGCTTTGCCTTCTTCATTATCTTTACCCTTACTTGCGTTTGACTCAGGCACATGCAGGAACTGGAACGCTCATCAGCGGAAAAGTCTGTGCATCTGCCTCCGTATAAGGTGCCCGGAAGCGCGCGTTTACGGCTCTTCGGCAGGCGAAAAAAGGCGCAACTATTCCGATGCAAGGATGCGCCGTCTAATGCCGTAAACGCCTACCCTATGCCGAATCGGCATGAGCTTTTTCAATTGAAACTGGCGTCCCAACCGGTTCGATTGTGACATTTCAGCCGCCATAAGTGCCGTGAACCGGCCATTCCAGCGTAGATGGCGCTAATCGGCAGCCGTAAAAAATCGACGAAAAACTTGCGAAAAAGCCTACGCAGAGAGACTAGAAGTCCCACTGTTTAAACGGTTTCTTTATCGATATACGGTCGTCAGGAAACACCGCGTAATATTTGCGATCGCAGTGTTGACGATTAAATGGCTGTGAAGGGCGCGCTGGATCAAGCTCTTACGTATTGGGAAGCTCAGCGCAAGTCCGTCGAGCCATGATCGGTCGACGAACCTGCGACGCAGCTTTTACCTGCCCTGACCCGGCCCTTGCGCAGGCACTCCCTGTACCCGTAGGTCACTCCGACCCTGTTGCAGTCAGAACGTCCCGGCCCCCTGGTCATGCACCGACCCTCCTCGGGTGGGTGCAATGGAAAGCAGCAGGGCTGCTGCCTTCATGTTCGAATCAGTACCACTTCGGATCTTTCTTCAGGGTTTCCATCAGCAGATCCTGCATGCCCTGGTCGGGTTTGCCGAAGAAGCGGTAGGTGGCATGTCGCGTCGGCGACTTGTCCTGCGGCAGACCTTCCGGCACATCGACCAGCATGGCGTAAGCGTCGTCCTTGTCGAAGCTGAAGGCGACGATCAAGCGATGGTTCAGACATTTGTCCTGACTTTCGCAGAGCGGGCCCACCAGATATTTATCGCCGTCTTCAGTGACCGCGTTCATCTGTTGTTCCGATGTGCCGGTCAGGTTGATCACCCATTCCGGTACGCGCTCCTCCTTTTTGATCACGCCTTCCCAGGTTTCCCGGTATTGCGCATCGGACGCGAGCAACTCGTTGACCCGCGTCTGGCCGTCATTGGCCGCCATCGCCATGGCGCTGCCGCCCAGAAGCAGGGCGGCGGCCAGCGTCTTCAAGACTGTCATCGTTAACCTCGGCCGCGGCGGCCAAAGAAGAAGGAAGCGATGAACATCACCAGGAACACGACAAAGAGAATCTTGGCGATACCCGTGGCGGTGCCCGCGATACCACCGAAGCCCAGTACGGCGGCGATGATGGCAATGATCAAGAATGTAATTGCCCAGCTCAACATGGTGATTCTCCTTACTTCTCTATTTAGGGGTGTTACGTGTTCCGGCGCGGCGCGCCCGAATCGGTTTTAGCGAGTCAGAAAACCCAACGTTCTTCACGCGGCAGTTGATCCAGCGGTTGTGCCTGATCGACTTCCATCATGCGCATCGTGGTGCGCTCGTCCTGCGTGCTGCTGACGGCGCTGAAATGGCTCTGCGTTGCATGCTGCATCGACACCAGTGGCGCTTCCGGCTGCTGGCTGTTTTCCCAGCGCAGGTATTGCTGGCAGGCGATCAGAGTGATCAGCAGCGCCAGCACAGCGAACAGACCTTGCTGGATATGCAGTGGCGAGAGACGCATGTGGGCGGCACGTTGGCGAGTCATCCTGGGTTCCTCACTCTTGTTCGGTTGGGGCAGTACTGATCTGCCCGGGCTGAAACAGGTATTGCAGCCTGCATGCCAGTTTTTCGTGCTTTAAAAATATATTTAAAATCAACGAGTTATGGATATTTAGCAAAGCCCCGGCGACGCATCCTGCACGATGGGGTTATCCAGCGTCGTGCGGATTGCACGATTATTTCGTAGGAGATTTCGGTCTTACGGAATGAAGAGCACACCGCAGATGTCAGAGATGTACGCAGGACAAGCCCTGCAAAACCGTGGCGGATTAAAAAATCAACAAAATCAACGTATTGGCCGTATCGGCTGGAGAGGGCTACCCTCCTATGGCTGGCATCGTTCAGAATAAACCATGCAACTTGCCCGATTTTTCCGGGACTAACCCAAGACCAATCACTATGGAGCGTAGGAAAAATGGAATCTGCCACTGAGCATCAAGGCCGCATTCTGCTGGTGGACGACGAATCCGCCATCCTGCGTACCTTCCGTTATTGCCTCGAAGACGAAGGTTATACGGTGGCCACCGCCAACAGCGCGGCCCAGGCCGAGGCATTGCTGCAACGCCAGGTGTTCGATCTGTGCTTCCTTGATTTACGTCTGGGTGAAGACAACGGTCTGGATGTACTGGCGCAAATGCGTATTCAGGCGCCCTGGATGCGCGTTGTCATCGTTACCGCGCACTCGGCTGTCGATACCGCGGTGGATGCCATCCAGGCCGGCGCGGCCGACTATCTGGTGAAACCGTGCAGCCCTGACCAATTGCGTCTGGCCACCGCCAAGCAACTGGAGGTACGCCGACTGTCGGCGCGCCTGGAAGCACTCGAAGGCGAAATCCGCAAACCCAAGGACGGCCTCGACTCTCACAGCCCGGCCATGAAAGTTGTGCTCGAAACCGCTCGCCAGGTTGCCAGCACCGATGCCAACATACTGATTCTCGGCGAGTCCGGTACGGGTAAGGGCGAATTGGCCCGCGCCATTCACGGCTGGAGCAAGCGCGAAAAGAAATCCTGCGTGACCATCAACTGCCCGTCGCTGACCGCCGAGTTGATGGAAAGCGAACTGTTCGGCCACAGCCGCGGCGCCTTCACCGGCGCCAGCGAGAGCACCTTGGGCCGGGTCAATCAGGCGGATGGCGGCACGCTGTTTCTCGACGAGATCGGTGATTTCCCACTGACTTTGCAGCCGAAATTGCTGCGTTTCATTCAGGACAAGGAATACGAACGGGTAGGTGACCCGGTCACCCGCCGCGCCGATGTGCGGATTCTGGCGGCGACCAACCTTAACCTCGAAGACATGGTGCGCGACGGGCGCTTCCGTGAGGACCTGCTCTATCGCCTCAACGTCATCACGCTGCATCTGCCGCCACTGCGTGAGCGCGCCGAGGACATCCTGACCCTGGCTGACCGCTTCCTGGCGCGTTTCGTCAAAGAGTACGCGCGCCCGGCGCGTGGTTTCAGCGACGAGGCCCGCGAGGCGCTGCTCGGCTACCGTTGGCCCGGCAACATTCGCGAGCTACGCAACGTGGTCGAGCGGGCCAGCATCATTTGCCCGCAGGAACGTGTGGAGATCAGCCACCTGGGCATGGCCGAGCAACCGGCCAACAACGCGCCACGAGTCGGCGCAGCACTGAGCCTCGACGAACTGGAAAAAGCCCATATCGGCGCCGTCCTCGCGACCGCCGGCACCCTCGACCAAGCCGCCAAGACCCTGGGTATCGACGCCTCGACCCTGTATCGCAAGCGCAAGCAGTACAACCTGTGAGCGCCCGACGATGAAACTGGCGATGAAGTTGCGGACCCGTTTGTTCCTGAGCATTTCCGCACTGATCACCGTGGCCTTGCTCGGGCTGCTGCTCGGGCTGGTCAGCGTAATGCAGATGGCCGGAACGCAAGAAGCGTTGGTGCGCAGCAACTTCGTCACCCTTGAGCTGGGGCTCAAGTTGCGGCAGACCTTGGGCGATCAACTGATCATCATGCTCGCGGAAAAGCCCGATCCCGTAGCGTTCGAGGCCTCCAAACAGCATTACTTCCAGTTGCTCGACGAGGGTATCGCCCAAGAGCAGCACGATGGCGAGCGCCAATATGGCTTCAGCCAGGCCAAGGCCGACTACCTGAGTTTCCTGCAAGCCTTCGATCTGTCTCGCGACCCCACCAACGCCGCAAGCTCCAGCGCCGATTTCAGGGAGCGCTTCAATATTCTGCGCAACGGGCTGATCACCGAACACAAACACGCCCTGGATAAGATCAATGGCGTGCAGAACGACGCACGCGACCGCGCCCTGTTGATCGCCGGCCTGCTCGGACTGGTAGGGCTCGCCGTACTGATCATCGGATTTGTCACGGCCCACGGCGTGGCCCGGCGCTTTGGTGCGCCGATCGAAGCGCTGGCGCAGGCGGCGGACGAAATCGGCAAAGGCAAATACGACGTGACCCTGCCGGTGTCCTCGTCGCTGGAACTGAATCAGTTGACCAAGCGTTTCGGCCAGATGGCCGAGGCCTTGCGCGAGCACCAGGCGACCAATGTCGATGAGCTGTTGGCCGGGCAGCAACGGCTGCAGGCGGTACTCGACAGCATCGATGACGGCTTGTTGATGATTGATCGCCAAGGTCAACTGGAGCACCTCAATCCGGTCGCCCAGCGGCAATTGGGCTGGGAAGACGACCGTCTCGGTCAAGGCCTGGGCACCGCACTTGGCAGGCCCGAACTGGATGCGCAGCTGCAATTGGTGTTGCGCGGTGGCACGCTCGAGCGCGCGCCAGACGATCTGAGCATCGAAGTCGACGGCGAATCGCGTTTGCTGACCTACAGCCTGACGCCGGTCAGCCATACCCAAGGGCACATCCTTGGCGCTGTGATGGTGCTGCATGATGTCACCGAGCAGCGTGCGTTCGAACGGGTGCGCAGCGAGTTCGTCCTGCGCGCCTCCCACGAGCTGCGCACGCCGGTCACCGGCATGCACATGGCGTTCGGCCTGTTCCGTGAGCGGGCGAAATTCCCCGAAGAGTCGCGCGAAGCGGACTTGCTCGACACGGTCAACGAAGAGATGCAGCGCCTGATGCAGTTGATCAACGACCTGCTCAACTTCTCGCGCTACCAGAACGGTTTGCAGAAGCTCACGCTCGCACCTTGCTCCATCGAAGACCTGCTGGAACAGGCGCAGCTGCGTTTCGGCGAGGCGGCAGAGGCCAAGGGCATTGCCTTGAAGGTCGAAGTGCAGGGACCGTTGCCACGCTTGCAGGCCGATCAGGTGCAACTGGATCGGGTCCTGGACAATCTCATCGACAATGCTTTGCGCCATACCGCCCGCGACGGGCAGATCCGCTTGCAGGCGCGTCGGCACGGCGAGCGGGTGATCATCAGTGTCGAAGACAACGGCGAAGGCATCGCCTACGGCCAGCAAGGGCGAATCTTCGAACCGTTTGTGCAGGTCGGCCGCAAGAAGGGCGGCGCCGGGCTCGGGCTGGCGCTGTGCAAGGAGATCGTTCAGCTGCACGGCGGCCGCATGGGCGTGTATTCGCGGCCGGGCCAGGGCACGCAGTTTTATATGGCCCTCGCCGTTTAGGCACTGTTCGACACTGCCTGGGCGCTTTTGAATGAACCTTAGGCTTCGTCGTCCATGCGCCGCCCGACGAGGCGGCGGCCCCGGGTGATCAGTTCGATGAATTGCACCGCGCTCAGTGCATGAGCGAATAGCCAGCCCTGGCCGAATTTCACCCCCTCACTGCTGAGCAATTGCGCTTGCGATTCGAGCTCGATGCCTTCGGCAATCACCTTCAGATCCAGTGCCTGGGCCATATGAATGATATGTGGCGCGACGCCGCTGCTCGCCGCGTCATGACCGAGGGCATCGATGAACGCCTTGTCGATCTTGAGGCAATCGACCGGCAACGTTTGCAGGTAGGCGAGGCTGCAATAGCCGGTGCCGAAATCGTCGATCAGTACCTGGTGGCCGACGTCACGCAAGGCTTGCAGGTTCTCCCGGGCTACTACCACATCGATCAGGCCGCGCTCGGTAACTTCGAAGGCAATCTGCCGCGCGGCAACTCGGTGCAAGGTCAGCAGACGCGCCATGACCTGGCCGACGCGCGGCACCATCACGTCGCAGGCGGCGAGGTTAACGGAGATATAAAGCTGCGGATTGGCCCGCAATAACTGGCCCAGTTGCTCCAGCAAACGCTGCAGGACGAAGTCGGTCATCTGCCGGATCTGCCCGGTATTTTCTGCCATTGGAATAAACAGGTCGGGGCTGGTCAGCGTGCCGTCTGGCCGCCGCCAGCGCAGCAAGGCTTCGGCGCCGACACAGTTGCGGCTGTCGAGATCGAAGATCGGTTGATAGAGCACCTGCAATTCACCGCGCCGAATCGCCCCGTGCAATTCGGCATCGAGCGACTGGCGTTGGCGCACCAGCAAAAACACGCAGAACCCGACAAAGCCGCCGAGGACCAGGCACAGCGGGACCACCCACCACCATACGATGGGAATGTGCATGCCGGTGCGTGGCGCGATCAACACCAGCTGATATTCCGGATTGTCGGTGGGCATGCGGTAGATCAGGCGGGTTTGCGTGACCTGCAAGGCAGCGCTGGCTTTCAGCGGCCACGGCTCGGTAGGCGGCCATATCTGCGGCTGGCCCAGCACCGGGATGGCCCGAGTGCCGTGGTCGAGTACTACCAGCAGGCTGCTGCCGGGCGACAGGTCGACCATGTCGGTGAGGTGCCCGCGCGAGGTGGCCACGCGGAAATTGCCGCGCCCGAGCATCAGCGCCGCGCGGTTTTCATCAGGTTCGGTGGTGGTGTTCAGCCAATAGCTATAGGTCGGGCCGGTGATATCCGGCGCCCGGGCACTCGAAAGACCTTCCTGGCGCGGGCGGTTGGAGCAGGTGCGCGAGGCATCCATGTAAGCCGCTTCATAAACAAAGCGATAGTTGAAGGTGACCTGCTGCAGCGTCGCGATCATTTCCTCGTCGCAACTGCGCAACGGCTGAGCTTCGAGATCATCGAGGCTTTCGCGCAACTGGCCGAACAGTTGTTCCAGGCGCACCAGAAAACGCTCGCCCTGGGCGTTCATTTCCTGGCTTTCATTCTGCTCGACTTGCCGCATTGCGACGAACATTGCACCGGAGATCAGCACGGTCGTACTCAGGACAGCCGCGATCATCGCCAAAAATACCGGGCGATAGAACCAGCTACGCAGCGTCTCTCGGGTAGCAGCCATCAGGGGATATCCGAAGAATTACCAATGAGTTATAGCTGCTGATTGCGAATTTGCCCTGACCGTCGGGCGGGCGTCATTATTTTGTCTGATTGAGGACCAATAACAGCGCCGCCGTTTGTGCGTCCGGCGTGCCGTCGAAGCGCTCAGGGCGGTAGTGCATCTGAAAGGCCGCGAGGACATGGCGGGTGGCGATATCCAGTTCGCCGGTTTGCGGTGTGTCATAGCCCACGCGCGCCAGCTGTGCCTGAAACCAGCTGATGCTCGGCAATTCGCCGCTGTTGAATATTGCTTGCTGACGCGCTACCGCTTGTTCGTTCGGCCACCGGCCAAGGCCTTCGGCAGCGAGACGTTTCCATGGAAACAATGGGCCCGGATCGAGTTTGCGCAGCGGCGCGATATCGCTGTGACCAATGATGTGCTGCGGGCTGATACCGTTGCGCTTGCTGATGTCCTTGAGCAGGGCAATCAGCGCTTGAATCTGCGCTTCGCTGTACGGATACCAGAGGCGCCCGGTCGGGGTGTCCTTGAAACCGGGATTGACGATTTCGATGCCGATCGAGCTGGAGTTGAGCCAGGTACGGCCCTGCCACTGGCTTTCACCGGCGTGCCAGGCGCGCTGGTTTTCATCCATCAATTTGTAGATCGTGCCGCCCTTGTCGTCGCCGATCAGGTAGTGACTGCTGACTTCACCGTGAGTCAGCAGTTGCAGGGAGCGCTCCAGCGAGGCCGAGGTGTAGTGAACAACGACGAACTGGATGCGGCTGTCGTAGTTGGCCGACGGATGGCTGGTGTCGTAACGCGGGCCGCTGGCGCAACCGGACAGAACGAGCAAAGAAGCAATAAGGGCGAAAAATTTCATGGTAGAAAAGAGTACACGGGAGACGATAATGCAACAGTGTAACGTAATGCCTTGCGTATCGACGGCCAGCGAGCGGAATTAAACAAAATGGAACAATTTGCTCAACCCAGCTCGACTCGATTGCGACCTGCATTTTTTGCCCTATACAGCGCCTGATCGGCGCGCTTCAGCACCAGATCGCTATGTTCGCCGGCTCTGAATGACGCGAGGCCCATGGAAATGGTGATCGTCACTCGCTCGCCTTTGAAGTGAAACGGGCAGGCTTCGACCGCCGCTCGCAATCCTTCCAGCAATTTTGCGCCGACTGCTGGTGGTGTGGCGGGCAGTAGCAAAACGAATTCCTCACCGCCAAAACGCGCGATGAAGTCAGAGCCGCGCAGGCGTTTGCGCAACACCGTGGCGATGATTTTCAGCACTTTGTCACCGGCCAGATGGCCATAGCTGTCGTTGATCCGTTTGAAGTGGTCAAGGTCGAGCATCGCCAGGCTCAGCGTGTTGCCGTGCTGCTGCCATTGCTTGATTTCGTGTTCGAGGCGTTCGCTCCAGGCGGCGCGATTGGGCAGGCCGGTCAGCGGGTCGATCAGGGCTTTCTGGCGTTGCTCTTCCAGGTGTTCGCGAAAGCCCAGGGCTTCCTGTTCCATGTGCGCCACTCGCTCGGACAAGCCTTTGAGCCGCGCGGCCACTTCCTGTTCGCGGGCGTCACGCTGCTGGCGGTGCTGGTCCATGGTGCCGAGCAGGCCTTCAAGATGGTTCTCCAACACTTGCTTGAGGTCGTCGAGGTCTGCCGCCTCCTGCACGCTGGTCTGCAAACCGTCGACCTGCTCGCGGATCTGTGTGTCCATCGCCCGCGCCGCCGAGCTGTTGTCGGCATGCCCTTCGCTGGCGGCTTGCAGGTTGCTCTGAAATGCTTCGAGGCGCTCGTTGAGTTGCTGGAGATACGCTTCGAATTCATGCTGGCCGCTGTCGGTGATTGCCAGCATCAGTGTCGCGAGATCGTCGAGGATCGGGATCAACTCGTACCAGTTCAAGCCATGTTTGAGCCGGTCACGCATCGCTTCGGCTTGCGGACGATGACGCTCCGGCAGGGTCAGATCGTCGAGCAGACCGATCAGGGTGTCTTCGATGTGGCGGGCGACGGAGCTGTAGGACGGCTCCGGGGAATCCGGCAGGGCGAACAGGATGTCCTGCTCGGATTGCTCCGGGTCGATTGCGGCCAGCGCCTGGGCGATCGGCTCGGGCAGGGGCAGGCTGTCGAGCATCAGCGGCACCGGGTCGCCGGGATGGATCAGTTCGTCAGGGTTGAACGCGTCCGGCGCCTGAGAGGCAGCCGTGGCGAACACCTGCACGGGTTCGAAGGGCTGCGCTGGCGGCTCGGTCGAGTGAGCGGCGACAATGCTGGAAACAGTTGGCGGCACGAAAGCCACCACTTCCTCCGGTTTGATCGGGGTCTGCGCGGCCGGCGGAGGCGTTTCGTCAACCGGTTCAATGATCGGGGAAGCAGGCGCGACGGTCATCGGCGCAACCGGTAATGGTGGCGCCAACTCTGGTTCGGGCTGTACTGTTGCTTGTGCCTCGATGGGCGCCCCAGCTTCCGCCGTCGATGCGGCTGCTTCTGGTGCAGGCGCCTCAGGATTCTCCCGATTGCCGAACAAGCGCTGCAGCAAGCCCGGACGACCGGTTTCCGCCGGCGTTTCCAACTGACTCAGCGCCTTGCCCTGCAGACCACTCAGTTCGCTGAGCAACAGCGGCATTTCCCGCGCCGAGCTGACGCGGCCGTCCAGTTGCTTGGCGAATTTCTTCAAAGGCTGCGCGACTTCACGCGGCAGCGGCAAGGCCTGTAGCTGCGTGACCAGCGACGTCAGTGCGGTGCTGACCTGTTCGATACGGGTTTCCCGGCGCTGCTCGGAGTCGAGCACGGCTTTTTCCAGGCGTGGCAGCAGGGCGGCGAGGCCGGCGTCCATGTCGTCGGTGCGCACCACGTCGCGCATCTCTTTCATGCACTGATCGACAGCCTTGTCGGTGCCTTCCGCCGCCAGGGTGCTGCGCACCAGACCGCGACGCAGCAAATCGAGGCGGGCGGCCCAGCGCCGCTCGAGCTTGTCCTGCTGTTCGATACTTTTGAGGTATTTCTCTTTCCAGCGCTGGGCGTCGTCGCTCATTCAGGGCTTCCGCGAAGGTCAGGACTCAACGTGGGCAATGCATCGGCCGTGAGCGAACCCGGCAGACGAATCTCTACCGCGACCGGCAGGTGATCGGAAATCGGTTGGGCCAGCACTTCGACCTTTTCCAGGGTCAGGGTCGGGCTGAGCAGAATGTGATCAAGGCAGCGCTGAGGACGCCAGCTGGGGAAGGTCGCTTCCACCTGCGGGGCCAGCAGGCCAAGATCGCGTAACGGGGAGTGTTGCAGCAGATCGCTGGCGTGGGTGTTCATGTCACCCATCAAGACTTGATGCTTGTAGCCGCCGATCAGCTCACGAATATAGGCCAGTTGCAGGCTACGCGTACGCGCGCCAAGGGCCAGGTGCATCATCACCACCACCAACGCTTCCGGGCCTTCGCCGAAGCGCAGCAGAATCGCGCCGCGACCTTTCGGGCCGGGGAGCGGGTGATCCTCGATCGCCCACGGCTTCAAACGACTGAGCACGCCGTTGCTGTGCTGGGCCAGTCGGCCGAGGTTGCGGTTGAGTTGTTGATACCAATAGGGGAAGGCGCCGAGCTGGGCCAGATGTTCGACCTGATTGACGTAGCCCGAACGCAGGCTGCCGCCATCGGCTTCCTGCAGGGCGACCAGATCGAAGTCGCCGAGCAGGTCACCGATCTTTTGCAGATTGCCTGAGCGCCCGGTGTGCGGCAGCAGATGCTGCCAGCTGCGGGTCAGGTAATGCCGATAGCGCTCGGTGCTGATGCCGACCTGGATGTTGAAGCTGAGCAAACGCAGACGCTGGTCCGCGGGCAAGCCCGTGGACGCCAGATGATGCTCGTTGACCTGCGGATCATGCAGGCCAACGCTGCGTTCAGACTTCCAGCGGCGCATGGCAATGGCCGCGCTTAGTTGGCAGCCGCCTTGGTCGCCGCTCGCTCTTTGGCTACCAGATCGTCAGCCAGTTTCAGCGCTTGTTCGGCACCACCGGCCGAGCCGATGTCGAAACGGTATTTGCCGTTGACGATCATGGTTGGCACGCCAGTGATTTCGTACTTCTTGGCCAGCTCACGGGCCTTCACGATCTGGCCTTTGATGGCGAACGAGTCGAAGGTGGCAAGAAACTTGTCCTTGTCCACACCTTGAGTGGCGAGGAAGTCAGCCATGTCGTTCTTGTCGGTCAGCTTCTTGTGTTCTTTCTGGATCGCGTTGAATACCGCCGCGTGAACCTTGTGCTCGACACCCATGGCTTCGAGGGTCAGGAACATCTGGCCGTGAGCGTCCCAAGGGCCGCCAAACATGGCCGGGATGCGCACGAAGTTGACATCGGAAGGCAGTTTTTCAACCCATGGATTGATCACCGGCTCGAACGCGTAGCAGTGCGGGCAGCCATACCAGAACAACTCGACCACTTCGATCTTGCCAGGCACTGCAACCGGAACCGGGTTGGCCAGTTCGACATAAGGGGCGGCAGGGGCTTCAGCGGCCTGGGCGGTGACGCCGAACAGGCTGGCAGCGACGAGGGCGGCGCTGATGATCAGATTACGCATGCTTTACTCCTGAACAATTTGGGTCGCCTCGCTCGACCTGTTTTCAGACAGGTCCTGGCGGGCATGAGTGCTGTAGTGTAACGGCAGCGGCCACAAAAAAGGGCGGCCAAAGCCACCCTTTTTATACTTGCTGCGACGGATTAATCGAGCGTTAACGTTGCCGGAGATGTCCGTCTCGCCCAACGCCCGAAACAAGGCCTCAGTGCAGGCCCTGGATGTAGCTGGAAACGGCCGCGATGTCTTCGTCGCTCAGCTTGCGCGCGATGGTGCGCATGGTCATCGCGTCACCGTCGTTGGCGCGACCGCCTTCTTCCTTACGGAAATCGGTCAGTTGCTTGGCGATGTATTGCGCGTGCTGACCACCCAGGTGCGGGAAGCCGGCGGCGGCGTTGCCAGAACCGTTCGGCGAGTGGCAGCCGGTGCAGGCAGGCAGGCCTTTGTCCAGATTACCGCCGCGGAACAGCGCTTCACCGCGTGCGACGAGTTTCGGATCGGCGGCGCCAACGCTGCCTTTCTGGCTGGCGAAGTACGCCGCGAGGTCAGCCAGGTCCTGATCGTTGAGGTTGGTCAGCAAACCGGTCATTTCCAGCACGACCCGCTTGCCATCCTTGATTTCTTTCAGTTGCTTGGTCAGGTAGCGTTCGCCTTGCCCGGCCAGTTTCGGAAAGTTTGGTGCCATGCTGTTGCCGTCCGGGCCATGGCAGGCTCCGCATACGGCGGCTTTTGCCTGGCCTGCTGCGGCATCGCCGGCAGCATGGGCGAAGCCTGAAATTCCCACGGTCAACAGCAGACTCACGATCAGTTTGTTCATCAGCTAATCCAACTACGGCTAAGGGTTAAGTTATGGACCGGGTTTACTCTCGCTCATCCACAGGATGATGGCCTGGTAATCCTCGGCACTGCAGTCCATGCACAAACCACGCGGCGGCATCGCCTTGAAACCCTGGGTCACGTGTTGCACCAGCGTCCCCATACCTTTCGCCAACCTCGGCGTCCAAGCTTCCTGATCGCCTCTTGCGGGCGCCATGGGTAGTTGGCCGGAATGACAGGCACCACAAACACGGTTGTACACTGCTTCCGGATCCTGTGTAGCCTGTGCGCTGTAAAGCGGCATCAAGACTCCGGCAGCCAGCAGCCATTTCGTCATAAAACGACCTTTTCAGGGTTGAGAGCGATCTGCGTTCTAGTGCGCAATCAAGGTTCGTCGCTCTCGTGAACTTCATCCTTCGCTGGGACAAAGCACACACAAAATCTGCGGCATTATATACTGGCGTCACTGAAACGGAAGCGACACCGCGTTCCGCGCCCAATCCCGGCGCCGCCCACATCGGAAATCCCATGCAACTCAAGAATCCCATCCTCGGCCTGTGCCAACAGTCCACGTTCATGCTCAGTGCCGCCAAAGTCGATCAATGCCCTGACGACGAAGGCTTCGAAGTGGCGTTTGCCGGTCGTTCCAATGCCGGTAAATCCAGCGCATTGAACACTTTGACCCACGCCAGCCTGGCGCGGACCTCGAAAACCCCGGGTCGCACGCAGCTATTGAATTTCTTCAAGCTAGACGATGATCGGCGTCTGGTCGACCTGCCGGGCTACGGTTACGCAAAAGTACCGATCCCGCTCAAGCAACACTGGCAGCGTCACCTCGAGGCTTACCTCGGTGGCCGGGAGAGTCTGAAAGGTCTGATTCTGATGATGGACATCCGCCATCCAATGACCGACTTCGACCTGCTGATGCTCGACTGGGCCGTCGCCGCTGGCATGCCGATGCACATCCTGCTGACCAAGGCCGACAAGCTCACCTACGGCGCGGCAAAAAACACGTTGCTGAAAGTACAGTCGGAAATCCGCAAAGGCTGGGGCGACTCGATCACCATCCAGCTGTTCTCCGCGCCAAAACGCATGGGCCTGGAAGAGGCCTACACCGTCCTGGCCGACTGGATGGAACTGGCCGACAAAAACACCGAGGCCGCTGCTGCGGAGTAAGGCGAGTTCAAAACTGGCTGTGGCGCTGTCAGGCAAGGCAAAGGCATCGCTAAAAAGCGGAGTTTAGGGGACCTAAATGAGCATTTTTAGCGGTGCCTTTAACGCAGCATGACGGCATCACAGCCAGTTTTGGGGCAAAAAAAAGCCCCGGGATTCAGTGGGGAGGTCGAATTCCGGGGTTCAAGTTCCGAACCGCTAGGGCGGGGTTCAGATATCTGCCAACACTTAACACAACATAGGAGCATCGAAGGGCTTCACCAGCCATTCAGTACCTCTGAGTGCTCGGTCGCCAGATTAGTTCAGATTTTTTTCGAAAACTTTGGAATAGCTCCCGGCATTTTCAGGTCTAAGCCCGCTTTCAAAGGGTTTGCCGCGACGCTGGTCGCGGCAGGGCACGCGTCTCAGTGCGCCTCATCCCAGTTGTTGCCTACACCCACTTCCACCAGCAACGGCACATCCAGGGTCGCCGCTTCGCTCATGTGCTGACGAATCTCGGCGCTGACCTGCTCGACCAGATCCTCGCGCACCTCCAGCACCAGTTCGTCGTGCACCTGCAGGATGACCCGGGCATCGAGCCCGGACGTCGTCAGCCAATTGTCCACCGCGACCATGGCTTTCTTGATGATGTCGGCGGCCGTGCCCTGCATCGGCGCGTTGATTGCCGTGCGCTCGGCGGCGGCGCGTTCCTGCGGCTTGTTCGAGTTGATCTCGGGCAGGTACAGGCGACGGCCGAAGAAGGTCTCGACGTAACCCTGATCCGCCGCCTGCGCCCGGGTGCGCTCCATGTATTCGCGAACCCCCGGGTAGCGGGCGAAATAGGTGTCGATGTAGGCCTTGGCGGTCTTGGTGTCGACGCCGATGTCCTTGCCCAGTTTCTGCGCGCCCATGCCGTAGATCAGGCCGAAGTTGATCGCCTTGGCGCTGCGACGCTGGTCGGAACTCACTTCATGCAGTTCAACCTTGAACACTTCGGCAGCGGTGGCGGTGTGCACGTCCAGGTTGTTGCGGAAGGCGTTCATCAGGCCTTCGTCGCGCGACAGGTGCGCCATGATCCGCAGTTCGATCTGCGAATAGTCCGCCGCCAGCAGTTTATAACCTTTCGGCGCCACAAAAGCCTGGCGGATGCGCCGGCCTTCAGCGGTGCGCACCGGGATGTTCTGCAGGTTCGGATCGCTGGAAGACAGGCGACCGGTCGATGCCACGGCTTGATGGTACGAGGTGTGGATACGTCCGGTGCGCGGGTTGATCTGCTCCGGCAGGCGATCGGTGTAGGTGCTTTTCAGCTTGCTCATAGAACGGTGCTCCATCAGCACCTTCGGCAAGCGGTGATCGTCTTCGGCGAGTTTCGCCAACACTTCTTCGGCGGTGGACGGCTGGCCTTTGGCAGTCTTCTTCAGCACCGGCAGGCCGAGCTTTTCGTAGAGGATCACGCCAAGCTGCTTTGGCGAACCGAGATTGAATTCTTCACCGGCGATTTCGAACGCTTCGCGCTCCAGCGCGACCATCTTGTTGCCCAGCTCGATGCTCTGGATACCCAGCAGTTCGGCGTCGACGAAGGCGCCCTGGCGCTCGATGCGCGCCAGTACTGGCACCAGCGGCATCTCGATATCGGTGAGTACGCTGGCGAGACTCGGAATCGCATTGAGTTTTTCCACCAACGCCTGATGCAAGCGCAGAGTGATGTCGGCATCTTCGGCGGCATAGGGCCCGGCCTGTTCCAGCGCGATCTGGTCGAAGGTCAGCTGCTTGGCGCCTTTGCCGGCAATGTCCTGGAAGCTCACGGTGGTGTGGTCCAGGTATTTCAGCGCGAGGCTGTCCATGTCGTGGCGGGTCGCGGTCGAGTTGAGAACGTAGGACTCGAGCATGGTGTCGAAGGCAATGCCGCGCACGTTGATGCCTTCACTCTGATCGCCACCGATAGCGCAGTTGGCGAGGATGTTCATGTCGAACTTGGCGTGCTGGCCGACCTTGAGTTTGTTCGGATCTTCGAGAATCGGTTTGAGTGCGCGCAACACGCTGTCGCGATCCAGTTGCTCCGGCACGCCGATGTACGAGTGGGTCAGAGGGATATAGGCGGCTTCGTTGGCCTGTACGGCGAACGACAGGCCGACCAGTTGCGCCTGCTGCGCGTCGATGCCGGTGGTTTCGGTGTCGAAAGCGAACAGCTTGGCGTTGCGCAGTTTTTCCAGCCAGACGTCAAAGCGTGCCTGATCAAGGATGGTTTCGTACGCGGCTTCAGCAGGCGCGGCGGGTGCCTCGGCGGCGGCCGCGCTGAACAGATCATGCGCGGGCGCCGGTTGGGCCGCCGCGCTCAGTTCCAGGCGCTTGGCGTCGCGATCAAGGTCGTTGAGCCAGCTCTTGAATTCCAGCAGGGTGTACAACTCGTACAGTTTGGCTGGGTCTTCCGGGCCCATCTGCAGGTCATCGAGGCCGATATCCAGCGGCACGTCGATCTTGATGGTCGCCAATTGATAGGAGAGGAATGCCATCTCCTTGTGCTCTTCAAGCTTGGCCGGCAGGGTCTTGGCGCCGCGAATCGGCAGGCTCGGGACGATGTCGAGGTTGGCGTACAGCTCAGTCAGGCCGCCATTGACCCCGACCAGCAGGCCGGATGCGGTTTTCGGGCCGATGCCGGGAACGCCCGGAATGTTGTCGGACGAATCGCCCATCAGTGCCAGATAATCGATGATCTGTTCCGGAGCGACGCCGAATTTCTCCTTCACGCCCTCCACATCCATCGAGCTACCGGACATGGTGTTGACCAAGGTAATGTGCCCGTCGACCAGTTGCGCCATGTCTTTGTCGCCGGTCGAGATGATCACCGGACGATCCGCCGCCGCGCTGCTGCGGGCGAGGGTGCCGATGACGTCGTCGGCCTCGACGCCGTCCACGCACAGCAGCGGGAAACCGAGGGCGATCACACTCTGGTGCAGCGGCTCGATCTGCACGCGCATGTCGTCGGGCATGCTTGGGCGGTTGGCTTTGTATTCGGCGTACATCGCATCGCGAAATGTCCCGCCCTTGGCGTCGAACACCACGGCGAACGGGCTGTCCGGGTACTGCTTGCGCAGACTCTTGAGCATGTTCAGCACGCCCTTGACCGCACCGGTCGGCAGGCCTTTGGAGGTGGTCAGCGGTGGCAGTGCGTGGAAGGCGCGGTACAGGTAAGACGAACCGTCCACCAGGACGAGGGGGGCTTGGCTCATGAGCAGGATCAACCTTTTCGGCGGGTCCGGGGCTAGAATAGCGGGACCGTTGACGACAAAGGGACAAGGTTATCATGCGTACGTTAAATCGCTTGCTGCTGGTCGGTCTGATTGCTGTCTCACCGTTGGCCGCGATGGCGGCGGATGATGCGCCGGGGGGAGACCCCGAGGTCACCATCCGCACGGAGGGCGACAAGACCATTCAGGAATACAGCCGAAATGGCTTTGTCTATGCGATCAAGGTCACGCCCAAGAAAGGCAAACCGTATTTCCTGGTGCGCGCCGATGGTTCGGACGCCAATTACATCCGATCTGACCAGCCGGATATGCTGATTCCGTCGTGGGAAATCTTTACCTGGAAGTAAGATTCCCGACTTTTTAATCGGCGTCGCCTGAGCGCGGCGCCTGAACTGAGCAGTTTTAACCATGTCTGTGTTCACGCCCCTGGCTCGGCCCGAGCTGGAAACCTTTCTCGCCCCTTACGGGCTCGGCCGTCTGCTCGATTTCCAGGGGATCGCCGCCGGCAGCGAAAACACCAATTTCTTCGTCAGCCTGGAGCAGGGCGAGTTTGTCCTGACCCTGGTTGAGCGCGGGCCGGTGCAGGAAATGCCGTTTTTCATCGACCTGCTCGATGTGCTGCACCAAGCTGATCTGCCGGTGCCCTACGCGCTGCGCACCACGGACGGCGTGGCGTTGCGCGAATTGAAAGGCAAACCGGCGCTGCTGCAACCGCGTCTGGCCGGTAAGCACATCAAGGTCGCCAATGCCCAGCATTGCGCGCAGGTCGGCGAGTTGCAGGCGCATCTGCACCTGGCCACTCAGGGCGAGCGCATGATCAAGCGCAAGACTGATCGCGGCCTGGACTGGATGCTGGAGGAGGGTGGCGAATTCTTGTCGCACCTGAGCGGTGAACCGCAGGCCCTGCTGCAAAAAGCTCTGGATGAAATCACCGCGCAGAAGGAGCTGATCCTCGCGCTGCCTCGGGCGAATATTCACGCCGATCTGTTTCGCGATAACGCCATGTTCGAAGGCACGCACCTGACCGGGCTGATCGACTTCTACAACGCCTGCTCGGGGCCGATGCTCTACGACGTAGCGATTGCCCTGAACGACTGGTGTTCGGATGAGGCAGGCGTAATCGATGGTCCGCGTGCCCGAGCGTTTCTCGGTGCGTACGCGGCGCTGCGCCCGTTCACTGCAGCGGAGGCCGAGTTGTGGCCGACGATGCTGCGCGTCGCCTGTGTGCGGTTCTGGCTGTCGCGGTTGATCGCCGCCGAGCAGTTTGCCGGGCAGGACGTGTTGATTCACGATCCGCAGGAATTCGAGCAGCGGTTGGCGCAGCGGCAGCAGGTCAATACACCGTTGCCCTTTGCCCTTTAAAAGCTTCGCGAGCAGGGTTTCGTTGATTCCTGTGGGAGCGAGCCTGCTCGCGAAGGCGGAGGTCCATTCAGCATGTATGTTGACTGACCCAGCGCTTTTGCGAGCAGGCTCGCTCCCACAAGGATGTCGGTCAGAGCGATTCCAGGCAACCCGCCAGATCATTCCCCAACTTCTCCAGCACCTGCTCATAACCCTGAGCCGTCGCCGGCGTGTAACCACCCAGCGCATCCAGCTCCGCCAGCTTCACCGGCAGGCCGGCGACCAATGTTTCCGCCAAACGCGGACGCAGCGGTGGTTCGCTGAACACACAGGTCTTGCCGACTTCCTGCAAGCGCGTGCGCATCGCCGCGACATGCTGGGCGCCTGGCTGCACTTCAGCCGCTACCGCGAACACCCCGGCGTGCTTCAGGCCATAGGCGTCTTCGAAATAATCAAACGCCTCGTGAAAGACGAAGTACGGCTTGCCCTCGACATTGGCCAGACGCTTCTTCAAGCGTTGATCCAAGGCATCCAGACGCTCATCGAACGCCTTGGCATTGTGCTGATAACGCTCGGCATTGGTCGGGTCGGCAGTGCTCAGGTCGGCGGCCATTTTGTCGGCGATCACCCGGGCATTCACCGGTGACAGCCACAGGTGCGCATCCAGCGAGCCGGGGCGGTGATCGTGATCATGGTCGTCGGTTTCTTCGGCGTGGGAATGGTTGTCTTCGGCGAAATGCCGCAGTTTCAGCCCCGGCAGATCCTGCACCGCGACGCTTGGCAGCTTGCGGCCATTGAGTACGCGTGGCAGGAAACCTTCCATGTCCGGACCGATCCAGTACAGCAGATCGACCGACTGCACCTTCCGTACGTCGGATGGGCGTAGCGCATAGTTATGCGGCGAGGCGCCCGGTGGCAGCAGCACTTCGGGAACCGCCACACCGTCCTGCACGGCTGCGGCAATCAGCTGCAACGGCTTGATGCTGGTGAGCACTTTGACTTCGGCCTGAGCCGAGCCGATCAGCAGGAAACTGGCGATAAAAGCCACAAAAACAGAAAAAAGTCGGGACACGATGACCACTCAAGGAGGCGAGAACGGGTAACATAATAACGTCTCTATCAAAACTCGTCGCCGCCCATGCCTATTACACCGATTGCCAGCCGTCCCCACGACCACTCACATTGCGTGCACAGCGCGTTGTCCGAGGCCGATACCCTGTGCGCCCAGAAAGGCTTGCGCCTGACTGCCTTGCGCCGGCGGGTGCTGGAACTGGTCTGGCAGAGCCACAAGCCGCTGGGTGCCTATGACATTCTGGCCGTGCTGAGCGAGCAGGACGGCCGCCGCGCCGCGCCACCGACCGTTTATCGGGCGCTGGATTTCCTTCTGGAAAACGGTCTGGTGCACCGCATCTCTTCGCTCAACGCCTTCGTCGGCTGCGTCCACCCGGAACACGCGCATCAGGGCCAGTTCCTGATCTGCCGGGTTTGCCACGCCGCCATCGAGCTTGAACAAAAAGTGATCAGCGACGCGATCATCAACAGCGCCAGGGATGTTGGCTTCATCGTTGAAGCGCAGACCGTCGAAGTCGTCGGCCTCTGCTCCGGTTGCCAGGGGGCTTGATGAGCAACGCGCTGATCCGTCTGGAACAGGTCGCCGTCACATTTGCCGGGCAGACCGTGCTGGACAACATCGAGCTGAGCGTCGAACCGGGGCAGATCGTCACGCTGATCGGGCCCAACGGCGCCGGCAAGACCACACTGGTGCGCGCCGTGCTCGGCTTGCTCAAACCGGACAGCGGCAGTGTCTGGCGCAAGCCGAAACTGCGCGTCGGCTACATGCCGCAAAAACTGCATGTCGATCCGACCCTGCCGCTTTCGGTGTTGCGCTTTCTGCGTCTGGTGCCCGGCGTTGATCGTCCGCGTGCATTGGCCGCGTTGAAGGAGGTCGGCGCCGAACATGTGATCGACAGCCCGGTGCAAAGTGTTTCCGGCGGGGAAATGCAGCGCGTATTGCTCGCTCGGGCATTGCTGCGCGAGCCGGAGCTGCTGGTACTCGACGAGCCGGTACAAGGCGTCGACGTTGCCGGGCAGGCCGAGCTGTACAGCCTGATCACCCGCCTGCGCGACCGTCACGGTTGCGGCGTGCTGATGGTTTCCCACGATCTTCATCTGGTCATGAGCACCACCGATCAGGTGGTCTGCCTCAATCGTCACGTCTGCTGCTCCGGGCATCCCGAGCAGGTCAGCGGCGATCCGGCGTTCGTCGAGCTGTTCGGCAAGAACGCGCCGAGCCTGGCGATCTATCAGCACCACCACGATCACGCTCACGACCTGCACGGTTCGGTGGTCAAAGGCCCGGTTGCCGGGCAACCCCATGTTCACGGAGACCACTGCAAGCATGGCTGATTTTCTGTTGTACGCCCTGCTTGCAGGTCTGGCACTGGCGCTGGTGGCGGGGCCGCTGGGTTCGTTCGTAGTGTGGCGGCGCATGGCCTATTTCGGCGACACCCTGTCCCACGCCGCGCTGCTCGGCGTGGCGCTGGGCTTTTTGCTGGATGTCAGCCCGACGGTGGCGGTGACGGTCGGTTGCCTGCTGCTGGCGGTGCTGCTGGTGACCTTGCAGCAGCGCCAGCCGCTGGCCTCCGACACGCTGTTGGGAATTCTTGCGCCGAGCACCCTCTCGCTCGGTCTGGTGGTACTAAGCTTCATGCATGAAGTGCGGATCGACCTGATGGCCTATCTGTTCGGCGACCTGCTGGCGATCAGCCCGACCGATCTGGCGTGGATTCTCGGCGGCACGGCAGCGGTGCTGGTGTTGCTGGTCACGCTGTGGCGGCCCTTGCTGGCGGTCACCGTGCACGAAGAACTGGCGCGAGTCGAAGGCCTGCCGGTGGCCGGCCTGCGCATGGCGCTGATGTTGCTGATCGCGGTGGTGATCGCGGTGGCGATGAAAATCGTCGGAGTGTTGCTGATTACTTCGCTGCTGATCATCCCGGCGGCTGCGGCACAGCGTCACGCCCGTTCGCCCGAGCAAATGGCGCTGGGCGCGAGCCTGCTGGGCATGCTCGCGGTGTGCGGCGGGCTGGCGCTGTCGTGGTTCAAGGACACCCCGGCGGGGCCGTCAATCGTTGTGACGGCCGCCGCACTGTTTCTGCTGAGTTTTGTTCTGCCCCGTCGAGGGGTGTAGACTTGCTCGCTTTTTGCGCAATTAGAGAGTCGCAGGAATGAAGCCGTTCGCCTCCCGTTATCTGCTCCTTGTCGCATTTTCCGTGCTGCTGGGCGCCTGCCAAAGCACGCCGCCGGTGGCTGAAGTCCCCGACGCGCGGGCTACGGCCATCGCACAGCTGGAGCAAAGCCTGGCCAGCAGCGAACTGGCCACCGCCGAAGACCAGTTGGCCGCTTTGCAGGCTGAAACCCCGAATGATCAATCCCTTGAGCAATACCAGCGGCAACTGGCCGAGGCGTACCTGCGCCGCAGTCAGATCGTGCTGCAAAAGGGCGATGTCAACGCCGCCGCGACCGCGTTAAGCCGCGCCCGTGTGCTGATGCCCAAGGCGCCAGCGCTGACCGGTGGCGTCAACGGCGCCATCACCGAAGCGCGCAAGGCCGAGCTGGAAAAGGCCGAAGCGGCGCTGCTGGCTGCCGAAGCCCGGCCGAAAGCCAAGGTGATCGATCCGTCCGCCGAAAGCACCACGGTTGCGCTGAACATCCACGATATTCACAAGCTGCAGCGGCAACTCGATGCGATCGCCGCCGATGTAGTGAATTATGAATGTGCCGTGAGTATTCAGGCGCCGCGCACAGCGGATTATCCGTGGCTGGCGACGTTGCTGAGCAAAAGGGTTAAAAAGCTGAATCCGGATTTTGATCTGCAGATCGAGAAGCAGATTTTGCGCACGGTGCCTGCGCAGATGGTGTTAAGCCCGCGCAAGCCATAAAAAGCATCGCGGGCAAGCCCGCTCCCACAGGTCTGATGTAGTACCTGTGGGAGCGAGCCTGCTCGCGAAAGCGCCCTCCCAGTCTATAAAGATCTTAAGCCGGAATGGCTTTCGACTTAGGCTCCCGCGCCCAAACCCGATGCTCGCCAATCGCGGCAAAGAACGGCTTGGTCAACGCCCCTACATCCGCGCCCTGCAACAACCCGGCATCCGCCTCCAGTTTGAGCAAGTCCTGCAATTGCTTGGCGTCGCCATGCAGCGCAATCGCCTTCAGGTGCTTGTAGGCCTCGAGCAAGTAATGCAACGCCACACCGTCAGCGCTCAGCGCCTTGATCGACGCCGCGCCACCCGGCACGAACACCGCGTCGAAGGCGATCGACGGCATGCCCTCCATCGACGCATCCACTGGCAATGCCTTGCCGTCCGCAGTTTTCACCGGCGCTGACGTCGGGCCGAGCACTTTGGCGTGGGCGCCTTCGGCTTTCAGCGCTTTTTTCATCGCATCGATGGCCGCGCTGTCTACGCCATTGGCAGCGAGGATCGCCACTTTGCGCGTCTTGATATCACCTGGCAGCAGGTTGGCCTGGCTCAGCGCTGGCGAGCGTTCCAGTGAGGTTTTGCGCACCTCGACGGTGCCTTTGCTTGGCGCTGGCAACCCGAGGTTTTCCGCGACGCGCTTGGCCAGGGTCAGGTCGATATTGGCGAGAATCTCGTTCACTTCCCGTGCGCGGATGAACTCACGCTCGACCTTGCCCAGCTCGAAGCTGTAGGCGGCGATGATGTGCTCCTTCTCGTGATCGCTCATGCTGTTGAAAAACAGCCGCGCCTGAGAAAAGTGATCACTGAACGATTCGCTGCGCTGGCGGATCTTGGCGGCGTCGATGCGCTCCGGATAGCTTTCGAAACCACCGTCCTGCGCGGCCGGCGGGGTCTCTTTCGGCCAGCCGCCATCGATCGAGTTCGGCTCATAGGAGGCGCGGCCCTTGTCGATGGTGGTGCGATGCTGCGCGTCACGCTGGCCGTTGTGGAACGGCGCGACCGGGCGGTTGATCGGCAACTCATGAAAGTTCGGCCCGCCGAGTCGGCTGATTTGCGTGTCGGTGTAGGAAAACAGCCGGCCTTGCAGCAGCGGGTCGTTGGAAAAATCGATGCCCGGCACGATATGCCCCGGGCAGAACGCGATCTGCTCGACTTCGGCAAAGAAGTTGTCCGGGTTGCGGTTGAGGGTCATTTTGCCCAGCGGCGTGATCGGTACGATTTCTTCCGGAATGATCTTGGTTGGGTCGAGGATGTCGAAATCGAAGGCATGTTCGTTTTCCTCCTCGACGATCTGTACGCCGAGCTCCCATTCCGGGTAGTCGCCCATTTCGATCGACTCCCACAGGTCCCGACGGTGGTAGTCGGTGTCTTTACCAGCAAGCTTCTGCGCCTCGTCCCAGACCAGCGAGCAGGTGCCGGCAGTCGGACGCCAATGGAATTTGACGAAGCGCGATTTGCCCTCGGCGTTGATCAGACGGAAGGTGTGCACGCCGAAGCCCTGCATGCTGCGCAGGCTTTTCGGGATCGCCCGGTCGGACATCGCCCAGATCACCATGTGCGCCGATTCCGGCACCAGCGAGACGAAGTCCCAGAAGGTGTCGTGAGCCGAGCCGCCGGTAGGAATTTCGTTATGCGGTTCAGGTTTCACCGCGTGGACGAAGTCGGGAAACTTGATCGCGTCCTGAATGAAGAACACCGGCATGTTGTTGCCGACCAGATCGAAATTGCCTTCGTCGGTAAAGAACTTCACCGCAAACCCGCGTACGTCACGCACGGTGTCGCCGGAACCACGTGGGCCCTGCACCGTGGAAAAGCGCACGAATACCGGGGTTTTCTTGCCCGGGTCCTGCAGGAAACCAGCTTTGGTCAGTGCCGCATGGTTCTCGTAACTCTGGAAGAAACCATGGGCCCCGGTGCCGCGGGCGTGAACAATACGCTCGGGAATGCGCTCATGGTCAAAGTGCGTGATTTTCTCACGCATGATGAAGTCTTCCAGCAGCGACGGCCCGCGCGGCCCGGCTTTGAGCGTGTTCTGGTTATCGGCGATCTTCACACCCTGATTGGTGCGCAACGCCTGACCGGTGGCGTCGGAACGGAATTCTTCCAGGCTGTCGAGCTTGGCGTTGGTGTTGGCGCGATCCGGGGTATCGGTCCCGGCCAGTTCGCTTTTAGCGGGTGCAGGCTTTTTGATGCTCATCAGACGTAAACTCCTCGTTTGGCCCCGGATGCCTTCCGCAGACCCTTGAGTGATTCCCGGGCACGGCACCCAGGGTTTGAAGTCGCTTACTTAGTGACTGGCGAGCGTTTCAGCCGTTCCGTTTATCTGACCTTTGATCGTGTTATTGCCAAATCGAAGGTTAATTGCGAAATAAATGCTAAGAACCTCTATACGGACAGGCTAAAATGCGCGCCCGGCTAACCGCTGATCCTTTTCCAACGCGCCCCACAAGGTTCGCTACGTGATCGAGTTTCAAAACGTGCACAAGACTTACCGCGTCGCCGGTAAGGACATCCCCGCGCTGCACCCGACCAGTCTCACCATCGAGAACGGTCAGGTATTCGGCCTGATTGGCCATTCCGGTGCGGGAAAAAGTACCCTGCTGCGTCTGATCAATCGCCTGGAAGATTCCAGCGGCGGCCAGATCATTGTCGACGGCGAAGAAGTCACCGCGCTGGACGCCAACGGCTTGCGCCGTTTCCGCCAGCAAGTCGGGATGATCTTCCAGCACTTCAACCTGCTGGCGTCGAAGACCGTCGCTGACAACGTCGCGTTGCCGCTGACCCTGGCTGGCGAACTGTCGGGCAGCGATATCGACAAACGCGTCGCCGAATTGCTCGCGCGGGTCGGTCTGTCCGATCACGCGAAGAAGTATCCGGCGCAGCTGTCCGGTGGCCAAAAGCAGCGCGTCGGCATCGCCCGCGCCCTGGCGACCAAGCCGAAAATTCTGCTGTGCGACGAGGCCACCAGTGCCCTCGACCCGCAGACCACCGCCTCGGTGCTGCAACTGCTGGCCGAGATCAACCGCGAACTGAAACTGACCATCGTCCTGATCACCCATGAGATGGATGTGATCCGTCGCGTCTGCGATCAGGTGGCGGTGATGGACGCCGGTGTGATCGTCGAGCAGGGTTCGGTGGCCGATGTGTTCCTGCATCCGCAGCACCCGACCACCAAGCGTTTCGTCCAGGAAAGCGAGCAGATCGACGAAAGCGAGCAGCGTGACGATTTCGCCCATGTGCCGGGCCGCATCGTGCGTCTGACCTTCCAGGGCGAAGCGACCTACGCGCCGTTGCTCGGTACCGTCGCCCGGGAGACCGGCGTCGACTACAGCATCCTTGCCGGCCGCATCGACCGCATCAAAGACATTCCGTACGGGCAATTGACCCTCGCCGTCACCGGTGGCGACATGGAAGCGGCTTTCGCCCGCTTCACCGCCGCTGACGTTCACATGGAGGTATTGCGCTAATGGAAATGTTTGACGCTGCAATCAAGCAATACGACGCCGCGATAGAAGCCATCAAGCTGTTCTTTCAGAACATCGACTGGCTCGAAATCGGCCTCGCCACCAACGACACCCTGCTGATGCTCGGTGGCTCGCTGTTGTTTACGGTTCTGCTCGGTCTGCCACTGGGCGTGCTGCTGTTTCTCTGCAGCCCACGTCAGTTGCTGGAGAACCGAGTCCTCTACGCGATCCTGTCGGTTATGGTGAACATCCTGCGTTCCCTGCCATTCATCATCCTGCTGATCGTGATGATCCCGTTCACCGTGCTGATCACCGGCACCTCGCTGGGTGTGGCCGGGGCGATTCCACCATTGGTCGTGGGTGCGACACCGTTCTTCGCGCGCCTGGTTGAAACCGCGCTGCGCGAAGTCGATCGCGGCATCATCGAAGCGACCCAGTCGATGGGCGCGACCACGCGGCAGATCATCATGAACGCCTTGCTGCCGGAAGCCCGTCCGGGCATCTTCGCGGCGATTACCGTGACAGCGATTACACTGGTGTCCTACACGGCAATGGCCGGTGTGGTCGGCGCCGGTGGGCTGGGCGACCTGGCGATCCGTTTCGGTTACCAGCGTTTCCAGACCGACGTGATGATCGTCACCGTCGTGCTGCTGCTGATTCTGGTGCAGGTGTTGCAGATGGTCGGCGACCGACTGGTCGTGCATTTCTCGCGCAAATAAGCGGTTTTTTAATCAAGAGAGGCGCGGGCCATTCGCTGGCGGGCGCCCTCACAAGGAGTTCGCTGAATGAAAAAACTGATCGCTGCTTTCGCTGCCGTTGCAGCATTCTCGGCCCACGCCGAAACCCTGACCGTCGCCGCCACCCCAGTGCCGCACGCGGAAATCCTCGAGTTCGTCAAACCGGCTCTGGCCAAAGAAGGCGTGGATCTGAAGGTCAAGGTCTTTACCGACTACATTCAGCCAAACGTGCAGGTGGCGGAAAAGCGCCTGGACGCGAACTTCTTCCAGCACCAGCCGTACCTCGATGAGTTCAACAAGGCCAAGGGCACCAGCCTGGTTGCCGTGACCGGAGTACACCTGGAGCCGCTGGGCGCCTATTCGAGCAAGTACAAGAAAATCGAAGAGTTGCCAGGCGGCGCCAACGTGGTCATCCCGAACGACGCCACCAACGGCGGTCGTGCGCTGTTGCTGCTGGCCAAGGCCGGCGTGATCACTTTGAAGGATCCGACCAACATTCTGTCGACCATCAAAGACATCGCGGAAAACCCGAAAGACCTGAAATTCCGTGAGCTAGAAGCGGCAACCATCCCGCGTGTGCTGACCCAGGTCGATCTGGCACTGATCAACACCAACTACGCGCTGGAAGCCAAGCTTGATCCGTCCAAGGATGCGCTGGTGATCGAAGGTAACGACTCGCCGTACGTGAACATCCTCGTGTCCCGCGCGGACAACAAGGACAGCGACGCGATGAAGAAACTGGCTGCAGCGCTGCACAGCCCGGAGGTGAAGCAGTTCATCACCGAGAAGTACAAGGGCGCGGTATTGCCGGCGTTTTGATTTCGGTTGCTGCAATGAAGAAGGGGACGCCATGAGCGTCCCCTTTTTTGTATCTGGTGCCTGGCTTGCGACCTGCTTTGAAGCTTCCCCTCACCCCAGCCCTCTCCCAGAGGGAGAGGGGGCCGACCGATATGTCTTGCGTCATACATCGACCTGGAAGATCGGGTCGATTATGGATTCAGCACGGGCTTTACAGGTCGGCGTAACTCCTGAATATCCCCCAATCAGTCCCCTCTCCCTCTGGGAGAGGGCTAGGGTGAGGGGCTTTTGCTTTTAGGCACTAACGCCTTACTTGCGCTCAAGCATCACCGGCAACTGCGCAACCAGCTTGGCATTATTCAGCGGCGCCCGAATAAACCCGCGCTGCCTGCCATCCGGGCCGATCACCGCGAGGTTGCCGCTGTGATCCACCGTGTAATTCGGTTTGCTGGTGTCGGCCGGAATAAACGGAATGCTCACCGCATTGGCAACCTTCTGCAGCTCCTCGATCGACGACGGTGTCAGGCCGATGAACTGCGGATCGAAATAGCCCAGGTACTGCTTCAACTGCTTCGGCGTATCGCGGTTCGGGTCAACACTGACCAGCACGATCTGCAATTTATCCACCGCATCCTTGGGCAATTCGCTCTTGATCTGGCGCAGTTGCGCAAGCGTGGTCGGGCAGATGTCCGGGCAGAAGGTATAGCCGAAAAACAACAGGCTCCATTTGCCCTGCAACTCATCAATGGCGACAGGTTTGCCGTCCTGATCGGTCATCGTCACGTCCGGCAGGGTGCGGCTTTGCGGCAGCAGAATGATCCCGGCGTCGATCAGCGCGGTCGGGTCGCCCTGGCCTTTGCCGCTCAGCACTTTGTTGACGGTCAGGCCCAGGATCAGCGCGATCACGGCGACGAGGATGAAAACGGTTTTCTGGGTTCGGGTCATAGGTTCAACAGTAAGTAGTGGTCTACGAGCAGGGCGATGAACAACAGGAACAAGTAATAAATAGAGTACTTGAAGGTGTTGATCGCCGCGTGCGGCCGAGTGCCACGGTACAGCACCACGGCCCATTGCAGAAACCTCGCGCCGAGGGCGAGGGCGCAGATCAGGTAGAGCATGCCGCTCATGTGAATCACGTACGGCAACAGACTCACCGCCAGCAGCGCGAAGGTGTACAGCAGAATGTGCACTTTGGTGTAGTGCTCGCCGTGGGTTACCGGCAGCATCGGAATATCGGCCTTGGCGTATTCCTCCTTGCGATGAATCGCCAGCGCCCAGAAGTGCGGCGGCGTCCAGGCGAAGATGATCAGCACCAGCAGCAGCGGTTCGGCGCTGACATGGCCGGTAGCGGCGGTCCAGCCGAGCAAGGGCGGGGCGGCGCCGGCGAGGCCGCCGATGACGATGTTCTGCGGCGTCGCACGTTTGAGGAAACCGGTGTAGATCACCGCGTAACCAAGCAACGAGGCGAGGGTCAGCCACGCCGTCAGCGGATTGGTGAAGGTCAACAACAAGGCCTGACCGAGCAGCGCCAGCACCAGCGCAAAGGTCAGCGCTGCCGCCGGTGAAACCCGGCCCTCTGCCAGCGGCCGTTTGTGTGTTCGCGCCATTACCGCATCGATGCGCCGATCGACCACATGATTGACCGCCGCCGCGCCGCCCGCGCACAGCGCAATACCGAGGTTGCCGAACACCAGCACCGTCCACGGCACGCCGGCGCGGGTGGCGAGAAACATGCCGACCAGCGAGGTGATCAGCATCAGCACCACGACTTTCGGTTTGGTCAGCTCCAGATAATCGCGCCACAGCGCTTGCGTCGCGCGCGTGCCGGTCAGACTCGCCATGGCGTTTCTCCTTTCAAGGCAATGGGCGCGACCGCGTGTTTACGCGGGCTGAGGTGCCAGCGTGCAAGCACCGGTTGCGTGACCCGGACCAGGCTGGTGCGCGCGTGATAATTGACCAGCACCATGCTCAGCAACAGCGCCGCGCCACCGATGTTGTGCGCCACCGCCACCGCCAGCGGCAGATGGAACAGCACATTGCTGATCCCGAGAGTGATCTGTGCGCTGAGGGCCACCAGCACCAGCCCGGCCAGACGCGTCATGCCGACCACTTTCAACTGCCAGGCCAGACCGAGCAGCACGACAGTCACCAGCAGCGCGCCGATGCGATGGGTGAGATGAATGGCTGTACGCGCATCGCTATCGAGTTGGCCGCCCAGATAATTCGGGCCGATGTGTTGCGTCAGGTGAAAACCGTTGGCGAAATCCGCTGGCGGCAGCCATTGCCCGTGGCAGGTCGGGAAGTCGATGCACGCCACGGCGGCGTAGTTGGAACTGACCCAGCCGCCGAGAGCGATCTGGCCGATCACCAGCAACAGTCCGGCCGTGGCCCAATATTGCAAGCGCCGGGGCACGGTCAGCGCTGGCAACACGCCGGACAGACGCAGCGTCAGCAGAAACAGCAGGCTCAAGGTCGCAAAGCCACCGAGCAAATGCCCGGTGACCACTTGCGGCCAGAGCTTGAGCGTCACCGTCCACATGCCGAACGCCGCTTGCGCAAACACAACCGCCAGCAGAAACAACGGCAGCTTCAACGGCAGCCCCGGATGGCGGCGATTGACCCAGGCGCGCCCGGCCAATACGGCAATCAGCAACCCGAGTGTGCCGGCGAAGTAGCGGTGAATCATCTCGTTCCAGCCCTTGTGCGCTTCCACCGGGGCGTCCGGGTAATGCAGTTCGGCATGGGCCAGTTGCGCCTCGCTTTTCGGCACGCTGATAAACCCGTAGCAACCCGGCCAGTCGGGGCAGCCGAGGCCGGCATGGGTCAGGCGCGTATAGGCGCCGAGCAGCACCACGATCAGCGCCAGCAGAGTGGCAAACAGCGCGAGGCGAAATCCAGGTTTGGCCATGACGATGCCCTTATCCGATGTTGGACAGTTTCAGCAGATGCCGCAGGTCGTTGAGCAAATCCTTGCCTTTCACGTTCGGCTCGTAGCGCAGCACCAGATTGCCGTGCGGGTCGATGATCCATAGTTGTGGCGTGGCTTTGTCGCCGGAGGCCTTGCTAAAGGCGGCAGGGTCCAGCGGATAGCGCTGCAGTTGCGGATATTCGCGTGTGAGCTTGGCCTCGTAGTCAGCGCTCAGCGGTTGCGTCGCGGCGAGGGCATGGCTGGCGCGCCCGGCTTCGCGGCCGAGACCGATCTGGATCTGCCGCGCCAGATACACCAGTTGCTGGCAATCCACCGCACACGCTGTCGGCGCGGTCACCAGCAATTGCCAGCGCTCCTCGTCCGCCTGCACGCCGAGGTCGGCGCGGGTCTGGCCGTTGCCGATCAGCTCACCGTGATAGCTGCGGCCTTCGGGCACCCAGAACTGCAATTTGTACATGCCGGTGGCGAGGATCATCGGCCCGACCACACCGAGCACAATCAACAGCAACTGGATACGTCCGCGGCGGCGGCTGACGGCAGGTTTGGCCTCAGACATGCTGGGTGGATTCATGGCCGTTCGCATGGTGCTTCTCCTTTGCGTTGTGCAAGCCCAAATAAACGTAGAGACCGAGCAGGGCGGTCGCCATGGCGAACCACTGCACGGCGTAGCCGAGGTGTTTTTCCGGGCCCATGGCGACCACCGGCCAATCGGTCTGGTAGCTGGCCGGGCCGGGTTCGGCGCGCAGTTCATAGGCGAAACCGTCGCGCTCAAGGGTTTGCCAGAGCTTGCCTGGTTCGACGGCGGTGACGGTTTGCGGCCATGTGCTGCTGACCGGATCGGCGTGCAACTGGAACGTCGCGCCGGGGGCGACGTAGACCCAGGCGTCGAGCGTCAGGGCATCAGCGGGCGTGGAGTACTGCGGCGCGACACGGCGATCCGGCCACGGCAGCCAGCCGCGATTGACCAGCAGCCACAGTCCGCTGCGCTGATCCTGAAACGGTTGCAGCAACTCGACGCCGACTTTGCCGCCACGCTGGCGGTTGTCGAGCAACAGCGTGTGGGCGGGGTCGAACTGGCCGCGCAGGCGTACGCGACGGTAAGCCGGGTCCGCGCTGCCGAGCAGTTCACTGCTGGCCATGGGCTCGGCCGCACGGCGCTCGGCATAACTGGCCAGCAGCGCGGTTTTCTCCGCCCCCCGGCCCAGTTGCCAAAAGCCCAGCGCGATCATCAGCGGCAGCAATAACGCGACCACTACGGTCGGTATCACCCCCGGACGGAAGCGCTTCATGGCCGCGTCACAAAGTCAGTCGTCGCGCTCGCTATACTCAACTGCATCGCCTGTCCCTCGGAGTTCTTCCCATGCTCAAAGCAGCGATCGTACTGCTGCTGATTGCCACGGTGATCAGCCTGTTCAGCGGCCTGTTTTTCCTGGTCAAGGACGACAGCAGCTCCAATCGCCTGGTCATCGCCTTGAGTGTTCGGGTGGCATTGGCCGCCGCCACCGTCGGCCTGATGGCCTGGGGTTTCTACAGCGGCCAACTGGTCTCCCACGTACCTTGGTAGCTGCAAGCGGTCAGCTACAAGCTACAAGTAAAAGCTGTATCGCTTGAGCTTGAAGCTTGCAGCTACAACTTGCAGCTGCTGTCCCACGTACCGTGGGAGCGGCGAGCTTCAAGCGGAAAGCTACAAGTTAGAGGCCATCGCGCTTTGACTTGAAGCTTGCAGCTAGCAACTTGCAGCTGTTTTCAGAGCACATAGACGAAGAAGAACAAGCCGATCCACACCACGTCGACGAAGTGCCAGTACCAGCTCGCCGCTTCAAAGCCGAACTGATGCTCGTTGTCGAAATGGCCCTTCATGATCCGCATCAGCATCACAAACAGGATGATCGTGCCGATGGTCACGTGGGCGCCGTGGAAGCCGGTGAGCATGAAGAACGTTGCGCCATAGATCCCCGAACCGAGGGTCAGTCCCAGTTCCTTGTAGGCGTGGATGTATTCCTCGGCCTGGAAACCAAGGAACGCGATGCCCAGCAGCACGGTGATCGCCAGCCACAGTTTCAGCGCGCCGCGATGGCCCTTCTTCAAGGCGTGGTGGGCGATGGTGATGGTCACGCTGGAGCTGACCAGCAGAATGGTGTTGATCAGCGGCAGGCCCCACGGGCTGATCACCTCTTTGGGCGGCGGGAACAGTTTCGGGTCCGGGGTGTGCAGCAGCGGCCAGGTGAACTGGAAGTTTGGCCAGAGCATGTGGGCGATGCCTTTCGGGCCCTCGCCGCCCAGCGCCGGGCCGGAAATGTGCCGTACATAGAACAGCGCGCCGAAGAAGGCGACGAAGAACATCACCTCGGAGAAGATGAACCAGCTCATGCCCCAGCGAAACGAGCGGTCCAGCTGCGGGCTGTAAAGGCCCGCGCGGCTTTCCTTGATCACCGCGCCGAACCAGCCGAACAGCATGTATGCCAGCAGCAGACCACCCACGAAAAAGATCAGCGGGCCGTGGGATTCCGGGCGCGCTGCCTTCAGATCGTTGAACCAGGTAGCCAGGCCATACACGGTGACGAACATCCCGACCGTGGCGACGATCGGCCATTTGCTCTGGGCCGGAACGTAATAGTGCTCATGAGTTGCCATTTATTGTTCTCCTTATCGGCCACGCTCAACCGCCGGTATTAACAGCCACCGGTGGATGTCGGGCGGTGATATCGAACAGCGTGTAGGACAGCGTCAGGTGCTTCACTTCCTTGGGCATGTCGCGGTCAACGATGAAACGCACCGGCATTTCGATCTGTTCACCGGGCTGCAGCACCTGCTGGGTAAAGCAAAAGCATTCGGTCTTGTGAAAAAACGCCGCCGCGTTGCTCGGCGCGATGCTGGGCACCGCTTGCGCGCTCATCGGCTTGTCGGTGGGGTTGCGGGCGATGAACACCATCTCGTTGACCGCACCGGGGTTGGCGGTCAGCTCGTCATGCTTGGGATAGAAATCCCATGGCATGTCGGCGGTGTTGGTCGAGAGGAACTGCACGCGCACCTGGCGCGAGGTGTCGACCACTTGCTCGCCTTCGTACTGGCCACCGGTCTTGCCGTTGATACCAAAGGCCTTGCACATCACGTCGTAGATCGGCACCAGGGCAAAGCCGAAGACAAACATCGCCACTACCACCAGCAGCAGGCGAGTGACGAGTTTCTTCAGCGAGATCGCGTCAGCCATTATTCGTGCCTCTCCCGAGAACTTCTGTGGGAGCGAGCCTGCTCGCGAAGCAGACGCCGCGGTGCGTCAGACACACCGCGTGATCGTTCTTCGCGAGCAGGCTCGCTCCCACAAAGAGCTCCATGTTCATTTCACTTCCGGCGGCGTGGTAAAGGTGTGATACGGCGCCGGCGACGGTACGCTCCACTCCAGGCCTTCAGCGCCATCCCACGGTTTGGCAGGTGCCGGTGGGCCGCCTCGGATGGTCTTGATCACGATGAACAGGAAGAAAATCTGCGTGGCGCCGAACATGAACGCACCGATCGACGAGACCATGTTGAAGTCGGCGAATTGCAGGTTGTAGTCCGGGATCCGTCGCGGCATCCCCGCCAGCCCGACGAAGTGCATCGGGAAGAAAGTCAGGTTCATGCCAACGAACGACAGCCAGAAATGCAGCTTGCCGAGGGTTTCGTCGTACATGTGCCCGGTCCACTTCGGCAGCCAGTAATAGGCCGAGGCGAAGATGCCGAAGATTGCCCCGGGTACCAGCACATAGTGGAAGTGTGCGACCACGAAGTAGGTGTCCTGATACTGGAAGTCCGCCGGAGCGATCGCCAGCATCAGCCCGGAGAAACCACCGATGGAGAACAGGATCACGAACGCCACGGCAAACAGCATCGGCGTCTCGAAGGTCATCGAGCCCTGCCACATGGTGCTGGCCCAGTTGAAGACTTTCACCCCGGTCGGCACGGCGATCAGCATGGTCGCGTACATGAAGAACAACTCGCCCACCAGCGGAATGCCGACCACGAACATGTGGTGCGCCCAGACGATGAACGACAGAAATGCGATGCTCGCCGTCGCGTAAACCATCGAGGTGTAGCCGAACAGCGGCTTGCGCGCGAACGTCGGGATGATCTGGCTGACCGCGCCGAAGGCCGGCAGGATCATGATGTACACCTCGGGGTGGCCGAAGAACCAGAACACATGCTGAAACAGCACCGGGTCACCGCCGCCGGCGGCACTGAAGAAGCTTGTGCCGAAGTGAATGTCCATCAGCATCATCGTCACGCACCCGGCCAGCACCGGCATCACCGCGATCAGCAGGAACGCGGTGATCAGCCAGGTCCAGACGAACAGCGGCATTTTCATCAGGGTCATGCCGGGGGCGCGCAAGTTGAGAATGGTCGCGACCACGTTGATTGCGCCCATGATCGAGCTGATGCCCATCAGGTGAATGGCAAAGATAAAGAACGTCACGCTTTCCGGCGCATAGGTCGTCGACAGCGGCGCATAGAACGTCCAGCCGAAATTCGGCCCGCCGCCCGGTGTGAACAATGTCGAGACCAGCAGCAGGAACGCCGCCGGCAGCAGCCAGAAGCTGAAGTTGTTCATCCGTGGCAGGGCCATGTCCGGCGCCCCGACCATCAGCGGGATCATCCAGTTGGCGAGGCCGACGAACGCCGGCATCACCGCGCCGAAGACCATCACCAGGCCGTGCATGGTGGTCATCTGATTGAAGAATTCCGGCTGGACGATCTGCAGACCGGGCTGGAACAGCTCGGCGCGAATCACCATGGCAAACGAGCCGCCGAGCAGGAACATGCAGAACGCGAACCACAGGTACAGCGTGCCGATGTCCTTGTGGTTGGTGGTCAGCACCCAGCGCATCAGGCCTTTGGCGGGGCCGTGGGCGTGGTCGGCGTGACCGTGGTCATCGATGACAGCGCTCATGGCCGGTCTCCTTCAAGTGAGTGGACGGGGTTTGCCGGGGCACGCGGCCCCGAGCGATTGTCGAAGTACGCAATAGACCGGCTCATTGGCTTTCCGCCTGTTTCAGCTCCAGCACTTCCTTAGGCGTGACCATGTCGCCCTTGTTGTTGCCCCAGGCGTTACGTTCGTAGGTCACGACCGCAGCTATGTCGACTTCCGACAGTTGTTTGCCGAACGCCGCCATGGCGGTGCCGGGTTTGCCGTGGAAGACGATGCCCAGGTGATCCTTGATCGGTCCGGTGGCGATTTTCGAGCCCTTGAGCGCCGGGAACATCGGCGGCAGGCCCTGGCCTTCGGCCTGGTGACAAGCCACGCAAGTGGTGTGGTAGACCTTGTCGCCGCGCTCCTTGAGCTCGTCGAGGGTCCACTCCTTGCTGGTCAGCTCCTTGAGCTGCGCGGCTTCGGCCTTGCGTTCGGCGAGCCATTTTTCGTAGTCGGCCTGCTCCTTGACCTCGACCACGATCGGCATGAAGCCATGGTCTTTGCCGCACAATTCGGCGCACTGGCCACGGTACAGGCCGGGCTTGTCGATACGGGTCCAGGCTTCGTTGACGAACCCCGGAATCGCATCACGTTTGACCGCAAACGCCGGCACCCACCACGAGTGAATAACGTCGGCGGAGGTGACGAGGAAGCGCACCTTAGCGCCGATCGGCAGCACCAACGGCTTGTCGACTTCGAGCAAGTAATGCTCGCCCTTGGCTTCTTTGTTGTGGATCTGCTCGGCGGGGGTGGCCAGGTTGCTGAAGAATTCGACGTCCTGGCCCAGATATTTGTAGTGCCACTTCCACTGATAACCGGTGACCTGGATATCGATATCCGGCTCACTGGTGTCGTACATCTTGATCAGTGTTGCAGTGGCGGGAACGGCCATGGCCACCAGAATCAGCAGCGGCACGACGGTCCACATGATTTCGACGCCGGTGCTTTCGTGGAATTTTGCGGCGACCTGGCCGGTGGAACGGCGGTGCACCATCATCGACCAGAACATGGCGCCGAAGACGATGATCCCGATCACCACACAGATCCAGAAAATGGTCATGTGCAGGTCGAATACTGCGTGACTGATTTCAGTCGCTCCAGGCGCCATATTCACCGTCCAGGCCGCGTTGGCCTGGCTGAATATCGACCACAACAGGAGGCCCATCCAGACATGTGGATGTCGCATCATTGCGGGTTCCCCTTATCGTTCTTGTTATCCCGCCGGCATACGCCTGCGGCAAGGGAGCGGCTGCATCAGACTACGAACTTGAATCGCCGGGCCTTGCTGCGGGTGCAGTCGGGCGTCATCAGCTAACTCCATTCATTGGCGAGTATAGACAGCGTCGGGAAATTGCAACCCGCGCACGTAAATGATCTAAAACAGCCCGGGCTTGCGTTCGAGGGCACGAATGGAGAAGGATGCAGACGAGTGGTGGCGAATGGATATAACGCAGCTGCATCAAGGATGAAATAATTATGACAAATGCGTCTTAGCGTTTTTCGTAAGCCAGCTAAGTTATGTCTTCCCTATTTCATTGCCTTGTTTCCTGGAGTTTTCATGAACACCGCCGCATTGCGCGAGCAGATCCAAAAAGCCCAACAACACGAAAAGGATACCGGCCTGCTGACCCGTCAGCTGGAAAGCAAGCTGCCTCACCTGCACCCGGCGATCCAGTTGCCGGAAGCCGACGCCAACGGTGTGCTGACGCGTTTTGTCGCCGCCTACATCGACGAAGTACCAGACCTGCTGGACGCAGCCAATGAAGTCGCCAGGGAAGCGGGAATTGAATCGCAGATCAAACCGGTGCTGAAAATCGCCGAGCAGTATTTCCTCCAGCCGCCGGCCATCATGGCCGGGCATGTCGGCCTGGACAGCCTGCTCGACGAAGCCTATCTCGCGCACCGTTTTGTCGAAGAGGTCAACGACCTGTATATCAAGCATTTCGGCCAGCCACTGATCCCCCTGGACATGACGGTCGCCAATCTGATTGCTCACCAATTGATCGGTGAGGCATTTGCCAACCAACTGGACGAAGCGGTGCACCACGCGATTGATGAAATGCTCAACGACGAAAGTTTTGCCCTGGAGTCGGTAGAAGCCTACCGCGACAAACTCAGCAGCCCGGACACCGGCGCCGCGTGGAAACGCTGGCCGTGCATGAGCCGGCGACTGGGTGTGGGGCTGGAGCTGGATCAGCCTGCTGCATAATTTCCATATGTCATAAAACCAATGTGGGAGCGAGCCTGCTCGCGAATGCGATCGATCATTCAACATCTCTGTTGGCTGACACACCGCTTTCGCGAGCAGGCTCGCTCTCACAGGGTTTTGCGCGGGTCCGATGTTCTAACCGGCCGCACCAATCCCGGTATTGGTCCTGACCCTGCCTTCCAGCCTGCGCTTCAACCCACGCGACTCGATCAACAACTTCGAGCCCTTCGCCGCATTCGCCCGGCCCCATTCCTCCAGCAACTCCAGACACGAGTGGTCGATGTAACTCAGGTTATTCAGCGGCACATGCACGGTCGTGCCGTGGGGAATGGTGTTCAGCACCTGGGTCAGCGCCGGCACCTTGAGGAACGTCGCCGCACCGATCAGGCGCAACTCCATTTCGCCGTCCTGCGGCAGATCGATCAGGCTGATTTTCAGGCGCGAGGCCTTGAACGCCAGTTTCAGCAAGGTCAGCCCGAAGCCGATCAGCACGCCAGTCAACAGGTCGGTGAAGATGATCGCCAGCGCCGTCGCGGCGTAGGTGAACATCGGCATCCGCCCGTAGCGAGCCAAGCGGCGAAACGCCTTGAGGTCGACCAGTTTGAACCCGGTGTAGACCAGCACGCCGGCCAGACTCGCCACCGGAATGCTCTGCAGCACACTCGACAGCAACAGCACGAACGCCAGCAGCCACAGGCCATGGAAGATCGTCGAATAGCGCGTGGTCGCACCGGCCTGAACGTTGGCCGAACTGCGCACGATCACACCGGTCATCGGCAACGCACCGACCAGCCCGCAGAGCATGTTGCCGACACCCTGCGCCGACAGCTCACGGTCGAAATCCGAGCGCACGCCGCTGTGCATGCGATCCACCGCGGCGGCGGACAACAGGGTCTCGGCGCTGGCGATGAACGCTACGGCGAACGCGGCAATCAGCAGCGTTGGATCGGCCAGACTCATCAGGTCGGCAGGCTTGAGCCAATCGATGGCTTCGGCCAGATTCGCCGGCACTTCCACACGCTTGACCTGCAAGGCCAGCAGCAGACTCGCGGCCGTCGCCAGGCCTACACCCAACAGCGCACCCGGAACGAAACGCAGCGAATGCGGGCGGAATTTTTCCCACAGCCACATCACCGCAATCGTCGCCAGCCCGAGCAGACCGGCCTGCCAGCCAAACGACGGCAAGGCTTGCGCTACGGCGGCCGGGAATGCCGTGAGGTTGTCCAGCCCTGACGGTTGCGGCTTGGCGTCGAGCATCACATGCACCTGCGACAGCACAATCAGCACGCCAATCCCCGCCAGCATGCCGTAAACCACTGCTGGCGCCGTGACCCGAAACCAGCAACCGAGCTTCAGGCGCCCGGCGACCAGTTGCAGAAAACCGGCCAGCAACAGAATTGGTCCGAGCATCTCGATGCCGTGCTGGCGCACCAGTTCGAACACCAACACCGCCAGCCCCGCCGCCGGCCCGCTGACCTGCAATGGCGAGCCCGCCAGCCAACCGACCACCAGACCACCGATGATCCCGGTGATCAGACCTTTGGCCGGCGGCAACCCTGAGGCAATCGCTATACCCATGCACAGCGGCAGGGCGACCAGAAATACAACCACGGAAGCGAGCAGCTCCCGGGGCAACACCGCTTTCAATTGAGCCGCACGCATGGCGATTCTCCCGAAGTTTTCTTCAGGCGTGGCGAGGCCGAGCCGCTGAATCAGCGGCCGGCGTCAAACCACACAGATGTTTAGGAAGAGTTAGAAGCGCGCTTTGGGCGTCGCGACCGGTATCGGATGGCTGCCGTCGAGCGGCAGGAAACGACCCTGATCTGCGTCGTAAGCTTTGATTTCGCTGGTTTCGATGTTGTAGACCCAGCCATGGATGAACAGATGACCGTTCGCCATGCGCGAGGCTACCGAAGGATGGGTACGCAAGTGCTGCAGCTGGGCGATGACGTTTTCCTCGGTGAGGATCGGCATGCTTTCTTTTTCGTCGGTGCAGTTGCAGTTGTCGTGCACCATGGTTTTCGCCACTTCAGCGTGGCGCAGCCAGGCTTTGACCGTGGGCATCTTTTCCAGGCTGTCCGGGTTGAGTACCGCACGCATGGCGCCGCAATCGGAATGGCCGCAGATGATGATGTGCTGCACGCCAAGCGCCAGCACCGCGTATTCGATAGCGGTGGAAACGCCGCCGTTCATCTGCCCGTAGGGCGGCACGACGTTGCCGACGTTACGGGTCACGAACAGATCGCCGGGCGAACTCTGGGTGATCAGCTCGGGAACGATGCGCGAGTCCGCGCAGGTGATGAACATCGCCTTGGGCGCCTGGGCCGTCGCGAGTTTCTTGAACAGTTCTTCCTGCTGGGGAAAAACGTCATGATGAAAGCGTAAAAAGCCATCAACGATCTGTCGCAGTGCTGCATCGGCGGATTCCGCTTCTGGGCTTTGCGCCGAGGCAGCCAACGACTGTTTATCCTTGTCACTCATGATTCATCCTCTTTGGCGGATTCAGGGAGTCTTCCCCGGTATTCCGGTATGAAGCCAGTGGCTGTTTAAACCATCCGGGTCATCCCGACCCGTCAGTCACTCGATGAACAAGGTAGCTGCCGAAACTTAACTCAAACTGAATCAAACGCTCTAGAACGTGTGTTCCAGGTCACAAAAAACGTGACAGAGCAATGTCGGCAGAAGGATTCCAACCCACAACCCTGGGTCAATTGTCGCTAAATCAGCGACATCTGGCGACCCGGCGGACAGAAGGCGGTGCAATCGAGGTCGTAACCTTCGCGATGCTTCAAACCAAGTCGCTTGATGGCCTTGGCAAAACGCTGCGCGAGCAGATCGGCAAAAACCCCTTCGCCACGCATGCGCGCACCGAAACGGCTGTCATAGAGTTCGCCGCCACGGCTCTGGCGGATCAGGCTCAGGACATGGGCGGCGCGTTGCGGATAATGTGCGGCCAGCCATTCCTCGAACAGTGGCGCCACCTCCAGCGGCAGGCGCAGCATCATGTACGCCGCGCTTTGCGCACCGGCGGCGTGGGCTTCGCTGAGCAGGCTTTCGATTTCGCTGTCATTGATCATCGGAATCATCGGCGAACACAGCACCCCAACGGGAATCCCGGCTTCGCGCATCACCCGGATCGCGCGCAAGCGTGCTTTCGGCGCAGCGGCACGAGGTTCAAGGATGCGTTTGAGTTCGTCATCCAGGGTGGTCAGGCTGATCATCACTTTCACCAGCCGTTGTTGCGCCAGTTCGGTCAGCAGATCCAGATCGCGCAGAATCAGCGAACCTTTAGTGACGATGGTCACTGGATGCCGATAGCGCAGCAGCACTTCGAGGGTCTGCCGGGTGATTTTGTATTCGCGTTCGATCGGCTGATACGGATCGGTGTTGGAGCCCAGATTGATCGGCGCGCATTGATAGCCTTTCTTGCTCAATTGCTCTTCCAGCACTTGCGCAGCGTTGGTCTTGGCAATCAGCCGGGTTTCGAAATCCAGCCCCGGCGACATGTCCCAATAGGCATGGCTGGGCCGCGCGTAGCAATAGATGCAGCCGTGCTCGCAGCCGCGATAGGGATTGATCGAACGGTCAAAGGGCAAGTCCGGCGAAGCATTGCGGGTGATGATGGTTTTTGCGGTTTCGATCAGGACCTCGGTGTTCTGCGTTTCAGGCACTTCCTGATACCAGCCGTCATCCTCGGCCACCGATCGGTTCGGCGCGAAGCGGTTGTGCGGGTTGGTAGCGGTGCCGCGACCGCGAGGCGGTGGAGTGATCATGATGCTGCTCTCGATCTGTATGGGCATACAGTACCGAGTGACGCGTGTCTGATCCAGTACCGTTCAGCGATGAGGCCACGGCCTGTATCAATCCGCAAACAAGAGACAACCGGCGATACATATACCCGGTTGTTGTGCAAAGTTGCCGCAGATAATCTTTGGCACTCAGGTGGACCCAGGATGGGTTACAAAAACAAAAGGATTTAGTGTTATGTCGTTTCTTAATCAACGTGGCGTTTTCATGCAAATGATGTTGCCCAATGCTTCCGAGCCCAACACCATTGTTTCGCTGCAACTGGCGCGCAAGGAACTGGGCTGGAACGCCGAGCAGGCGCTGCCCACCGAGGCACTGGTTGACTCGACTTACGTGGTCGCAGTGTCTGCTGACCGTGGCAAGACCTTTACTATTCGCAGCAACAAAAATGATGTAGACGGCGACGGTGATATCGATAGCGATGACCAGGAAAAGTTGATCGCGCTGGCCAAGGCGTATGTGAGTATCGTCAATCCGTAAGTTGGATTTACTGTCACGCTTTAAATAAAAACCCTGCATGAAAAGTTCATGCAGGGTTTTGTTTTTATTGATGCTTGGTCACTTGACCAAGATCATTCGGCGACATGCTTTCCATGTCATTGCTGCGCAGGTTGGCGACGTCTTTGGCGCTCACCGGCGCGCCTTTGTTACCCCAACTCCCCCGAATGAAACTCACCACATCGGCGACTTCCTGATCCGACAGGCGCCAGGCGAAGCCGGGCATGGTGAAGGTCGATGGCGCGGTGTGCGTGGCCGGTAGCGTGCCGCCCTTGAGGACGATGTGGATCAACGAGGTCGGATCATCCGTCTGCAACACCGGATTGCCCGCCAGCGCCGGGAACACGCGGGTGTAGCCGTGCCCGTCGGTGCGGTGGCATGCCGCGCAGTTATCGATGTACACCGAAGCGCCTCGCTGACTGTCGTCACCGTTCCACAGCGCTTTGGCGGCTTTTTCATCGTACTGATGCGGCTGATCGGCGGGATCGCTGGCTGGCAGCGACTTCAGATAGCGGGCGATGGCCGTCAGGTCGGCGTCGGTCATGTATTGCATGCTGTGGGTGACCACGTCGCTCATGCCGCCGAACACTGCGCTGCGATCACTGCGGCCGGTCTTGAGGAATTGCACCAGTTGCTCCTCGCTCCAGCTGCCGAGGCCGTCCTTGTGGTCGCCGCGCAGGCTCTTGGCGATCCAGCCTTCCAGCGGCGCACTGCCGGCGAGAATGGTTTTGCCATCCGATGCGCTGAGGGATTTTTCCTGCATGGTCAGGGCGCGCGGGGTGTGGCAGGCGCCGCAGTGGCCGAGGCCTTCGACCAGGTACGCACCGCGATCAATCACCGGATCGTCCGAGGTGGTCGTGTAATCCTCGACCTTCGGCGCGAACAGCCAGCGCCAGCCCATCAGCGGCCAGCGCATGCTCAGCGGCCACGGGATGTCGCTGGCCTGATTGTCCTGCGCGACCGGTGCCACGCCGTGCATGAAATAGGCGTACAACGCTTGCATGTCGGCCTGGTTGACCCGTGCGTAGGATGGATAGGGCATCGCCGGGTACAACGTGCTGCCGTTTTTGGCGATGCCATGGCGCACGGCCTGGTCAAAATCCTCGAAGCTGTAATCACCGATGCCGGATTTGTCCGGGGTGATGTTGGTCGAGTAGATCGTGCCGATCGGGGTTTCCATCGGCAGGCCGCCCGCGAACGGCTTGCCGTTTTTCGCGGTGTGACAAGCCACGCAGTCGCCGGCGCGGGCGAGGTATTCGCCCTGTTTGATCAGATTCTGATCAACTTCCGCTGCCTGAAGGCAGGCACTACCGAGCAGCGCCAGGGTCGCGATAACGAGATTTTTCATGGTCATCGCTCCTTATGCCTGAACCAGCGGGCCGGGGTTTTTCAGGTACTGCTCGCGGATCGCTTTCGCCGACCAGTAGGTCAGGGCCGCGACCAGCCCGGTCGGGTTGTAGCCCAGGCCTTGCGGGAACGCCGAGGCGCCGGGAACAAAGACGTTGTGCACGTCCCAGCTCTGCAGGTAACGGTTCAACGCGCTGGTTTTCGGATCGGTGCCCATGATCGCGCCACCGTTGAGGTGGGTGGTCTGATAGGACGCCGTGTTGAAGTGGTCGCCGACCTGCTTGCCGATCACCGCAATCGCTTTGGGCCCCATCGCTTGCGCGACCTTGCCCATTTTTTCAACCATGAAGCGGTTCATCTTGATGTCGTTTTCCTGCCAGTCGAAGGTCATGCGCAGCAGCGGCAGGCCGTAGGCATCGCGATACACCGGGTCGAGATCGAGGTAGTTGCCGCGGTAGGACTGATGCGCACCGTGGGCGTCCATTGACACCTGATGGGTGTAGTAATCGGCGGTCGCGCGTTTCCACGCGCTGCCCCACGCCGGTGTGCCTGGCGGGTTCGAGGTGCCGGCAATCGGGCGGCTGCCGGCCTGGTTGACCCACATCGGCGAGCCGCCGACGAAGCCGTGCGGGCCGTGGTCAAAGTTGTCGGCGTTGAAGTCATCCAGCGCCACGCCGTTGCCGCCGGCGCCGATGAAGTTATTGGTGTGGGTGTCCTTGTCGAAGAAGGCCTTGATGGTCGCCATATTCTGGTAGGCGAAGTTGCGCCCGACCACGCCTTCGCCGCTGATCGGATCGTACGGTTTGCCAATGCCCGAGAGCAGCATCAGACGCACGTTGTGCAACTGGAACGCGCCGAGAATCACCAGATCCGCCGGCTGCTCGATCTCGCGGCCCTGGCCGTCGATGTAGGTGACGCCGGTGGCTTTGGACTTGCTGCTGTCGAGGTTGACCCGCAGCACATGGGAGTTGGGCCGCAGTTCGAAATTCGGCAGGGGCTTGAGCGCCGGCAGAATGTTCACGTTCGGCGAAGCCTTGGAATACATGTAGCAGACATAACCGCTGCAGAATCCGCAAAAGTTGCATGGGCCCATCTGTGCGCCGTAGGGATTGGTGTACGGCCCAGAGGTATTGGCCGACGGCAAGTTGTAGGGTTTATAACCGACCTCTGTAGCCGCTTTGCCAAACAGTTGTGCAGACACGGTGTTCTTTTGCGCTTCGAGCGGGAACGGGTTTGAGCGGTCCGGGGCGTAAGGGTTGCCGCCCTTGCCCTGACCGACCAATTGGCCTTTCACCGTCCAGGCCTGGCCGGAGGTGCCGAAGACTTTTTCCGCGAAGTCGAAAAACGGCTCCAGCTCTTCATAGCTGACGCCGAAATCCTGAATGGTCATGTCTTTGGGGATGAAGCTTTTGCCGTAGCGTTCTTCGTAGTGGCTGCGCATGCGCAACTCGATCGGGTCGACACGAAAGTGCACGCCCGACCAGTGCAGGCCGGCGCCGCCGACGCCGTTGCCCGGCAGGAATGCGCCCAACTGGCGGTTCGGCAGGGCGATGTCGTTGACGCTATGCCGAATGGTCACGGTCTCTTTGGAAATGTCCTGAAAGAGTTTTTTGCGCACGCTGTAGGTGAGTTCGTCGATCACCTGCGGATAGTTGCCGTCGGGGTAGGTGTCCTGCATCGGCCCGCGCTCCAGCGCCAGCACGTTGAGACCCGCTTCGGTCAGCTCCTTGGCCATGATCGCGCCGGTCCAGCCGAAACCGACGATCACGGCGTCGACCTTTTTCATTACCGTTGCCATGCTTACGCCCTCTCGCCGCGGATCGACACTGCCGGGAAGGGGTACTGCTCGTTGCGCTCCACCCAATCCATGAAATCGGCGCGAGCGCCGGGGAAACCGATCATGGTCCAGCCGACCATGCCTTTATTGCCACCGTGGATCGGGTCGCAGAAGAAACCTTCCTTGGTGTTTTGCAGCAGCAGATTGAAGAAAATCTTCGCCGGCACCGCGTCGAACTGTGGTTTGCCGGCTTCAAGCTGCTTGAGCAAATCGTCTCGGGTAGCGCTGTCTTGCTCGGCAAATGTTTTGCCGTTGAGAGCTTTTGCCCACTGATCCGTGGCGGCGATGCCCAGACGATAGATGTCCTTGGGCACCAGTTTGCTCTGCCAGCCCATCTCCGGCGCGGCGTCGGCATTGAATGGGCCTTGCATGTACCACAGGGCACCGGCGGCGTACGGCGTGTTCATCTGACGATCGATGTATTCCGGCACGCCGGCTTCCAGCGCACCCGGGCCTTGGGCATCGTTGGGAATCAATTGCGCGACCGCGGCATTGATGAATGCCCATTCCTCAGCGGTGAAATAGCTGGGCTGGTACTCGCCGGCCTTCGAGCGAACCGGCTGGGCTGCAGGTTTGGCGGACGCGGTTTCAGGCGCGGCGTGCAGCACGCTGCTGCCCAGACCGCTGCCGGCCAGGGTGACCACTGGGATCAGGGTCAGGGATTTGCGCAAAAACTCACGCCGCGGGTTGTCTCGATTTTCATCAGACATGGGATGCACCTCATCAGGCATTAGCATTGAGCCGATTCTGCGAAAGGCTTGGGATTTTTCGTCGCGATGGCAGCGCTCTGGCCTGAAAAAGCCAAGCGTGCCTGCAACATCGTGTGACAAATGGTAGCAGGCTAAGCATCCGCATGAACCGGCTCGATGGAAAAAAGCCGCGCGCTCAGTGAATTTTTTGTCATCAAACGCCGTTCACAATTCTTTAACAAGCGGCTCACAGGGCTTTGACCGGTCAACCGCGAAGCTGCGCCGTCTCTCACTGAAACCTCCGAAACGGTCAAGTCCAGCATGTCTCGAGTGCGTGTTTTTCCTGTTCTTTGCTCGGTGCTTGTCGCCCTGTTGCATCTGACGTCCGCTCAGGCGGATTCGCTGTCGATGCCTCGCCCCGCTGAGTGGGCGCAGCCGGTCGAAGTGCAGTACAACCTTTTCCAGATGTCGCCGACCTTGTATCGCAGCGCCTTGCCCGACGGTGGTGCGCTGCCGCTGCTGAAGAGTCTCAAGATCATCACGGTGATCAACTTTCTTCCCGACGATGACCGCAGCTGGCTGGTGGAGCCTGCCATCGCGCAAGTGCAATTGCCTTACCGCACCAATCATGTCGACGACAGTGACGTGCTCAAAACCTTGCGCGCCATTCAGGCGGCCGAAGCCAACGGCCCGGTGCTCATGCATTGCAAACACGGCTCTGATCGCACCGGGCTGATGGCGGCGATGTACCGGGTCGTGGTGCAGGGCTGGAGCAAAGAGGACGCCCTGAGCGAAATGACCCAGGGCGGTTTCGGTGACAGCACCCACTTCAAGGACGGCATTCGCTACATGATGCAGGCGGATGTCGACAAGTTGCGCACAGCGCTGGTCAACGGCGATTGCAGCACCAGTGCCTTCGCCACCTGTTCAATGAAGAGCTGGTTCAAGTCCGCCCACATCGAGTAATCAGCGTTCAATTCCCAACCGCTGCAAATAGATCGGTGCGCACTGGCTCACCGAGAAATTTCTCCAGCGCGCTCAGCAACGAAACCGAGTTGCCGGAAAAAAACGCGTCGCGCAAATCCCTGCCGGTCTGTGCGTTGAACACGCCTTCACGTTCCACGCGCTTGAACGCTTCGCTGGCCAGCACACCTGACCATTTGTAGGCATACACCGATGCTTCGTAACCGGTCACCACGTAATCGAAACTGTTGGCAAACCGATAATAGGCCGGCAGGTTCAGTTGAGGTATCTGCTGGAGTACCGCGTCGAAGCACTGCTGCACGTTGCGGCCATTGGCCTCGCTGTGGTGCAGCTCAAGATCAAGCAGAGACTCGAGCAGCAGCGTCGCGGTGTCGCGGCTGGTGTGGGCCGCGATGGCGGCCAGCGCCGAGGTTATCTGTGCGCGGTTCAGTGGTACGCGGTTTTCGTGCTGCGTGGACAGCCACTGTAGGAACTCCTCCGACAGACTCAGTTGCTCGAACAGTTGCCCGGCGAACTCCCCCGAATCCCGCGCCATTTGCGAGATACCCGAAAGGTTATGGTGCGGCGAGCGGATCAGCACATGCTGCAGGCAATGCCCGAATTCATGAAACAGCACGCGCAAACCCTTGTGCGACAGCAGGTACTGATGTCCGCCGCTGATGGGCGGGAAATTGCAATGGAGAACGGCGATCGGCTGAGCTGGCCGACCTTCGGCATTGATACGGTGGTCGCGCACGGTGTGGGTCATGGCGTAGTCGGGTGCGTCCTGGCGATGAAAGAGGTCCAGGTAGATAAAGCCGATGACTTGCTCGTATTCACTGACCTCCACCAGCCGCACCGAATCGTGCCAATGGCTGAGGTCTTTGCGCTCAGTCAGTTTGATCCCGAACAGATGTTCGACGAACTGGCAGAACCGGCTTAGGGTTTCGTCCAGCGCGAAATACTGGCGAAGGCCTTTGAGTGCGCTGGCCGAATGTTGCTGGCGCCATTGTTCAGCGAAATAGTCGTAATCCCAGGCCTGAAGGTGTTCTACGCCCCGGGTTGCGGCGAAGGCCTGCAAGGCCTGCGTATCTTGCTGCAGCACGGCTTGATTGTGCGCGATCTGCTGCTTCAGGAAAGCTTCGACCTGAGCCGGCGAGGCAGCCATCTGCTGGGAAAGGCGCAGATGAGCAAAGCTTTCGAAGCCCAGCAATCGAGCTTCTTCATGGCGCAACGCAAGCAGCTTTTGCAAGACCGGGCCGTTGTCGAAGCGGTCGGCATGCGGCCCCTGATCCGAGGCCCGGGTGTTGAACGCGACAAAGTACGCCTCACGCAAACGGCGGTCGCTGGCGTTTTTCATCAGGTATTCGTAGGTGCTGCGATCGAGCGTCAGCAACCAGCCGGTTTTTCCGGCCTGACGCGCGTTGAGCAGCAACTGGTCCTTGAAGGCGGCAGACAGGCCATCCAGCGTGGCGAACTCGTCGATCTGTCGGGTCCAGGCCGCGTTGCTGCGCTCCAGATTGATCAGGAACAATTGCTGTTGAAGGTCGATGTCGACGGTGATCGCGGCTAGCCGCTCGCGTTGCTCGGCGGGCAATTCGATACCTGTCTGACGGAAGCCGAGCAGGGTCTTGGCCAGTGACGCCTTGCGAAACGCATCGAAGCTGGCGGCGATCGGGCTCCGTTCCAGGCCTTGGTATGTGCGATAAAGCCCCAGGTTGGCAAATTTCTGCGCGCGATAGCGCTTCGCGATCAGGCTGCATTGCGCGCTTTGCGCCAGCCAGTCGGCATCAGCGCCTTTGACTGTGTCGAGTACTTCGACGATGGCGATGGCTTCGGCGATCCGTGCGTCGGCTTCGTCGATGGCGATCACCAGATCATCCCAGTTCGGGTGTACGGTCTGCGTAGCAATCACTTCGGCAATGATCCGCTGGTTGTCAGCGACAATGGCATCGAAGGCGGGTACCAGATGTTCGGCTTGTATCTCGGACCAGGCTGGCAATTGCCAGCGTTGCAGCAGGGGGTTGGCAGGGGGCATCGCGTCTTCCTTGACCGTAGGCTGAAAAACTCAGCCTACGGTCAAGGCGCGAAGATCAGGCGGTAACGGGATACCACCTCACAGCGGCGATTTTACTCGTCAGATTTTTTCTTCAACTTCGGATTGGGGAAAAACTGCACCGCCTGGACCTTCTTGTCCACTGGCGGCTTGAGCGCACTGGTGTTGACCCGCGTGCCCAATTCCTTGGGCACCGACAGCCCTTGCTCGTTCAGCGTGTCCGAATAACCGCAGGCCACGCATTCGCGGTGAGGCACGCCGTCTTCGTTCCACATCATCAGTTTGTCCGGCTCGCTGCACGCCGGGCAAACCGCCCCGGCGATAAAGCGTTTTTTGGTAATCACAGGCCCCTCACTCATGCTGCCGCGTCCTCACTCAGGCCGCTGTGGCGCAACAGTGCGTCAATCGACGGTTCACGGCCACGGAAGTCGACGAACAGCACCATCGGTGCCTGCGAACCGCCACGGGCCAGAATCGCCTCGCGGAACGCACGACCGGTGTCAGCATTGAGCACGCCGTCCTCTTCGAATTTGGAGAAAGCATCCGCGGAAAGTACTTCAGCCCACTTGTAGCTGTAGTAACCGGCGGCATAACCGCCAGCGAAAATGTGCGCGAAACTGTTGGGGAAGCGGTTGTACGCCGGTGGACGCATCACCGACACCTCGTCGCGTACGCCTTCGAGTACTTGCGCAACGCTGCGACCGTCACCGTGGGTGGCGTGCAGTTCGAAGTCGAACAGCGAGAATTCCAGCTGACGGACCATCATCAGGCCCGACTGGAAGTTTTTCGCCGCGAGCATTTTTTCCAGCAGATCCTGCGGCAGCGGCTCGCCGGTTTCGTAGTGACCGGAAATCAGCGCGAGGCCTTCCGGCTCCCAGCACCAGTTTTCCATGAACTGGCTCGGCAGCTCGACCGCATCCCACGCCACGCCATTGATACCCGATACGCCAGCATGATCGACGCGGGTCAGCAGGTGGTGCAGGCCATGGCCGAACTCGTGGAACAGCGTGGTCACTTCATCGTGGGTCAGCAGCGCCGGTTTGCCACTGTCGGCCGGGGTGAAGTTGCACACCAGGTTGGCCACCGGGCTTTGCAGTACGCCGTTGACGGTGCGACGGCGGTCACGGGCGCCATCCATCCACGCACCGCCACGCTTGTTGGCGCGAGCATAGAGGTCGAAGAAGAAGCGCCCGACGTGCTCGCCGTTTTCCTTTATCTCGAACAGGCGCACGTCCGGGTGCCAGGTGTCGAAGCCTTTCAGCTCGGCGATTTCGATGCCATACAGACGCTGAACAATGGCGAACAGACCGCTCAGCACCTTGTCGATCGGGAAGTAGGCGCGCAGGGTTTCCTGGGCGACGCTGTAACGCTGTTCGCGCAGTTTTTCGCCGTAGAAGCCGCTGTCCCAGCTTTGCAGATCGGTGCAGCCCTGTTCGGCGGCGTAGGCGCGCAACTGTTGGAGATCCTGCTCGGCGAACGGTTTGCTGCGCTTGGCCAGATCACGCAGGAAGCTCAGCACCTGATCGCTGGACTCGGCCATTTTGGTGGCCAGGCTCAGCTCGGAGAAGCTGGCGAAGCCCAACAGCTTCGCCAGTTCCTGACGCAGATCGAGGATCTGTTCCATCACCGGGCCGTTGTCGTTCTGGCCGGCGTTCGGGCCTTGATCCGAGGCGCGGGTACAGTAGGCGGCGTAGACTTCTTCACGCAACGCACGGTCCTGCGCGTAGGTCATCACCGCGTAATAGCTCGGGAATTCGAGGGTAATCAGCCAGCCGTCGAGGCCTTTGGCTTGCGCGGCGGCGGCCATTTGCGCCTTGGCCGAATCGGTCAGGCCGGCGAGGGCGGCTTCGTCAGTGACGTGCTTGGTCCAGGCCTGAGTGGCGTCGAGCAGTTGATTGGAGAAACGGCTGCCCAGCTCGGACAGCTTGCTCTGCACTTCGGCGTAACGCTTCTGTTCGGCCTCCGGCAGATCGATACCCGACAGACGGAAGTCACGCAGCGCCTGTTCGAGAATGGTCTTTTGCGCGACGTCGAAACCGGCGGCTTCCGGGCTGTTGGCCAGCGCTTCATAAGCCTGGAACAGCTCGCGGTTCTGGCCCATTTCGGTGGAGTAGGCGCTCAACGCTGGCAGGCACGACTCGTAGGCTTCGCGCAGTTCGGCGCTGTTGCACACGGCATTGAGGTGGCTGACCGGGCTCCAGGCCGCGCCGAGACGGTCGTTGAGTTCGTCCATTGCCAATACCAGGCCGGCCCAGGTCGGGTTCTTGACTTGGGTCTTGAGGATTTCGGCAATGGCCGCGCGGTTATCGGCCAGAATGCTTTCGATGGCCGGCAGGACGTGTTCGGCACGGATCGTGGAGAACGGTGGCAGGTCGTAGGACTGCAGCAGAGGGTTGTTCACGCTCACGGTTGGCACCTTGGCTGGAAGAAACATGCGCCCATCTTAATTACAATCGCCACTCACCGCAGCTATCGGCGACAGAGAGAGAACTAATCGTGGCCCTTCGCAAGTATCAGCAACACACCCCGCAGTTGAGCAAAGGCGCGTTTGTCGACGGCTCCGCAGTGGTAATCGGCGACGTCGAAATCGGCGAAGACAGCTCCGTCTGGCCGCTGACCGTGATCCGTGGCGACATGCACCGCATCCGTATCGGCGCACGCACTAGCGTGCAGGACGGCTGTGTGCTGCACATCACCCACGCAGGCCCGTTCAACCCGGAAGGTTTCCCGTTGCTGATCGGCGACGACGTGACCATCGCCCACAAAGTCATGCTGCACGGCTGCACCGTCGGCAGCCGCGTATTGATCGGCATGGGCAGCATCGTCATGGACGGCGCTGTGGTCGAGGATGACGTGATCATTGGCGCCGGTAGCCTGGTGCCGCCGGGCAAGCGTCTGGAGAGCGGCTTCCTGTACGTGGGCAGCCCGGTGACACAGGTGCGCCCGCTCACTGAGAAGGAAAACGCCTTCTTCACCTACAGCGCTGGCAATTATGTGAAGCTCAAGGATCTGCATCTGGCCGAAGGCTACGACACACTCTGAAGCGAAATCGCCACTGCCCAGGATTATTCATGCATTACCAGACCGTACTGTTCGACCTTGATGGCACCCTGACCGATCCGCGTGAGGGCATCACCCGTTCCATCCAGTTCGCCCTTGGCAAACTCGGCATCGATGAGCCGGATCTGAGCAAACTGGAGCACTTCATCGGCCCGCCGCTGTTGCAGGCGTTCATGCAGTTCTATGTGTTCGACGAGGCCAAGGCGTGGGAGGCGGTGAATTTCTACCGTGAGCGTTTCAAGGTCACCGGTCTGTATGAGAACCGGGTGTTTGACGGGGTGACGCCGTTGCTGGAGACCCTGAGCGCGCAGGGGCGGCAGCTGTTTATCGCCACGTCAAAGCCGTGGGTTTTTGCCCGCGAGATCGCCCGGCATTTCGACTTTGCCCGGCACTTCAAAGTGATTTACGGCAGCGAACTGGACGGTACGCGGACCAACAAGGTTGAGTTGATCGCGCATCTACTGCAGGAGGAAGGGCTGGATCCGGCGCAGACATTGATGATTGGTGACCGCAAGCACGACCTGATCGGCGCGCGCAGCAATGGTCTGGATGCGGCGGCGGTGGGCTATGGGTTTGGCAGTTTCGAGGAGTTGAATGCCGAGGCACCGGCTTATCACTTTGCAACGCTGGATGAGTTGCATCAGGCGTTTCTGCTGCGCTGATGAAATAGCCTTCGCGGGCAGGCTCGCTCCCACAGGGATTTGCGTCCTATACAAGACCAATGTGGGAGCGAGCCTGCTCGCGAAGGGGCCTGTTCAGCCCCTCACTGAGGCTCTACCAATGCCTTGAGCGCCACCTTGCGCTCAGCGATCGGCAGCCTGCCCAGCTTCTCAACCGCTGCATAAAACCTCAGCCAATCCCCGCCGACTTGCCTGAATAACTGCGCGAACGCCGGCACCCACTGGTCATACAGCCCGAACGGCAACAGTCGCGCGTTGTTCAGCGGCGCATTGATCCAAGCGTCATAGCGCTTGTCCCCGGCCCACTGACCGTCGCGCATAACCCGATATTCCCGGCGCAAGCGCTCGAATTCTGCCGCTTTGCGCTCTCGCATCTGCTCCGCGGAAAGCGGCTGCGCATAGAGCTTTTCCAGTCGTGAACGCGTGTCGAGTACCAGTTTGATGAACTGGTCACGCTGCTTGAGCCTCGCGCCTGACTCCGCCGCAAGCTCTCGAAACGCACGCCACTGCCGCGTTCCTTCCTGCTCGACGAAGGTGGCGAAAGACTCGTTGAACTCGGTGTCGTCTTTTACATAAAAGCGCTGATGCGCCAGCTCATGGAAGATCAGCGTGGCCAGACGCTCGTCGCCCCAGCCCATCATCGTGTTGATAATCGGGTCGTTGAACCAGCCGAGTGTCGAATAGGCCTCGACGCCGCCAATCGAAACGTCCATTCCGTTCAAACGCTGGATCGCGGCTTCGCCCCGCGCCGCGCTCTGGCTGTAATAGCCGCGATAGGCCACACACCCCGCAATCGGGAAGCAGTGATTTTGCGGCGTAAGGGAAAACTCTTCAGTGGCGAATACGTTCCACACCACGAACGGCCGGCCGATGTCGGCGTATAGCCGGTAGCTCTGGTTGTCCGGCAGGTGCAGATGTTCGCTGGCAAAAGAGCGGGCCTTTTGCGATTGCGCCAGATGGGCACGCAATGTCGCGTCGCGGCTCGGGTCGTTAATCACGTTTTGTACCGGCTCGCGCGCGTGCAGCAGTTGCAACTGACCGCTGGCTAACTGGCCGTAATAGCTGACGCTGGCACAACCGTTGAGCAACAAAAACAACACGCTCGGAAACAAAATCATGAAAACACGATCAAGTAACCCAAGGCTTGGAAACGGCCTGATCACAATAAGAAATTCCCCGAGAGAGTCTGCTCGCAAGACTATCCCGCCTTCAGGAGCACCGCTATGCGCAAGTTGATGCTGACAGGGGGCCTGCTGACGCTGGCCGGTTGTGCCGGATTCGGAATGCCCGACCCTGACCCCTCACAAGCCTGGATCGATCTGGACGCCCGACAACAGGACACGGCGCTGCAAGCGTTGCAGGTCGATACCCAAGCGGCCGTTGACAAACGTTACTTCGAAGTGCAGCCCGGCAGCCACGAACTGAAGGTGCGTTACCAGTTCCCGGTCGAGGCTACCAATATCGGCCCTGGGGCTGAACCGCTCTGGCGCGATTGCCGGTTGAGCGTCAAGTTCAAGGACTTCAACGCCGGCCAGCGCTATCAATTGCAGGCAGGCAGTATCGGCTTCCGGCCGTGGGCCAAATTGTATGACGAACAGCGCAAGGTAGTCGGCCAAGCCACGCCGGCGGGCTGCCAGAGCAGCTGATCGACGCTATGCTGAATGTTCCGATCCGTGGACATTCATCATGCGCCAAGTGCTGTTGTTGCTCATTGCCATTTTGCTCGCCGGGTGCCAGACGCCGCTGCCCCCGGTCGATCCGAAAATGGCCTGGGTCGAATTCTCGACACCAAGCCCCGGTGGCAAATTGCTGATGGCCGAGCGTCTGGACAACCAACGCCTGAGCGACGGGCGTTTCTTTCAGGTCACCCCCGGCAGCCATGAACTGCGCGTGCGCTTCGACTTCGAAGTGTTCGGCGGCGGCGGCAGCCTGCTGACCGGCCCGGTCGAGCGCTTGTGCTACCTGACCATTCGTTACGAGCATTTCGAGGCGGGCCAGCGTTATCTGCTCGAGGGGCGCTCACTGGCCTTTACGCCAAGTGCGCGGTTATACAACGCGAAACGGGAAATCGTTGCCGAAGATCGCGAGTTCAACTGCATCATCTAGCGGGTCAGCTGTCGTTTTTCTGGTAGATGATCCGCTTGGTGCCGTTCTCGCAAGAACCGACAATCATGGCTGAGTCGTGCTGCTTGGCCTCTTCCGCCGTGATGATTTCCAAGGTGTACGACGGGATCGCCTTCGCCTGAATCTTGATTTCAATTTCCTTTCTGAGTACTTCGCAGTTCTTGGGGGCTGCGATAGCGGACGTGGCCAGTGCACTGCAAAGGATCGCCAAGCCAATACGTTTCATCGATGAAGCTCCTTGAGGCAGCGCGCACGGGCGTGCGCTGAAGCTGCTGTCAGTTATTCGACCACATTTCTACAGAGCGGGTTCTGACTTTGCTCACACCTTCGATTTTTTGCGCGGTTCTCATATCGCCATCGCGAGCAGGCTCGCTCCCACAGGGATCGAGTTTCCTCTGTGGGAGCGAGCCTGCTCGCGAAGGCGTCGGCACTGCCAACGCTGAATCAACCGTGCAAATCAGCTGACCAGCGAAGCCTCCAGGGTAATCTTCGCATTCAGTACCTTGGAAACCGGGCAACCTTCCTTGGCCTTGTTGCTCAATTCCTCAAACTGCTGCTGGGTCGCACCGGGAATCTTCGCCTTGAGAATCAGCTTCACCGCAGTGATCGCAAACCCGCCGTCCACCTGATCCAGCGTCACTTCAGCGTTGGTATCAATGCTGTCGGCTTTCAGACCCGCATCACCGAGAATCATCGAAAACGCCATGGAGAAGCAGCCGGCATGCGCGGCGCCGATCAGTTCTTCCGGGTTGGTGCCCTTGCCGCCTTCGAAGCGCGCCTTGAAACCGTAAGGTGCTTCTCTGAGCACGCCAGTCTCGGTGGAAATCGAGCCCAGACCGGTTTTCAGATCTCCTTCCCAATGCGCCGATGCCTTTTTCACGATAGCCATGTCTGCCTCCTCATATAGGGCGCGGAACGCCGCGCCGTCGTGATTTTCACTAGCAAGGCTTCTGAGGATAGACCGCGGAACAAAGTTCAGCCTGGCTGAATCGTTGACTTTTTTAGTAGGAAATTTCTGCGCCTCTATTGAAACTCGGGTATATGCCCTCATTGCATGAAACACGCTTATGGATCTGGCAGGTTTTCGTTTGCAAGAAAAACCTGCCTCCCCACCGGAGATGCAGGTTTATGAAACAACTGTCCGACGTAAAATTTTCCACCCTCGACCTAGTGCCAGTGCGCGAAAACGGCAGCCCGGCGCAGTCGCTGCGCAACTCGCTGGACCTGGCGCAGCATGCCGAGAAACTCGGCTACACACGCTTCTGGGTGGCTGAACACCACAACATGGATGGCATTGCCAGTTCGGCGACGTCTGTGCTGCTCGGTTATCTGGCCGGCGGAACCTCGAGCATTCGTGTCGGTTCCGGCGGTGTGATGCTGCCCAACCATGCACCGCTGGTGATTGCCGAGCAGTTCGGCACGCTGGAAAGTCTCTATCCGGGGCGCATCGATCTCGGCCTGGGCCGCGCGCCTGGCTCCGATCAGATGACCGCGCGTGCGTTGCGCCGTGAACGTTCCGGCAGTGCCGACGATTTCCCTGAAGACGTCGCCGAACTGGTGCGCTACCTCGGCCCGCGTACCCCCGAACAGCGCGTGATCGCAATGCCGGGCACCGGTACCAACGTGCCGATCTGGCTGCTCGGTTCCAGTCTGTTCAGCGCGCAACTGGCCGGTGAGCGCGGTTTGCCTTACGCCTTCGCCTCGCATTTCGCGCCGCGTTTCATGCATGAGGCAATCCGCGTTTATCGCAACCACTTCAAGCCGTCGGCGGTGCTCGCCAAGCCGTACGTAATGCTCGGCGTGCCGCTGGTTGCGGCAGACACCGACGAGCAGGCGGATTATCTGGCAACGTCGGTGTACCAGCGCATTCTCGCGCTGATGCGTGGGCAAAGCCTGGTGCAGCGTCCGCCGGTGAAGAGCATGGATGGCCTGTGGCTGCCACACGAGCGCGAAGCGGTGGGTGATTTCCTTGGCCTGGCGATGGTCGGCGGCCCGGAGAAAATTCGCGCGAAGTTGCAGGTATTGGTTGAACAGACCCAGGCGGATGAGCTGATCTTCACCTGCGACTTGTATGAGCATGCTGATCGCCTGCATTCCTATGAATTGCTGGCGCAGGTCATGAAAGGCTGAAAAGCGCCCTCACCCTGGCCCTTTCCCGGAGGGAGAGGGACCAGGAAACCCAAATCCCGGACACAAAAAAGCCGACGCATCCACGTCGGCTTTTGTATTTCAGGCGCGATCAACCGCGCTTGTAGACGATTTCCTTGGTCCCGCCTTCGCAGGTGCCAACGACTTCGCCGCCATCGGCGCCCTTATCGACAACTTCCAGCGAATACCCGGAAACGCCCTTGGCGTCGAGCTTCGCCGCGATTTCGCTTTTCAGCTCTTCACATGGCTTGCCGGCTGCGAACGCACCACCCGCAAGGCTCAACAAACCTACTGCCAACATGAACTTCTTCATCGGTCGCACTCCCTGGTCGGATTTAAAGAGGCGGGCACCGAGCCGTTCGCTCGATGCGACCACCCTGTAGCGCATTGCCATTCCTATGGCACTCGGCCAGCGCGCAAGTTCAGAAGACTAGACCAAACTCAGCTACTGGCAATCTTGAAACCGACTTTTAGCGTTACTTGAAAATGCGCGACCTGGCCGTTTTCGATGTGGCCGCGGGTTTCGGTGACTTCGAACCACTCCAGATTACGCAAGGTTTTGTTGGCTTCGGCCAGCGCATTGTTGATGGCGTCTTCGATGCTGGTGGTGGACGAGCCGACCAGCTCGACTTTCTTGTAAGTGTGGTGGTCACTCATAACGAACTCCTTGGGATGGAAGGCGTGTGGAATTGAGACTAGCAGCGATTCGCTCTGTTGATTTCGGCGGCGCTGCGCTGCCGAAGTTCAGAAATTCTGCACTTTCTCGATGCGCTGAAGTCCCAACCAACACACGCCACTCATCACCAATGCAGGAGAGCCACCATGGCCAACACCTCGTTACGCAAAGCCTCGTTGCAAAGCATGGAAGCGGAGATCGAGAGTCTGCTCAAATCGTTGGAAAGCCTCAAAGACGACGCTTCGGACGAGTCGCGCAAGACCCTCAAGGCGTTGAAAAGCAATGCTGAAAGTGCGCTGAAACATTCGCGTCATCTGCTCAGCGATGCTTACGAAGAAGTCAAAGTGAAAACCCGCGAAACCGGCATTGCCACTCGCGATTACGCCCAGGAACACCCATGGACCACGGCCGGCGTTGCGGTCGGTGCGATCGGCCTGCTCGCCGCTTATTTCCTGTTCAAGCGCGGCGAGTGATCGGTCTGGCGCAGTTCGTTTTTCAACCATTGCGCCAGTTGCCGGGCGCGTCCGTCAGCGGCGCGCTTGGGTAGCCACAACGCCAGTTGCGCCGGGGTTTGGCAAAAACCCCAGGGCGCAACCAGGCGACCGGCCTTCAAGTCTTCTGTCACCAACGGCTCCGGCGCGATTGCCACACCCAGACCCGCCACCGCAGCCTCCAGCAAATAATACAAATGCTCAAAACCTTGCCCGAGCTTCAGCGCTCTGGCGTCGAGGTCGTTCTGCTGCGCCCAGCTTGGCCACGCTTGTGGACGCGAGGTCGTATGCAGCAAGGGCTCCTCAAGCAACGCTTGAGCAGGCGCGGCTTGTAAGGTTTGATAGCCTGCGAACAGCGGGCTCATCACCGGTCCGATGCGCTCTGCGGCCAGTTCGTAGACCTGCATATCCGCCGGCCACGGTGGCTCGGCGAACAGCAATAATGCATCCAGCCCCGGACGGCGCGGATCGAGGTCACCTTCGCCGGCCGACAGATGCAGACGTAAATCCGGCAAGTCGGCGTTCAATCGTCCCAGGCGTGGAATGAACCAGCGCGCCAGCAAGCTCCCCGAGCAACCCAGCACAAACGGTGCATCGGCGCTGTTCTGGCTCAACTCCGCACACACGCTGCGCAAGCGATCGAACGCCTCGCCACTGGCATCGCGCAGACGCAGGCCGGAATCTGTGAGTTTCAAGCCGCGCCCATCCTTGACGAACAGACTCACGCCCAAGTGTTCTTCAAGCACTTTCAGCTGCCGACTGACCGCGCCGTGAGTCACGTGCAGCTGTTCAGCAGCCTGGCTGACGCTGTTCAAGCGGGCGGTCGCTTCGAATGCGCGCAAGGCATTAAGCGGAGGAAGATCCTGGCTCATGGTATTTGTGAGTTTTCCTGACAGGTTGCGGCGATCTTATCGGTTTTCAGCGTAGAAGGTCAGGGGTAGAGTGGTGGTCATTGTTTTTCGACCCGAATTCACCTGGAGCACACCATGACCCAGACTTCGCACACTTCCAACCTGCGCAACGGCCCGGACGATAACGGCCTGTTCGGTGCGTTCGGTGGCCGCTATGTCGCCGAGACCCTGATGCCGCTGATCCTCGATCTGGCGCGCGAATACGAAGCGGCCAAGGAAGATCCTGCGTTCAAAGAGGAATTGGCCTACTTCCAGCGTGACTATGTCGGACGTCCGAGCCCGCTGTATTACGCCGAACGCCTGACCGAGTTCTGCGGCGGCGCCAAGATCTACCTCAAGCGCGAAGAGCTGAACCACACCGGGGCGCACAAGATCAACAACTGCATCGGCCAGATCCTGCTGGCGCGGCGCATGGGCAAGAAGCGCATCATCGCCGAGACCGGCGCCGGCATGCACGGCGTGGCGACGGCGACCGTTGCGGCGCGTTTCGGTCTCGATTGCGTGATCTACATGGGCACCACTGACATCGAACGTCAGCAGGCCAACGTATTCCGCATGAAGTTGCTCGGCGCTGAAGTGATTCCGGTGGTTGCTGGCACCGGCACGCTGAAAGATGCGATGAACGAGGCGCTGCGTGACTGGGTGACCAACGTCGACAGCACGTTCTACCTGATCGGCACCGTTGCCGGCCCACATCCATATCCGGCGATGGTCCGTGATTTCCAGGCTGTGATCGGCAAGGAAACCCGCGATCAGTTGCAGGCCCAGGAAGGTCGTCTGCCGGACAGCCTGGTGGCATGCATCGGCGGCGGCTCCAACGCCATGGGCCTGTTCCACCCGTTCCTCGACGACAAGAGCGTCGAGATCATCGGCGTTGAAGCCGCAGGTTACGGCATCGAAACCGGCAAGCACGCGGCGAGCCTCAATGGCGGCGTTCCGGGTGTATTGCATGGCAACCGTACCTTTCTGCTCCAGGATGACGATGGTCAGATCATCGATGCGCACTCGATTTCTGCCGGCCTCGACTACCCAGGCATCGGCCCGGAACATGCCTGGTTGCATGACATCGGCCGCGTTCAGTACACCTCGGTCACCGACGACGAAGCCCTTGAGGCATTCCACAAATGCTGCCGTCTGGAAGGGATCATTCCTGCCCTGGAAAGCGCCCATGCCTTGGCTGAAGTGTTCAAACGCGCACCGAAATTGCCGAAGGATCACCTGATGGTCGTCAACCTGTCGGGTCGCGGCGACAAAGACATGCAGACCGTCATGCACCACATGGAAACTTCCCAGCAGGAGAAACACTGATGAGCCGCCTGCAAACCCGTTTTGCCGACCTCAAGGAACAGAATCGCGCCGCACTGGTGACCTTCGTAACGGCCGGTGACCCTGACTACGACACTTCGCTGGCGATCCTCAAAGGCTTGCCCGGTGCCGGTGCCGATGTGATCGAGCTGGGCATGCCCTTCACCGACCCGATGGCTGATGGCCCGGCGATTCAGCTGGCGAACATCCGTGCCTTGGGTGCTCAGCAGAATCTGGCGAAAACCCTGCAGATGGTTCGTGAATTTCGCGAAGGCAACAGCGACACGCCGCTGGTGCTGATGGGCTATTTCAACCCGATCCACAAGTTTGGCGTCGAGCGCTTCATTGCCGAAGCCAAAGACGCCGGCGTCGACGGCCTGATCGTGGTCGACATGCCGCCTGAGCACAACGCCGAACTGTGCGACCCGGCCCAGGCGGCAGGTCTGGACTTCATCCGCCTGACCACGCCGACCACCGACGACGCGCGTCTGCCGAAGGTCCTGAATGGCAGCTCCGGTTTCGTCTACTACGTGTCGGTGGCCGGTGTGACCGGTGCCGGCGCGGCGACGCTGGAGCACGTCGAAGAGGCGGTGGTCCGTTTGCGTCGGCATACCGATCTGCCGATCAGCATCGGTTTCGGCATCCGTACTCCGGAGCAGGCAGCGGCGATCGCGCGGCTGGCGGACGGTGTGGTGGTGGGGTCGGCGCTGATTGATCACATTGCCAGTGCCGATACGCCCGCGCAGGCTGTCGACGGTGTCTTGAGCCTGTGCGCGGCGCTGTCGGAGGGTGTGCGCAAGGCTCGCGTTTGACCCGGATCAGCGCAGGCTGATGACGCAATAAAAAAGGCTTCAGAACAGTGTTCTGAAGCCTTTTTGTTTTAGGGCAATTCAAGTCCGCCCGAAGCCTTGTGCAGTTTGCGCAGATGCTCGCCGATCTGCTTCACGTTGGCCTCGCTGGCGGCAATCTCTGCGGCGCGTTTGGGCTCCAGCAGCTTGCGCACTTCGGTATCCAGATCGCCAGAAAGGGCCAGCAGCTTTTTCTGCCGCTGACTGCTTTCCGCTTCGAGCCGGCCGAACTCGTTCGGCTGCGGCAGGCCGTAACCCTTGGCATCGAGCAATTCCGCCGGGCGACTGAGAAAGCCGCTGTTGGCAAGAATTTCCTGCAAGGTCGCGTTGGCCTTGTCCATGCCGCCGTTTTCCAGTTCGCGGGCACCGAGGTAACGCTGCTTGACCTCGTCCTGCGCCAGCAACAACTGGCGACGGAAACTCGCCTGCTCAAGCAACAGCAACGCTGCACTGGTGCGCAAGTCGGCACGCTCGAACCACGCACGACGCTCTTCGGCGGACAGCGATAGCCATTCCTCAACGGTGTTCTGTTTGATCGGCAACTGCTTCTTCAACACGTCGAACATCGCCTGATAACGATCGCGGAACGAGTCGAAGCGGTAACCGAGGCGCAAGGCTTCTTTCGGATCGTCCAGCACACTGGTGTCCGCCAGACCTCGGCCTTTAAGCACCTCCAGCAAGCCGTTGGGCATGATGCTGTCGAGGCCGACCAGTTGCGCGTTGTTGCTGCCGCTGCGCAACAACTTCAGGCCTTCGACCGCGCAATTGTTCGACAGGAAGAAGTAGTTGCCGTCGTAACTCCAGTGCATTTCGGCGGCGTGTTCGACCACGCCTTCGATTTCCTCGCGGGACAGGTTCAGCGGCACCGAAGCAAGGCTGCGCAATTCGGTCTTGGTGTATTCGTCGATCACTTGCGCCAGCGGCAATACGAACAGCCGCGACGGGTATTTGCCGACCAGCCCGTCCCAGCTCGACAGTTGCACGTCGCCGACGAAGGCGCGGTACGACAGCACCAGGTGCTGATCCAGATCGAGGCGGCAATCCGGTCCGCGCGGGCGGCCCGGTGCGCAGATCACCAGGCGCAACATGCTGTGGCCCCAGCGGCTGACCCAGTTTTGATTGGCCTCGGCCAGCAGGTAATCAACGGCATAAACCCGCTCTGGATCGACCTGCCCCAAAGGCTGCTTGGCAAAGTCGTTACCGGCATTGAGGAAGGCGAAGGTTTTGCTGCAAGTGTCCTTGGCCTCCGGCGCCCAGCCGAAGTGATCACGGTAATAGCGATACAACGCCGGCCGGCGGCAGGCGTAACTCGGGTCGAGGAGGAAATACTCCATGTTGACCGCGACGAACTCCTTGGGGCTCGACACTTCGTAGAGATCAGGGCTGCGTGCGATCTGCCGGTTGTGCTGTTCACGTTCACCCCGGCGGCCGACGTATTGCTGCCAGCCGGCCAGATCGAGCAGCCGCGGATCATCGCTGAGGGTGAAGCGCCGGCCATTCTGCCCGCGACATTCATCCGGCATGCCGATCAGTCCGGCGCTGTCGAAGCGCCGGGTGCAGCGCTGGATCAGCGTGCGCTCGGCATCCGGCCAGAGGCGGGCGCGGTCATAGATGTGGGTGATTTCATGCAGCACCGTGGCGAGCAGTTCCTGACGCACGGTGCCGTGGGGGCGATTGGTTTTTTCTTTGGCGGCGCTGCCATCCGTCAGCCCGGCGAGCAGTTTTCGATTCAGGTCGAGCTCAGCCACCAGCGTCGCCTGACCGTAGGCGTTGGCGGGCATGTCGTCGGTCCAGCCGACGTCGATCCGCCGATCCAGCCGTTCGATGAAGCTCGGCGGCAACTCGTGCATGGCCTCATCGATCAGCGCCTGGCTGGCCTGTTGTTCGGCGGGGCTCAAGCCATCGGTCTTGAGCCGCAATTGCAGGCTGGCGTGAGCACTGTTGCCGAGCAGCAACAACGCCCCGGCCAGCAGCCAGGCGCCAATGGACCTCACAGTGCGAGGATGGCTTCGGCGAGCACCTGATCACTGGCGTCGCGCGCTTCCGGAACGCGCGTGCGCAAGGTGTTGATGGCAGCTTCCAGGTGCGCGCCACGGATATCGCCGTTGGTGGCGACGAAACTGGCGGCGTCGTCATGGGCTTCGCGGATGATTTTCGAATCGCGAATCGACGTGGTCGTATCGGAGGTGAAATCGATGGTGCGCTGGGAGGCACGGACGATGATGTTACTGGTGGCTACCAGGGTGTGCGCCTGGGCCACATCGGCCAACAAAAACAGGCCAAGGGCGGCAGCAATCAGCGGGCTACGCATGGAACGACTCCGAAAGGGGCAAGATAACTATTGGACGAGAATTGCTTCTGCCAGTTCAAGGTCGCTGGCATGAAGTTTTGGCCGGTTTTTGCGCAGGTAGTGCAGCGCGGATTCCAGCCGGGCGCCACGCCATTCACCGTCACTGGCAACGAAGGCTGCCGCGTCATCGTGGGCGGCGAGCAGCAGTTTACGGTCGAACGGCGCAGAAGACACCATGCTGGTCGCGTAAGCGCTGACAACGGTGCCCTGCGTTGAGGCATTGAACGCATCGAAGGCGCCGGCCGATGTCGCCCAGCAGGCGGTTAGAAAAGCAGAGTAGATGAGCGGATTGGAAAGAAAGCGCATGGGACTCGACAACTGTTAACGAGCCTGAAGGCTAGCGCAAAAGCCCAGGCCAGAGCCAGCGTTGAAACATCGGGACACGGCTGGCGTGTCCCGCAATGCTTGATGCGCTTTACAGCGTCAGGATGGCCTGGGCCAGTTGCGCATCGGTCGCTTCCAGTTGTGGCGCCTGGTGACGGATGTGATCCAGCGCGCTTTCCAGTTTCACCCCGCGGATATCGCCTTGGCTGGCAACGAAGCTCGCCGCGTCGTCACGGGCGGCAAGAACGATCTTGTCGTCGCGGAAGGAGGAAGTGACGTCAGAAGTCGCGTCCGAGGACGCTTTCAGAGCGCCGACGATGGAATCGGTGGTCACGATGAAGCTGGTGGCGCTGGCGTTGGCAGCCACGGCCAGCAGGGCGGCGGCGCTGAGCAGACGAAGACGGGTCATGTGGAACTCCTTTGGATAAACCGTAGTGAGAGGTGGCTCGGTATCTGAGGAGTCAGACGCCAGATGCTTAACGTTCGCCACGTTCTGTGTGGATATTAGGCTGCCGCACGGAATTCGCCCAGTGATGGCTATCTCTGCGGCTATCGATACCTGAAACTGTAGCGCTTAATATTCAATTTATGGGAATTGTACTGGTTCGACTGAAATTCATCGGGCTTGGAGAATTCCCAAGCGCTGAAACGACAAAACCCGTCGTGGTTTCCCACGACGGGTTCTGCTTGTTCAATTTGGGTTGCTGGCGGTGGGTCTTGGCGACCAGAGCCAGCGACGCCGCTTAGCGCCAGAACGGCTTGCTCAGCTCTTCGTAGCGTTGTGCTTCGCTGATACCGGCGTCGGCCAGCAGACGCGAATCCAGACGAGCCAGTTGATGGCGGCTGGAGATGCGGCGCTGCCACAACATCAGGTTGGCGATAACGCGCAGAGGCAGGGAAGCCTGAGTTTTTTCAGCTTTGTCTTCGAAAAACAGTTCGGAACTGAGTGTACGTTCCATGGTTGACATCCTTCCGCTTGTGGCGGGATCAGGTAGTGGTTTGACTGGTGCCCATGATCCTCTCGTTTGCCTAGTCTCTCTAGATACAGTTGCACTGTATTGTGAGTGACCAGTTAACTGTTTATAGGTGGTGTACGGGTCAAAATCGAGCAAACTGTACCTGTCTGCACTTAAGTAGTGCATTTTCGCTCGGTTGCGCGAAAGGAGTAGGCGATTGCTGTAGGAAACGACCGGTACAGCAGTACAGTTTTTGACAGCTGGAGAGAGTTCGCCAATCTCGGCTGGCGCAAACTGTGTTTGCACCAGCGAGCATCTGTGTGATTACACCGCGAGCATGCGCCCGGTTTCTTCCAGATTCATGTGCCAGCTCAGGGCTTCACGCAGGATGTGCGGGGTGTGACCGCCGATTGCACAGGCCGCCGTGAAATAATTGTTCAACGCCGGGCGGAAGTCCGGGTGCACGCAGTTATCGATGATCACCCGTGCGCGCTCGCGGGGCGCGAGGCCGCGCAGATCGGCCAAGCCAATCTCGGTCACCAGAATGTCGACATCATGCTCAGTGTGATCGACGTGGCTGACCATCGGCACCACGCTGGAAATCGCACCGCCCTTGGCGATCGATTTGGTCACGAACACCGCCAGATGCGCGTTACGCGCGAAGTCGCCGGAGCCGCCGATGCCGTTCATCATCCGCGTGCCGCAGACGTGGGTGGAATTGACGTTGCCGTAGATATCGAATTCCAGCGCCGTGTTGATGCCGATGATGCCCAGGCGGCGCACCACTTCCGGGTGGTTGGAGATTTCCTGCGGACGCAGGATCAGCTTGTCCTTGTATTTTTCCAGATTGCCGAACACATCGCTGTTGCGGCGTTCCGACAGCGTGATCGAGCTGCCCGAGGCGAAGCTCAGCTTGCCCGCGTCGATCAGATCGAAGGTCGAGTCCTGCAGCACTTCGGAATACATGGTCAGGTCTTCGAACGGCGAGTCGATCAGGCCGCACATCACCGCGTTGGCAATATTGCCGATCCCGGCCTGCAGCGGGCCGAGCTTGTTGGTCATGCGGCCGGCGTCGACTTCCTGTTTAAAGAAGGTGATCAGGTGTTCAGCGATGGCGTTGGTGTCGACATCGGGTGTGGATACCGTTGACGGCGAATCCGACTGCTGGGTGATGACGATGGCGACAATCTTTTCCGGTGGAATCGGAATCGCCGTGCTGCCGATGCGGTCGTCGACCTTGACCAGCGGGATAGGCGTGCGAGTCGGGCGGTAAGTCGGGATATAGATGTCGTGCAGACCTTCGAGGTTGGCGTTGTGCGCCAGGTTGATCTCGACGATCACCTGTCTGGCGAAGATCGCGAAGCTCGCCGAGTTGCCGACCGAGGTGGTCGGCACGATGTGCCCCTGTTCGGTGATGGCCACGGCTTCGATTACCGCGATGTCCGGCAGCTTCAGTTGCTGGTTGCGCAGTTGCTCGACAGTTTCCGACAGGTGCTGGTCAATGAACATCACCTGGCCGGCGTTAATCGCCTTGCGCAAGGTGCTGTCGACCTGAAACGGCATGCGCCGCGACAGCACGCCGGCTTCGGTCAGTTGCTTGTCGAGGTCGTTGCCCAAGCTGGCGCCGGTCATGAGGCTGATCTGCAGCGGCGTGACCTTGGCCCGCTCGGCCAGTGCGTGAGGAACGGCCTTGGCTTCGCCGGCGCGGGTGAAGCCGCTCATGCCGACGGTCATGCCGTCCTCAATCAGAGCGGCGGCGTCGGCAGCGCTCATCACTTTGTCCAACAACGAAGGCAGGCGAATACGGTCACGGTACATGGATTATAATCTCGGGCAACGAGTAGCAGGATGCGCAGTCTAGTGAATTTGACGGGCGCCTGTCCCGCTACCAAGGTCGCAAACGAGGCGTCTATTTCGCGGGTTTCAAGTAAAACACCGTTACCGGATCTGCAACAACGCGGCAAATTGTCCGGTGTTTTGCGCAAACAAAAACGCCCCGACGAGTCGGGGCGTTCGCTATTGCAATGGTGAATTACTCGACCGCTTTGACCATGTCTTCGATGACTTTTTTCGCATCGCCGAAGACCATCATGGTCTTGTCCAGGTAGAACAGTTCGTTGTCCAGACCGGCATAGCCGCTGGCCATCGAGCGCTTGTTGACGATGATGGTCTTGGCCTTGAACGCCTCGAGAATCGGCATGCCGGCAATCGGCGATTTCGGATCGTTCTTCGCGGCCGGGTTGACCACGTCGTTCGCACCGAGCACCAGCACAACGTCGGCCTGACCGAACTCGGAGTTGATGTCTTCCATCTCGAACACTTGATCGTAAGGCACTTCGGCCTCGGCGAGCAGTACGTTCATGTGCCCAGGCATCCGCCCGGCTACCGGGTGGATCGCATATTTCACGGTCACGCCACGGTGAGTCAGCTTCTCGGTCAGTTCCTTCAGTGCATGCTGGGCACGCGCTACCGCCAGACCATAGCCCGGAACGATGATCACGGTATCAGCGTTGGTCAGCAGGAATGTGGCGTCATCAGCGGAGCCGGATTTCACCGGACGTGCTTCTTTGGCGCCGGCCGGGCCCGCATCCGCCGTGTTGCCGAAACCGCCGAGCAGCACATTGAAGAAGGAACGGTTCATCGCCTTGCACATGATGTACGAGAGGATCGCCCCGCTCGAGCCCACCAAGGAACCGGCAATGATCAGCATCGAGTTGTTCAGCGAAAAACCGATACCCGCCGCTGCCCAGCCCGAATAACTGTTGAGCATCGATACCACCACCGGCATGTCGGCGCCGCCGATCGGGATGATGATCAGCACGCCCATCACGAACGCCAGCGCGAGCATCAGCGCGAACGCGGTGAGGTTACCCGTGAACATGAAGGTCAGGCCGAGTGCCAGCGTCGCCAGGCCCAATACGGCGTTGAGCTTGTGCTGCCCGGCGAACTGTACCGGTGCGCCCTGGAACAGGCGGAACTTGTATTTGCCCGAGAGCTTGCCGAAGGCGATCACCGAACCCGAGAAGGTGATCGCACCGATCGCAGCACCGAGGAACAGCTCCAGACGGTTGCCCGCCGGAATCGCATCGCCTAACTGTTTGACGATGCCCAGCGATTGCGGCTCAACCACGGCGGCAATCGCGATGAATACCGCTGCGAGACCGATCATGCTGTGCATGAACGCCACCAGTTCCGGCATCTTGGTCATTTCAACGCGTTTGGCCATGATCGAGCCGGCGGTACCGCCGATCAGCAGGCCGACGATCACGTAACCGATACCGGCAGTGGCCAGCTCGGCGCCCAACTTATAGATGAGGCCGACGGTGGTGAGGATCGCCAACGCCATGCCAAGCATGCCGAACAGGTTGCCGCGCCGCGAAGTGGTCGGGTGCGACAGGCCTTTGAGGGCCTGGATAAAGCAGATCGACGCGATCAGGTAGAGCGTCGTGACGAGATTCATGCTCATTACTTCGGCGCCTCTTCTTTTGCTTTCGGGGCTTTCTTCTTGAACATCTCAAGCATGCGGCGGGTGACCAGGAAACCACCGAAGACGTTGACCGCAGCCAGTGCTACGGCCAGCGTGCCCATGGTTTTGCCCAGCGGCGTGACGGTCAGCGCGGCGGCGAGCATCGCGCCGACGATGACGATCGCCGAGATTGCGTTGGTGACGGCCATCAACGGTGTGTGCAGCGCAGGCGTAACGTTCCAGACCACGTGGTAGCCGACATAAATCGCCAGCACGAAGATGATCAGGTTGTAGATACCGGGGGAGATAAGCTCTTCCATCGTCTGAATCCCTGCTTAGGCGTTTTTGCGGATGACTTGGCCGTCGCGGCACATCAGGCACGCAGCGACGATGTCGTCTTCGAGGTTGGCGTCGAACTGGCCTTCCTTGGTGAACACCAGCTTGAGGAAGTCCAGCAGGTTGCGTGCATACAGCGCCGAAGCATCGGCAGCGACTTCACCGGCGAGGTTGGTCGGGCCGACGATGGTCACACCGTTTTCCACAACGACCTGATCAGCCACGGTCAGCGGGCAGTTGCCACCCTGAGCGGCGGCGAGGTCAATGACCACCGAGCCGGGCTTCATCTGCGCCACGGTATCCGCGCTGAGCAGTGTCGGCGCCTTGCGGCCCGGAATCAGCGCGGTGGTGATGACGATGTCTGCCTGTTTGGCGCGTTCATGCACGGCCTGGGCCTGACGCTGCATCCAGCTCGCCGGCATTGGCCGCGCGTAACCGCCGACACCGACCGCGCACTCGCGCTCTTCATCGGTCTCGTAAGGCACGTCAACGAACTTGGCGCCGAGGGATTCGATCTGCTCTTTTACTGCCGGACGTACGTCAGACGCCTCGATCACCGCACCCAGACGTTTCGCCGTGGCAATCGCCTGTAACCCGGCCACACCTGCGCCAAGAATCAGCACGCGCGCCGCTTTCACGGTGCCCGCAGCGGTCATCAGCATCGGCATGAAGCGTGGATAGTAGTGAGCCGCCAGCAACACCGCCTTATAGCCGGCAATGTTCGCCTGCGACGACAACACATCGAGACTCTGCGCGCGCGAGGTGCGCGGCGCCGCTTCAAGAGCGAACGCGGTAATCCCGCACTCGGCCATTTTGGCGATGGTTTCGTTGTGGAACGGGTTGAGCATGCCCACCAATACCGCGCCGCGCTGTATCAGCGTCAGTTCGGCGTCGCTCGGGGCGACCACTTTCAGAATCAGCTCGGCGCCAAACGCATCATTGGCACTGCCAATGGTTGCGCCTGCCGCTTCATAGGCACTGTCGACAACGCTGGCTTTGATGCCGGCGCCGCTTTGCACAGTGACCTTGTGACCTTGGCTGATCAGCTTCTTGATGGTTTCCGGGGTTGCAGCAACCCGTGTTTCACCGGTCTGGGTTTCGAGAGGAACACCAATGTGCACGTCAAATCTCCTGCGTGATCTTATTGAGTAAACCCAGGCACTGCGGATGGTGCGACTGGGGCGGCCGATCAGCACGATCCCGCCAAATCAGGACGGGGCGCGGCATTTTGCAGGCGAACTTTATGCCCTTCAAGGGATTATGACGGGTGACGGAAAATTAACTACAAGTCATGCCGTGACCGAATGTCGCAGATGGCCAGCTGAATCCCTTGCAGGCCGTGCCCTGCATGGATTCTGACTGAATATTGAAAAATTTCTGATAGGTGGCGTGAATAGGCAGCAATGTGTCGCCAATGAAGGCTCAAAGCCACGTCTTACGGCGCTTCTGGGACGTCTGTACGACTTTCGGATACAGTCGTAGAAAAAGCGACAAATAGTTACATCTGTAGGGCTTTAATTTTCCTGACTACGGGGTTAGCAATTGCTGAAGGCCGCTATTCTTCTAGGCTGTAGCTCTGCGCCTGCTGTAACAGCCAGTCACGAAATGCTTTCAGTGATGCTGATTCGACCTTCCGTTCTGGAATCATCAGGTAATAAGCCCTAACGCTGGAGAGCGCTTGGTGATTGGCGATCACCAAATGTTTTTCGGCGAGCTCTCGCTGAATCAGGAACGGCGGAATCAGCGCAATGCCCATGTCGTGCATGGCCGCCTGGGCGAGCATGGAGAATAGCTCGTAGCGGGGACCTGTCATGTCGCGGGGAATGTTCAGCTGTTGCGAGTTGAACCACTGGCGCCAGGCGTAGGGGCGGGTGGTCTGTTGCAGCAACGGTAATTCGGCTATGGCCTCGGCGCTCAGATGCGTTTGGTTGTCGAGCAGAGTCGGGCTGCACACCGGCAGCGGATTTTCGCCCATCAGTCTATGGGATTCAGTGCCGGACCAGTCGGCATCGCCAAAGTAGATCGCCGCATCAAATTGCGTGTCGGCAAACAGGAACGGGCGGGTACGGTTGGTCAGGTTGACCGTGACTTCCGGGTGCTTGTATTGAAAATCCTTCAAGCGCGGCAACAGCCATTGCGTGCCGAACGTCGGTACTACCGCCAGTTCGATGACGTTGGCGCCTTGTTGCCCCATGACCGAGAGAGTGTCGCGCTCGACGGCGTCGAGTTGCGTTGCGACCCGACGACTGTAGGAAAGTCCGGCCTCGGTCAGTTTTACTCCGCGTCGCGAGCGTCGGAACAGTTCGACACTAAGGAAGTTCTCAAGGCTGGCGATCTGTCGGCAAATGGCACCTTGAGTGAGCGAAAGTTCTTCTGCAGCCCGGGTAAAGCTCTCATGTCGAGCGGCCGCTTCGAAGCTGATCAGGGCGGCGGTGCTTGGGATCTTCCTGCGCATGTACGTCAACCTCACTAATGCGCCGCATAAATGGCTATTCGCGACGTTTCGGAGTGAGAAATTAGCACAACAGGATGCGAAATCCTCGTTTGCCGTGACGGCTAACCGCGCCTAGGATCAATGCCACGTTAATTCAGTCGATTTACGAGGACACACTCATGGGCGGTAAAGCTAGCTTCAACTGGATCGATCCCCTGCTGCTGGATCAACAGCTCACCGAAGAAGAGCGCATGATTCGCGACACCGCCGAGCAGTTCGCTCAGCAGAGCCTCGCGCCGCGCGTCCTCGAAGCTTTCCGCCATGAGAAGACCGACCCGGCAATTTTCCGCGAAATGGGCGAAGTAGGCTTGCTGGGCGCGACCATCCCTGAGCAGTACGGTGGCAGCGGCCTGAACTATGTCAGCTATGGCCTGATCGCTCGTGAAGTCGAGCGTGTCGACTCCGGCTACCGTTCGATGATGAGTGTGCAGTCCTCACTGGTGATGGTCCCGATCAACGAGTTCGGCACCGAAGCACAGAAACAGAAGTACCTGCCGAAACTGGCGTCCGGGGAATGGATCGGCTGCTTTGGTCTGACCGAGCCCAACCATGGCTCCGATCCGGGCGCGATGATTACCCGCGCACGTAAGGTCGACGGCGGCTACAGCCTGACCGGCGCAAAAATGTGGATCACCAACAGCCCGATCGCCGACGTGTTCGTGGTCTGGGCGAAAGACGATGCGGGCGACATCCGTGGCTTCGTCCTGGAAAAAGGCTGGAAAGGCCTGAGCGCTCCAGCGATTCACGGCAAGGTCGGGCTGCGTGCATCGATCACCGGTGAGATCGTCATGGACAACGTGTTTGTGCCGGAAGAAAACATCTTCCCGGACGTGCGCGGTCTCAAAGGCCCGTTCACTTGTCTCAACTCCGCCCGTTACGGCATTTCCTGGGGTGCGCTGGGGGCTGCCGAATTCTGCTGGCACACCGCTCGCCAGTACACCATGGATCGCCAGCAATTCGGTCGCCCATTGGCCGCAACCCAATTGGTACAGAAGAAGCTTGCCGACATGCAGACCGAGATCACTCTGGCTCTGCAAGGCTGCCTGCGTCTGGGGCGGATGAAGGATGAAGGCACGGCGGCGGTCGAAATCACTTCGATCATGAAGCGTAACTCCTGCGGCAAGTCGCTGGATATCGCTCGCATGGCTCGCGACATGCTCGGCGGTAACGGTATCTCCGATGAGTTCGGCGTCGCTCGCCACCTGGTGAACCTGGAAGTGGTGAATACCTATGAAGGTACTCACGATGTTCATGCACTGATCCTCGGGCGTGCGCAAACCGGCCTGCAGGCGTTCTATTAACAGGAGAGCGACCATGGGCGCGCTGTCGCATCTGCGGGTACTGGATTTGTCGCGAGTGCTGGCCGGGCCGTGGGCCGGGCAGATTCTCGCCGACCTTGGCGCCGAAGTGATCAAGGTCGAGCGCCCGGGCAATGGCGACGACACGCGCGCCTGGGGGCCGCCGTTCCTTAAGGACGCCTACGGCGAGAATACGTCGGAGGCGGCTTATTACCTGTCCGCCAACCGCAACAAGCAATCGGTGACTATCGATTTCACCCGTGCCGAGGGGCAGAAGCTGGTGCGTGAACTGGCGGCGAAGTCCGACATTCTGATCGAGAACTTCAAGGTCGGCGGTCTGGCGGCCTATGGGCTCGACTATGAGTCGTTGAAGGCGATCAATCCGAATCTCATCTACTGCTCGATCACCGGTTTTGGTCAGACCGGGCCTTATGCTAAGCGCGCGGGCTACGACTTCATGATTCAGGGCCTGGGTGGGCTGATGAGCCTGACCGGTCGCCCTGAGGGAGATGAAGGCGCCGGGCCGGTGAAAGTCGGCGTGGCACTGACGGACATTCTCACCGGGCTGTATTCGACAGTGGCGATTCTGGCGGCGCTGGCGCATCGGGATCACGACGGCGGTGGTCAGCACATCGACATGGCATTGTTGGATGTCCAGGTGGCTTGCCTGGCGAACCAGGCGATGAACTACCTGACAACGGGCAATGCGCCCAAGCGCCTGGGCAACGCGCATCCGAATATCGTGCCTTATCAGGATTTTCCTACCGCTGACGGCGACTTCATTCTTACCGTCGGCAATGACGGGCAGTTCCGCAAGTTTGCCGAGGTGGCGGGGCAGCCACAGTGGGCGGATGATCCGCGCTTTGCGACCAATAAGCTGCGCGTGGCCAACCGGGCTGTGCTGATTCCATTGATTCGCCAGGCAACCGTGTTCAAGACCACTGCCGAGTGGGTGGCTCAGCTTGAGCAGGCAGGCGTGCCGTGCGGGCCAATCAATGATCTGTCGCAGGTTTTCGAGGATCCGCAGGTGAAGGCGCGCGGACTGGCGATCGAGTTACCACATGCATTGGCAGGCATGGTGCCTCAGGTGGCCAGCCCTATCCGTATGTCGCAAACGCCTGTCGAGTATCGTCACGCGCCACCATTGCTGGGCGAGCACACGCTTGAAGTATTGCAGCGAGTGCTGGGCCTGGGGGCGGGTGCGGTGGCTGATTTGAAGGCGATCGGAGTGCTGTGACGATTCCTTCTATATAGAAGGAATCGGGCTTGATCGTTTTTGATGATTTTTTGATCGATCTACAACTGATTGAAAGAAAAGCGAAATTAACGGTTGACGGCAGATCACAGGTGTCTATAATTCGCCCCACTTCCGGCGCAGTCGAAACGGAAAACTCCTTAAGATTCAACGAGTTAAGTAAGTTTCGGCAGTAGGCGGCTTCAGTTCATCGAAGCCCGAAAGGAAGTTGAAAAAGAGGTGTTGACAGCAGCGTGTAACGCTGTAGAATTCGCCTCCCGCTGACGAGAGATCGGAAGCGCAAGTGGTTGAAGTTGTTGAAG